>JBAQZP010000111.1:0-8367 GCA_049791095.1 Phormidesmis sp.
CGTCAGCTCGCCCGTACAATATGGGCAGTGCAGCGCAGTCCGACCGCTCGATACGTCCTCGACGCAGACGAGCGCACCCTGCTCACTCAAGCCATGTTGCAGCCAAACAGTCATACCCTTTTTTTGACACACACCGTCAGGCGATGCTGTGATGAAATGAGTGTATCAAAAAAAGGGTGGGCGCAAACCGTTATGCTTGTATAGAATTGGCAATCTATAAAGCGCAAATGTATCTTTAAGAGTGCTAACGTACTACAGATACTTCCTGATAGGCTTATACCGTCTGTGTCTGTACAATCTCATCTCTCTTCAGTTTCGGGCTCGCTCGTATTGTCGGCCTCTGAAAAAACTAGCGTTCAAACTTCAGTTGCTACGCTTTCTACGCGACTCGATCAGCATTTCGACTCTCTTAAAGACCACTTTCGTTTCGGCTCTTATGATCGAGGCACGATACTGCCGAGGTCTGCTGACGATAGGTCTGATGTTGACTACATGGTTGTTTTTGACGACGCCACAAACTATCAACCTCAGACTTATCTTGATCGCCTTCGCCGATTTGTAGACAAACGGTATTCGACTTCTGAAGTAAAGCAGTCTCACCCTACAATTGTTTTAAGCCTCAATCATATTCATTTTGAGCTTGTCCCTGCTGTTAGGTCTGGAGGTTCAGTGTTCAGCACTCTGCAAATCCCCTCGCCTCCTTCCGGTTTCGTGAGATGGATGTCAACCTATCCTGCTTTAGCAACTCAAAATGTCTTAGACCACAATAAAGCCAACTCCTTCCAGACTAAGCCGCTGATTCGTTTGCTCAAATACTGGAATTGCAAGCAGTATACACGTCCTTTCTCATCTTTTGAACTGGAAGAGTATGTAACTGGACTCTCTTTCTATAGTTGCTATAACATCAAAGATTACTTTTTTTCTGCGGTAGAAAGACTGCCAATAAGCTATCTCAAGCCGCAGTTTGCTCAAAATAATATTCAGAAGCTGAAAACCACAGTTGCAAAGGCAAAAGAATATGAGTTGAGCGGTTTGCCTGCGACTGCTGAGGTCGAAGTCAAAAAAGTAATTCCGGTATTTCCATGAGTCCTGACAAAGACTTCAAGCTCGCGTCGCAGTGCAACCTCGCCTCCAGAGGCGTCTTTGTTCTGGTTATAGTCTGTTCTCTTCTTCTGCTCGCAAATCCGGTAGATGGCATTGAGAAGCTTATTCAGCCAGTTCTGATTGTGCTCTGTATTCTTGGTGTGGTGTTAGGAAGGGTCGTTCGTTCGTGTCAAACAGATGGTAATAGAAAGCTGAGAGAATCGCAGCTACGCGATGCCTTCGATATCCCTTTAGGCGAAAAAATGAGGCAGGGCTACTACAATAACGTACAACAGCCTTCTCTTGAGCGATTGGCGCTTACGATACTGGAAAACACGCGATTCACCATTGCGATTATTGAAGAGACGATTATTGGAAGTCGAATTGCGACGTTTGGCTATGTGCTGCTATTTATCCTCTTGCTTGCCTTCCGCCAAACCGATCTTAACTGGCTTTTATTCCTCTGTCAGACGATATTTTCAGCAGAAGTTGTCTCTGCATGGGCTAGCTTTGAGCGCTTTCTTTCACGTACAAAGCAGGCACGGCAACGATTACGTCAGCATTTCATCGAACTTAATCAAAACTCAAAGCAATCAGTATCCATTCCGATTGTGCTTTCTGTATTTGCAGAATACGAATGCGCTAAAGATGAGGCTGCTTCTCCTCTAGATAGCAAGGTTTACATACGTATCAATCCAAAAGAGTCTGTGAAGTGGCAGGAGGAGATGATGGAACTGGGCATCAGTACACAAGGAGCTTCGGCTCCGTAAACGGGGTTGAGTAGTAACGGATAGGGACTTTTTTCATAAACCCCCAAAAGGGTAAACTCCAAACTGAGACCTTTGAGTCTCAATCCTAGCAGGGATAAAGTTATTTCTGTTAAGTTCCTTTAACCCTAATGCTTGCAGCTAATCATCGACTGAGTCCTGAGCTAATACAGATCTCAGGATGAGTCTCATGGTCGCTCAACGGGCTGGGCTGGACTTGGCCTAAAATAGCCCCAGACACTAGGGCTCAAACGGCGGAAACTCGTGAGACTCACGGTCTAGCTATCACAGGAGAAAGAACGGCTGTAAGTCATCCCTGCCAGCTATTTGACCGATGAAATAGCGTTGGCTAGTTGCGTTGCCGAGCAGCACAGTAGTATGGAAATTTACTGTTGAAGTGACCCATGAATTATGGGCGGTGTTTATGCATCAAAATCGAAAAATGTAAGAGATGTGACTTTATTCTTTTGCAGGAACTATGTCTGCTTATTTAAGCAACATATTGTTCAAACTCCCCCATATTAATAGTCTTTAGAGTATGACCAATTGCTTTGATGAATGTGTAGTTAGCTCCCGCAGCAAGTGCTCCACCCAAAATTGGGATGGGAATGACTTTAACAGATAGTCTAACCAAAACAGCTCTCGCACAGCTGATAAGCACTGGCTTAG
Organism: Phormidesmis sp.; assembly: GCA_049791095.1. Classification (GTDB taxonomy): domain Bacteria; phylum Cyanobacteriota; class Cyanobacteriia; order Phormidesmidales; family Phormidesmidaceae; genus Phormidesmis. Next base: position 2,520 of record JBAQZP010000111.1, read on the forward strand.
CAATGGTCATTCCGATATTTATCCCGATCTCAACACCAAGGGAGATAGCCACTATAGCCATAAATGAGGCAAAGCCTGGATTATACCGACCTGTCTTCGCGTAAATTACTGCTAAAGTCACGCGGAACTGCTGGGTCACCGTATTTACAATGTCTGCTGGAATACCAAAAAGCGACAAACCTGGAATAATGTAGATAGTTCCAGAAGCAGCTGCAATACGGGCAGCATTTTCTATAAATTTATCAATTCCTCGTTCATCGACGCTTTCCTTGATTGCCTGTGAGTTCAGGTTATTGAAAATTTCCTGAAACATCTGAGATGCGAGCTTATTAACTTGGTCACTCATAATTAGAAAGATGTACTAGGAGGAAAAACTCATCAATAACGTTGCGCTCATTCACAGCTTGGCATCCTACGAAGAGATCACAGGAAACAAAGCAGTGCTTTATTCAAAAGCCAAATGCCATGTACTAAGCAGATAAGCATCAATCAGGCAAAGCTTCATGATCCTCATCCGCTTCTAGCACTATCAGCGTTGAAATAGCTTACTTATTGAAAACGTCACTAATGGAATCTACAGCCTCGCTAGCATCAGCGCCAGTTGTAGCAGAAAGAACAACGAGCGCTACGGTTCCAAGAGCACCAAGAGCACTTAGCCACCCTCCTCCATTACTAGCGGTAGCTTTAGAAGCAGCCTCTAAAGCTTTTTTAGCAGCTTGAGCGTTTTGAGCAGCCATAGTCTTTGCCTTGTGTAAGATTGAAAGTTTAATTAGTTCGTAAACTGTACAGAAGGAGATACCCAGCAATAATCAACTATTCCTGATAAAATCAAGCGTATCTCAAAAAATATTCTTGCTTTACCTATCTTGACAGTAAAAATAGCGAATCATCACAAGCACCGAAATTTCTAAGCCCTGTCATGTTGCTGTCTCAACATAGGCTCAACACCCTTATATTTTTTTGTATCCTAATTCAAGCTCTTTGTTTCAATCTACAGAAAATCTGTAACGAAGTTTAATACAAGGCTTCAGGATAGCGAAGCTGGGAAATAAGGCCATTTACAAGTCAATCCCTTGCTATGTAAGGAATTACGCTAGTACACCTCTCGGCCTGAAAATGGACTACTCTTGCCCAAAAGTGAGTAGTACAAAGCCATTTTCGAGGCTGAAAAATGGCTGAAACCCTTACTTCTTCGTTGAGTAGTTGCCTTCCACACAACTGATCTGATAATACAAGTGAACTAAATGGCCCCAAAACGCAGCTTCGCTACTTTGGGGCCTACAACCAACTATGGCTCGCTGTGTATGAATAATCACACCTGTGCGCTTCTATTACATACAAGAAGATAGAGATTATTCATGTAGAAGAACAAGCAACCCGAAATCCCACACTGCCAATGCTTACACTGTTCAAAGTGCCTTCATTTTCTGGAGATAGATAGGTGCGGTGCGCTGATCGGCATTTCTGTGGGGTGTTGTACCAAGAACCACCACGCAGAATTCTAGGAGAGCCATCTATACTTGACTTCCATGCTCTAGCATTCGCAGGAGCACCTTCGTACGTTTCGTGCAAATGATCAGCACACCACTCCCAAACATTTCCATGCATATCATACAAGCCATATAGGTTGGGAGGAAATAAACCTACTTCAGTCGTTTCTTCTCGGTATATGCCTCGTGAGACTTCGGCATACGAACCTTCAAAACCATCAAAATTGGACAATTCTGTTGTAATAGATTCTCCGAAATAGAAAGGTGTAGTTGTTCCAGCACGACAGGCATATTCCCATTCAGCCTCACTTGGTAGCCGATATTGGCGGTTAGTTTCTTTACTAAGGCGAGCGCAAAACTCTTTGGCTTCATACCAAGACACACGTTCAACTGGCCGCAGCGTAGCTTCGAAATACGAGGGTGCTGAGTTGAGATCAAGTTCTATCCGTGGGAGTTCCGATACATATTTCCATAACGATTGTGTTACAGGATACTTTCCCAACAGGAATGATTGAACAGTTACCTCATGTAATGGGCCATCTTTTATGGGTGATTTTCTATCATCTTGCTGCCCTTCTTCACCGCGAGCGGCTCCCATAGTGAACGTTCCAGCGGGAATGGTAACGAGTTCTAGAGTGAGAGCCTGACCCAAAGACTCAACCAGCACAGACGTAGTTTTCGGTTGCCGTATAATCACTCTACCTCGTTCATCAACTCTGACCATATCGAAAGAGAAGCTGCTCTCTTCAAGATCTGAGGAAATGTTTTGAGGAGGAGAAGCAACAGAACCTGAGTTGGAGGGTTCAGGTTCTATTCCAATTACTGGATCCTCCTGTGACGGCGTTGGAGCTATTGTAGAAGATGGGGTTTGCGTTTTTGGTCTATCACTGCTGTTCCATGTATTTATCCAAGCATCAGCCATCCTGTAAGCAATAATTGAAGTTCCACTGATACTGGCAAAACCTAACCAGTTTAGGAAATTTCTACGCTTTATTTGCTGATGTCTGTGCTGCTGAAGTGTTTGAGCCGAGGCTACACCGACATCTTCTTGGAGAAGGATTAACCAAATGAGTGCTAATGATAAAAAGATGCAGCTCCCCCAAACAATCACGTTTTTATTGGGTGTCTTTGGTAGCGCAGGAAGCTGGTTCACTACATATGCTAGAAGCAAGTTAACTATGATATAGCGGTTCCTAGACGGATGAGGTACGATCAATGTAGGGAAAAATTATTGATTCAACGGATTTTTCTTCAGGAGGTAGTGATGAAAGCTTACTCTCTCGAATTTCGTCAAAAGATAGTTGATACTTATTGTGAGGAAGATACGTCTCAACGAAAAGTGGCCGAACGATTTGGTGTTGCCTTAAGCTTCGTGGAAAAGCTGCTCAAACAACTCCGTGATACGGGAGACCTTTCGCCTAAACCCCATGGGGGTGGCCCCCAACCTAAACTGAACGCAGAACAATTAGCCTTGGTGGCGACCCTAGTCGAAGCTGACAATGATGCCACTCTAGCAGAACTCTGTGAGCAACTCAAGGAAACAACAACGGTCACGATTAGTCGTTCTACGATGGGACGAGTCCTCCAACAATTAGACCTAACCCGGAAAAAGAAAACGCTGCACGCCACCGAGAAAGACACACCACGGGTACAACAAGCTCGTGTGGACTACTGGCAGAGGATTCGCGATATAGACCCCGAGAACTTGGTTTTCATTGACGAATCGGGGGTAAATCTGGCAATGACTCGACTTTATGCCCGTTCACCACGAGGTGAACGGGCCATTGGCGATCGGCCTCAACGACGGGGGCAGAATGTTTCGCTCATCGACGCACTCGCCTTGCGAGGCCCACTGGCGGTAACGACTGTACTGGGATCGATGAATGGGCTTACCTTTGAGGCTTACCTCATCAGTCGGGTAGTACCCAACCTATGGCCAGGCGCTTGTGTGGTCCTAGACAACAGTTCAACTCACAAGGAAAACGAGGAGATCAAACAGGCGTTTGAATCAGTGGGCGCGAAACTTATTTACTTATCGCCGTACTCGCCTGACTTCTCTCCGATTGAGCCCTTCTGGTCGAAAATTAAAACGAGCTTGAATGCTATCGGGGCTCGAACCTACAAAGCCTTGGAGGACGGAATTAAATCTGCTTACTCACAGGTTTCTTCAACAGACATCCGTAACTGGTTTACGCATTGTTGCTACTGTACCTCACCCGACTGAAAACCGCTATAATAGAGATGGCCGTAATGCGCTTTACAGTTTTTGAACTTCTCTGTGCCATCTATCGTTGCTCAACAGTCAATACATTTAGTCAATAAATTACCAGTTACTCCAAATTTATCTAATTTATTGCGTGAAGCTTAATGAATTAGCATAGGCCATCTCCTCTGACACTCATACAGTATCCTCCAAGATGGGTGAACGAAAAAGCGTGGAAATCAGAAAAGGGCGTAGCGTCGGGTAAGAAATGACATCAAGGGGCTTTTTGCATAACCCCCCGAAAAGGCGCAATCCAGATCGAGACAGTTAAGACTCAGTTTCAAGGCTTGATTTATGAGGACTTCCGTTCTTAGCCATAGTTGGCTGACGCAGAGAATAACGAATACGTTGCAGCAGCAGGCTACCAACAAAACCAGCTTCTGACAGTCTCATAATTTAGACCTTTTGGGACATAGCCGAAAGCGCGTCTCAAATTATGTGTCAAAAGAGCTTTCTCAGAAGATCCTAAACATTCTGAGACCTCAATCCAACTTTTGACGGCACTTAGCGCAGCTCACATCAGCGAGTTCTGACAGCTCCCAGTATTTTGAAGCAGACGGCTTCGCTCCGCACAGTGCAGCCTGTCGCCAGTTCCCTGGCCCGACCTCGCCTTTGACAGCATGGACAATGCCGCCCTTGCTCACCTGCTTCTTACACACATAGCTGAGCTTTGGCGCTGGCTTTTGTTTGGTGGTGGCCGTTGCACCTGGGGCAACGTAAACGCTTTGGTCTAGCTGTAGTGGCTCGGTCGCTGCTGGGGCTTTCAACCGTGGCGCAACCTGACGATAGTAAGTAGAGCGACTACAGCCTACCTGCTCACAGATTTCCTTGATAGGTAGCTCGCCTGCGTCAGCCAGTGCGATCGCAATCCTCACCTGCCCCTCATCCAACTGCTTCGGCCTCCCCCCTTTCCTCCCCCGTGCCCGTGCCGAAGCCAACCCCGCCATCGTCCGTTCACGAGTAAGGTTTCGCTCATATTCAGCCATCGCGCCAATGACAGAAAACACCATCTTCCCTGACGCCGTAGAGGTATCGAAACCATCCTGAACGCTGGCAAAATCTACACCCTTTTGCTTCAACTCCTCGATGATACTCAGCAAGTGACTCAGAGATCGCCCCAAACGATCAAGCTTCCAAATCACAAGAATGTCGCCCTTCCTTATCTGGTCGAGCGCTTTGTCCAATCCGGGTCGCTCGGTCTTGGCACCGCTCACCCCGCGATCACTAAAAATCTTCTCGCAGCCTGCTGACTTCAAAGCGTCCATTTGCAGGTCTAAGTTCTGGTCAGTCGTCGAAACTCTGGCGTACCCAATTTTCACCGTCTCAAAACCCATCAATAGTGCTTATTTTTGGCACTTTGATTATGACACAAGTTTTGATGTGCAAATACGGCCAATAAACCTACTTATTTGCGGTTTCATCTCCATGTGTCAAAAACGGTTGGATACTGTTGGCAAACTCCGAAAGGGCAGAAAATCAGTATTCTGAGGCTAGATGCTAGCGTCAAGAGTGCGATCGCCAATGTCTATCAAGCCACAACCCATCGACCCGGTTCCAGCCGATACCCAACGAGTCGCCAACGCGGCCTTCCGCAAAGGCAACCCATACGTGACCCTGCGCAATGAACTCGGTACAGTCTTTGAGGATAGCGACTTCACAGATCTATTCTCATCAACAGGTAAGCCTGGTCTACCGCCGTGGCGACTAGCACTGGTGACGGTGCTGCAATTTCGCGAAAACCTATCCGACCGCCAAGCCGCTGAATCAGTCCGTTCGCGCATCGATTGGAAGTATCTGCTAGGACTAGAGCTAACCGACGAAGGGTTTGACTTCAGCGTCCTGAGCGAGTTTCGCGGACGGTTGATAGCGAGCGAGCAAGAGCATCTGCTGCTAGACAAACTCCTGCATCGCTGTCAGGAACAAGGCTTGCTGAAGTCACGAGGACAGCAGCGCACAGATGCCACCCGCGTCATCGCGGCTATTCGCAAGCTTAATCGGCTAGAGCTAGTCGGCGAGACGATGCGGGCGGCGCTGAATGAACTGGCGACGGTAGCGCCCGACTGGCTGACGACGATTGCGCCGGATGACTGGTATA
>JBAQZP010000112.1:0-15784 GCA_049791095.1 Phormidesmis sp.
AATGGCGCAGTGGAACCACTTCGATTCCATCTCGAACTCGATTCGTGAAACATTGCAGCGGCGAAGATAGTGAAGGCGTTGGCCTTTGTCAAAATAGCTCGATGCCAGGTTCTATATTAAGCAAAGCTCTGTTAGCTACCATGCTGACGGGGCTTTACTTTTGGATGTATCAGTAAACTCCTCTAGTTTTGTTGCCATGAACTGAGGGCATCTTTAGTATGCCTATGTTTAATCATTAGTTAGAGGAATTGGGTATGGCCAGTACTGGACTTAACAAGTGGGTAGTAAGTGGCAATCTAGCAGCAGACGCTGAAATTAGAACAGTTGACCTGAAAAGTGGTGGAAAGGCAAATGTTGCTAAAGCGACTATTTATGTTCGTGGTGTTCGAGACCGGGAGGAGTCTTTTACGGTTTCTTTGAGCATTTGGGAGAAGTCGACTGCCTGGCGAACGTTGCCTTATTTGAAGAAGGGTTCTCTAATTATCTGTACGGGTAACGTTGAGCCTAGCCCTTTTATTTCTAAAGTGGATAATAGTCCTAAGGCTGGACTGCAAATGTCTGTATTAGATATTGACCTTGATATTATCCGAAACACAGACGAGCCAGCCGAAGACCTTGCCTCTGATGAAGTCGATGCTAGTGATCGCGAACTAGCCAGTGTTCAATAGCAGTTGCAAAAACAGTTGCTAAAAGCTCAGCTAAGTATTAGCTGAGCTTTGCTTTTTGAGACGGTAAGTTGACACTTGCCACGGTTCAATATGACTAGGCTGCTTTAATTGAAGAGGTTCTTCGAGCAGGTTTACTCTATCAGTTAGCTCACTAGACAGTCCAGATAAGTTGAGTGAGTTATCAACACTGAGATCAGTGACTTTACCATGTGCTTCGTAGCAGCGAAGCACAAATTCGTCAGGATTATCCTCTGTAGGTTTGAAGGCACAGAGGATAACGTTAGCGCTGTGAATTTGTAGGAAGCTGTGAGCGTTTGAACTATGCACGTTTGACTGGGCTGTAGGTTTTTGGCTTACGGTAGCTGCTTCGGGTTGATAAATTATGGGGGGAATGCTGAGTGCGCGTGCCTGCCGCACGGTGTTAGCATCTTGCCAAGTGCCGGGATGGGGATAGATAGCGTAGGTAAACCTGTGAGGGCCTCGGTCAGCTTCGGGATCTGGCCAAATGGGGGATTTGAGGAGGGTAAGGCGCAGGTAATTTGGGCCAGCGTCGAAGCCGTGTTTGCAGTCGGTGAGGATGCTAACGCCGAAGTCTTGGTTGCCTAAGTTAGCCCAGCGTAGAGCCGGAACTTCCCACTTTGCTTTCTCGGCTTTGGTTCGGGGATTTGTTTTTCTGGTGATTGCCCCAAAGGGAATTTCGTAGGTAGCTACATCAGAGGCAGTAGCGAGTGGAAAGTTGACTTTTAAGAGAACTTTGGTCTCTTTCCAAAGAATATAATTTTCTACCCTGAGAAATGGGGTGTCTGTGTCAAGAATGTAGTCTTGACAGATTAGAGAACTGTTTATTTTGCAAGTGGTGCGTATGCGCTGTCGAACAGGGCCAGTTTCGATCCATTCAATAGAGGATAATGATGGGCTAGGGAGGGGATGGTTTTCATAATCAGGTGCGATGTTCCAGGCATCCCAGTATCCGCTTTGGTCACAGAATAGTTGTAACTGATTGCCGGGAGAACGGAAGGCTTCTTTTTGGGTGCTTTTTTCTATGAGGCTGGTAATTTGCCCGGTGATTGGACTGATGGAGGTCTTGAGAAACTGGTTTTCAAGGACATATTCTAAAGCTTTCGGAGAACTTGTAGGCGTATCACCGCTGCGGATCCAATAGCATTGATAGCCCACGGCAGGGATATCTGAGGCTAAAAACAAGACTTGGCGTGGGGCGCTTTTGTTTAATAGTTCAGAGGACTTTTGATGTGGAATGATCTGTTGTTTTGGATTGTAGATTATCCAGTCGAGGTGTTTGCCATCGGGATCGATGGCTGATAAGTCAAAACAAACGACGGCGCTATGTTGCCAGCCGAGGGGGTTGAATATAATGATCGCTTTGGCTTGGGGATGTGGTGAGTTGGATGGATGGATGGTTGAGGCGATCGCCTCCAAACTCTCATCCAAAACCTGTTGCCCGATTTGTCTGACTGTTTGCCAACCGAGATTAGCGTCTGTGAATACTTCGGGAATGGAAGTGCCAGGTAAAATGTCATGAAATTGATTAAACAGCAGGGCTTTCCATGCTTTTTCTAACGCGGCCTTTGGATAGGGGCGCTCGGCGATGAGTTGCGCAACGGTTGCAAAAACTTCCGCTTGATAAAGCAGATCCTCGGAGCGGCGGTTGTTTTGTTTTTGATCGGCGTGAGTTGTGTAGCAGCCACGATGGAGTTCTAGATAAAGTTCATCTTTCCAGATTGGAAGGGACTGGGCGGCGTAGGGAAGTGCGCTGATGTATTTCTGGGGGGTCGTGAAGTTGAGGGTTGGAAAAAAAGGAGATTTCTGCCAACGCTGGGCTTTTTCTAGCATGTCTCGGGTGGGGCCACCGCCGTGATCGCCTAGTCCTGGCAGCCAGAGAGAATCATTCATGCCGGTGCTGGATTGCCATTTTTTAGCATGATGGGACATTTTGAGCGGATCGATGTCGGTGCCGATGGGCGGAAGCATGAGGCTGAGGATGCGGCTGCCGTCGGGGGATTGCCACCAGAAAAGCGAGTGGGGAAATTCGGTGGTGTCGTTCCAAGAAAGTTTGAGGGTAGCGAAGGTTTCGATGCCACCCTGGGTAAGGAGTTGAGGGAGTTGCCAGCAGAAGCCAAAAGAGTCTGGAAGCCAGGCGATTTTGCTGATAGCGCCAAATTTTTCCTGACAGTAGCGTTGTCCGTAAAGGATATGGCGGGCGATCGCCTCTCCACTGATCACATTAAACTCAGGCTCAATCCACAGCCCAGCATCGATACTCCAACTGCCTTCTGCCACTTTTTGTTGGATTTGCTGGAAAAGTTCGGGTCGGTTACGTTCTAACCAGTCGAATAAAGCCGGACTAGAGTGGGTATAAGTTAGCTCAGGAAAGTCTTTTTGTAGGTCAATAATGGATTTAAAGGTGCGCTCAGCGGCATTCCAAGTGTCTGAAATCGGCCACAGCCAGGCCATGTCTAAGTGGGCATGGCCAACGCATTGAATCTGGCGCTGTTTGAGGGCCTCGCTGAAAGGTCGAAGGTTTCTGCGCAGTTGACTGAGTGATTGTTGAAAGGGATGGGTCGCCGCCGCTGGCGATGATGGCTGGTTAGAAAGACGATTCCAAAGATTGGCTGCATCGTCTTGATCATTTGATCGGCGGTTGGCTTTCTTTTGATTCAGGCTGTCCCAATTGAGCTGAGCGATCGCACATTCTATAGTCGGCTGACTATCCGGTTCCAACGTAGCGAGCACAGTCAACTCATCGGCAACGAAGCTAGGCTCGGGCGTAGGTGCTTCGGTAGGCAGTTCGTAAATGAGTTGCGATCGCACCAAAGCCCCCTCGTCGTGACCCGGACTCACCAATCGGATAGCGACTCGAAACTGCTGAGCAGGTGTAACGCCCTCGCTCAGGCATAAGCGAGTAAAGCATTCAAATAAATCGCCCGATTGTACTAGCGTGCCATCGACATAGATTTGAGCATCGTCGGCCCACCAAGTGAGCCCAAGCCGCAGTATTAGACCGCTTAAAGGGTATCCATTCAAATCAGTTGGGACTGTAACACTCTGATAGAGCCAGAGAATGCGACGACCTTTTTTCCAGGCAATATGCTGGCGAGCATTAAGCGCTGCGATTGGCCACTGAGCTGTGACAGAGGTTTCAAAGATATCAGAAAGAGAAACGTCTGCCATGGCCTGCTGCCATTGCGATTGAATAGCTTGCGTGTTGAGATGGCGAAGGCGATTGAGATGAGTTTGTAAAACTGTGGAGATAGCGGTAACTCGATCGGCGGCCATAACTTCCGTTAAAATTTAGAGCAGAGACATCGGTGAATAGATCGTTTTAGCGTGGTTTGCTAGGTATGGCTTCTGACCCGTATCAAAGCCCCTATAAAAGTAACTTATTACGGTTTGTGATAGGTCACTATCAAAAAGGGGTAAATCGGCATCGTCAAGCTGTTCGCCAGGCGCGGGCGATCGCAACGAGAGGCATAGAAACAGGCGTCGCGCTGTCGTTGATGCCAGTGTATACCGTTGTTCATTCTGCTAACCACGTCGCTAAGATAATTGAACGCAAATGGAAAGAGCCCTGGACGAACAACTGTTTACCAGGGGTAAGTGCCCGAACCGCTAAACTGCTAGATTTTTCTGATTTCAGTGGCTCGCTGATTTCGTTAGAGCTTTCAGATGACACAGAGGTGGTGAGTGGTGCTACTAGCGCTGAGCGATCTATGGCGCGACTGCTTTTATCAGTGGGCCGCAGCTTGTCCTTCAAACAGGTGAGTCAAATATCGACCGAAGACTCGTCTGTCGCAAAGCTGTTGCACTGGGGAAGGCATTTAATCCGGGGACTTTTTCAGCTTGGCGGGGTTAACGCGGCAAGTCGGCTGGGGCAACTGCCAGATGCACCACGGTCTGCTGTGGGGCAAATTACGGGCGTTGCTAGCGATTTAGAAACGCGATCGCTTCAACTAGTATTAAGCCATTCGGTTGTTTGGGAGGGGTTAAGCGACTCTCAACAGGCGCATCTTCAAGGGCAAATGGTTGCCTTTATGGGTGAAGGACAGGTCGATCGTTTCAGAAGGAGCGACTCGCTAACGCGACCAGCTTGGTCATTTTGGGTAGAACTGCTTCATGCAATATCTAAGTTGTGGCGGTATGGGATAAACATTCAATTTGCAAAGCTAGATAGTTATAGGAAAAAACTGCCAGAGGTGAAGCTTATGCAGCCTGGTGCCGCTGACGGCGCACAGCGATTGGTTGGAGATGCGATGTCGAACGCTTTGCCGAGCACTGTTCAAGGAACTTTGCGGTTAGCAGAACCCATTAACTCCCTTTTCAAAGCTGCCGCTGTACAGAACCCGATGGATAGAGAGAATGCTTATTTTATTGAGGCGGACGTGATTGCTGCGACTTATATTGAACATCCCTTAGAAAAGCTGCTGAAATGGGTTGACCGTATTCTGCTGTGGATAGAAAGGCAGTGGCAGAAATGGACTGAAAATAGGTAAATGCAAAAAGGGGTAGCCAGTTTAATGACTACCCCTTTTTTAAGATCTATTCAGGCGTTGGCTTCATACAAACCACTCTTCCACGGCTTCCGCTTTGGTGTTTGTGTGACGTGATAACGTCTTGCGCTCGAAGTCCATATGGATAGAACGAGTCTGTTCGCCGTCATTAGCAACAGCCACGATGGGATAGCGAATCATGCCGTCCTGGAAGGACATTTGGAAACGGAAAGTTCCGTCTTCGCTGAGTTCGATGGGTTCGCCATCAATGGTCACCGTCGCATCGGGCTCGGTCGCTCCGTAAACAATCAGTTCGGCATCAGCGATTAGCCAGAACTTACGGGGCTTGGCAGGGGGAGCCGACGCGAACAGGCCAGCGCCAGACATATTTATGCCAGAAGCGGTTGGCAGAGCCCATAATCCTGCACCTGAAGGGAAGACAAAAGAGCTAACGGCCTGCTCAGGAACTTGATGCATCGATCCGAATAGAGACCCGGCGACACGCTGCGCTTCTGCGGACTGAGCGCGGGCCACCATTTGGTCGTATAGCGGATTGGTTTCGCCAGTAGCGCCTGCTTGCATACCAGCAGCTCCCGCTTTTTGGCTAGGAGATACTAGCTTAGCCGCCGTACGGCCTCTGAGATCCGCGTTCCAATCGATGGTTAAAAACTTATCTTCGACCCAGTCGGAAGGGTAAACGGGTGGAATGCGAACGGAGGCCGCGCGTGAGAGCACTAACCAGCGACCGTCATTGCAGACGTAACCAATTTCGATAGTGTAATCGCGATCGCTCACAGGTACAGGCAAATACCACTCCCGAGCCACTTCGCCACATTCGTACTGCTGCATACTATGAGGGCTTTGGCAGTTGATATCGATGTCAGTAACATCGTAAAAACGCAGGGCCAAGCGGCTCCCACCTTGATTGCGCAGCGCTTGCTTGTGTTCGTTAGGAATATCCCAATAAGCATAAGCCCATTGAGGGTCGCGCGGCAGCAGCACAATGCGGCTTTCACCATAGCCGCCGGGCAAATCACTTAGGCCATCATCTACAGTAGAAAGCGCTGCCATGTCGAGCTTTTGTGTGGTGGTTGCAGCGCCGTCAAGGGCTGAAGCCACTGCTGCATTTGCAGTACTGGTGAGCTGAGCGGTCGATTGTCCCATGGCTTGTAATGACTGGTGGGCTTGTGCAGGATTGGCGTACTTGGCTGCTTCCACTTGAACCTGTCCTTCTAAAGGGCTAATGCTACCAGCGGTGTGGACGCCTGCTTCAACTTGTTTTTGCTTAATCGCTGCAATCAATTCGACTTTACGCATGCGGCTGTAGCGAGATACTTCGTAATTGCTAGCAACTCTGCGGAGCTGCCGCAGTGTCATTTCATCTAACGGAACGTTGGGCGTTTGAGATGACATAATTCGCAGTTCTCCTCATAAGTCAATGGGTAATAATCTCCAATTCAACCGATTTTGGGATCTCGAATGGGGATCAATATGCTTGTAGTATGACAAAGAAACCGACGGGGATCAAGGCCAGATTGATAGCGATCCCTGATATGATCCCTATCTATTAGTAATTTGTACCTATTAGGGGATCATTTTGTCACAGTTCCCTGACATTTTTACGTTTTGATAAGGTTAAGAAAAATGAGCAGGCCCAATATGGATCCCGACACCGACGAAAATTCTATCCGTTGTGACTCAAAGGGTAGTCGAATTATCGGGCGAATTTTACCCCCGGCTGTAGGGTTATGGTTGCGATCGCAAGCCGAGAAGATAGGATCGCTCTCTCTGGATTTGGCGGGCCGTGATCGTGAAATTATCTCTGGTTACCTGCCCCGCGTGACGGTTTCAGCGCAGCAGGTCATCTATAAAGGAATTCACATTGGGCAGTTGCATTTGTCGGCTCAAGATATTCGCATCAATATAGGACAGGTGATTCGGGGTAAGCCGCTACGGTTGATGAAAGGGTTCCCTGTGCTTGGCAGCGTTATTTTGACGGTCGAGGATTTGAATGCCTCGTTGGCTTCTCCTTTGCTGGCGAGTGGGCTAAGAGATTTTTGGCGATCGCTTGTGCAGCAGCCATTAGTGGCTCAATCGGTGTGCGATCGCTATGGAGCGTTGCCTTGCCATCCTAAAATGACATTGCACAACCCCGAACTGCGCTTAGGACAGCAACGAATAGCGTTAAGCTTTTATCCTCAAGTGCTAGCAGCAAATGAAAAATTGCAGACATTACAAAACCCCATCATTCTGGATACAGCGCTTTCAGTCGTTTCTGGAAGCCAATTGAAGATACTGTCTCCTCGATGGTTAGAGCATCTTGAAGACATGGACGATGCGGCCAAAGGCGAACCCATCGAAGCCTTGCAGGGCTATCGGTGGGACTTAGGTAAGGATACTCAACTAAGCCAGCTTTCACTAGAGTCACAGCAGCTACTCTGCAACGGCCAAATCACGGTCAACCCATGACCTACGATTGAATTATGGGCAAAGCTATCAATAGCGCCCAATCAACGGCACCAAATAAACAATGAAGTAATAGACCAGGGGCGCTGTAAAAACGTAGCTATCCGTCCGATCCAAAATGCCGCCATGCCCCGGAATCAGCGTGCCAGAATCTTTGACCCCGGCATCTCGCTTCATCAAAGATTCAGTGAGATCTCCTAATAGACTAGCGATGCCAATGATGGTGCCGAGAGCTGCTCCGGTTAGCCACCAAATAGGCCAGCTCAGGCTCCAAGCGCCAATAATACCCACACTCGCGCTGGCCCCCATGCCAAAAATGGCTCCTTCAACGGTTTTCTTAGGGCTGATACTAGAGAGAGGCGTACGGCCAAAAGCTTTCCCAAAGGCATAAGCGCCAATGTCGGCTCCCCAAATGCAGGCAAACGCAATAAACGTCACTGTCAGCCCAGTGGGGAACTGCGCCCAAGTAAAGCTGTCGGGCCAGAAGCCTTCTAACGGCAGTGTAGCGGTGCCGCTGGCTCCTAAATCTCGCAGGCGAATCCAATAGGTAGGTAAATAGCCGCCGTAGAACAGGGCCAGAATGGATGCGGCCACATCGGCGATAGTCGCAAACTTTGGTTGAAAGAGCAGATAAAAACAGATGCAGGTGCCTGCAAGGGCCAAAATGGCATCGGCAACGGGCGGTGAGCTATGGGCGGTTACCAGCAGTACCTGCGAAACAATCAGGGTGGTTTTGGCCGCAGGATTAATGCCTTTAGCGCGTACCAGATCAAAAACTTCTAGCTGACCCAGGTAGACAATAATGCCAAACCCGATGGTAAAGTACCACCCGCCAAGCACAATCATGCTGACGGCAATGGCGATCGCGACAATTCCGCTGGCAATGCGAACCCAGGGCATAAACGTATTAACTCAGTACACAAAAATCTCATATGGCTAAAAAGCAGACGGCTAAAAAGCAGCTAGCTCAAAAGTAATCATGAGAAAGGTCTGATAAAACACTACAGCAAAGTCTAGTCCGCTTGCACAGAGGTTTCGCAATTGCGATGCTGCAGCGTACTTTCGCTTTGTCTTTCTGAAGATAGCCGTAGCCCTGCTGAGCTTTCGCTGTTTGAACTATCTGTCTTTTGCTGCTGCGGATTTGGTAGCGTCAGCAACGTTTTCAGGTAGTCAAACGAACTCATAAAACTGCCTAAGAAAAACTCCATCTCGCAGGCGGCAATCAAATCGGTTTTTAGCTCGTGGCGGTACCTTATCCAATGCCGAATGACCCGTCGCAAACTGCCCAGGGTAATTTTGCTCCAGATGAAGGGCCGCTGCCAGGGGTCTGCGTTAATCATTCTGAGCGGGCAGACACAAAGGCCACATCCCCGACTCAGTGAGGTTAAATAATTCCACTCTAGTCGGGCCTTCGGAATTTGATGGGCCACCTGCATGTCAGGGGCATACCAAATTTCCCATTGGGCTTTGTGCATCCGTAAAAGCGGCTCATAATCATCACCTTGCACCATAGACCCATGGGCTCTGCCTCCCAGCTTGGGCTGCCGGGACACATTTTCGTGCCAGGCTTGGGCGCGAACGACCCAGGCGGCTGAAGGTGGTAGGTTCAAGGTGTCTGGATTGTATAAATGGGGCTTAGGCCCCCGTTCTCGAATAGCTAGGAAAGACTGAATCCTGCTGAAATTCTCAGGCGGATCAACCTCGAAAGCACCGTGAATTTGGCCGCCATAAGCGCCTGCTTTCGGATGGTCTTGGCCAAAGGCATAAGCGGTGGCAACCCAGTCTGGCGCAGGGATAACGTCATCGTCTAAAAAGCCGACCCACTCGGTTGTGGCCGTTGCCATTGCCTTAAGGCGAGCAAAGGCTGCTCCCTGCCGCTTTTCAAAGGCGTAATGTACCTCAGGCAGAGTCGTATCAGAACCCTTTTGGCTAAATTTTGCCTGATATTGGCGAACTACGTCGGCAGTGTTGTCGCTGCTATTGTTATCGACCACGAGAATGGCCCAAGAAAAGTGTTCTGTGCCGGTTTGCGATCGCAATCTCTCCAAAAGCTGAGACAGCCGCTGCGCGCCGTTATAGGTTGGAATCGCTACAGTAAAGTCAACCATATGTTCATTTTTAAAGGGCTATTCTCAAAGGGCTTATTTTGAAGGCGCTGGAATAGAGGGGACGTCTAAGGGAGTTAGCAGCATGACAGCAGAAAGGTGTTCATACTTGAACTTGTCCTCAATCTGGTACTTGTCTGCGATCGCCGTTTCAAATTCCTCGGTCACCGGTCTAGGGTCATCTAGCACCAGCCACAGGCGCTTGTATCCTTCACTTGGTAGCTGACTTACCCACTGCTGCACGCCACCAGGGGTTTCGACATCATGCATATCGAGCCAGTAAGTATCGGCGCTGCCATCGTAGTAATATTGCAGCGGCTCGTCCCATTCGTACCCCCACACAATGGCATCTCCCGCCTGTTCGTATTGCTCAATAGTTTCAACATTGAACCTATAGTCTGAGCGATTTTGCACCGAGTAGTAATAAGATAATGCCCAAGCCATGGCAAACAGATAAAGCGTCAGGGCGATCGCCGCAGCGGGTTTCCACTGCCGCCAAAGCCGGGTAAATCCGGCGGCTATTAGGAGAAAAAGATAAGGGCTGACAAAGAGAACGTAGCGAGGCTCCCAAAGCTGCGCTGAAATGCGCGAGAAAATAATGATGGGTATCAGCGGCAAGACAAACCAGGCAAGCATCCACAGCACAGCCGGTGACTTATGCTTGCGAATGAGGCCCGCTCCGAGCACGCCTGCCACGAGTAAGGTGAAAGCCTTATAGAACAAATGGGCGACTGGCCCAGTTCGCACAATCTGGGGCGCTACCATCCAAAACTTGAGCGGATATACCAGGTTATTCAGTCCTGGGGGTGCCAGATACTTGGCGCGACTGATGGCATATTCGGTATTGGGCCTAGCCGCTGCTGCGACCCTCAATACGGTTGGCGACCATAGCAGCAGTAATAGCCCCAACCACGCACCGAAGCGAATGAGCACGGTGCGCTGCCGCCAAAATCGCAGCAAAATAATTAGCACGTCAGGCAACAACAAGGTCACGTTCAGTGGGACGGTATAGATTGCCAGCAGTCTAAAAAATGACCACCCCGCCAAGCTTTTTTGGCTAGGCTGCTGTGAAGGCTCAGTGAGCAAAGCCTCGGTTAAAAATAAGGTTCCGGCCAACCCCATGCACAGGCTGAGGACGTACATCCGCACCTCTTGGGCATGGTTGATAAACAGGGGTGAAAGCGTGAGCAGACTGGCTGCGACGAGCCCTGTTTCTTCTCCGGCAAGGCGACGTCCCAATCGGTAAATTAAGAAGACGCTAACAATGGCAAAAATCACAGATAGCGATCGCAACCAGGCATCACTGCTGCCAAGCTGCATCCAGCCCATCAGTAACAGGTAATAAAGGGGCCGCTTCCGGGTAGTCTGATAGACGTCAAATGGGTTTTGAGACGCATCCCGGATGCTGTATAGCTCATCTATCCAGAGCCCTTCGCGACCCAACTGATAGGTAAATAAGACAGTGGCTACTGTCAAAATCAAAGTAATCGGTAGCCAGCGAGGAAGTGCTGCCACGCCTCGATTGAACTTGCCTGACGGCAGTTTTTGAGTAGTCATCGAACCTTACATCCGTCCTCTGAATTCTATAAATGGATTTATATGAACTTTTATATCCGTTCCCTAACACGGTAAATGGGTCTATTTTGAGACTCATGGTAAGTTCTCATGAGTAGCTCAGCTAATAGGCCGAAGCAGAACAGATTAACGCCAGCCAGGAACAGGACAACCGATAGCAATAGAAGCGGGCGATCGCCAATAGCGGTGTTGAGAAATAGCCTGACAAAGGCAAGGTAGAAGCCAATTAGCGTTCCTGAGCCGATTGAAAGCATACCTAGGCTGCCGAATACATGCATAGGCCGGGTCAAGAAGGTCTTCATAAACCAGACGGTCAGCAAGTCCATGACGACCCGAAAAGTTCTGCCCAGCCCGTACTTGCTTTTGCCATGCTGCCGGGCATGGTGCCGCACTGGGATCTCGGTCACCCTTGCACCTTCAATAAAAGCAAGGGCAGGCAAAAACCGATGCAGTTCACCATAGAGCTTCATATCGGCTACTAGCTCAGCTCGGTATGCCTTTAAAGAGCAACCATAGTCGCGTATCTTGACATCGGTAACTTTACCGATGATGGCATTAGCTATTTTGGAAGGCAGTAGTCTGGTTAGAGCAGCATCCTGCCTATTTCGACGCCAGCCGCTGACGAGATCGTAGCCTTCGTTTAGCTTATAGACAAGGGGAAGGATGTCTTCAGGATCGTTTTGTAAGTCCCCATCCATCGTCACAATGGTGTGCCCACTAGCTTCTGCGAAGCCAGCGGCCATGGCCGCTGTTTGGCCATAATTTCGACGTAAAATAACCGCCCGCAAGTGCGGATGGTTGGTTGCTAGCTGCTTGAGCAAACCTGTAGAGCCGTCTCGGGAGCCATCATCTACGCAGATAATTTCGTAGGTATCCGCGTAGTCTGCAACACCCTGTTCTACCCGTTCGACCAGATGCGTAAGCGTTTCAACCTCATTGTAAATAGGAATGACGATAGAGAGTGCAACCTCTGAAGCGTCTTGTCCGTCGTAATTGCTATCGATAGTTGATGGTGGTCGCTTTTGCTGATGGATCGTTGCTAGTCCTGGGTCTGATAGAAAAGTTGCCACGGTTAGAGTTCCTAAGAAGGTTGTTTAAGTGGAAATGCCACAATATCTGGCAGTGGATGCTTGCATGTAAGGGCAAGTACAGAGTGAGAACGCAATCAGAAAACAGGTTAGGGGCTTTTTATCGTGGATTCTCGGACGGGCGGCGTTCTTATTACGACGATTTGGGCCTTCGTCGCTTCGATATTACTTCCAGATATCCGTAATTCTCTGTAGTTCCCAGACAACTTTATTTACTCTTTACCGAATGCTTTTTTGTTTATGACACAACCACTTACTATGCCCCCGTATCATGCGTATGAAATATAGTTGGATAGTCAAAATCAGCGAATGGATTATAGCGACGCTGTGGGACTACCTGCGATCGCGATAGTATCCCAACTTTTATCTGAATCTTGCTGTGTAGGCCGACCATTTTGGGTAACCAATGTATTTGCTAATCGGATACGCGCATCAAGTTTTTGCAAATTGAGTCAATTTTTGAAAAGAAACTTTGAAAGGTATGCTGCTGGAAAACGAATCTCAAAATACAACTCAAAACATCGCCAAAATGACGGCAAAAGCTGCGATATCTTCCGTTGTGCTTGCCGCTATCTTTGCTCAGGCGTATACGGGGATTATCAGGCTAGCTTGTGGCGGATCAGACATACCCTATGTTTGTGGCTTGCCCGAAGATCCAGGATTGTATCCTTTCTTGAACTATCCGATGTATCGAGAGACAAGAGCAGAGGGCACCTCTGTTTCACAATACACACTAGTGGCTACCTTTAAAGATGGCTCAGAAAAACTGTTAAACGCTGAAGACTTTGACCTGTCTAGCTACTGGTTTAATTCGGGTGTTGTAAAAGCTTTTAGAGAAAAAGAAGACTCGAAGATAGCCGAATACGTAGAGACCTACAACAAGGCAGGTAATCAACCGTTTGTTTCAATAAGACTTGATGACAGCCCACTAACCATTACGCGAGAAGCTGTTATCGAAAGCGCACCTTCCGTTGTTAAAAGCTTTTCAATAAATGCAAGCGAGGAGAACAATGAGCGTGAATAATTTGCTTTCAGAGGGCTTCTCGAAAGCTTTCTCTAGGAGCGTTACTTTTTGGAACAACTACTGGTTCTATCCTGCTCCACTGTTTAATTTGGCGCTGTGCCGAATTATCATTGTTGGATTTCAACTGTGTTTTCTCTTTATCAAAGACTACGGATCTGAGGTGCTGACTCGTGCGAGCGTTCCCTCATCCATTTACAATCCTCTACCCGTTTTGCAGGGCTTAAACGTCTTTTTCCCTTGGGAGTCACCTCCTGATTTTTTCCTGACAGCAGTATTTTGGTTGGCCAGTGTTTTTGGTGTCCTCGCACTCATTGGCTTGAAAACAAATATAAGCCTGTTCGTATTCGCAATTGGGAACTTATACATCCAATCCTATCTATATTCTTTC
The DNA here is from genome assembly GCA_049791095.1 of Phormidesmis sp. Taxonomy (GTDB): domain Bacteria; phylum Cyanobacteriota; class Cyanobacteriia; order Phormidesmidales; family Phormidesmidaceae; genus Phormidesmis. The sequence goes on from JBAQZP010000112.1 coordinate 13,820, forward strand.
GGAAAATTTCATCACCCTGAAGCTTTAATGCTGATTGCGCTGGTTGTTCTGGCACTGAGCCCATCTGGCAAACTGCTCTCAATTGATGCCTGTAATTATCGAAATCTGAAGAGACAATCGACCAGAAACTCAAGTCATTTGAGCGCAAGTGCCTCGCGGTCAAGCGATATTCTTAGAGCTAGCAGTCCCTTCGCCCGGTGGCCGCTATTACTCATTCAGTGGCTGTTCGCGCTTGCCTATCTATCCGCAGGTTTAAATAAACTGGTTTTAGACGGCCCAGGTTTGTTCACATTGGATTGGATGAACGGTTACACCTTGCAGTATTACCTGATTAGCGATGGATTGCTTTGGGGCAGCAGTTTAGGCGTGTGGCTAGGCCATCAGCACACCTTAGTCCTGGTTTTTTCCTTCGTCGCGATTCTGTTTGAAGCCACATTCTTTCTAACACTACTTTTTCCGAAACTGATTTGGTTTTACATTCCGGCAGGTACGATGTTTCACCTCGGAATATACATGGCTCAACGCGCTCCTTTCTTTCAATACATCGCGCTCTACGCTGTCTTCATTCCCTGGGCTGCCGTTATTAAAATGCTGCTCGGTCGGTTAAGAGGGACAGCGTCCATCGAACGATATTAAGTTTAGGGCTGAGATTTGTTCCTCACTTTCCTTCAACGGCATCAAAATCTTCAAGAACGGAGTCGAAGCTACAGCTAATCTTCATGTACCTGCGTCTACCTAGTTGATAGCATTAATTACGCAGGTTGTATCAACTCTAACTGGTTCGTATTGCTCAAGGCGCATCTCATCCCTAACTTTTTATTTTACTCGTAATTTTTTATGGGGAATAGTGCTTCCCTTCTTTGAAGGTAGATACAGAACGGTTCTCCTTACATAGACCCCATGCTTCTTACGATACGTTCTTAAGGACAACTCAAGGAGATGTTGAACAAACCCTGGTACTGCTGTTGTGACAGGTATAGCAGTTTGTTCTTTCGATAAATGGGCTATGAGGAAGCGTGTTCTGCGTATAGGAACCTTTCAAGCACTGTTAACTTCTTTAGCTGTGATGCATTTAAGTTTTCGAGTGTGTCTGCTTACCAAGTGTGTGTCTACAGGGCAAAGTCTCTGTTCAATTTATCGCTAGTATCTCTGCGACAGCGGTTGATACTGGGCGCTACGTCAATACTTTAATTTAAAACTTCAGAACTATGGCCATGGTAAGAATCGAAGCTGAGCAGATGACGTTGGTGGGTTACACGCCAGAGAACTCCAGCCCTTCTTCGGGTAAAAAAGTAATTAACGTCGGCGAGGGTACGGGGACAGCGACGACCAAGTTCACAGGCGCGAGTGGAACATATGACCTGACGGTGGCGTACCACGATGAAAATGATGGCCAATCGTTATTGTCAGTGAAGGTAGACGGCAAAACCGTTGATAGCTGGATATTGAATGAGGCGACTGACAGTTCGATTGCGAGTGCAGGTAATTTACGCAAGCGCGTCATTTCAGGTCTGTTGCTCAATACCAATTCGGTCATTGAAATTCGAGGCACGAGTGAGGGCGGAGAATATTCTCGCGTCGATTACATTGACATTGCCTCCCAACCGCTAGCCCCACCGCCTTCTAATAACACCCCTACCCCTACTAATGTGGGCAGCACGACAGGTGTTGGCAAGCTAGAAGCTGAGCTGATGACGCTGGTGGGTTACACACCCGAGAACTCCAGCCCTTCTTCGGGTAAAAAAGTAATTAACGTCGGCGAGGGTACGGGGACGGCCACGACCAAGTTCACAGGCACGAGTGGAACTTATGACCTGACGGTGGCGTACCACGATGAGAATGATGGTCAATCGTCACTATCAGTGAAAGTAGACGGCAAAACGGTTGATAGCTGGACGCTGAATGAGGCAACGGATAGTTCGATTGCGAGTGCAGGTAATTTACGCAAGCGCGTCATTTCGGGGC
>JBAQZP010000113.1:0-2541 GCA_049791095.1 Phormidesmis sp.
TTCGCTCAAAATAATTTGAGATCCAGAAATACGACGAAGGCAGTAGGTTTTCAGGCTGTTGACAAATAGCGGAGGTTATGAGTTATTGATCCCCATATCCCTGACGAGTCAGCCAACTACAAAAATCAACCGGCTTTACGCTAGATATAGCGTTTTCGCATTTCTTAGAACCACTAGAAAAAAATGAGCGAACCGTGAGTATAATCCTGCACAAATTCGTCGAACAGACGCGGGCGACTTCTACTAATCTTCTCAACATGGTCAGTCATGATAGGTTGTCCGCTTCTAGCAACTTGCCAAGCTACCACTACGGCCTCAGCGAACCACTCAGGAACACCCGCTCGAACTAGACGCCGATTGAACTCTGTAGAGGCGATATCAACGTAGGCAACTTTGCGACCGACGACCTTGGAGAACTTTGCAGCGACGCCTCTTAGAGACAGTAGCTCCGCGCCTGTTACGTTGTACGTCTTGCCCTCGTAACTGTACTTCGTTGAAACTCTAGCGGCTACGGTCGCAACATCTCGGATATCAACAGGTGCTGTTTTGGCCTTTCCCATCGGTAGAGAGAGCGTACCCTCTGTTTTCATCTCACCAGCGAACCACAAGAAATTCTGCATAAACGAATTTGCTCGTAGAATTGTAAAACTACTGCTACTCCGCTTGAGGTACTGCTCGGCGATCGCATGTTGTCTGAAGAAGTGGCAAGGTGATTCAAGCGCAGCTTTAGCAGTAGATAGTTTGACAATCCGGTCTATGCCAGCTCTTGCCGCCGATTGAAAAAGCTGAATCTCCTGCTCTGCCTGGTTAAACGTATTGGGGGGAATCGTAACTACTCAGGCTTAATTTTTTCTAACGATTGAGAGCCTAACGAGGCCCTAAGCGGTAATGTTTTGAGAGATTAGCAAAAGCATTCGGTCGCGGTATCTGTGAGTAAGCAAGAGCCCAGCGTGCATATCAGTAGAGACGATATCCGAGCGGTGTACGAGGAAGGCGAGGATGCGGTTGTCTCATTGGTAGAAGGGCTACTGGGCCGCATCGAGCGCTTAGAAGGGCTGACAAAGAAGCTAGAGAACCAGCTCAAGAAAGATAGTCGAAACAGTAGCAAACCGCCGTCAGGCGATGGGTTCAAGAAACGCACGAAGAGCCTACGGAAAAAGAGCGAGCGGCCTAGCGGCGGGCAAAAGGGTCATCCTGGCAGCACGCTGGAATGGCGTGAAACGGTCGATGAGGTGGTGACGCACAGGGTCAGTGAGTGTCAGCAATGCGGACAAGACTTGGCCTCGGTCGCGGCGATAGATCACGATTTGCGCCAAGTGCATGAACTGCCGCCGCTGCGGTTGGAAGTGATCGAACATCAAGCCGAAATAAAATGCTGCCCGCAGTGTGAGGCGGTGAGTTTAGGCGAGTTTCCAGCCGATGTGAATAGCCGAGTGCAGTATGGCAGCGGGCTGCGCGGACTGATGGTGTACTTGAGGGATGGCCAACTGCTGCCATCAGAGCGCAGCCGTGAGCTGTTGCGCGAAGTCTTCGACTGTGAGGTCTCCGAAGGTACTCTGTACAACGCCCGTGAGCAGTGTTTTGAGGTACTAGCCCCAGTTGAGGCTCAAATCAAAGCAGCGGTTGAGGCCGCAGCGGTGGTTCATTTTGATGAGACTGGCCTGCGGGTGAATAGCAAGCTATGGTGGCTGCACGTGGCCTGCACCGCTTACTTGACGTACTACTTTGTGCATCCCAAGCGGGGGCGCGAAGCGATGGACGAGATGGCTGTGTTACCTAATTTCAAAGGCATCGGTGTGCATGATGGCTGGCGCAGCTATGCCGGGTATACCGATTGCGCCCACAGTTTGTGCAATGCCCATCACCTGCGCGAGCTGCGCTTCATCGTCGAACGCTACGAGCAACCCTGGGCCGATCAGATGATGACGCTGCTAGTCGAGATGAAAACCGCCGTCGATACGGCGAAAGCGCTTGACCAGTCGGCCTTGAGCCTGGCCCAACTGACTGATTTTGAGCGGCGCTATGAAGGCTTGATTGCCGATGGGCTCACAGCCAACCCACCGCCCGAAGTGGATGAAAGTGCCCCGAAAAAGCGCGGGCCTAAAAAACAGAGTCCACCGAAAAACTTACTCGACCGACTCCAAACGCATCAGGCCGCTGTTTTAACCTTCATGCACGATTTTCGGGTGCCGTTTGATAACAATCAGGCAGAACGCGATGTTCGCATGATGAAATTGAAGCAGAAGATATCTGGCTGCTTTCGCGCTGCGGATGGAGCCCGAAAGTTTTGCCGCATTCGCGGCTACCTCTCAACCCTAAGAAAGCAAGGCTTGACTGTTCTCGACGCGCTTAAGAAAGCTTTCTTGAACGTCCCTGTTGTTCCGGCATTACAGTCTGAGTAGTTACTTCTAAAGATAAGTAGCTAGTGCAGCGTCAGCACTCGATTTTAGGGTAAGCCTATTCTAGAAGCACTATCGTATAAAGCCTTCAGAAATTGACAACCCCAATTTTTAGTCTTGGCGCTCCACTAGGTTCATACAC
>JBAQZP010000114.1:0-2094 GCA_049791095.1 Phormidesmis sp.
GCTGACCTCTTCGGCTCGCAGGCCGTGCTTGAGTACTTCAAAGATAGCCGTGTCTCTGAAGTACAGCTCGCCTCGGAAAGAGAGTGCCTCAGCCAGCCGATGAACGATAGAAAGATCCAGGTCTTTAACTTCCAGCGGCTCAGCCCTGACCATCTCGATATTGAGAGTCGGATTAATCGTGATATGCCGCTTGGTTGCCAGCCACTTAAAAAAGCTTTGGAAGGTTGCCAAAACCTGATTGATACTGGCCGGGGAAAGACCGGTCTTGCCAACGGTTTTCTGAGGCTTGCTTCTTAGGTAGTGCTTGTAGCGAACGATGTCATTCTCCGTGACATCAGACCAATGCTTATACGCCAGCCAGGTTTGAAACTGACGCAGATGCCGCAAGTAGGCCCGCTTTGTGTTCGGTCTGATTTCGCGATCGCTCAAAAACTGCTCGACCCAATCCAACTGGTCTGTCCGAGTTTCACCGCCAGACTCGCTTGCCTTCTGAGCTTGCGGACTGATCTCAACAAACTGGGGAATCGGATCAGGTTTTAGCATAAATCAATTGCTAGGGAATGGTTCAAGCGTATCATCTCGTCAATAGTGCCTGTAAGCTCACGCTAACGAGCATTGCCCCATCTGCTCACCTATCTCTGGGCGTCCTGAGCGGAACCACTGTGCGAGAAATGATTAGCTCATATCCAGTTGAATATCGCAGTATGGGATGGCTTGGCCGTGCTGATGACTGACTCGACATCGCCAAGGTCAAACGCCGCTAGATGCTAATTGGGAACGCACTGCCCGACTGACCGACAGCCTTTGGCTAGCTGGTAAGCTCTTCCGCCAGCTCAACTATCTCTGGTTCCTTAGAGCTTCGAGTTCTAGCCGTGTTTTCTTATAGCTCAGCTAGAACATCTTGCATCGGCGCATTGGCGATCGCACTGGCTTCAGCCAGCGCTGTCGCCGCCATCTGTGGTCAAGTACGAACCTGCATCAACCGGTTTCGGCGTTCTATCTCCAGCCGCCCTTCAAGGTTGCGCGGATCGCTATCACGGCCCAGATGAATGGCGCGTACCGGGCGATCCTCCTCTGCCGGTTCAAACATCGCTGAATTAGTCAGCAGCTTGTTGTAGATGTATACCCATGGCACATACGTTTCTTAGCTCGTGTGCAGACATGGAGATTTTTTGAGTAAGTGGTGAAATAAGTGTCAACGAGTCGAAGTGAGCATATGTGCTGAGCAGAAACTAACCAAAGCTTTAATCAGGAGAAGAATTAGATGAGGGCAAAAGTACTCTGGAGCTGGGTAGGCGCTGGGCTTCTAACAATACTACTAGGTGGATCTATAGCTTTGAATGTAGCGCTATGGAAAAAGGCTAAGCAGTACTATTTGGAGGCTAACGCGACACGGCTAGATCCAATCAGTCTGAGCGCATTTCAATCAGAGAATCTGCCAGAGAGAAGCAGCAAGAGGCGCGTTGTGATGATGGGTGATTCTCGAATACAGGCTTGGCCAATGCCTGAATTAGCTGGCTACGAGTTTGTAAACAGAGGAATTGGCTCTCAGACCTCTATTCAGGTGATAGAGCGGTTTGAAGCGCATGTGGTGCCGCTACACCCTGATGTAGTGCTGGTGCAGGTCGGCATTAACGATATTAAGACGATTGGGTTGTTTCCTGACCGGGCTACAGAGATTTTAGATAACGCACGAGCAAACATTACTCAACTGGTCGATCAAGCTGAGCAAACGGGGGCCACTGTTGTGCTGAGTTCAATTCTACCTGCCGGAGCCATTACACTGGCTAGGCGACCCTTTTGGTCAGATGAAATTGATACGGCAGTAGTAGAGATGAACGCATATCTAAAATTACTTGCGGAAGAGAATGAGAAAGACCAGGTGGTTTGGTTTGATGGGTATGCGGTAGTCGCCGATGAACAGGGACACATGAAAGCGACGTATCGCAAAGACGAGCTACATCTAAACGAGTATGGCTACGAGGCTCTAAATCAGGAATTTGTAGCACGGCTGAATGCAATAGATCTGGATTGAAATAGGGTAACGTGAGTCTAGCTGCCTGCCTGCCACTGATTAAACAATGTCTGTAAGAT
>JBAQZP010000115.1:0-4137 GCA_049791095.1 Phormidesmis sp.
CTAGTACATCAGAGCGAAAGTTAGGATACCATTGAATAACACCAGTTTAGTGAGGGAAAGAACCTTGCCCCGACTCGCACCAAAATCACTATGTTTAGAGCCAGAGGAACGAGAACACCTGCAACAATTGACCAATCGCCATCATACGCCGCAGCAGATTGCACTGAGGGCCAAGATTATTCTGCTGGCGGATGGGGGTAAAAATCATCGCGAGATTGCCCGCGAATTGGAGATTAGCCGGAAGATGGCACAATTGTGGCGCAGGCGTTGGTTTGAGGGTGTGGCAAGCGGCGCGGCGGTAGCAGACCGCTTACAGGACGGAGACCGCAGCGGTGCACCTGCGACCTTCGAGTTAGAGCAAGTCTTACACCTGTTTAAGATTGCCTGTGATCCACCTAGCGAATACAACCGACCGATTAGCCAGTGGACGAATCGTGAGTTGGCAGACGAACTGGTGCAGCAACGGATTGTCGAAAGCATTTCACCTCGTCATGTCGGACGATTATTGGCAGAAGCCGACCTGAAACCGCATCAGTCAGGATACTGGCTTAATCCCCCCCCGACCCAGCCTTCGACGACAAGGTTAAAGACATCTGCGAAGTCTACCTGAGTGCTCCGGAACGGGCGGCTGTGGGAGAGCGCACGGTCAGTCTCGATGAGATGACTGGGATTCAAGCGCTAGAGCGCAAAGCCTCCGACTTACCGATGCGTCCTGGGAAAATCCAACGCCGAGAATTTGAGTATATCCGCCACGGTACCCAAACCTTGATTGCCAGTTTTGATGTAGCTCAGGGACAGGTGAGCTATGCCAGTGTGGGCGAGACCCGCACTGAAGCAGACTACTTGGCGCATGTCCAACAAACGGTTGGCACTGATCCCAAAGCGACCAAATGGCACTTGATTATGGACTGTTTGAATACTCATCAATCGGCATCGCTGGTGCGCTATGTCGCGCAAGTCGAGGGCTTGGACATTGACCTCGGAGTCAAGGGCAAAAGCGGCATCCTGCACTCGATGGCAACCCGAACTGCCTTTTTGACTGACCCCGCTCATTACATTGTCTTTCACTTCACTCCCAAGCATTGTTCTTGGCTCAATCAAATTGAAATCTGGTTTGGCATCCTGATGCGAAAGTTACTCAAGCGTGGCAATTTCCTCAGTCAAGCTGACTTGAAAACTCGCATCCTTGACTTCATCAATTATTTCAATCGCACCATGGCAAAGCCTTTTCGATGGACTTATAAAGGGAAGGCTCTTGCTGCCTAAAAAGGGTATCTAGACTTACGCCCTAGCCTACTAGTCAGTTCAAAATCAATTAAAATCTGCTTGAGATTTGGCAGCTTTAGCGGCTGTTGGCAAGGGCTGAGTATTTGCCTTAGCAGAGGAGTCGGCGATGTCAAACGTTGCCGGATCGGGAGAGACGGTTTTGGGCAAAGCGAGCAGGGACTTAATTTCGGCGACGACCTGATCTTGCTCCTGACGCAGATCGTCTAAGCGAGCCATGAGCTGACTGACTTGCGCCTCCTGTTCGGTTGGGGGAGTCATCGTGGCTCGCCGCCATAGCCACTGACTCAAAGCTAGCGGCAGCTTTAAAACGAAAGTCAGAGCTGCTTTCAGGGCGCGTTTGATCAGATCGGCAATAATTTGCAGCAGCGTGATTGTCAGCACCACAGCAGCGATCGCCCGAACCGGATGACTAACTGCAGCTGTAATCACGCTCTGTAGCTGAGCGGCTAAACTGCCCAGCGTATCTAAAGAGTCAGGCAGGCTGGCCCAAGGCAGAGCCAAAGGAATAGCCAAAAAAAGGTTCAAAGTAACTGGCCACATGGGGCGTCGCTGATATTTGGTCTATGCTAAAAAGCGATGATGGCAAAGACACCCAGGAATTGCCTCAGCATTCATTTTCAACACTACAAGATTTCAACACGGTCAGGAGCGACTGAATTTCATGAGGTCTGTTTTTTCTATTTTTGTAATGATCATATTAACGGTAATGCTCAGTCTGAGCACGCCAACCCAAGCGCTGGCCCAACCAGAACCCTTAGCCGTATTGCCAGGACTGAAAGGCGTTTTTGCCAGCAGTCGCCCCGATAATATCGGCGTAAAGGAGGGTACGCTCGCCAGCTGCCCGGCTTCGCCCAACTGCGTGGTTAGCCAGGGCGCAGATGAGGAACATGCGATCGCTCCCATTCCCTACAGCACAAACCGAGCCACCGCGCGTCAAAATCTGATCGATATTTTAGGCGTAGTGCCCCGCACCCAAATCATTGAGCAGCGGGACGACTATATTTTGGCTAAGTCGGAGAGTCGGCTGATGGGCTTTGTCGATGACAGCGAGTTTTACTTCCCTGCAGATGAGAAGGTGATCCAGATGCGGGCAGCGGCTCGACTGGGCGAATCTGACCTGGGCGTGAACCGTCGCCGTCTGGAGCAGATTCGGCTGGCCTTTGCAGACTTAGCGCAGCGAGCCGCTCAATAGCAACCCGCTGCGCCCATGCTCTTTACAGAGCTAGCGGCAGCTGAACAGAGTAATTAGTCAGATGGTTACTTGGCCTTACTTTTGCTACGGCCTCTTTTACTGGCCTTTTCTTCAGCCTCAGCCACGACTTCATCAACCTCTTCTTGCATCTCTACATCGACTTCGACCGGTTCAATCACCTCGCTTTCGGTTTCGGGCTCAATGGGAATTGCTTCAGGCTTGAGCTTGGTCATCACTAGAGCTTTGACCTTGGCGGCAAATTCGGGGTCTTCTTTCATGCGGATGATGGTGTTATCGCGGCCCTGCCCTACGTTTGCACCTTCAAAGCTGTACCAGGCCCCTTTGCGCACAACGATGTCGTACTCTTCGGCAATGTCTAGTAGGCAACCCAGAGTTGAAATGCCTTCGCCAAAGATAATGTCAAACTCGGCGATGCGGAAGGGCGGCGCGACTTTGTTTTTGGCAACCTTCACTTTGACGCGGATACCGAACTGGTCATTGCCCTTTTTCAGCGTCTGAATTCGGCGAATGTCTAGCCGGACGGAGGCATAGAATTTTAGGGCGTTGCCGCCAGTGGTGGTTTCGGGGTTACCGTAGGTAACGCCAATTTTCAGGCGCAGCTGGTTGAGAAAAATCACCGTACATTTTGATTTGCCGATGTTGCCGGTAATTTTTCGCAGCGCCTGGCTCATCAACCGTGCTTGCAAACCCATGTGCGAGTCGCCCATTTCACCTTCGATTTCAGCGCGCGGGGTGAGGGCAGCTACCGAATCAACCACGATTAGGTCAACGGCGGAGGAGCGGACGAGCTGGTCACAAATTTCCAGACCCATTTCGCCGGTATCGGGCTGAGATATCAGCAGGTCTTCGACGTTAACGCCCAAAGCCGCCGCATAGTAAGGGTCGAGCGCGTGCTCAGCGTCAATAAAAGCGGCAACGCCCCCCTGCTGCTGAATTTCGGCGATCGCATGCAAAGCCAGCGTCGTCTTACCCGAACTCTCTGGGCCATAAATTTCGATTACTCTGCCTCTGGGCAGACCGCCACCGAGCGCCATATCGAGCGTGAGCGCGCCGGTAGGAATGGTTTCTACCTGCATACGGCTGGCTTCACCTAACCGCATAATGGAGCCTTTGCCAAAGTTTCGCTCAATCTGGGTGAGCACTGAGGTCAGGGCTTTTTGCTTGTCGGAAGAAGCGTTAGCAGCCATAGGTGTTTCCGAGGATTCCTTTTAAGTTTTCGTTGAGAGGCAATTGAGAGGGGTGATCAGATAAAATTCGCTATACTAATTTTAGTACACCTGAACTAAATCGACATCAGCAAACTAGCGCCTGTAGATCACTTCAGCTGTGTCCCTCTCAGTTTATCTGGCAACTTGATTCGAACCATGCAAGACTGTGAACTCGTCGATGTTTTGACCTATCCCGGCTGGGCGATCGCCATTGGCCGCACCCCGCTGGGCTATCGCTGCTGGGTATTTACCCCCGACTTTACGGTACTGGACGATGGAGAATTTTATCCCACCAGTGAAGCCGCCGCCGAGACGGCCCGCTGTCTCATCATTGATTCTAGAGAATATTAGAAGAAGCAGACACATCTGAGCGGCGATCAGCTACTTTTCAAGGGCTTCGCTCAGGTTCCAGGCGGCACTTATCAGGGC
>JBAQZP010000116.1:0-5186 GCA_049791095.1 Phormidesmis sp.
TGAGCTTTTCCTTTTAAGCGATCGCTTCCAGCTTATTGACTTGTCCTCGACGATGACTCATCCGAAAGTTATGCAATCCGCAGGCCGTTTCCATCACCTCGTCCACAAAATTCTCCACCCGATTGCGGAATCTCTGCACCAGAATCTGGCAGCGTTTAGCTCCCCCAATCTGATGCTCTACTTCGACTCTCACGCTTGAAAAGGCTCGATTAATGATCTTCTCGTCCGGCGTCAGTTCGCCATTACGCGGCTTCTTCTTCGGCTGAAGGATGGTCACACCCTCCGGCTTGTAACCTTGAAAGCCCGTATCTTGCAACAGCTTGCTACCGGCGGGGAAACGGTAACCTTCCTCATCGGCTATTTTCTTGTCACTCTTCTTGCCTTCATAGGTGCCACTCAAGTACATGATATTGCCCCCTCGGCTGGTGATGACGTTGTTCTTCACCGTGTGCTTTTTCTTTTTACCACTGTAGAAAGTCTTCTGCTTCTCCTTGTCCTTGGGCCGATTGATTGGCCGCTCTGTGCCATCAATGAGAAACGTCAAGCCAGGACAAGCCGCCAGCACGGCTTCTAGCTTGGCTGGCCGCCGCTCCGGCAGTTGCTGCTCTGCCCCTAACGCCTGATTGAGCACACCTGTGAGCCGATGTATCCACTCGTTGGCCTGCGGTTGACCAAGTCCAAACAGATACCCTTGCACTTCCTGAGTCGGGTACTGTCGGAAGTAAAATAGAATAAACAGCAGCTTGTCGCCTAGCAGTTCTAGCTCCGGTTTACGCCCTGCGCCATAGGCCCGCTTGCGCTTTTTCTGTTCAAACTCCGCTTCGACGAACTCCGCCCACGCGCGGCCAAAGCTTGGCAGCAATGCTTCAAATTCGGTGACCGTCAGTCCCGTCAAGCTCTTCAATATGCGAGGTTTTCCCTTCAGCTCTGCGTAGGTTATTCTCATCACACTGCTCCGATTTCCCTGGCCAATTTTTATTTTACCGCGTTAATTCCCGATAAAGTCTAGTAAAGATGATGATAATAATAGCCTATGTAAGCTATGGTTTTAGCCTACATATTATGTAGAAAAAACAAGGAAAAAACTATGGGATGGTTCAGCAGCATTGTCAAAATAGCAAACACCGCAACGGGGTTTTACTTAAATAATTTTGCAGATGATGGACAAGGAATATCAGCAGACAGTCAGAGTCGGGCGACTACGACTATAGGCGATTTGTCTTTTATTAATGACGTTAAAGATCAAAAGACTTGGATTGAGAACAAAAGCGACCAGGATTATTACGCCTATTTTTCTTCTGCTCAAGATGACGGCAACTTATCCGGTGAACATTTTCTGATAAAAGCAAAAGATAAGTCGGATTTTACAGCATGCATGAAGAAGTATAAAGACGGTCAAATCACCTACTCACCATCTACTGAAAGTAAGACCAATGATGCCTCTGTAATTTCATTTGCCGCTGAGTATATAGTGAAAGATTCAACAAAATTTGGTGGCGACGGCGAGTATGAATTAACAATGAGCAAAGATAAAAAAACTAACAAACAACTGATCTTTTCTGCGAGAAGAGAGTTTGATAGTTTTGAAATGTCCTTTGTTGATAGAAACGGTATAAATTTCAATGTTCGAGATGAGGCTATTGACATAGCAAGTGATATTTATATGGCTAGAGTAGATATTCCATCGGGTTGCAGTGAAATCTATCCTTATAGAGATGTAAAAATTTTGGTCACCGTCTCAGGTGAAGATCTTAAAGATCTTAAACAAGAGCTATTGAGCAAAATGACTAAAACTGTGGAATAAACGGCGCTTAGAAAGCTGCGAGCCATTTTGTTGTAGCGTGTTGCAGTGAACCGGTATTGCTCTAGTTTGGCAAAGAAATCTTCTATCAGATGCCGTGCTTTGGAGAGATGCTTTTTATAGTCAATCGGTTTATTGCGACTTGACTTACTCGGAATCGCTGGATCAATTCCCTATGCTGTCAATACCGCTCTCACGCGCTTGCTAGCATCGTGCGCTTTGTCGGCTAGCGAGGCTTCAATTTCAGCGTTAGCAATCCAAAGATCCGCACCTTGTAGTTCGTCAGCCTCACGAACTACAAGGTGCTATAAAAATACTTGCCAGAAGGAATAAATGATGACTGAAGAAAATAAGTTTGCGAACAAACTCATATCGAAAAATCAGCTCGAAGGAGATAATCGTTTACTATACGAACCACCCGCATTGAGGAGACATGGTAAGGTAGGAAATGTAACCCAGACTATCCTGGTGGCAGAGCCTTTTTTTGACTCTAATTTTGGTCCTAATTATGCTGACGCCAGCTAGAGAATTTCTTTCTAACTAATCGTTTCTAGAAAAACCTGTCTACGCAGTAGGCGATCAAAAAAAGAGAACGAAATAAAAGCGTAGGGTGCATTCTTCTTTGACACAGGCGCTTAAGACACAGGCAAGCACTACCTCATCTAGCTGAGTGCTAGATGAGGTAAATCGTAACTGCTCAGCCCAGTTAAAAGAGAGATTGAATTGATCTGAGGTTACGATCTAAATAGCCTGAAGAGCACAGAGTCCCTGCTGTTTGTTGACGCTGACAATAGAGCGCACAGCAGCGAACAAATTTTTGCCTTAATTCAGAACAGAGCCCGTTGGTGACTTTTCGGAAGATCATACCCATCCGAATGGCCTACTCACTTGAGTTATTAGTCGGCAGAATCAGGTCAGGGTTTAAGCCTGCAACGACGGCCTATTCACCCGCAGCATCACGCCATGTACTTGATAGGCCAGAGCTGTCCCTACTGCAATTTTTACCTCAACACTATTCCCTCCCTGCAACCGCAGCAGATACTTTGCCAGACACATCAGCAGCAGGCTCAAACGGCTTCACCTGCAACGATGTTCTTAACCAATAGGCAAACCCTAGCGACTTCTCTAGCGCCATCATTCGTTGAGTATCTGTTTTATCTTGCGATCGCAACATCCTCAACAGCTCATCGGTATCCACATATCGATCTAGCCCTGGCGCTTGCTGCACCGCATCCTCAATCCATACAGGCACCATCTGCTGCATAACCGGTGCATAGTCATCCGCCGCCTGAAACACCATTTTCTTACGCTGCCGGGTGGCATCAGGCAGCAGTCCCTGCATCGCATCTCGTAGCAAACGCTTATTCACTAGCCAGGGAATCGGCGGAATCGACATCACATATTCCACCAGCTTCAGATCAAAAAATGGATAGACATGCTTCAGCGGTATTCCAGTCATACCAGGATCAAATCCCTCAAAAATATTCGACCAAAATGCGGTGTGGCCCATGCCATAGCGAGAAATATTCTCTTTTGACGATGCCAGCTTGTCTATCATTCGCTGCTCTAGCTGCTGACGCGCTACAAAGTCAGCACTCAGCGCTGGCGGCAAGGTGGCCCGATGCCGAAAAATCCGTTTTTGATAGCCCCAGCCTCGGCGCAAAAATAGATTGGGCTTTCGATGGGTTCTGAGACAGTCGAGCTGCACCTTACTCAGCCGACCCAGCAAGCCTTGCTGTAGCCACTCCATCCAATAAAATTCACCAAAGCGCAGCGCCGGATCGCCACCAAAGCCAGTCAGTACCGTTCTCGCATGACTCACGCAGCGTTGATTCATCGCCGTGCCGTTGTGCATTCCGCTCACACCGCCTGCGGGCTGCGGCAAAGGCCGATTGGGTGATAGGTCGGGCACATGCCGATGACCGCCTTCTGTATTCACTACGTTTAGCGGCACGCCGATATAGTGCGCCACCATCGCCGCATGAGAATCTTCATCGGGCATAGTGTGGCGATCGCGCGCCGTAAACGCCTGCAAGTCAAAGGCTTGCGATCGCCCTTCCAGCACCTTATGCGCGATCGCCGCAATGCTAGTCGAATCCATCCCACCGCTCAAATGCGTCGCAATCTGGCCGGTACGCATCCGATCAGAAACCGCCTGCTCAAACAGCTCTAAAAACCGCTCCACATACTCTTCAGGCCGTTGATAAAGCGTCAAAGGCAAAACCCGAGGCAGTTGCCAATAAGACCGAACTTGCAGCTCGCCCGTCTGCCATATCAGCGTATGCGCTGGCGGCAATCGCCGTACACCCGCAAAGATGGTTGTCTCGTAGGTCAAATTCATCCCTTGCAGTAGCTGATCGGCCACCGCCTGCTCATTCAATTCTGTTGAGACACCGGGATATCTGCGGACACAATCGAGCGTATTGCTGCACACTAGCGTGTTGTTAGTTTGGCTATAGAAAAAAGGGATAATGCCAAAGCGATCGCGCGCCGCAAACAGCCGCTGCTGCACCTCATCCCAAATTAAAAACGCAAAATCTCCCCGCAACCGTTCAACACAATCAGTATCCCAAACGTGATAGGCCCGCAGCACCAGCGCCACATCTGGCAAATCAGCAGACACCTCAGCGTAATACGGCCTCAGCTTCGCAATCAGCTCGTCACGCCCATCCAAACGCACATCCGCGCTGATCCATACCCGCTGATTCAAAGACATCGGTTGTCGCTCTTGCGCCTGCTCGTCAGCCGTTTTCAACAAAGCATGGCCTAGCCCCGCTGCACCCGATTGCCACACCGCCTGAGCATCCGGCCCCCGAAAGGCCATGCTGTCCACCATTTGATGCAAAAGCGACAAATCGATAGATTCGCCATCATGACAAAACAATCCTGCAAAACCACTCATACAGCTACATATCTCTCAATTTTCAATAGTCCTTCGCCCACTAGCTCATCCAATAAAGCCTGCATGTCCTTTTCTATCTGCTCAGTATCATTTTGCTTGTCATAAAGCGTCGCCATCTGTTGAACAATTTCGTTCCAACCAAACGGCTCATTCGCCTCCGTCACTAGCTTCCATAGGCAGCTTCCCGACGGATTGAGGCTGTAATACTCTTCGCTCTGCATGTCTAAAAGCACAGTCTCTTCGTCTAGCTGCTGCACCAACACATGCTCAGAGATGGCAGCAGTTAACAGCGTATTCGTCATCTTCAAAATCTTCCTACTCTTATACAGAAAGTGATATCAAAACCAGGGTCAAAAATGGCTTTGTTGCATGAATGGGTCGATAGGAAGCTGCGGAGGACAGTGGTAAATCGGTAAAGTAGTGGATAACAACAACACACCACAAAACCCATGACAAGCCACTACCGCATCCGCAACTGGAGTA
>JBAQZP010000117.1:0-22167 GCA_049791095.1 Phormidesmis sp.
AAACAACAGACGGTTCCATTGCGCGATGACTCATGCGTAAGAGCAAACTGATCTTAGCGATCCGACTAGTCTTTGGCCTAGTTCACGAGTAGTACGCTGCTTCACTTTTCATGGCGGATGGCTATAGAGCTATAAACAGACACTTCTTAGCAATTGTCAACGCTATGACTAGTCAAAAACTTAGATACAGTAAGGAAGAATTTGCTAAGCGAGGAAAAGCGCTATACGAAGATCGAATTCGCGCCCAAGTAGAAGAAGACAATTATGGAAAGATTGTTGCGATAGATATTGAAACGGGTGCTTTTGAAGTTGCTGAAAATAGTTTGAGTGCTTCAGAGCGTTTGCGCGATCGCCGTCCCGAGGCTCAAGCTTGGTTTGTTCGCATTGGACACCAAACGGTTCATCGAATTGGCTCGGCAAGTACTGTTATTCCTCAATGATACTTGGTAGCGTGAGCGCAAGTCGTGAAGCCGTCGTACAGATAGTCGTTCTCAATGAAGAGAGACAAACTAAAGTCATTAATGCTGTTATTGATACGGGCTACACGGGCGATTTAATGCTGCCTAAAAGCATTGTAGAAGCGCTACAACTGCCATTACTAGGAATCCAAGAAGCGACTTTAGGCGACGATAGTATAGCCATATTTGAAGTTTATACCGGTTCAGTAATTTGGGATGGAGAAATTAAAAAAGTCGAGATCAATGACTCTGAAGTAAGCGCTTTGATCGGAATGGGATTGCTAGAAAATTTTAGGTTGGAAATCGAAGGTAAGCTGAGGGGACAAGTTAGGATTTCTGCGCTGGTGTAAGTTATAAAAGACTCCCTTATGAAATGGCCAGCATTAGTCTGACTCGTATTGTACGGCTAGCGTTGGGTAGCTAATCTTTGCTGAACAGGGGCTTGCGTTCAGCGACTCTGAGCTTTGCAGAGCGCGATCGCATATTCCCCCTAACCTCTTCTTTGCTTGCCACCAGCGGCTTCTTCGTCACAATCTGCAACCGCTCGTCCCCCCGAAAAGCATACTTCACAATCCGATCCTCCAAACTGTGAAAGCTGATAATCGCCAGCCGTCCGCCCGGCTTTAGCCAATCCGGCGCTGCCGCCAAAAATTCCTCTAGCGCTCTTAGCTCACCATTCACCGCAATCCGCAGCGCCTGAAACGTCCGCGTTGCCGGATGAATTCGCCCATGTCGTGCCTTTGCTGGATACGCCCCCGCCACCTCCCAAGCCAGCTCTGTCGTCGTACTAAACGGCCTTTTCTCCACAATCCGCCGCGCAATCCGCCGACTCAGCCGCTCCTCGCCATACTCGTAGATTGTGTCTGCAATTGTCTTCTCATCCCAATGGTTCACAATTTCTTGAGCTGTTAAATCTTGAGTATCATCCATCCGCATGTCCAAAGGTGCTTCCTGGCGAAAGCTAAACCCCCGTTGCGCCTGGTCTAGCTGCGCAGAACTCACGCCAATATCAGCCAAAATGCCATCAAAACGCAAATCTTTCGGCTGATATTGCGAAAAATTTGTATGGCAAAAAGTCACCCGCTCCCCAAACCCAGCCAGCCGCACCTGCGCGGCGGCTAGCGCCTGCAAATCCTGATCGAGCGCCACCAACTCCACATCCGGCGCAGCCTCCAAAATCATCAGACTGTGCCCCGCCCCACCGACCGTCGCATCCAAATATCTTCCGCCTGCTTTCACCTGTAGCCCTGCGCTTACCTGCTCTGGCAGGACAGGCACATGAAAAAAAGCCGAACCAGTTCCGTCTTCAGACATAATTTTTAGTCAGTACCCTATAATCAGGGCAAATGATGCGTTTGAACGTTGAATCTTGAGAGTAAACGTACGACAATAAAGTGACCAAGGAAAGCACCCGCAGGAACCCAGATACATATGGCTACGTTGCAGACCAAGACCGAACCCATGGTAATCAACATGGGGCCGCACCATCCATCCATGCACGGCGTCCTCCGATTAATTGTCACCCTCGACGGGGAAGATGTGATCGACTGTGAACCCGTCATCGGCTACCTGCATCGCGGCATGGAAAAAATTGCCGAAAGCCGTACCAACGTTATGTTTGTGCCCTATGTCAGCCGTTGGGATTACGCGGCGGGTATGTTCAACGAAGCCATCACCGTCAACGCGCCCGAAAAGCTCGCCAACATTGAAGTCCCCCGTCGCGCCAGCTACATCCGCATGATTATGCTGGAGTTAAACCGGATTGCCAACCACCTGCTGTGGCTAGGGCCATTCATGGCTGACTGCGGTGCAACCACACCTTTCTTCTATATTTTCCGCGAGCGCGAGCTGATCTACGACCTTTGGGAAGCCGCCTCTGGGGCTCGCCTCATCAACAACAACTACTTCCGCATTGGCGGGGTTGCCGCCGACCTACCCTACGGCTGGATTGACAAATGCGCCGACTTTTGTGACTACTTCCTGCCCAAAGTTGACGAGTACGAAAAACTCATCACCGACAACCCCATCTTCCGCCGCCGCGTCGAAGGCGTCGGCACCATGTCCCGCGAAGACGCTATCAACTGGGGCTGCTCTGGCCCGATGCTGCGCGCCAGTGGCGTCAAATGGGATTTGCGCAAAGTAGACCATTACGAATGCTACGACGAACTCGACTGGGAAGTGCAGTGGGCGACCGAAGGAGACTGCTTTGCCCGCTATGTCGTTCGCATCAATGAAATGCGTGAGTCAGTCAAAATTATCCGTCAGGCAATGGACAAGCTACCCGGTGGCCCCTTTGAAAACCTGGAAGCCAAGCGCATGACGGGCGGCCCAAAATCCGAGTGGAACGATTTTGACTATCAGTTTGCCGGTAAAAAGATTGCGCCAACCTTTAAAATTCCGGCAGGTGAGCATTACGTTCGGGTTGAAACTGGCAAAGGCGAGGTAGGCGTTTACATCATTGGCGAAGACAATGTTTTCCCCTGGCGCTGGAAAATTCGCGCCGCCGACTTCAACAACTTGCAGATTCTACCGAACTTGCTGAAGGGCGTGAAGCTCGCTGACATTATGCCGATTCTGGGCAGTGTCGATATCATCATGGGTTCTGTAGACAGGTAAGGTCGTAAAAACAATTCGCTTAAGTTGAAAAGTCCCTGGTGATTCAGTCATCAGGGGCTTGTTTTCGCGGTCTGCCAAATAATCGTGAGGCGATCGCCCAAATATGCCTATTTCAGAGTTTTGGGCGGCAACCATCATCAATTTTGAGGCTGTTGATCAGTATAAATTTTAATTTCTACCGAAAATGATTAATCGGCTGTCGATGTAAATGTCCCGTTTATGTGTAGACTTTAGTCAATGGATAACTTTATTAGATAGACTTTAGTCTATAAGTTAATCTAGCTAATTCCCTTATTTGATTAGCCATCCGCCTTAGCACCCGGTAACTTTGCAGCTTGCGCCCTTGTTAGGTCAGGCTAGCTTCATCTGATGTTTGTGGCTGCGGCTTGTTAGGGATGCTGGGCTATATCGATTAGATCTGCTATCTATTTAGAGTTGTTGTCTCCAACTGATTGGGTTGTGATTGAACTAGCCATGTTTGCCTTAGAAGCTTGCGTTTTTGCCACTGTCCTCTGTGGTTTTTTTGGCATTTTGCTGAAAAAGAATTTGATGATGAAGATAATCTCTATGGACGTGATGAGTACAGGTGTGATTGCTTGCTATGTGCTGGTGGCAGCAGGGGGCGGTTTTTTGGTACCCATTGCATCAAGAAATCAACCCCTGAGTGAGCCCCTGGCCTACGCCGACCCGGTGCCTCAGGCCGTGATCTTGACAGCGATCGTAATCGGCTTTTCTATCCAGGCATTGATGCTAATAGGCGTGATGAAGCTGTCAAAAGATCATCCTATGCTGGACTGCCGTGAGATTGAGGAGAGTAATATTTCATGATTTCTATGAGCACCATGACGCTCATTTGGATGGCTCTTCCCCTGTTTGTTGGGTTTAGCATTTATCTTTTGCCAAAGCTTGACCGGGTATTGGCGCTTGGTGTAGGGCTCGCCTCGCTAGGGTATGGCCTCTATGCAGTATTTGCGACGTCGCCTTTAAGCTTGCAGTTAATTGATAGCTTTGGCGTCACGCTCAGGGTAGACGCCTTGAGCGGCTACTTTATTTTGACGAATGCATTAGTCACGGCTGCGGTGATTTTGTACTGTTGGCAAAGCGAGAAGAGCGCTTTTTTTTACACGCAGGCGATCATCTTGCATGGCAGCGTCAATGCCGTTTTCATTTGCGCAGACTTTATTAGCCTTTATGTAGCGCTAGAGGTGATTGGCGTTGCGGCTTTTTTGTTGATTGCCTATCCTCGAAGCGATCGCGCCATTTGGGTGGGTCTGCGCTACCTGTTTGTCAGCAACACCGCCATGTTGTTTTACCTGATTGGCGCGGTGCTGGTCTACCAAACTAATCATTCGTTTGCGTTTGAGGGACTACAAGAAGCGCCCCCTGAAGCGATCGCGCTGATCTTTCTCGGCCTGCTCACCAAAGGCGGCATCTTTGTTTCAGGGCTATGGCTACCGCTGACTCACGCCGAATCTGAAACGCCCGTATCAGCTTTACTGTCGGGCGTAGTCGTCAAAACCGGCGTTTTCCCACTATTGCGCTGCGCTTTAATCGTGCCAGAACTCGATCCGATTATTCGGCTGTTTGGGGTGGCGACCGCACTGTTTGGCGTGAGCTACGCCATTCTTGCTCAAGATACAAAGCGCGTGTTGGCCTTCCATACCATCTCTCAGCTCGGCTTTATTTTGGCGGCACCAGCGGTAGGTGGCTTTTACGCCCTTACGCATGGTCTGGTCAAAGCAGCTTTGTTTTTAATTGTTGGCAGCTTACCAAGCCGGAATATTAAGGCATTAAAACAGAATCCGATGCCGACATCCGTATGGGTAGCCCTGGCGATCGCCAGCTTTTCAATTTCAGGATTTCCCCTGCTCTCTGGATTTGGAGCCAAAATTTTGACCACAAAGAATCTGCTGCCCTGGCAGGCAATTGGGATGAATATTGCCGCATTGGGAACAGCAATTTCGTTTGCTAAATTTATCTTTTTACCCCATGCCCGGCAAACAAAAGACACAGCAAACCCAACCAAGCCCGGTTTTTGGCCAGCAATGGTGGTGTTGCTAGGCGGATTGGTTTTAGCAAATGGCTTTTATTACGAAGCTTACAGCCTAGCCAATGTGGTCAAACCTTTGCTGACAATTGCGGTCGGCTGGTTAGCCTACCGGTTGATTTTTCAAAAGCTCTCAATCAATCTATCTCGGGTAGCCGAACAATTTGAGCATTTAATCGGAGCCATGAGCTTGGTGTTAATAATACTGTTTTGGATGGTGATGGCATGATTGGAAAGCTCAATTTGTTGTTACGCTTAACCATTTGGTTTTTACTAACCGCCGATTTTAGCTGGGCAAATATTGTGATTGGCGTTTGTGTTTCACTACTACTACCCAACTTTGGCTTAGATCGTCATACCTCTGCTTGGGGAGACTGGCTGCGGATGTTAGGTGAAATTTTAGTCGCGATTCCCAAAGCTTATTTTGAAGCATTTGAAATGATTTTACGACCCCATAAACAGGAATACATCACCATAGAACAGGGTAGAGCGAGGCGATCGCCCGGACTAATCTTTTTAGACATTTTCTTGATTACATTCACACCCAAAACAATCGTGACAAAGTATCACAAAGACGGCTGGCATGAGGTGCATTGGGTACAGCGGAGGCAACGGTAATGAACTGGCTATTAACGGCAATGATTTTGGCTTTGTTGATTCCGCTATATGAAGCCTACCAGGACGATGATATTTGGCAAAAAATGCTGGCATTTGCAAGCATTGAAACCAAAACAGCCATGATGATTTTGGTCATTTCGGTCATCCGCGATGACTGGATGATCGGGGTAGTAGGCGTCCTGATACTGAGCGTCGGCAATGCTTCTTTGATGCTGTTAGCTCACCTGATAAAGCGGATGAATCCAAGGAAACTGAGTAAATTATGATGATTCTTTTGAGTAACGTTTGTTTTGGCATCGGCATTGTTTTTTGGTTTTGGGGGACGCTGCCTTTAGTGGGAAAGTCTTCAGTGTTGTTCAAACTGCACAGTTTGTCGGTGTCTGACACACTGGGATCGATGGCCATTATTGTCGGGCTACTGCTAAGAATCCCGGAAGAGTGGCCACTGCTGGTATTAGCGCTGATTTCTTTAGCGATTTGGAATACGGTGCTGGGCTATGTGCTGGCGTACTGTTCTAGAGAGGGAGGTCACCGT
Organism: Phormidesmis sp.; assembly: GCA_049791095.1. Lineage (GTDB taxonomy): Bacteria > Cyanobacteriota > Cyanobacteriia > Phormidesmidales > Phormidesmidaceae > Phormidesmis. Next base: position 6,275 of record JBAQZP010000117.1, read on the forward strand.
GTCTGAAGACTTTTATATGATTGCGATTACGGCCTTGCTGCCGCTGACGGCTGGCCTGGTGGTATTACAGGTGAATCCTTATCACGCGCTGGTAATTAGGGGGATTTTGGGTGCGATCGCTGCTCTCATCTACGCCTTATTTGGCGCAGCCGACGTCGCCCTCACCGAGGCCCTCGTCGGCACTATGCTATCGATTACGCTTTACGCCGTCGCCGTACGCTCATCGATGAGTCTACGATTGGGCATCCTCGAAGGCGCGCTAACCAGTGACCTTGAGCCTGAACATCCTGCCATGCAATTGCTATCGAACTTGCGCCAGGTCTTAAGCAACCATCACATGCGCCTAGAGCCCATAACCTATCCTTCTCAGTCAGACTTGAAGGCCGCGTTAATCGCAAAAGAGATTCATGCCGTTTACGGAGACGACCATTCTCTTCAGACCCGTCTTCATCCCATTTATGACATCTTTCGAGCCGAGCTGCCGCCAGAAACAAGTCTGTCTTATTTTGATAGCAGCCACCCAGAAATGCCCACTCTACCCTAAGAACTCGCCATGAAATGGATTTATATTGCAGCCGGGATAGCGCTGTATATTAAAATGTTGGTATTTCCCAATCCAGCCGAACCCGCGGCTGAACTTGCCATCGTTGAGACCATCGTGCAAGATAGCGGCGTTCCTAATGCGGTATCGGGCATTATCTTTAGAAACAGACTTTACGACACTATCTTTGAAGTAGTCGTTTTCACCATTGCCATTATGGGCGTTCGATTCTTGTTAGCAGATGAACAACCTTCTGCAACTGTTTATCAGTTCACCGATCACCCTTCGGTGGTGTTAGCGCGATTGGGCGCAACCATTGCGGCTTTAGTCGGTGTAGAACTGGCCATTAGAGGACACCTGAGTCCGGGCGGAGGCTTTGCCGCAGGTGTCGCAGGCGGTACAGCCATTGGACTGGTCGCAATCACCTCATCTGCCGAGCAAATGGAAAACATCTACCAGCGCTGGCGAGCGGCCACCTGGGAAAAAGTTTCTGTCTTGATATTCATCGTGCTGGCAGTGCTAATGCTAGTGGGCATAGAGCTACCCCACCGAGAGCTAGGCACATTGCTCAGCGGCGGCTGGATTCCACTACTGAACATTCTGGTCGCGATCAAAGTTGCCCTGGGCTCGTGGGCCGCTATCTTAGTGTTTATTCGCTATCGAGGATTGTTGTAACTAACAGCATTGCTTGACTATGGTGTTCACTGTCCTATAGATTCTCGAACACTGAGCTAAAGCCGAGTTCGATAAACACGGCCCTTTCAATAGCTGGCCAATAAGCGTTTTCTAGGATACCTTGCTTATTTTTAATTCTACGAGCATCTATGACTCTCATTTGGCCGAGGTTGATATGGCGATCGCCCTTCAGCTTATTTTGTGGTGTCGGTAAGATGTTGACGACATATGGAAAAGTCTTTTTCCCAGGCAATAGAGGCGCTATTATTGTGGTGTCGCTATTTTTGTTACCTACGTCATTTTGCAAAATTAAACAGGGCCGCTCTTTGCCTGTTTCACTTCCCACGACAGGGTCGAGGGCGACCCACCATATTTCGCCCCGCCTGTAGGTGAGTTTTCTACCAGGCATCTTCGTCGGGCAGATCGTTCAGGCCATCACCTACAGTCACTTCCCAAAGCTTGTGCTCCACTTTCATCTCCGGATCATTGGCCTCTTCCAAATAAGCTTCTTCTAGCTCCCTTAAAAACATCCGCTGCTTTTCTTTTTTAAGAATGCCATTGATAAAGCTGCTGCGATTGTTTGCTTGCTTATCTATAAAAGATAGAACCTCATCGTCCAAGGTAATGCTGACTTTCTTACTCATAACTTGCTGCCTTTGAAGAACATAAGGGTAGGATTAAGGTATCGCACTCATCAAGCATACTCTACCGTAAAGTCTATTGTTCGTTTAAGTTAAAAAAGCTACATATAATCTTCTACTTTCGATTTTCCTGATTGCCCCAAAAATCCTGTTTTGACTAAGCTGTAGATCTCTTGAAAAAGTACTGGGGCGAACCGCTGAAGGCAAAGGATATAGAAAACAGCCCCGGAAAAAGCACAAATTGGTAGCACAAGCTGTGGCTGTAGCGTATCTTGCAGCCAGTAGCGAAGCAATCCGATCAGCACCACCATCAGGGCTGTGCAGACAGAAGGCGCAGCAAACTGCCTCAGGTAATCTTTTAGAGATATTTGCATTAAATGCTTCAGCGTCCACAGGCTAGCTGGAATAACTAAAAAATCGCTGATGGCAAAAGCGTAGGCTACCGCCAAAACGCCCCAGCGCACAGCAATTACACAGCCTACGGTATTTAGAACAACATTTAGAATTTCCAGGCGAAGTCGGAGGTGAGGTTGACCCATCGCCACAAAGACAGAAATATTAAAGAAGAGAATAAGATAAAAGACGCCGCCAAAGGCCAGTACTTGCATCATTGGAATTGCGGTAACCCACTGCTTGCCGAAAATGACAACCACTAGCTCTCTAGCAAGAGACACCACGCCCATAAAGGTAGGTATGGCAATTAAGCTGACGTAGCCAATAATTTTGTAAAAGGCGTTGGCTAGTCGCTTGGGCTCGGCCTGAAAGCGAGAAAGCACGGGCAGCGCAACCTGGTTGCCAGTGCCGATGAGTAGCTGAGTGAGCACCTGTAATACGCGGTAGGCGATCGCATAATACCCCAAAGCCACTTCCCCCAAAAAATAACCAATCAACAAAGTATCCGAATTATTGTTAAAAAAGGTCAAAACATTCGAGCAAAAGATCGAGATGCCAAAACCAGAGAGATCTTTGAGATGGCGCAGCGAAACCTGAAGCTTTGGTCGCCAACTGCTAAAGCCCCAAAATACAATCACGCCAACGCCTTCAAACGTTAGCTGCTGCCCTACCAGGCTCCAAACGCCATAGCCCCTGATCGCCATCCAAATGCCGACCAGTCCACCCAGAAAGATACTCAATAACGCCCGAATAGCAAGTTCTTTGAACGCCAGCTTTCGCTTCAGCATGGCCCGCTGCACAATGCTAAGCGCACTCAGCAAAAATAGGCTAGAAAACCATCTCAGCACCGGAGCCAATAGCGGCTGTTGAAAAAAACCGGCTACCCATCCGGCACTGCTTATGCCCAACCAGGTCAGAGCTATTCCCAAAAGTAGCTGAACCCAAAATGCCGTATTCACATGCGCATCTTCTAATTTATGGCGCTGAACTAGGGCGGTAGAAAACCCTTGATCAATAAAAAGATTAAAAAAGACAATGAACGTATTGGCCAAAGCCACCAGACCAAAATCTTTTGGCGACAGCAGCCGAGCCAGTACTAAAAAAGTAATTAACGATCCGGCCTGGCTGCCCCAATTTTGAATTCCAGACCAAAAAACGCCCTTAATAGCTTTTTGTTCAATGCTCATTTTTTAGGAGGCCGCTTTGTATTCCATTCGCGAAAAAATGGCTCATATAGTCTTTGAATCTGACAAATGTCTTTAGCCAGATAATGAGCGATCGGTTGCAAAAGGCATTGTCTACCTTAGAGGATGTTTTAAAGGTGCCAATAATTACTGCATGACCCCTCAATCCCCCAATTCTGGGGGAAGCCAGAGCACAGCCAAGCTGTCTGAAACTAGGATGCTTGGCCCCGCGAACTCAGAGCCCCCAAAATTGGGGGTCGGGGGGCCGATGCAGTCAGTTTGATACTTCTCATACAGCCTCTTAGAAGGCTTGTCGTCCTGCCACCAATGACGACAAAATTAAAAAGATGCCCAGTACTACAGCCTTACTATTATAAGCGGGTACATAGACCGATAGCTACGTTAATGCCTCGCATCGTAACCAAGTTAGCAAATGTACGCACAGTTAAAAGCAAACCTTCTCCCTATTTTTACTGGGACAATATAGTAACTTTAATTTGTGAGGTACCGCTTGATTTTACAGTTGACCTAGCGGGCGCATATCGATGAATTTAATAGACAGCAATTAACAATCACCCATTAAACCTGAAAGCCAATGGCTCGTACCTTGACTCGGCCTAACGTCACGATTGCAGTTATCCCTCGTGAGCGGTTCAGCGCGGCGCAGCGATCGCTAGAAAGCATCTATGCAAATACTCAGCATCCTTTTGATCTCGTTTACATAGATGGAAACTCGCCCGAGCCAGTGCGAGAGTATCTAAAATATCAATCTCAGGCGCGAAACTTTCAGCTCATTCGCACAGCGCAATATGTATCACCTAATCAAGCTAGAAACTTGGCGATCGCCCAAATCAACACTGAGTACATCGTCTTTGTTGACAATGACGTGCTGGTGCGGCCAGGATGGCTAACAGCAATGGTCAATCGTGCCACAGAGACTAAAGCTTGGGCGGTAGCGCCGTTGACGTTGGAAGATGAAGGTTTTGATACAATCCATCAAGTGGGTGGAACGATTATCTTTAAAGACTTGCCTGGAGGCCGGAGGTGGATGGTAGAGCGCCGTCCGCATATGCATTCGCCACTAAGCAAGCTAAAGGCACCCTTGCAGGCGCAGCCGACAGGGCTGGTCGAGTTTCACTGTGTGCTGTCGCGCCGAGATGTCTTTGACAGGCTGGGCCTGCTAGATGAAAGGCTCATGAGCATAGCAGAAGAAACAGATTTCAGCCTTGATATTTTGGCGGCGGGCGGCACTATTTATACTGAGCCTGCTTCGGTGGTTACTTATTTGCGGCCAAACGCGCTAGATGAATCAGACTTGCCGTATTTTCGGCTGCGTTGGTGCGATCGCTGGTGCGAATCTAGCATTCAGCAAATATATGAGAAATATAAATTAGACAGAGACGCACCCGCTTTAAGGCACTACAGAGAGTTTGTTCACGCTCACCAAAACATGGCCTCAGGAAAGCGAACCAGGCGGCGGTTACAGCCCTATCCAGTTTCCGATAGTCTCACACTGGGGGAGAAAGTTCGCTATCAGGGTATCTGGTTTGCCCGGCGATGGGTGGCATAGCGCCGATCTCGTTTGGACGCTGCTTTGCGACAGGCAAAGGCGATCGCACTAAAATATTCAACTCATATGCCGCTAGTATCAGCCCAGCAGAAAAGGGAGAAAATGGCTATACAAGCGTCACTACAGGACTATTGTATAGGCCGATAGACAGACACGAGCGGCTAAGCCTCTTCAAGCTGCATGGGCAGCAGAACAGTAAAGGTAGACCCCTGGCCAACTTCTGAGAAGAGATCAAGTTCACCTTGCAATAGCCGCACCAGCTTTTGTACAATCGTTAGCCCTAAGCCGTTGCTCTCGGGCAGGTAGTCCTTCTCGTTGCCCCCTCGAAAGTAGGGCTCAAATATTCTAGGTTGTTGTTCTGGGCTGATGCCTTGACCGGTGTCGCATACGGCGATCGCCCACTGCTGTTCATTGACCTGATAGCAACGAATGCTGACGCTGCCTTCGTCAGTATAGCGGACGGCGTTGCTGATCAGGTTGGTTAAAATTTGTTGCAACCGTAGGCTGTCGGTACTGACTCTCTCGGGAGCGCGATCGCAATCTATCCTCATCTCCAGGCCCTTACTTTCTGCCGATGACACCATTGCACTTGACACCATTTTCACTAGCGTAGAGACCTCTATTACCTCTAAGTTTAGGCTCAACTGCGCCGAGTCCTGACGAGATGCTTCTAGCGTATTGTTTATCAGGCGTAAAAGCTGTTGCCCGTTGTTGAGAATACGCTCTATTTGCTGCATGTCCATAGAAGCAGCAGATTGATTAGAAAGCTGCTGACGCTGCTTACGCAACAGAATTGAAGAGAACCCAATGATAGAATTGAGCGGGTTTTTCAGCTCGTGGGCCAGGTGAGAAACATTATCTTTTTGAACCTCTACCAAGCGAATTAGCTCCTGATTGGTTAGCAATAGCTGAGCATGCATCTTCTCCAACAGGCTTAGCCGATGACTGATATAGCTTTCAATAGAAAGTAAAACAACATCATCTAAAGCCGCGTCAATTTTGCGCATCGCTGTGATTACCTCTGTTACCGAGCCCGTCTGCAAATCGGGCTCTAACACTACCAGCAGCACATTGCGCAAAATCCGATACTCTCGTACCACTTCGGCAATATCGAAACCTTGCTCAGCCCTGACTGCGCCATGTCCTAGCGCACCTTCTTCAACTTCCTCCTCTTCATCTACAAGGGCCGTAGTCAGCAATGTTGCCACTGACTCCAAAACATCCGGCAGGCCATTGTGAACGGACTCGTAGGTCAATCCTTGAGTCTCATCTATCTCCATAGTTTGGCGAACTTCCTCGACCCAAGCGTCGATAATCATATCAACTTTGCTGAGCAGGGCTTTACCAAGGTCATTCATAATTTTTCGGCGACTGTGAGGGCATCAAGAAATAAGCTGAGAAAGTCTCTAAACGCCCGTACCAGCAGGAACTTTCTCTCGTTGTGGATGGACGGTATCACCTTGCTGCAAGGCCGTATACAGCCGATTTAAGGCATTGATGTAGGCATAGGCCGAGGCCACCACAATATCGGTGTTCGCCGCATGTCCCGAATAAATGCGTGCCCCATTGCGAACGCGAATAGTCACTTCACCCATCGCATCGATGCCCGCTGTTACCGACTGCACCGAATATTCAATCAGGGCATTTTCAATATCTACCACCCGGTTAATCGCCCGGTAAATGGCATCGACTGGGCCAGTGCCAATAGAAGCATCAGTCACTTCTTGACCGTCGGGCATCAAAATAGTGACGGTCGCTGTTGGCTGCGCATTGCTGCCGCAAGAGACCTGTACAAGTTCTAGCTTAAAGTGCTCTGCAACTTGCAATATCTCGTCATTTACAATGGCTTCGAGGTCGCGATCGCTAATCTCTTTCTTTTTATCAGCAACCTCTTTAAACCGTAAAAAAGCCTTATTCAACTCCTGGTCGCCCAGCTCAAAACCCAACTCATTCAAACGAGTACGAAACGCATTACGGCCCGAATGCTTGCCCAACACAATCAAATTGTTGTTTAACCCAATCGACTGCGCATCCATAATCTCGTAAGTCAGCCGGTTCTTGAGCACCCCATCCTGGTGAATGCCCGACTCATGAGCAAACGCATTCGCCCCCACAATCGCCTTGTTCGGCTGCACCAACATTCCGGTAACGTTCGACACCAGCCGCGAAGACTTGTATAGCTCCTGAGTATTAATACCAGTCAGAGCCGCTTCCGATTCAGCCGGTAAGCCAAAAAATGGATTGTAGTATTGACGGCGCACATGCAATGCCATCACTAACTCTTCTAAAGCCGCATTCCCCGCCCGCTCGCCAATGCCGTTGATCGTACATTCTAGCTGCCGGGCACCAGCTTTGACCGCTTCCAAAAAGTTCGCGACCGCCAGGCCCAAATCATTGTGGCCATGCACCGAAATCACCGCCCGATCGATGCTGGGCACATTCGCCTTAATGCCGCGAATCAAATCGCCAAACTCACTCGGGGTCAGGTAGCCGACCGTATCTGGAATATTTAATGTAGTTGCCCCGGACTTAATCGCCTTTTCTAACACTTCATACAGAAACTCGGGTTCACTGCGCCCCGCATCTTCTGGTGAAAATTCCACATCGTCAGTAAAGCTTTTGGCATAGGCCACCATCTCTTCGGTAATGGACAGCACGTCAGCGCGAGACTTCTTAAGCTTGTACTTCATATGAATATCTGAAGTAGCCAAGAAAGTATGAATGCGCCCTTTAGCCGCTGGTGCGATCGCCTTAGCCGCTGCTTCAATATCGCCCTTAGTCGCCCGCGCTAATGCGCAAATGGTGGGGCCAGTGGGTATACCGACCTCGCCCGCAATCGTTTGCACCGCCTCAAAATCGCCAGGGCTAGCAAACGGAAACCCAGCCTCAATAATGTCCACCTTCAACCGGGCAAGCTGCTTAGCCACCGCCAGCTTTTCGCTGGTGTTCATGGTAGCTCCGGGGGACTGCTCGCCGTCACGCAGCGTCGTGTCAAAAATCAGCACTCTACTTGAGTTGGCTGAGTTAGTTTTTAGCTGAGTCATTGAGAAAGGTACCTGCTATGGGGTAGGCGATCGCCTCCAAAATGGACATCCAAAATGGATAGATGAAGCCCGCTTCACCTTTCTATTTTAGAGGCGAGTGCCCCGATTGCGGCACTCGCCTAGCAGCCCCCTTAGACATACCTACGCAGCTCGCAAATAATCTATCTTAAAGCCGTGATACTGAGGTCGCAGACTTGAATTTAAAAGATTCTGTAGCTTAGGAATATCGCCGCTATTGTACACTCGGAACTCATTGGTGACTTTGGCATTCTGTGTGCGCACGGCTTGATTAATCACCAAAGAGCCATCAGGGTCTGACTCTGAGCGATGGAACGTACCGGGGGGAATGCGCAAAATGTGGCTGTTCGCATCCAGGCGCACCACATGGTAAGGACAGTCCCACTCAAAGTTAATCAGGTGAAACGTGCGACCGCCCGACAGCGCTAGCAGGTTATCTTCCTGACGAGGGTGAAGATAAAACTGCCAACTGTTATCTTTAGCATTGTTAGGACTAACGGCTGGCCCTTTATGGCAAACCAAATCTCTGGCGTTGGAAGAAGGCACCGTGATGTCGAAGAACTGAACGCTGGGAGTGTCTCTAAATTTTTGGAAGTTGATTAGCTCGAACATTGGAACCTTTAAAAGAAATAAGCGTGTTAATTTTTGCCACTGTAGCCTTAGCGTCAGAGAGGATCAAACCGCCGGGTGGATTGTATCTATGCGGTAAGCGAATAGGAGTCGGTTGTGAACATATTCCAGCTTGAGGTGCTGATTGCAGTGGTAGAAAAAGGTACATTCTCGGATGCCGCTGTCGTTTTAGATGTTTCACAGTCTGCGGTGAGTCGGGCGATCGCATCATTAGAAACAGAATTAGGCGTGCCGCTTTTGTCGAGAGGGCGCTTCGGCGCAAAGCTCACCCCGGTCGGCGATCGTGTGATCGCGCACGCACGCGCCATGCTAGACGTCAAAGAATACATTGATTACGAGGTTAATTTAGAGAAAGGGCTATACAACAGTCGCCTGCGCATTGCTTCATTTCGCAGCGCTGCGACACATTTATTGCCCGCTAATATTGCCCAATTTCGTCATCACTTTCCCCGCGTAGAAGTTACCCTTTCAGAACTCGATCCCGCTGGCGTTGAGCAGTCACTTCGCGAAGGTCAAACCGACCTGGGCTTGATTCCTCTGCCCCGTTCGGAAGAATTTACAACCTTTGAGATTGCCCGCGATGAATATGTCGTACTACTGCCAAAGACAGACCCACCTCCCCCTAAAGATATGACCTGGAAAGACTTGTCTAGCTACTCTTTCATTCTGTTTAACTATGCCGAATGTACGAGCGCCGTCCGCGACCATTGGGAGAGATGGGGCCAAACTTTAGAAGTAGGCTACGTGATTAAAGAAGATTCTACCATTGTCAGCATGGTCGCCCAGGGGCTGGGGGCCGCTATTTTGCCCCGATTGGCGGCCCTGCCGATTCCAGATGAGGTATATGTGCGATCGCTTCCCATCCGGCTCAACCGCGTTATCGGTGCCGCCATTTTAGCCAATACGCCACCCGCCCCTGCCGTCAAAATGTTTTTAGATCTGCTTAACAAACAAGGAAAATTTTCTCACCTATAAGGGCACAAAAAGCCATCGTAAACATCTACGATGGCTTCTTTTTCTTTAAATCAAACCTGAATCAAAACTATCTATTAGCCACCTGCAACCGCCGGTACAATGCTCACCTCATCGCCATCTTTTAAAACAGTCTTCTGATTGTCTAAAAAGCGAATATCTTCGCTGTTCACGTAGAAGTTAATGAAGCGCCGCAGCTCGCCACTGTCATCACACAGGCGCTTTTTGATGCCAGGAAACTTGTTCTCTAGCGTGTCCATCAGTTCAACAATGTTGCCACCATCACACTCAACAGTCGCTTCATCTTTAGTAAACTTTTGCAGAGGGGTCGGAATTAAAACCTTAACAGACATGGTGCTTCGATATGTTTAACTAAATTTGTTGTCAGTCTATTTTGTTGTAGTAGGGGCATGGTATTGCTATGCCCCTATGAGAACACTCTAATATGAGATAACTCTAAACCTGAGTCTGCTGCCACTCCAGGCGGTTCAGCGTATTCGCCCGCTCCCAGGCCCGCTCAAAGCTATCTAGCTTAGGCTCAATGGTCAACGGTTCGCCAATATAGCCCTGTACCGCTTCTGTTGTTTTCAAGCCGTTGCCCGTAATGAATGCAACAGTTTTTTCTTCGGGGTCAATCTTACCAGCTTCTACTAGCTTTTTGAGCACGGCAATGGTTGTACCGCCCGCTGTTTCAGTAAAGATGCCTTCGGTCTCAGCCAGTAGCTTCATCCCGGCGATAATTTCAGCATCGGTGACATCTTCAATGTTGCCATTCGTTTTACGAGCGACTTCCAATGCATACATGCCATCGGCAGGGTTACCAATCGCAATCGATTTAGCAATCGTGTTGGGCTTCACCGGCGTAATAAAGTCGCGGCCTTCTTTGAATGCTTGAGAAATAGGAGAGCAGCCTTCAGCCTGTGCGCCGCTAAAGCGAACGGGTTTGTCTGCTACCAGGCCAGTTTTCACAAACTCGTTGAAGCCCTTGTGGATTTTGGTAAACAGAGAACCCGAAGCGCAAGGGGCAACCACATGATCCGGCAGTTCCCAGCCGAGTTGTTCAGCAACTTCAAAGCCAAGGGTTTTGGAACCCTCAGAGTAGTAGGGGCGCAGGTTGATATTGACAAAGCCCCAGCCGTGAGTATTGGCTACTTCGGAGCAAAGGCGGTTGACCTGATCGTAGTTGCCCTTAACTGCCATCAGCGTGGGGTCGTAAATTAGCGTGCCCAGGATTTTGCCCGCTTCTAAGTCAGCCGGGATGAAGACGCAGCACTCCAGGCCAGCATGAGCGGCGATCGCAGCCGTAGAATTTGCCAAATTACCCGTACTCGCACAAGAAACGGTTGTAAAGCCTAGCTCTTGAGCGCGGGTGAGCGCCACAGAAACCACTCTGTCTTTGAAGCTCAAGGTCGGCATGTTGACCGCATCGTTCTTGATATAAAGGTTCTTTAGCCCTAGCTGACGGGCCAGCCGATTAGCCTTGACCAAAGGTGTCATGCCCGTACCGACATCAATCGGCTTGTCGGTTTCTACCGGCAAGAAAGCCTTGTAGCGCCAGATGGAATGAGGGCCAGCTTCAATAATTTCGCGCGAGACCTGACGGCGGATGGCCTCATAGTCATAAGCAACTTCTAGAGGGCCAAAGCAAACATCTTCGCAGACATGCTTGGCACCCAAACCATATTGCTCACCGCATTCTTTGCATTGCAGCGCGGTAAATGTTTGCTGCGAAGTGATGAGTCTTTCGATTGCTTGAGTCATTAGGTCTAAACCCCCTAGAACGATGTGAGAAGCTGCCTGTTGGGTGCTTACTGCGGTTGAGTTGAGCTGATAGTAGCATGGGAAAGATTGAGCAGCAAACATACCCGACTGTTTTAGTCGGGATTAGAAAATTGAAAGCGACGGTACGGATTAAAACACCTTCTGTGAAAGGGGTTCGGCCTGAATGAGTAACAAAAAGCTGAGGCGATCGCCCCCCTTTCGCAAAGGCCCAATAGTGATCATTGAGTTTACTTATCACAAGCTATCTTTGCTATAAGCCAGCGATGCGCTCCAAGGTTTTCCAGTCTGCCGAGCGAGTCAAAAATCGAGAGAGCTTAGTCTTCTCTCGACCGAGGCTCTCTATATATACCTGGCCGTTTTCTACCGCAATATCACTAAAAGCCACTAGTGGATAGCGCTTGACCACCTGGCCAATTGGGCTATAGATCGTCAGACGGTTAGGCGCTAAAACAAAGTAAGGGCGAGTGAGGTAAAGGTATCCGGCGATCGCAACCACAACACCCACAATTACCACGGCGCTAAACTCACCGGCGCGCAGCATGTCCCATACCGTCAAAACCGTGCAAAGTAGCCCCAAACTCAGCAGAACAACCCCTATCCAGATTTTGTAACGCGCCTTGAAATGCTCAGCTTCTGTCGGAATCGGCGCAGTATTGATAGCTTCTAGGGACATGGTGTTTATCGAGGAAACTCACATCGCAGGCAGCTACGATCATCTGAGTTTGGATAAGGCGAAATCGTAAACACACCGCCAATCAATGGTAACGCGGTGTGAGCCATGGCAAGAATCAGTCCGGTTGAAAGCTGAATACTCTCAATCGGCAAAATTGAATCGGTTACCGGATCCGCCGCTGGCAGAGACACTGCCGCATCGGCAATGCGATCAAGTTCGGTTTGAAGTTCGGTGGCAGCGCGATCGCACTCTACCACTATCGCAATTGCATCCTCACTTTTCTCTACCGCCAGCCGCAGCATTTTGGTATATGCGATCACATCTTGAATCAAGCTCGCCAGTATATTCTTGAGCCACTTTGCATCGGTCGTCACTGCCAGCTCATCCGTCGGTGCAGCGACCGTATATCGCACGTTTTGATTAGCCGCTTGCAAGGTTGTCAGCATTTCTACTTCGGGCAGCAAAAAGCTCAAATCTACCGCTTCTAACCTCGCAGGCTCTCGCCCGATATCCAATTTAGAAACCGCCGTAATTTGGTCAAACAAAGCCAGCATCTTCAGCGCAGCGTCTTTAGACTGAGCAATAAATTCTTTCTCCTCTTCAGAGCTTTCGCATAAATCTTCGAGGATGAGCTGATGGAGGCTGACAATAGTGTTGATGGGCGATCGCAACTCGTGAGAGGTTCGCGCCAAAAAACCACTCTTGAAGCGTTCGAGCGCCAATAGCCGCTGATAGGCCAACTGAAAACTTGAGCCAGAAGTATCCGTCATAGCAGTCACATTACAGCTTAATTTCGCCCTGGCGCAGTACCTGCCAGCCTTGGCCAGTCCATTTAACCACGGTAGAGGGCGTCCCGCTGAAAGGTGCATCACTCTCGAAATCCTCAGCGGGTAGCATCAGCACAGTTGGGAAAGTGCGAGCAATGTCTGCTGGCGACGTCAGCGGCAGTTGTCCTGACAAGTTGGCGCTGGTCGTGGCTAGGGGGCCGGTTAAAGAGAGCAGATCGAGCGCAATCGGATGGTTGGGCACGCGGATGCCGATGGTGCCAGTGGCTGAAGGATTGAGCGATTTTGGGGTGCGATCGCTAGCAGGCAATACCAACGTAAGCTGACCCGGCCAATACTGTTTTGTAATCGATTGCCAGACCGCCAACTCAGCATCACTACCCGACACATAGGGGAGCAAATCGGCCAAACGAGCCCCCATTAATATCAGTGGCTTCTCTGGCGGTCGCTGCTTGGCCGCATAAATTAGCCCAGCATGTTTGGGCAGCGCTGCCAGCGCTGGTACCGTATCCGTCGGGAAACTCACTAGTGTAGGAGCCGTTGCTAGCTTGCTGACCATCCGCAGGAGGGATACTTGAGTCATCGGAATTTACGTCAGAATTTATACAGATGATGGATCAACGCCCAATTCTCTGAGCTTGGCGGCCAAACGAGCGTTGTTAGCTTGAGAGGCATCAAGCTGCTGACTGGTGGCATCAAGCTGCTGACTGGTGGTATCGAGCTGTTGACCCTGTTCTACAAAGGTCACAAACCGCGAGCCATCAGGGCGATAAATTTGCAGCGTTTCTGGAGTTACCACAAACCGGATGTTTAGCCGGGGACTCACCCAACCTTGAATAGACTCAATGGGTTCTAAGCTATCTGACTGCCGCAAACAGCCCATCAGTTCAACATTATAAGGGTCGTATTCGTAATACTCTTCAACGCCATAGCGTTCGTAAAACAGCAGCTTTCTAGCCATTTCACCACGTCGATTACCTGGGGAAAGTACCTCAAAGACAACCTGAGGCGGAATATTATTCTCTTTCCACTGCATGTAAGAGCCTCTATAGCCTTTGGGCCGACCAAAAGCGACCATCGCATCCGGGGCTTGGCGAATTTTGTTATTGCCCTCTACCGGATACCAGAGCAAATCGCCTGCGACAAACACATCGTTATTATCGGCATACATCTGTTCTAGATTGTCTTTAATAGTGACAATCCATTGAAACTGTAGTGTATTGTCTGCCATGGGTTGGCCGTCACTATCAGGATAGATGATGTCAGTAGTAGAAAGCTGCTGAACCATAGGATCGACCCAAGAAAGAACCACTGAACGGTTGTACTATGTCATTATACCTATTTTGACAGTTGCCACTAATGAGCGATCGCGCCCACCTCTAACCATTTAACTACTATGCATACCTGGCTGTTTCGACAGCAGGCTATTTTTACTTTACCAAACCGTTTAGCAAAGTAAATAGCTGACCGGGTAAAATATAAAACGATAAGGTATACGCATCTCACCGCTTTACCTTTTAGTCTCAACGGATCCCTTCGGAGTGACAATCTCAAAAAAGCCTACCGCCCAAAAAACAGCTAAACTCAGCAAGCACAATCCTGAAAAAGCCAGCGCCATCTTACTCGGCGCTTTAGAAGTATTCGCGACGCATGGCTACGCCGCTGCCAGTATGGATCGCATCGCCTCATCGGCAGGCGTATCAAAACCAACGGTGTACAGCTACTTTCAAGATAAAGAAGGGTTATTTATTGCGCTGATTCAGCAGCTCACCCGCAGGGCCGACCAAACCCTGCGAGATTTACAATCAGGGCAAATTTCGCAAATGCCGCCCGCAGAAGGACTGCGCCTGCTGGCACTGACTGCGCTGGAAGATTTTACGCAAAATCAGCGATTGCCGACATTTATGCGGTTGATTATCGGCGAATCTGAGCGGTTTCCTGAACTGGCTAAAACCTTCGTGCGTGAAGTGCAAAAGCCTCTTTTAGAAAGACTTCAGGTGTATTTCGCCTCCCAGCCGCAGCTCAAACTAGCCGATCCGGAAGTAGCGGCTAGAATTTTTGCAGGCTCTATCGTGCATTACTTACTTGTGCAAGAGGTCATGCATGGCAAAGAGATTTTGCCTTTGGAGCGCGATCGCATGGTCGATGGGCTGGTGAGTCAAATGCTGGCCGGAAGCGAACAATGATATCTATCCCGCCAAAACTTGTTTTGCGGTTAGAGTCAGGCTCGGAAAAGCCTTTGAAATAATGGTTTGATCTCCTTCATAGACGGCTTCTTTGTAAGTCTCTTCCGCCAAAACTAGAACTGTTACTTTTTGTCTGTGGCGATCAACAATCCAGTATTCAGGAATGCCGAGCTGTGCGTATTGCGATCGCTTCCATACATAGTCACGCTTATAGTTATCACTCGACACTGACCCTGGACTAACGACCTCAGCGACAAACTGAGGTGCGCGCACATTAAGCGTAATCGCCTGCCGAGCGTTTTCCAAATGCTCGGGGTGTAGCACCACTACATCAGGCTTACGATTCACACACTTATCTCCAACAGGACTAACCTGCATCTCTTTACTATTGGCGCGCACAAGTCCCCTCAATTGCGGCACCTGCATCAAGGCAAAGGCTAGTTCCATCGCTATTCGCAAATTTTCATCGTCTTCTGAAGCCACTTCAATCAGTTCCCCCGTGCTAAGAAGGCGATAGTTGACCTCCGAATTAAGCTGGTCATCGTCTAAGTATTCTTGATAGCTGCGATAGCGAATAGGGGTATAGGTCATTGACGGATGGCCTTGATCTCTGCTGAAACAGTCTCTATTAAAACAATAGCATTTCACTATGAGCTGAGTAATCTCTACCTACCTAAATCTAGGCCAAATAAGCGTCAGTATGCAGCGGTAAAAAAGCTGAAAGCCTTGCCAAAAGAGGAAAAGTGATGAACGCTTGAGAAAGACAAAATACCCGAGGTTCATCACCATGTCTACAGTA
>JBAQZP010000118.1:0-23043 GCA_049791095.1 Phormidesmis sp.
GTTGGGTATCGGCTGGTACCGGCTCGATAGGTTGTGGCTTGATAGACATTGGCGATCTCGCTCCTGACGCTAGCATCTAGCTTCAGAATACTGATTTTCTGCCCTTTCGGAGTTTGCCAACAGTATCGGCCCTTTTTTGCGAATAGCCTGCTTAGCAACTTACAGGTATCCTGAGTAACCGCTTGGTAGCAAATGTAACGTTTCCCAATGTAAGACTCGCTACAAATAGATATTAATGGCTGATAATAGCTGAAAATTTGATCCTAAATTTGCTAAATCTGTAGCTCGTTCAAACGCTCAATCTGGCTTTCGGGCACCGCACTAGACGTGACTAGAACGCGGCCCGTGCGTATACACCTGCGCAGCACGCGGTTGCCCGTAGAATTAGGAGAGAATATTATTAACTCTTTTGAATCTGCCGCTTTTGAATCTGCTGCTTTTGAATCTGCTGCTTTTGAATCATTGTCACAGCCTCGCACTTTGCCAGAGTCGTTATCGCAGGGCCAAACCAGCGGAGTTACAACAACTTTCGGACTTTTGTCGAGGTCTGCCTGAATCGCCAGGTACAGCCTATATATAACGGGTCGAATATCCGCGCCTGCTGCGAGTAAAGGCGCTAGGCCCTGCTTCAGGACGCGGTTGGTGACAAACGGCAGCATAGAAGGGGAAGCTTAATAATTGCAGTGAAGCACCGAAGGGAGGTGTGCTTACAGCAAAGTATCGATAGTGACCGCGCAGGCGGCGGACAGCAGCGTAATGCCCAAGGCCATCAAAGGATTTTGCCCCTGGCCTACTGCAAAAGACGTAATCACGCCTGCGCCCATTGCCGCAATCACTAATGACCCAAGCCAGTCTTGTTTGGAGCCGTTATACATAAATCAACCGCCTATAACCTATGGCCGATTCCAAGTTATCACCTTGCCCTGACATAGCTAGCGATCGCACATTTTCCGTAATCAACTGTTGAAATGAGACAGCTTTCTTAATAAGGGCTCTCATAATGTCTGTCATTTTTGTGCTGACCCTATTCGCGCCCTGTTCGCGTCCTATTCGCGAGTGACATTGCCGTCCTTAATCCAGCCTTCTTCACCGCTGCTCAGCAAAACCTTTAGCCAGCCTCCTTCTTCAGCAATCACCTCAACCCCCTGCTGATATTCCAGGCCCCCAATCGCCGTGTAGTCTGTCCCTGGGCCACTGCGTAAAACCAGACCCACCGGTTGGCTGACAGAAACCGCATAGCCATCAGCGGTTGATAGCTCGACCGCCGACTCGGGTTCTGGCGCTGGTTCAGGCGCGGCTGCTTCAGCTTCCGCAGGAACTGCTTCTGCACTCTCGCTGTCTTCTGGCTCCTGAGCAGTGGGCCTTTGCTCCTCGGGCAGGTCATTTTCATAACCGGGGCGCTCAGGCTTATCAACCATACGCGTCATAAAGTAATGCGCCATCGAAGCGCCCGCCAGCGTCATAATCAGCATGGCTAAAATGATGCCGAGGACGAACTTACTGAGGCCCAGTAGAAAGTTTTTCATGACCATGACAGACACAACAAGGGTGCAAGAGCCCTATGTTTATAGCGTGAAGAGCGCTATTGGTAAAGGGGCTGAAGGGCAACTCGTAGGCGCTGATTATTCAGTATTAGCACTGTCGTTTTTTCGCTGCTGCTCGATTCGCTCAGACAAAGGGAGCTGGCGGGAGGCCAGGCGGGCTCGTCCGGCAGCGGCCCAATCTTGTAGGGCTTCGATTTGCTGCTGGGCAGTGCGGGCAAGCGGAATGGCCTGACTGACGGCTTCTAAGACATCTTCATTGGTAAAGTCGCGGTTTTGGCTAAAGCCGATATGCATCGCTTCGATGATCGACTGCTCTATTTCTGCGCCAGAGAAGTCAGGTGTTTCGTAGGCTAGGCGCTTGAGGTCGTAGGCCCCGAGATTGTGGGGGCGCAGGCGAGAGAGGTGGACGTTGAAGATGGCTTCGCGCTCTGATTGGCTGGGCAAGCCGACGAAGAAGATTTCGTCAAAGCGACCCCGGCGCAGCATCTCGGGCGGCAGAGACTGAATGTTGTTGGCGGTGGCGACGACGAAAACAGGAGAGGTTTTTTCGGCGAGCCAGGTGATGAAAGTGCCAAACACGCGGCTGGTGGTACCCGAGTCGCCGCGCCCGTCGAATCCGGCAAAGGCTTTGTCGATTTCGTCAATCCACAAGATGCAGGGAGCAAGGGCTTCGGCAAGCTGAATCATTTGGCGGGTGCGCGATTCGGATTCGCCGACGAGGCCGCCAAAGAGTCTGCCGACATCCAGCCGCAGCAGCGGAAGGTGCCAGTGGTGGGCGATCGCCTTCGCAGTCAAAGACTTGCCGGTGCCCTGAATACCTGCCAGCATCAGGCCGCGCGGATGGGGCAATCCATACTGCCGGGCCTTTTCAGAAAAAGCCCCGCCTCGCTTCAGCAGCCAGTCTTTAAGATTATCGAGGCCGCCAATATCAGAGATTCTCTCGCTAGCAGGATAAAACTCTAGAATTTGGGTTTGGCGAATGGTCTGCTGCTTTTCTTCCAAAATCAGGTCAATATCGTCCGGCTCGAAGCTGCCATGAGCGGCAATGCCCCGCGCCAGTACGCGGCGGATACGCTCTAGCGCCAGACCCTGACAAGACCGTACAAGTTCGTCGGTATCGCGCGCAGAAAGGTTGCTACCAGTAGCCCCTAGCAAGCGTTCAACCTCAGTGCGAATTTCAGCTTTGTCTGGCAGGGGAAATTCTAAAACGGTAATAATGTTGCTTAGCTCATCGGGGATAGTGAGCTGAGCGGAGAGAATAATAATATTTTTGGGCTGAGACTTTAGCGGTTTGAGTAAATTGCGCAGCTTCCTGGAGATCGAGATATCGTCTAAAAAGCGGTGGTAGTCGCGCAGGACGAAAATCGCGGCGGCAGAAGCCGGTACCTTTTCGATTAGCTCTAGGGCTTGCAGCGGGTTGCGCTTGCCAAAGCCGCTGTCTGTCGGGTTGCCCTGGTAGCCATCGACGTAGTCCCAGGTGTATACGGCGCGGTTGCCGCTGTCTTGAGCGCATTGAGCGATCGCGCCTTCAGCCCGTTCTTCTTCACGGGTGGGAATGTAAATCAGGGGGTAGCGCGATCGCACTAACAAACTCAGCTCTTCGCGAAAACTCATCTTACCTATCCAACACCGCTTCTAAATCATACGCCTTGGGCGAATATGCGGTTAAACACTCGCTTAAGACAGTCTCTGCGATTGCCGTAAAGCGCTTCCTGAGATTGGCGCAAAGCGCTATGAAGCTGGGCACGATCAGCCTAGTCGTTCGCACATACGTTAGATGGCTGATAAAGTCGCAATCTTTTTAGACGTTGAAAACCTATCTGGCTGGCTGAAAGCAAACGGTGGCAGAATCCTGCTAGAGCGTTCTACTGAACTAGGCCAAGTCGCCGTTTGCAGAGCCTATGGTGACTTCAGCAGTCCAACCGTCAACACGCGCCAAACCGATCTCAATCCGCTGGGCTTTGAGTTTGTCCATGCTTACCATCCCGTCAGCGGGAAAAACTCCGCCGATATCCAGATTGTAGTGGATGTGATGGACTACGTTGCGCGGATTCCTGATTTAAAGTGGGTTGTGCTGGCAACCGGCGATTCAGATTTTTCTCCCTTGTTTAGACGATTGCGAGAGCTAGGCAAGTCGGTAATCGGTGTCGGCCCTAAATCTGTGCTCAGCGAAACCGTGCAAAAGTCTTGTAATCAATTCATTTACACCGATAGCCTTGCCCGAGCTAGCAATGCCGCATCTACTGCCGCTAAAAATACCGCTAAGACTGCGTCGTCAAAGTCTACTCAGCCCCGCAAAGCCGCCCTAAAGCTTTTAGCAAGCGCGCTCAAGCAGCTACCTGAAGGCGCAGATCTTTCTGCGGTTAAGAAAAAGATGGTAGAAATGGACGCTGCCTTCGATCACTCAACATTAGGATTTAAGGGATTCAAGAAATTTCTCCAGAGTGCTCCTGAAGTAGTCACGCTCTATGAAAGGAATAATGCCTGGCACGCCAAAGCGGCTATCACAGCCACTAGTACAGCGTCAAACCCCTAACCTGATTCAGTCCCCAGCGGAAAGGGGCTAAGCAGCAGCTCTCGCATCGCAACTTCAGAGAGCTTGGCAAAATGCTTTTGATCTACCACCGGCAGCGCTCAGTTTTTCTCACAAAGAAGTTTGATCATTTGGTAACTATAATCTCTCATCTCTGTCCACCTAGTCATGGCCAAAGTAAACAACCTCGTCTCAATCCGACCACAACAACAAAACTCAGAGAATTCAGTTTGCCACTCATGAAATGAGCTTGTGATAAAAATGTCGGCACTAAACCAGAACCATCAAAGTCAAGAAATATCTCATAACCAATTTTCTACTCTCAGTCCCGGTACACGAGAAAACTCTTGGACATTAGCCGTGACAACCGTCAAATCTAGCGATAGTGCATGAGCCGCAATCAGTAAATCATTTGGCCCGATAGGCATACCCGACTTTTCAAGATGGGCACGCGCATCAGCATAATAATTCTCAGCGGGTGACGACAAAGCAATCACCGGCAGCAAGCGAACGACGTCTTTTAACCGTTGAGCCAATCGCTCCGAGCCATGCTTTTTTACTCCAAAATGCAGCTCGCAAATCACCACAATACTGGTACAGATGCTGTCTTCTCCGACTTCAGAAATTCGCTGAAAGACTGCTCCCGTAGGATGACGCATCATACCAGACACAATGTTGGTATCTAAGAGGGGCTTTGTTGCATGAATGGGTCGATAGGAAGCTGCGGAGGACAGTGGTAAATCGGTAAAGTAGTGGATAACAACAACACACCACAAAACCCATGACAAGCCACTACCGCATCCGCAACTGGAGTAATTATAACGAAGCCTTGGTCAACCGAGGCAGCCTCACCCTATGGGTTGAAGCCGACGTACTCGATAGCTGGAAGAACACTCAGAAGACGGGTAAGCGGGGAGCCTCTGTGCAATATAGTGACTTGGCGATTGAGACGTTGCTAACCCTTAAATCGGTCTACCGATTAGCGCTACGGCAGACCATCGGGTTCGCTCGCTCTATCTTCAAGCTGATGGACGTAAACCTAGCATTGCCACATTACTCAACGCTGTCTCGGCGGGCGGCAACGCTGCAAGTGAAGCTATCGCGACGCCCAGCGAGCACCCCCTGTCATGTCGTCGTCGATAGCACCGGTATCAAGGTGTATGGAGAAGGTGAGTGGAAGCAGCGTAAGCATGGCAAGAGCAAGCGTCGCACTTGGTTGAAGCTACATCTAGGGGTCGATGAAGCCACAGGTGAAATCCTAGCGGGCGTAGTGACCCCGAACTCAGTGAGCGATAGTCAAGTCGTCGATGAACTGCTTGACAACATCGACGAAGACATTGGACAGTTCAGCGGTGACGGTGCCTACGACCGTGTCTACGTTTACGACTATATTGACGAGCGCGGTGCGGTAGCCTCAATCCCACCGCGCAAAGATGCCAGGATATGGTTCCACGGCAACCGTAAAGGGCCAAAACATCAGCGTGATGAGAACCTCAGACGCATTCGCAAAGTGGGTCGGGCAGCGTGGAAGCAAGAGCGCGGCTACCATCGTCGTTCGCTGAGCGAGACAGGGATGTATCGCCTAAAAACGATTTTCACAGGTGAAGTGTGTGCGCGTAAGCTTGAGACACAGCGCACGGAGTTGATGATTGAGTGCAAGGCACTCAACAAGATGACCAAGTTGGGAATGCCTGACAGCTACCCGGTTGAAGCTTAGAAAATGACTGCTACAGGGTAACCCTGTCTATTTCTCGATTCATGCAACAAAGCCGTGAAGATGTGAAGATATTGCTGAAGTATTTTCATCATGACTTGCCGCCAACAAAATCTTTATCAGTGATACCGTTTGTAAAGCAGTTAGCTCGTCAGGAGATCTAAGCGCGCTGCCAGTCGGCAAACTGCCGGACGCGGTTACAAAGTGGTGTTGCAAAAGTCAGCATTTGGTCACACCTTCGGAGAAAATAGGGCAGTAATTCTCCCGACAATGGAACGTGACCTATGTCTGTTTGGCTATCTATGCTGCTATTGACCCCAGCGATGCCGGAGTCAATTCAACCCGCCGTCACCGCAGCGCAAACCGTGGCGCAAACCGTAGCGCAAACGCCAGCCGAACCGCCTGCGGAAAAAGTTGTAGTGCAAACCGTCAGACCGCTGCCCGGTCAGCTAGATAGCGTTCCGGTCTTTAACAGTAACAGTCCTGAACTCGTCGGTGAACCCGGCATCCTGCTCTCAACCTTTCCACCAGAGGGCATGGCAGTTCCATCGGCTCATCTAAATTTTCCGTTTCAGGGCCGGTTCGATGTTTTTGCGCACCATGTCTACAAAGCAGCAGACTACGACGCAGAAGTTCCTGATCTACTAGACAGCCTGTATATCGGTGTACTGGTGCATAACCCTGGCACAGTGCCCGTGACCGTGCGAGTGCTAGCAGGCGCTAGCTACCTCAGCCAGCCGGATGCGCCCTTTGTGCCGCTGCCCAGCTTTGTGCCGTTTAGTCCGCTCATGCCAGTGTACGCCGGGCCGGGGAGCCGGGCGATGGGCGATATTTTGCAGGGCCGTCGGTCTGACATTTTTGAGCCGGTGATGACGATTGCTCCTGGAGAAAGCAGGCTGTTAATGAACCAGCCCATTCCTATCCGTGAGCTGGATTTACCCATTAATGGGCGCTCAACGCTGGTGCAGTTAGAAAGCAGCGGGCCTGTCTATGTGGCAAGCTTGGCACAGTCAGCCGAGCTGAGCGAAACCGGTGAAGAGGTGCCGCCGACCCTGGCGTCCTGGCAGGCGATGCTGAAAAATGATGGACTGGCGGGGCCGCGCGATCGCACACCCACCCCCTTACCCATTGCCAGCAACGAGCCGCTGATCTACGGTCGAGTCGCGGGCGTTTCACAAGGATCGCAATGGGAAACAACGCTGGTTGACCCTGAAGCTACAGCAAACGCCCCGGAAAGGCTGACAATTCCAGCCGCTGGTGAAGCTTTTTCTTATGGGATTAGTTTGTTAGCAGGCGGCACAATGGGTACCCAGCAAGTGCAGAGTGCCCCCATGCTGGTGCGCTATCCAGATACGGCTTATCAGGCTCACGGGAATTATGGGGTGCGCTATCGCCTGACGATGCCGCTGTACAACCCGACAGAGACTGCGCAGACCGTTGGCGTCGCTTTACAAACGGCAATTAAAGAAGACCTGTTGAGTGAAGGCGGCCTACGCTTTTTTGTAGAGGAAGCGCCGCAGACGTTTTTTAGAGGGCCGGTGCAGGTGCGGTATCAAAGCGATGACGGCTTGCCTCAAGTGCGCAACATTCATCTGGTGCAAAAGCGAGGTCAGCAAGCCAGGGATTTAGTAACCGTAACGCTAGCACCACAAACCTCTCGAACCATAGAAGTCGATTTGTTGTATCCAGCCGACTCAACACCGCCGCAAGTGCTTACGGTTAAAACAGCCGCTGCCCCAAGCCCTTAATTTTGCTACTCTCACTTTGTATATATGAGAGATTGGCCGAATGCTCATTGAACGCTTATCTCTTTATCATTTACCGCTGAGGCGTCGCCCGCATACTCAAGGAGACAAGAGATTTGAGGCTTTAACCGATGAATAGTCAACTGATGAACCGAATGAAGCTCACGGGTTTGCTGGTAGCGATCGCAGCCACTACCTACCAGCCCATCACTCAAGCAAATACCCCAGACAATTTGAGCTTTCCCGTTCAACAAACTCAAACAACCGTTGCCCAGGTAGCGGGCTCACCTTTCATTGGCGTCGGGCATTCTACCTCGGGCGCAGCTCGGATTGTTGAAGTAGGCGGTCAGCGCTACTTAGAATTTGATAGTGCCTTCCGCTCAGAAGGTGGCCCCGATCTATTCGTATTGCTACACCGAGAAGCAGTCCCAAAATCCTACAGCCCGCAAGACTATGTGAACTTGGGTCGATTGCAGGCCCTAGAAGGCACGCAGCGCTATGCTATTCCTGCCGGTATCGACACCAGTGTGCTGATGTCGGCGGTCATTTGGTGCCAGCAGTTCGACGTTACATTCGGTTATGCCATTCTTTAACGGTATAGTTTGACGGTTTGCAACCCGTTGGAGCGATCAGGCATGGTGATTAAAGGAACAACTCGGCTGCTAGGGGTAGTGGGCTATCCGGTGAAGCATTCTTTTTCGCCAGTGATGCACAATGCGGCGATCGCACACCTGGGCCAAAGCATAGAAACGGACTATATTTACCTGCCGTTTCCGGTTGCGCCCGAGGGGTTGCAGGCTGCGATCGCAGGCTTTGCCGCCATCGATCTACGCGGCTTTAATCTCACCATTCCTCACAAGCAAACCATCCTGCCTTTACTAGATGGCGTTAGCGACGTTGCTCGTGCTATCGGCGCGGTCAATACCGTCTGGCGCGAGGGCAATCAGTGGCACGGCACCAACACAGACGCGGCTGGCTTCCTGGCCCCTTTGCAGGCCATGAACAAAGACTGGTCGAATGCGCCAGCGCTGGTGCTAGGCAATGGGGGTGCAGCACGGGCAGTGGTGGCCGCTTGTGTGCAGTTGGGCTGTCCGGCAGTGGGGATAGTGGGGCGATCGCCTCAAAAATTAGAGACCTTTGCTCAAAGTTGGACGAGCGCGATTGCCACCAATCTATCTGTTCTCACCTGGGAGAATTTGACTGAGCACTTACCTGACGCTGGGCTAGTGGTGAATGCAACGCCTATTGGAATGCGCCCCCAGCAAGAGGTGTCACCCCTGAGGGATGAGCAGATTGCCTTGATGAAAAGGGATGCGATCGCCTATGACCTAATTTATACCCCTCGCCCCACCCGATTTTTGCAGCAGGCCGCTGCCGCTAAACTCACCACCATTGATGGTCTAGAAATGCTGGTGCAGCAAGGAGCCGCCGCTTTAGAAATTTGGCTAGGCCAACCGGCACCCGTGGGCGTTATGCGTCAGGCATTACTCACTCACTTAGGCCAAGCATAGTGGTCAGCCACCAGCAGGATATACCTGTAGAGACAAGCGACGATGTTACCGATCGCTTCAGAATTCGCGGTAAGCTAAAAAAGACTTCTTGCCTCTTTTTACCCGGTTCCCAGCCACGGCTTCGATATGATCTTCCTGCGTTCCAAGCTCCTACCGATTTTACTGATCACCTGTATTGGCTTCTTTAGTTGGATGCCTGCGGCCCACGCCCTAACGCAAATTGCCTTAAAGGACTTAGTCGCTGAAGAATGCCCCGCTGATGCCGCCTATGCCGAGAACCTGACGACCAGCGGTTCCTCTCAGCAAGCCACCTGCTACCTGATTAAAGGCACCGCAGTCAACGCTTCTGGCAAAGACATTATGGATGCTGACATCTTTGGGCGCATATACGACGCAGAAGACAACTCAGTGATGAAAAATCGATTCCGTTTGGGCGGCATTGAATATGTACCGGCAGGCGAAAGCGAATTTGCCTTCAGAATTTCCGTGCCATCCGTACAGCCCGCACCGCTGAGGCTCGAAAAATTCAAAGCATCCGGCTTTGCCAGTAAAGTGCGCCGCTTCCAATCCTGGGATCAATCCATTGATGAGTAACCATTGATGAGTAAAAGATAATTGCCAATCCACGACAAACAGAGCCGCGTCGAAGGGTCTAAATCCTCAATGCGGCTCTGTTTGTCATGGGGCTCTATCAATATGCCAAAAACACGCTGTTAGAAACTGCTATAGGCAGCGTAGCTGAGCGCGGTCATTTGGTAGCTAGCCTGGCTGACTAAACCAGAGACGAGCTGAATTGCCAGGATGGCCAAAATTGCCGAAAGGTCTAGGCCACCGATGGGTGGAATGATTGAGCGGAAAAGGTTGAGGTAGGGATCTGTTAGCTGTGAGATGGTAGAAAAAATCGGGTTAGACCAATCAATATTAGGAAACCAGCTCAGTAAAATGCGAACGATGAGCAGCACCAGATAGATACTCAAAAAAGTAGAAAAGGCTTGAACTAACGTGGCAGCGACCGTACTCATAAGCTTGCTTTTATGATCTCACAAAGAAAGTGGAAAGAACTCGAACAGGGGGCGATTACCGTATATGCATCCAAATGAAGCTATACGATGACGCTTCACATTTTACCTGATCCACTTCCTATCTGTGTCATTCCGAAGCTTCTATTTACACTTTCTATTTACACTAGAAAAGTCATTTGGCCAAGAATTATCACTTTTTCCTAATTTTCTTGCTGTGAAGGACGAACGGCGAAGTCGGCAGGCGGATGACCGTTGTTCACGTTGCCCATCTGCACCCTGACATCTTCGATCGCCATATTAAGTTGCGCAATTTTATCTTCTAGCCCGCGCCGGGCAATTTCCATACGCTCTTCGGTCGTGGCGTTTTCTAGCTGCGATCGCTCTTCTTCAGAAAGCTGACTGAAGTCGTCCGGGGCTTCTTTGCGCAGTCGATTGCTGGCCAGCACCCCCACAATGCCGCCCAACAGACCGCCGACAAAGGCTCCGGCGATAAATCCACCGGTGAAGTTATTCTGACTCATGACAATATCTCCTTTGATAGGGGTTTATTCGTGATAAGGGTTTACTTGGGCTACTTTGCGAGCAGGCGAAGCGCTTACAACTCCGCTCAGCCCAGGGGAATAAAAGGTTAAGTAGTGCCGAAGGTGCGATCGCCTGCATCACCCAAACCAGGCACAATAAAGCCGTTTTCGTCTAGCCCTTCATCAATGATGGCGGCATAAACCGCCAGGGTAGGGTAGCTTTCGGCCAGCTTCTGGAGGGCAACGGGCGCTGTGACAATAGAAATGATGCGCACCAGGGCCGGATCAATGCCACGTTGGGTGAGTTCGGCCATCGTTGCCATAATCGTCCCGCCCGTCGCCAGCATCGGTTCAGAAATAATCAGGCGGGTATTAGGCTCAAACTTTTCAGGCAGCTTGTTGAGATACCAGGTGGGCTCTAGCGTTTCTTCGTTGCGGGCCAAACCGATGTGATAGGTAACGCTATTTGGAACGGCGCTTTGAATGCCTTCCACCAGGGCCAGCCCCGCTCGCAAAATCGGCACAATCACAATCGGCACTTCTGGATCTACAAAGGTAGCCGAGCAGGGAGCAAGGGGCGTTTCGACCGTCATCTCTACGGTCGGCAACCAGTCGCGAGCGGCTTCGTAGGCTAGCCAGCGGCCTAGTTCGGTCATGGCGCTGCGGAAAATTGAGCTAGGGGTGCTGGCACTGCGCAAAACACCGAGCCAGTGTTTGACGAGGGGATGAGGGGGGACGTAAA
This sequence comes from Phormidesmis sp., assembly GCA_049791095.1. Classification (GTDB taxonomy): domain Bacteria; phylum Cyanobacteriota; class Cyanobacteriia; order Phormidesmidales; family Phormidesmidaceae; genus Phormidesmis. The sequence goes on from JBAQZP010000118.1 coordinate 11,333, forward strand.
CGCGCAGTTGTAGGGCCATGGAGTTTAGAAGCAAGGTAAGGACATCATACTGCTGTGGTTGCGGGTGGGGGAAGGGGGAAGGGGGGTTATGGGAGGCGTTTGTATTTGAGAGTGTAGCCAAGGGTGCAAAGGAGGGCGATCGCACCTGCGCCAATGCCAATCAAACTCGGCACCCAAAAGGTGGCTTCAATATGGTGTGGCTCGTTAGCTGCCAAATGCCAGGTTGCCGTATGGGCCTGAACGTTAGGTGGCTCTGTGGGATTATTTAAAGGCTTTGGATCTATCAGGCCCCAGGGGGTGGTCAGGTGAAAGTTGAGGTTCAAGAGAGTGAACGTCGGGTTTGGCGATCGAACTGAATACCTAAATCGTAATCTACGCAGCCGCCTAACAGCGGACATAGCACCAGACAGGCAAGGGTTGTGAAAAGATGAATTTTGGCCTGTCTTAAAGGCGCTAACTGAACCAAAACAGTCCTCCTATAGTCAGGAGAATACCGATGAGGGCGACCCCTATAAACTGATTGTCGGCGGTATCTATCTGGCTCAACTCTAGGGGCTCTGGGTCGGGGTTGGGCTTTCAGCGACGAAGCTGCTTGGCTGCTTGGGCGTTTGCGGGCGGCGGCGACCCTGACATTATACCGTGCTAGCCCTATGTTTAATATTAGGAGCCCTAGCCGCGATCAGCATTGGCTGGCAGTTATTATGAGGCATCGAATACAGCCAGCTATTTGGCGTAGTCATGAATGCTAAAATTCAATCTAGGTAGATGTTAAGGAGGATATATGTCTTCGCTTAATCGTTTAAGCGCAAAACTTGAAGATTTGGAAGAGGAAGAAAATGATATCCGCAAAAAACTAAAGTTTTTGAGAAAGGAAATTCTTGTTAAGACTGACTCAGAAGCAAAATATGAACTGAGACAAAGGATTGATGAAAGCGAAGCAAGGTTGGAAGAAATTGATGAGGAAATTGAGCTGCTAGAAAATAAAATTAGCCGCTTTGAACAGTCAGAAAATACAGATAGCTATCAGACATTCGATTGCCTATACAAATCTTTATTAAAGTTAGGATACTGGGAGCAACATCTTCTGTTCCAGGAAGTTTCTGAGAAGCATTCTCATGGTGCATTTCTAATTCAGGGCTATTCAAAAGACTATGGACAGCGGTGGTTACTAAAGCGGCTAGCATCAAGTATTCCGAATGTATTAAATGGAAAAAAGATAATTGTCGATTTGAAGCGAACCTCATCTAAGACGGATATACTGGCTATCTGGCACGATTTTGCCCGCCGAGCGGGTCTATCTGAAAAGGCTTCGCCCACGGAAATCACTCATCAAATTTGCGAACTAAAAAAATCACAAAACGTTTTGGTTGTGTTTGATAACGTTGATGAGACAGCCAAAGAGAACTTGTGCGATTTGCTTAACATTTTTTGGAAATCGCTCACTCAAACCCTTTCTCATAGTCAAAGTCAGCAGAGTGACTTCAAGCTACTCATCTTTTTTTTGGATTATCAAGGGGTCGTTACGCCATGGAATGCTGGGTTTGCTGAGCGGTTTGATTCTCAATGGCAACCGGAGAGTCCTCTCGGTTTACCGAACATCAACTCATTTTCGGATAGAGACTTAAGGGAGTGGTTGAATTATGAAAGCGATTCTTTACCATCAGCGCTCTCGACTAATAAAACAGAAGCTGTCCAGACTCTTTTAAAAGAGCAAGGAATTCCGATATTTACACTAGCAAGGATTTGTAGTCTTTGTGGTTGTAGTTGGTTTGATCAGGAGGGGCAATGGTTAAGTCTTTAAATTCTGATGAACGCTTTGAATATACAGGAACCAAGCAGCCAAGCTCGAAAGATGACTACCAAGGGAAGCTTATCTACCCTTACTTGCCCAGCTCAAAGTTAGTAGATGTCGTCAATCTAGCCATTTATTTAGAGCGTCCATTGCTGCTGAAAGGAGAGCCCGGCTGTGGAAAAACTCAACTGGCGATCGCAGTCGCCTACGAGCTAGGGCTCGATTTTGAAGCCTGGTATGTAAAATCTACTAGCCGTGCTAAAGAGGGTCTATATACTTACGATACAGTTGGGCGACTACGCGATGCTCAGTTAGCGGCATCGGGCGCTTTAACCCTAGAAGAAAAAAACAGGTTTGAAGATCCTGCGACTTATGTCCGCTTAGGGCCTTTGGGTCGAGCGTTTATGAATTCAAAACGAACCGTCGTTTTGATTGATGAAATAGATAAAGCTGACATTGATTTTCCTAACGATTTACTATTAGAACTTGATGAACAAAGGATCAAGATTGCAGAAATTCAAGAGAGTGGGAAGGAAAAAGAGATTAAGGCTGTTCATCCCCCGATTGTATTTATCACCAGTAACGACGAAAAAGACTTGTCCGATGCTTTTTTGCGCCGATGTTTGTTCTATTATGTCCCTTTTCCAAAGCCAGATCAGATGGCTCAAATTGTTAAAAACCGCTTTCCCGATATTGCCGATGAACTGATAGACAAGGCCATTTTCCGCTTTATGGAGTTGCGGAAAAGCTTGGCAGGAGAGGCCGGTAGGCTCGGCAAGAATGTAAGTACGAGTGAACTGCTCGACTGGATTAAGGCTCTCAACCGAGAATCACTAAAGGATGTGGTGAATAAGCTATCTGAAGACACTCAACTGCCTTATCTGGAGGTGTTACTCAAAAGTTGGGATGCTCACATGAGCTACTTGAGATTAGGTCAAGATCGTGAATGATCCAGCTTTGCTAGAGCTATTTACCCGCCTGCGGAAATCGGATATTCCGTTGGGAGTCGCGGAATACCATTTGCTGCTACAGGCAATGGATGCTGGGTTTGGAACGGGCGATCGCGAGGCGCTAGCCCAACTATGCCGCACCCTTTGGATTAAATCACCCAGAGAGGAGGAAATTTTTCAGACCTATTTTGATCAGCTTATTCCTGCAAAAACAGAGCCAGCCTTGACTAAAAGCGAAATAAATAAGGATCGCTTTGCGATAGACGAAGGGAGAAGCCCCTTTTTAAAGGAACCTAAAAAAACAAGTCGAGCTACCCGCTTTCTGGCTTTAGCCGGACTGGTCACAATTATAGTTGCCGCTGGCAGCTTTTTTTTATTAGGCCCAGAACAAAAAAACTTCCTGTCTTTAAGAGGCAGTCAGTCCTCTGCTGGCCGTTTGGCTTTCGGAGGATTTCCTTTTTTGCCAATAATCGTCAAAGAAAACGAAGGAAAAGTAGGCGTAAAAATTGTTCGTACTGGCGGAAGCCAGGGAGAAATTAGCGCAACGTTGATCATCGACGATCATCGATTCGAGCAAGGGACTATGAGTGAGCTATTCGGAGATCTGTTGAAACCAGGGACTATGGGCGATACTACTCGGAGTATTGATTTTGCCGACGGACAGGTCAAAGATATTGTTGATATTTCTCTTGTCAATGACAAAGATCATACGCCAGATCGAACGATTCTCCTGAGACTGGAGGACTCTAAGGGTGGCACTAACATCGGAAACCGCAGCAGCCGTCCTTTGATAATTCGAGAGGACGATCCAAAAGAAAGTGAGACAATACCCTTCGGAGAAATAGCGGAATTAGGTTTCAGCGCCGCTGCGCTGGCTATCTTAATACCTATTCTTATAAAGATGCGAAAAAATCGACAGATTAAAACCTTTGAAGATGAGACAACAGCTTCCAGGACGTCGCCTGATCTGTCCAAAACAACGCTCTCTACCGAAGTTCTTCAAACTATGATGGATGATGCTGAAGCCGCTAGGGTTAGCAGAGGAACCAACAGTAAGATAGATGAGCGGTTTCCTTTGCGGATCAATAGCTTGCCGCTTACTCATCGCCAAATGAAGCAAGGCTGGCGCTCTCTACGTCAGTTCAATCGTGAAGGCCCGGCGCGTGAGTTGGATGTAGAAGCAACTATTCGACAGGTTTGTCAACAAGGTGTTTTGCTGAGCCCTGTACTGGTTTCACCCCGGATTAACCGCATAGAACTCCTGCTACTGATCGATCGAGATGGGTCGATGGTGCCGTTTCACCACCTTGCGGAAGCATTAGCAGACACAGCATTTCGAGGGGGGCGCTTCAGCCGAGTGCGACTGTATTACTTTCACAACTGTCCAGATGAGTATTTGCACCGCGATCCCTATCATTTGGAAGCTGAACCCATGGATGAATGTTTGTCGAGTTTGCCTAAGGGGAGAACCGTTTGCCTGATTTTTAGCGATGCGGGTGCGGCACGCGGCGGGTCTAGCTCTAAGCGGCGACGAAGAACAAAATTCTTTTTGAGGGAATTGGGATCGCATGTTCGCTATATTACCTGGCTCAATCCAGTCCCTCGTCAGCGCTGGGAAACCACTACCGCTCAAAGCATTGCTGAGTTAGTGCCGATGTTTGAGGTCAACCGTCAGGACTTTTATAGTGCGATGGATGTGCTCCGGGGACGGTATCGCACGAACGGAAAGGCGTTTCGCTAATATGATGGATTCTAATGGTTTGCGGCTTGAGAACCGCGTTGACAAAACCGAGCAGACCGTGGCTGCTTTTCGACGGCGGTTTACTGAAGCGCATGTTCATTTTGCTTACCATGCGGCCCTGCCGATCGCGCTCACACCCCATTTGACTTACTGCCTATGGGAAAATTTTCAGGCGGACGTTAGCAATCAAGCTTTAAACATACCCTGGATCGCAGTGGCAGATTTGCTGCTCTCGCCGCTCTGCCGAGAGGTCGGCCAAGCGCAATATGAGATGGACGCAGATTTACGCAACCATTTGTTAGAGCAAATGCTGCACCATCCTAAATTCGGGCAGCGACGAATAGGAGAAGTGGCCCGTTTTGTATTGACCTATGTCCAAAAGGAGATCAATCCCTTTAAATCTGAGTCTTCTCAAACGCTGGCTCAGGCCCAACGCTGGACGGCGCTTGCCTATATTTATCCTGAAACGGTTGCGCATGATTTGGCCGAGCAACTGAATGAGCTAGCCCTGAGTGAAAAAACAGAATGGCTGCGGATGAGCGCATTAGCGGACGTGATCGCAACGCCACTGCGGCAGGCTTACTTTGAGTCTTTGCTAATTTATTTGCAGGGTATGCGCGAGTTGGCTCGTAGCGATCGCACAAAAGCAGAATCCACCTTGAGTTCATTACCCGCACATGACAATCGAATTGTGGTAGCCGGTGTCACTTTACCCATTCCTGAGTTTCAAGGCACCGACTGGGGTATCCGTTCATCTGTGTCTGAGCTGCCGCCTTTAAATCCATTCAAATTTGAGGTCGCCGAGCTAATTTGTCACCGCCGATTGGGCGGGCTAGGAAAGCACTGGCAGCTCGATCGCCAAGCGCAACAAGCAACGCTCTTTGCCGAGCCATTGGGCGGACAGGCAAAACTAGAGATGGTGCGCATTCCAGCAGGCAGCTACTGGATGGGTACAGCCAATCAAAAGGGAAACTATCACGAACTGCCACGACACTGGGTGAATATTGAGCCTTTTTTCCTGAGTCGCTTTCCCATTACCCAAGCTCAATGGCGAGCGATTGCTCAGACTCTCAAAGTCCGAATAGAGTTAGATCCGGCCCCTGCTAGCTTTGAGGGTGACCATCTGCCTGTGGAGCATGTTACCTGGTTTGAAGCAGTTGAATTTTGCGAGCGCTTGCAGCTACAAACGGGCAGGCCCTATCGTTTGCCTAGCGAAGCCGAGTGGGAATATGCCTGCCGCGCTGGCACAGAAACCCCCTTTCATTTTGGCGAAACCCTTTCACCCCTGCTAGCTAGCTATGATGCCAGCCAACGCTATAACACTGGCCCTAAAGGAAAATCCAGCCAACAAACCAGAGGCATTAGCGCTCATCAAGAAGCAAACGCCTTTGGTTTGGGAAACATGCATGGCAATGTTTGGGAGTGGTGCGCCGATCATTGGTACGACGACTATAGCAACGCGCCTACAGACGGCAGTGCCCGAATAACCAGTCGTCGAACTTCCCACCGGGTGATTCGAGGCGGGTCGTGGACGCACGGGCCGAGCGAATGTCGTTCGGCCTATCGCAATGGCGTTCCGCCTGAAAACAAGGTATTGACTATTGGCTTTCGGGTTGCGGTGTCGTTACAGGAAACAACTTTTGTATAGTCTTGTCAGGATTTAGTAAGCTTTGTTTGATTAGCTCAGGCCGCAAATTCACAAAATTTTATTTAAGAGTATCTGAGTGGGTACCCCTGACAGCCGACTGGTCTTTTATAGTCGAGACTATAGCAACAGCGGGTAAATACCCTTTATGAGTTTTCTTTCAGAGCTACAAAATAAAAAACTTGGCGTCTTCGATTTGTTAGCAATGGGCTTTAGTCTGTATTTACAGCATTTCAGAAGTTTTGCCAGTCTTTTTGGCATAGTGCTTTTACCCTTTTCGATCGTTATTAATGTCTTGGCGCTATATCCTCCTTCAAACAACTTTGCACTTATTTCATCTCTGCTTTTCTACTTAGTTTACTTTTTCATTGTGATACCGGTTTACATGATTGCTTTTGCTGTTTTGGCGGAAGGTCATGTGGCTGACAAGAATCCTCAGATAAGCACTGCATTGAATCATATTTTGTCTCAACTCTTACCGTTAACTGGTTTAAGTTTGAGGTATGGTATCGCTTATGCCCTACGATCAGTTCTATTAATTGTCCCAGGGATTATTTATGCGGTGAACAATTACTACTATAGTCTCGCGTTTATCCTCAGGGGCCAGCGAGGTAAGGCAGCTTTTCAATATAGTCGAACATTGGTCAAGGGAAACTGGTGGAAGGTGTTTTCTTTTTTTCTGTTAGTTATGCTAGCTGCTTTTGGCTTACCCATGTTTGTTGGCAGAATACTCACTAGTTTCATCTCAAACTCTCCTACGTTAGTGGCTATTGTTTCTAATGTAATTGCCAGTCTAGTTTCTTTGGGATTTGGGATTGGTGGGGTTTTGCTTTTTCTAAATCTGGATTATCAGAAGCGTTAGATGTTAAGCGTTGTATATAAAAAGCTTTAAGCTGTCACTCATGATGTAAGTATGGCCGATCTATCTACCCTGACCGTGTTGTTTTTAGCCGCGAATCCAGCGGGTAGCTCTCCATCTCGTTTGGGCCAGGAAGCGCGCGAGATCGGTGAAGGGTTGCTGAGGGCGCGTGATCGCGATCGCTTCCATTTTGAACAACGATGGGCCGTGCGCGCTCGGGACGTTCGGCTAGCGCTATTGGAATGCAACCCTCAAATCGTTCATTTTTCTGGGAATCGAGAACCAGATAATCGAGAAGAGACAGCATCCGGCTTTAATCAAAATACAGAAGTAGATCCTGAACTAGCAGATCCTAGACTAGCAGAGGGATTGGTCTTTGAAGATAATACCGGGCGGCCTAGCCAGGTCTCACCTCAAGCGTTAGCCGATCTATTTAAACTATTTTCGGATCAGGTCAATTGTGTCCTCTTGAACGGCTGCTACAGCAATAGTCAAGCGCAGGCTATTGTCGAACACATTCCCTATGTGGTTGGCACCCGGCAAGCTATGACCGATAGCGTAGCAATGGCGTTTGCTTTAGGGTTTTATGATGCGCTGGGTGCTGGGCGCTCAATCGAGTTTGCCTATAAGCTAGGCTGTAGCTCGATTCCGATGGAAGGATTACCCGAGCATTTGATGCCTGTTCTCTATAAAAAGTCAGCGGCTGACGCCATCTCTACGACGGATGAAGCGCTATTGTCAAAGCCTAAACATCTTCAGGGTTCCAGAAAACGTGCTCAAGAAAAACGCGAGGATCTAGAGGAAGAATATCAAGATATCCGCCAGAAAACGAAATGGTTAAAGCAAGAGTTGATCATTAAATCTGATTCGGAAGCTAAATTCGAGCTTTCGCAGCGAGTCCAACAGTACGAGGCCAAACTGCATAGTATTGAGGATTTGCTGAAGCAGTTAGAGAATTCTTGACTGTTTTAGCTGAACCAAAACAGTCCTCCTATAGTCAGGAGAATACCAGCGAGAGCGACCCATACGAACTGATTGTCGGCGGTGTTTACCTGGCTCAAGTCTAAGGGCTCTGGTTCGGGTTTGGGCTTACGACGAGGTTTTTTGGGCGTTTGCGGATAGCGGCGGCCCCGATCGTCTTCTAGATTGGCCAGGTCTGGAATTTTGGTTACCCATTCTGGCTTCATCTCCAGTTCGGGCGCTTCTAGTATGTACAGCAGTCGTTTGCTCTGGCGTTTGGTTTCCAAGTCAGGATGCAGAATGAGCTTGCGACAAAGGGCAAGTCCGGCTTCATTTTCACCGGCTGCGACATAGGCGTTTACAAGCCATAGCTGAATTTCGCCACCCATAGCCCCGATCGGATTGGAGAGCTGGAGGGCGGTTTGGAAGTGGGCGATCGCATATTTATATCGCCCTCGTGCAAAACCCGCTTGACCGAGCGCAAGTTCTGCTTTGGCCTTTTCTTTTTTCTCGGCATTGTCTAGCTTGTTCAGGGCCTCGCTAAGCGGGTCGAGAGCTAGCCGGTGGTTGGATTTGGGAGACTGGGGCTCCGAGGGCATGGGTCACTAATCGATTGACTGTTCGTCTTTTAGTTTATCGCGCTGATTGGCTTGTCTGCTAGCAAAGCAACGAATTGAGAAAGCCAAATAGAGCAGGCATGATCTACCCGAGCAAAAGCCCCAGCGCTATCGGGCCGGGGCTTTTGATGAATGCGATCGCTCAGAAAACTGCCGCTTAGAAAACTGCTGCTTAGAAAACTACCACAGAGCGCGAGGGCTATTAGTAGCAGGTGCTGGGGTAGCCGTAGGGGCTGCGGTAGGCGTAGCTGTAGGGGCTGCCGTAGGGGCTGCTGTAGGCGTAGGATTAGCCACGGGCGTGGCCGCTGGAACGTTGGGCGATTCAGCTTCCATTTCCATATCAGCCTCTACCTCCATATCAGCCTCCATCTCCATACCGGTAGGCTCAGCGACGGTTTCGGCATCCTCGTCAGTCTCTTCCACCATGGTCTCTTCTACCTCAGTCTCTTCTACCATGGTTTCTGCATCGGGCGCTGCCATTTCCTCCATCGCATCGGGTTCTGCGGTAGGGGTAGGCTCGGGTACGGCGCTAGGAATTGATTCGGGCGTTGTACCGGTAGGTGACGGCATCGACTCGGGCGTGGGTTCGGGCATGTCTTGAGCCGACGCCGAGGTCGGCAGCAACGCCAATAGTCCTACGGCTGATAACAGGGATGCTGATAGGAAACGCTTTGTAGATGTAGATAGCTGCTGACGCATAGAGATAGTCCTCACGGGTATACATTCTGGCGGTGTACCGTTCGGATTATGACGGATTGTGATTTTAATCACACCTTCCCTATGGCAGACGCTTACGACTACGGACGTATGACCCCTGCGTCAGCTACTCGGAGAAGCAGGCAGGCGCAGCGTTTCGGGATCGCAAGAAAGAGAACCGTCTAGTAGTTTGCCTGCCTGCCAGGTACCCGACTTGGAAGATCCATTAGCAAAGATAAAGGTACCTTTGCCATTGCACTGGTTGTTTTTGAACTCACCAATATAACGCTCGCCCGTTTCTAAAATCCAGGTGCCCTTACCGTGGAACTGGTCAGCTTTGAACTGGCCGATATAGCGCCTACCGTTGCTAAAGGTAAAAATGCCGCAGCCGCTGCGCTGACCGTTTTTGTATTCGCCATCGTAGCGGTTGCCGCTGGCATAAATCATGGTGCCTCTACCATCGGCGGGCCGATCGTGGTCGAAGTTGCCGTAGTAGATTGCGCCGTTTTTGTATTTGTAGCCGATGGCAGTGATGAGCTGGGTAGGCGGACGCGCTTCGTTGCAGGGTAAAGAGACAAAGTCATCTTCGAGCGTTGGCGGGGGAAGCGTTTGCGCTGGCGTAGATAAATCAAGGCGAGTGAGTTTTGGAAGGGTGAGGAGGGCGATCGCAGCTACCCCTAGTCCCGCCCCTAAAAAGAGTCTCTGGCGACTGCCAAACTTGCTGCCAAGCTTACGACCAAACTTGAAAGAGCTGACGCGATCGCCATGAAGATCGCTGAGCACAGTGGCCTTGTCCGTCTTCCAGCCCGATCGGGAGGCTCCGCTGAAACTGGCCCTTCTGAAGTTTGCACCCAGGGCTTGAACGTTTGAGAGGTTAGCCGCATCAAAGTGGGCTTCGCTAAAGTCACCTCGGCTGAGGTCAGCTTCTGTCAAATCTGCGCCGCTGAAGTCAGCATTAGTGGCATAGGCTGACGTTAGACGGCATCTTCTCAGGTTTGCGCCTCGCAAATTGGTGCCAATTAAGCAGGCTCGCTCTAGGTTGACATCGCTCAAATCGAACTCGGTTAATACCTGCCCAAACAAATAGGTGTGGCTCAAATCGGGTTGAATGTCAGGATTCTCGGCCCGCCAAAGGTTCCAACTTTCGCTGCCTTGACCGATCAGCGCCAGAAAATCGATCTCTGCCATTGCGTACGCCTGCTATCAGAAAGTGCAGATTTTAAAAAAGAATCTCTTGCCCCTGTTGTTCTAACTGTTACCACACGATCACTACGGCAATCTCTCTCCATAGGCCAGTTGCTTCTAGACGTCAGGGCTAGACTTTTGAGCCCAATCCCATCAGGTTGCACAATTTATACACAATTCGAGCACCGACATTGCCATCCCATTCATCTGGCCCCACTTCGCACAGGTCAAAGCCGATGATTTGGTGGTGGTCAGCCACTTCTCGCAGCAGACAAAAAGCTTCGTCTAGCTCTAGCCCGCCAGGGACTGGGGTGCCAGTGGTCGGGCATAGTTTGGGATCGAGGCCGTCGATGTCGAAGCTGATATATACGTGGGTAGGAAGGTCGGCTACGATTTGGCGGCAGAGGTCGCGCCAGGGGATGCCGTCGTAGCGCGATCGCTTCAGCCCCGTATCATGATGCACCACGACCCGCCCATTCGTCCCTTTTGCAAATGCAATTTCCGCTGGCGACACATCCCGAATACCCACCTGCACCAGCCTGGAAACCTGGGGAATATCGAGCACATTGCGCATGATAGAGGCATGAGAGAACTGAAAGCCCTGATAGGCATCGCGCAAATCGCAGTGCGCATCAATGTGGAGAATGCCAAAGTCGGGATACTTTTCGGCCAGGGCCTGAATTGCGCCGAGGGGAACGCTGTGGTCGCCGCCGAGGATACCGATCTTTTTGCCAGCAGTCAGCGCCTGGCGCGTTTCGCCTAAGAGCCATTGGTTTAGCTGCTCGCAGCCGCTGTTAACTTGATGAAGCGCGCGCTTTAGATCGGCGCTGAGGGGATGGCCTTGTTCGGTGGCGGTGACGATGGCTTGGGCAGGCGATCGCATCTCCTCATTGTTTGCCTCAATCCAGTCAGGCACCAGCGGCATATAAATCCCTTGCTTCCACCCATCAGGATTGTCATAGTCATAAAAGTCGAGCTGGGGCGAGGCGTCTAATACGGCCTGCGGGCCTTTGGCGGTGCCGCTATGGAAGGAAACGGTGACTTCCCAGGGGACACCGAAAATGATGATATTGGCAGTATCGTAGTCAAAAGGAAAGCCGAAGATGTTGCCGTTGTTGAGGCCGACGCCGCTGGGATCAAATGCGGCGATTAACTGCTGTTTGGTTTTTACGCTTCCCATGGATTGATAATATCTAGCGGCTTTGTTGCATGAATGGGTCGATAGGAAGCTGCGGAGGACAGTGGTAAATCGGTAAAGTAGTGGAT
>JBAQZP010000119.1:0-67906 GCA_049791095.1 Phormidesmis sp.
AATGGCGCAGTGGAACCACTTCGATTCCATCTCGAACTCGATTCGTGAAACATTGCAGCGGCGAAGATAGTGAAGGCGTTGGCCTTTGTCAAAATAGCTCGATGCCAGGTTCTATATTAAGCAAAGCCCATCACTGTTCAATAGTGGTGGGCTTTTGTTACTTCCTTTTTTCTGCTTTCCAAGCAGCGCGGACAAGTTTTATCTCGTGATAATCGTAGGTTTCGCCGATTATCTCACGGATGTCTCTTAGGGAGCTTGGGCCGACTTCGTCGATTGCCTTTTTGATAACAGTTTGCCTTTCGTGGTCGATTATTTTGTCTAGATCTATTTCGTATCCTGTCTCTATCAACTTTGCGATATGGCCATTAACAGTGCTGAGCCGGATGTCACGCTTGAGTGAGATATCTGAGAGAGAAAGACCGCTTTGGTAAAACTGGTAGGTAGTGAGGTGAGTGCTTGTAATGTCACTTTCGCTTGCTGGTTCGCGTGCAAACGCAGTTGCTGTTTGGACAGGCTGCTCTTCTAGTCCGTTTTTACTACAAAACTCGCGAATAGCTTGAGTGAAACTTTCACCGTATTGAGTCAGCTTACGATTTCCAACCCCGGAGATCTTTAGAAACGCTTCTGCTGTTTGCGGTCTGTTCTGAGACATTTGTCTGAGACTTGCATCTGAAAAGACAATATAGGGCGGTACAGATTGCTCGTCAGCTAACTTTTTGCGTAGCGATCTTAGTTCACTCATAAGTGAGCTTTCCTCGGATGTTAAATCTGAATTGGCAGCTTTTGTTTTGGAAGAGGCTGGTTTCTCAATTTTCGTTGCAACAGGTATTTCTACGGTAACTAATTTCTTTAGGACTTGATTGCTGTTAGCATTGAGCTTCAAAACGGAGTAGCCGTCGGTTGTTTCATCTAAGTAGCTCTGATGAATTAGGGCTCTGCAGAGCATTCGCCATTCATCGACACTGCGGTCTGCGCCAATATTGTGAGTAGAGAGTTGATCGTGGTTAAGCTCTACGATACGTTTTTTTCTAGAGCCGCGCAGAACATCTATAATATGGTTCATTCCAAAGCGTTGATCGCAGCGATAGACGCAAGAAAGGAATTTTTGGGCTTCGATTGTCCAGTCTTCTATAGGGGCTGGATTGATGCAGTTGTCGCAGTTATCGCATGGGCCCTCGAAGGGTTCGCCGAAGTAGTTGAGCTGAATTTTGCGACGGCAGACTGAGCTTTCGGCATAGTCAATGATTTGGTTTAACTGTTGCTGGGCGATGCGCTGTTCGTTGGGATCGTGTTTTTGTCCAATGAGGTATTTGACGGTGTGGACGTCACCCCAACCGAAGAGGATAGTACATTTAGCCTCTTCGCCATCGCGTCCGGCTCGGCCTGCCTCTTGGTAATAGCTTTCGAGGTTGCGAGGTAGGTCGTAGTGGATAACAAAGCGGACGTCGGGTTTATTGATGCCCATACCAAATGCGACGGTTGCGACGATGATTTGAACGTCGTCACGGATGAACTTGGTCTGGTTGGTTTCGCGTTCTTCGGCTGTGAGACCTGCATGGTAGGGTAGGACTGAAATGCCGTCTTGCCTGAGTTTGAGCGAAACTTCGTTTACGTGTTTGCGGCTAAGACAGTAAACGATGCCAGATCCTTTATCATCACCTTGATATTCGTTGATGGTGTTAAGGAGCTGATGGTAAGCCTGTTTGGATTTTTGTTTTACTTCGTAGTAGAGATTGTGGCGATTGAAGCTTGAGACGTAGATTTCTGGATCTGTGAGACGAAGCTGTTGAACAATGTCTGTACGAACCCTACTAGTGGCGGTCGCAGTGAGGGCAATTATTGGAATTTGGGGATAGCGCTGTTTTAGCTGGAAGAGCTGGCGATATTCGGGTCGGAAGTCGTGGCCCCATTCTGAGACGCAGTGGGCTTCGTCGATGGCGAAGGTGCTGATGCCGACTTTCTGGCTAATTTTGTCTAGTAGCTCGGTGAAGGATGACGTGAAGAGTCTTTCGGGGGCAATGTAGAGGAGTTTGATGTCGCCGCAGAGGAGGGCTTGTTCTCGTGATCGCACTTCATCAAACGGAACTGTACTGTTCAAAAAAGTAGCATCAATCCCGTTGTCCCGTAATGCGGTCACTTGATCTTGCATAAGCGCGATTAGCGGTGAAACTACGAGAGTTACGCCACCTCTCAGAAGAGCAGGGAGTTGATAGCAAAGAGACTTCCCGCCACCCGTCGGCATAACAACCAAAACGTCTTTATTCTTGAGAACCTGTTCGATAATTCGGTGCTGATCGAAGCGAAATCGGTCATGGCCAAAGTGATGCTTGAGGGCGCTTTCTAGTTGGGTCGGCTGAATCGATTCGGCTGGGATACTCATGTGGGAAAAGAGTTGATATGCATATGAGGTTACCCTCTGGCTAGTACGCCTAATACAGCATAATCAGCACATGCGAAGAATAGCCGTTCTTGCCAACAACTCTAAATACTCCACTTATTTACCTGACAAAATACAAGTATTAACTTTTGTAAGCATTTTGACGTCAAGCTGGCATAGTGTCTTGACAGCTTGAATGGGAGCCGCTAAGTTGATATACATATCTGGGGTCACGTTATTCAAATCCGATATGCCAGTCAAGCAAAAAGTCACACTATATATTTCAGATGACCTGCATCGGCAGTTCAAGATTCGTTCTGCTATTGATGGCGAAACGATGTCGTCAATGGCCCAACGCGCTATTGAGTTTTATCTAGGGCATCCAGAGGCTGTTGAGCGTTCTAGTGAGGCCCATGGTCAGACTCACCGCATCCACGCTTGTCCTAAGTGCGCGGCTCCCGTTGCATTACGAGAAGGCGGACTAACGCTAGTAGAGAGTCATTCTGGGCATCAGTTTGAAGGTTTAATCGATTTGGAGCGAATTTCAGAGTTAAAGTCAGATTCTAAGAGCCCCGAAGAGGAAGAACTAATAGTCTGTTGATTGCCAGTTGCGTTAGGCTCGCTTAGTATTTTGTGGGCTCTGCTACGGAATTGTTGCTGTTTATGTTTTAGTCTGCTGCTTTAGATTCAGATAGATAGTTAAGTCGTCTTAACTGGAGACGTTGGTCATGACAGAAGAGCTAAGTGTATTAATTCAAGCTCAATATCCGCTAATCTATCTGGTCACCTTTGAGGAGGAACGGGCAGAGAGAGCGATCGCTGCACTGTCTCAGCAGCGGCCACAGCAGAGAATGTACACTTGGACAATGACTCACGGCATGGTTGAGTATGGACAGGGGCGAGGCTCGGGTCAGCAAAATAACACGGTTTCTCCTCAAGCCGCTATCAATTGGGCGGTTCGCCAGAAGGAGCCTAGTGTCTTTGTCTTTAAAGATTTGCATCCGTTTAAGGATAGTCCTGAAGTTACTCGCAGTCTTCGAGATGCGATTGAAGGGTTTAGAGACACCCATAAGACGATTATACTAATGTCGCCGGTACAGGAGGTGCCTGTAGAGTTAGAGAAGGAAGTTGTTGTTTTAGACTTTCGCCTTCCTACTATGTCCGAGCTGAACAAAGTGCTTTCGTGCGAGTTAGAGAAGTCTTCTGCTAGCAACATCACGACTGAAGGAAGAGAGAAACTTTTGAAGGCTGCCTTGGGTCTTACTCGTGACGAGGCTGAGAAGGTTTTCCGTAAGTCTCGGGTGATGGCAGGGCAACTGACAGAGCACGAAGTCGATATTGTGCTTTCCGAGAAAAAGCAGCTAATTCGTCGAAATGGCATCCTTGATTATATTGAAGAAGATGAAACTCTTGATTCGGTGGGTGGATTGGAGGAACTGAAGCACTGGCTGAAGCAGCGCTCTAATGCGTTTACTGAACGGGCTCGTGAGTATGGGCTACCTCAGCCGAAAGGAATGTTGATTTTAGGCGTGCCTGGCTGTGGCAAGTCTTTGATTGCTAAAACGACGGCTAGATTATGGGGATTGCCTCTGTTAAGGCTAGATATGGGTCGGGTTTACGACGGGTCTATGGTAGGGCGTTCTGAAGCAAACCTGCGAGGTGCGTTGAGAACTGCTGAGTCTATTTCACCCGCCGTTTTATTTATCGATGAGATTGACAAGGCTTTCGCTGGGAGTGCCGGATCAGCCGACTCGGATGGGGGGACATCTAGCCGCATTTTTGGTAGCTTTTTGACCTGGATGCAGGAAAAAACATCACCGGTATTTGTAATTGCGACGGCTAACCGGGTAGAGCGACTGCCCAGTGAATTTTTGCGGAAAGGTCGATTTGATGAAATCTTTTTCGTGGATTTGCCTAATGAGGAAGAGCGAAAAGAGATTTTCAAGATTCATCTGGGTAAGCGTCGTTCAGATATTGAGCGATTTGATTTTGACCAGTTGAGCAAGGTTTGTGAAGGGTTTTCGGGCGCTGAGATTGAGCAGGGATTGGTTTCTGCAATGTACGAAGCGTTCGCCCAGGGTCGAGAGTTCACTCAGTTGGACATTATTGCGGCGATTCGCGCCACGATGCCGCTGTCAAAGACTATGAGTGAGCAGGTTACGGCTTTGCGCGATTGGGCTCGTCAACGGGCTCGCCCAGCGGCTTCATCTGTTGCGGAATATCAGCGGATGGAGTTTTAGTAGACTTGTTCCTGCTCCCACAGGAACAGAGATGGCTACCTTGGCGTAGCTGATAGTTCCAAGAAAGTCAGGTTCTATCTCATTTGATAGCTGACGGCATTCGATTTCTAACCTCGTTGTCTCTCAATTTCTCTCCAGGAGGAAACTCACATGTCTCACTTTAGTACTCTGCGCACTAAGATCACCGATGCTGAAATCCTGAAGTCTTCTCTCAGCGACCTGGGTGTCTCTGTGAAGTCTGAAGCTAACATCCGTGGTTACAACGGTCAGAACGTTCGCGCTGATATTGTAGCTGTGCTTGAAGGCGATTATGATATCGGCTGGTCTCGCAATGCTGATGGTTCTTTTGATTTGATTGCTGACCTCTGGGGTGTCGCCAAGAAGCACAACCAGACTGAGCTGATCAACTCTATCAACCAGAAGTATGCCGTTAACAAGACCCTTGCTGAGGTGAAGCGTCCTGGTTTGCAGAACGCTAACGTACGGCTTGTTCTTCAGTAATCCTGCTGGGTTGCTTTTGTCGCGCCGTTTCCGCAATTAAGATGGGTGGTTCAGTCTTTACTGGGCCACCCATTTTTGTTTTAGCTATGCGTTAGCTAGGTGAGTTAGCGATGGTTTGGTTGAGTAGTTCTGCGATCGCTCGATGCTCAATTGGGGGCTCGGCGACAACTGCCTGGCGTGTATCTGTAATCAGCCAGTCCAAAGCAGCTTCTCGAACATCGATAGAAGCGCCTGTTTTATCGACACAGTAGCGGCCAAATACGAGTTTATCGACCAATCGAACGCCTTGACCAATGCGAGAGTATTCAAAGATAACGCTTTTGTCAATAATGGTGCCGCTAGAGATCAGGCAGTTTGAACCAATCATGCTGGGGCCGACGATTTTGGCACCATCTTCAATTTCGGTCATGCCACCAATATAGACAGGGCCTTCAATATCAATTTTGTCCCAATTAGCTTTGACGTTTAACCCTGCAAATACGCCGGGCTTGACCTCGTTCCCTGGAACGCTTACGCCTTTTACTTGACCCGTTAGCACATCTTGAATAGCTTGCCAGTAGTCGGGCACTTTGCCAATGTCCACCCATTCAAAGTCCATGCGGATGCCGTGGAAAGGTGCGTCGGCGGCAACTAGCTTGGGAAAAAGATCGCCGCCGATGTCAAACTCTTGACTGGAGGGAATGTAGTCAAAAATTTCGGGTTCAAAAATGTAGATGCCAGTATTAATATCTGTGCTAAGTGCTTCTTCGACGGCAGGTTTCTCTTGGAATGACTTGATTTTGCCGTTTTCATCCGTGACGACTACGCCGTAACTAGGGACTTGCATGAGGGGCACCTGCTTCATGACGATGGTCGCGATCGATTTTTTTTCTCTGTGCTGTCTGACGGCCTCAGTGAGATCGAGGTCGATTAGGGCATCACCACAGAGAACGATGAAGGTGTCGTCAAAGAAGGGAAAAAAGTCTTGAATTTTTCTCATGCCGCCTGCTGAGCCAATAGCTTCACCGACCAGTTCGCCATCAATGATGCGGCCTTCAAAGGAGTAAGCAAGTTCTACACCAAAGCGTTGACCGTCTCTGAAGTACCCTTCGATTTCGTTAGCGAGATGGCTGACGTTTGCCATGATTTGGGTAAATCCGTGCTGACGCAGCAGCTCAAGCAAAAACTCCATGACGGGCTTTTGCATAATAGGAATCATCGGCTTGGGAATGGTGTAGGTGATGGGTCGTACCCTCGTTCCTTTGCC
Organism: Phormidesmis sp.; assembly: GCA_049791095.1. Lineage (GTDB taxonomy): Bacteria > Cyanobacteriota > Cyanobacteriia > Phormidesmidales > Phormidesmidaceae > Phormidesmis. The sequence continues at coordinate 6,365 of JBAQZP010000119.1, forward strand.
TGCGGCCAAGATCATGGCTTTCATTTTTAGCAAATCCTCACATGTAGACGTATTAGTGGATGCGCGACTGAGGCTAAAAGGTATAGAGCAGATTTTTAGACTAAGCAGTCACGCACATTTACCAATGTTATCAAGGCTAATATCAATATGCCCTGCTTGAATTTGAGACTTCATAACTCCCTTACAGGTTTTGCTGGATTGCTGCGAGAGCCAGAAAATTGCTTTGGAATGCAAAGAAAAAGCCCCAAGCCAGGGTGAGGGCTCAGGGCTTTAAATATTTTAAGAAAGATGCTGTTTTAGTAGAGTTCTTCTTCTTGATGGGTTGTGATAGTACAGTCAGAAGTAGGATAAGCAACGCAAGTAAGTACGTAACCTGCTTCGATTTGGTCGTCGTCTAGAAAAGACTGGTCGGACTGATCGACTGTGCCGGTAGAGATTTTACCGGCACAAGTGGAGCAAGCGCCTGCACGACAGGAGTAAGGCAAATCGATACCTTGCTCTTCGGCTGCATCTAAAATGTACTCGTCTTCGGCCACTTCGATAGTGGTGTTTAAGTTTTCAGCTTCGTTTACTAACGTTACTTTGTAACTAGCCATGCAAATATCCTCTCGGTTGGTTCAAAAATGTTCTGGTATTGAGGCTGCTCTATATTGCCGCCATTACTGGCGAGATCTGCTTCAATGAAAACATGTTTTGATACTACGAGAAAACCATTGAGCTGTAACTATTTTGAAGGGAATTCTTGAATGGTATTCGTAATCTAAAGTTGTAGATAGCCCTTGATTTACTTATGATTGGCCCTTTCGTAAAGACCTGTGAATCTTCTGAAGCTGCCTTTATAAGAGGGTTTTGGACTCTGATGCGCAGAAGTTTGATGAGGAGTTGATAGCTTTTATTTTATCAGTAATTCTGTTTAATATAACTTGGGCTTATATATGTAAAAAGATATAGATGATGATAGAAATATGCGCTTATTGAAAACTTTTTCTGACTAGGGAGAGAGTTTTTAAGATTGCTTTCAAAGTGCTGGTTATAGAGGCGAATTGGTTTAACAGGAACTAGGCGGGAGTATGGCTCAAAAAGCCGCTTTGGCAATTTGCTTTTGAGTAACTAATGAGTATTGGGTAATGGCTGTTCGAGTTGGGATTGTAGGAACTGGGTATGCGGCTAGGGTGAGAGCGGAGGCTTTACGGTCAGATGTGCGATCGCACCCCGTAGCTGTTGCTGGAAACGACTTTGCAAGAACCGCTAGCTTTGCCGAGACATATGGGCTTGAGGCTATAGAAAGCTGGCAGAGTTTGCTATCTGATGCGACGATCGATTTGGTCGTCGTCGCAACGGTGAGTGGCTTACATGGTGTAATTGTCGAAGCGGCGCTGGCATCAGGAAAGCATGTTGTTGTGGAGTATCCACTGTCTTTAGATTTGGCTCAGGCTCGGCGACTGATAGAGTTTGCAGCGCAAAAGGATCTGCTGCTGCATGTGGAGCATATTGAGCTACTAGGCGGGTTGCATCTGGCAATGCGTGAACATTTGCCTCGGATAGGTGTGCCAAGTTACGTGAACTATCGAACGCTGAACCCGCAGCATCCTGCACCTAGAAAGTGGACTTATCATAGAGAGCTGTTTGGTTTTCCGTTTTGCGGGGCGCTGTCGCGGGTGCATCGGCTGACAAACCTATTAGGTCGGGTGAAGGCTGTGAGTTGCTGTACGCGAATGGTGACGGATGAAGTTGATAGTGCTTACTTTAAGAGTATTTTGAGTTCTGCTCGGTTGGAGTTTGAAAACGGTGTGGTGGCGGAGTTGACCTACGGTAAAGGGGAGAACCTGTGGAGCTATAGCCGGACGATGGAGGTGCAGGGAAGTCTGGGTGCTTTGCGGTTTGTGCGAGACCAGGGAACTTTGACGATGGCGCAGGGGGATGAGGCGATCGCAGTGGCTCCTCGTCGGGGCCTGTTTGTAAAAGATACTGAAATGGTGCTGGATTACTTAACTAAACAAACGCCCCTATATGTCAGTCCTGCTGAGAGCTTGTATGCACTCATGGTAGGGGATGCTTTGCGACAGGCTTCTGAAAGTGGTCAACCTGTCAACTTAGATAACGTTGGCTTGAATCATGCCTAAATCGAGGGCTTCCACACTAAGATCCCAGGACTTTGCTGAATAGGAACGATGTCGAGCGTATCTAGCTGCGCGCAGTAGTCGAGGTCTACGGTGTTGTTTTGAGTTAGTAGCCGCTGACCGTGACTGGCGTGATGTAATAGCTCAAGGAGCTTGGTTTGCCACTGTTGGTAAAGGCTAATGGAGGCTAAAGCAGCGTCGTTGCCAATAATATCTGCGTAGTTGAGCTGAGCTTTATCAACTGCGCCCTGAATGATTGCGCCTGCGCAAATGGTGTCTTCCAGGGAGTATTCGCCTTCCCAGCCGGAGCCAACGAGCCAGACGGTGTGTGGTTGGTGCTGTAGTAAGTAGTTGACGACGGCGTGGCGGGTGGTGAGAGCGGCGGTGAGGACAACGGGCGCTGATTGGATGCGCTGAAGGCAGCGGGTGCCGTTGGTGGTGCTCATGAAGAGCCGTTTGCCTTGGGTGCGATCGCGCGAATGATCTAGCGGCGAGTTGCCTAAGTCGAAACCTTCTACCCGCTGGCCGCCGCGTTCACCAGCGCGAATCCGTTTGGGGGCGGGCCAGGCTTCGCTAGTTTTCAGCAGTTCGTCTAAATCGCTAAATACCTGTATGGCTTCGGCTCCGGCATTGAAGGCGGCGGCCATAGTAGAGGTGGCGCGGAGGACGTCGATGGCGATCGCACAATCGGGCAAAGTGCCTTCTGGAACTTCCTCGGGCGTGTGATAGACGGATATTTTCACTGTATTCTTGGTTCGCGCTTATGCATAGGTCGTCTTCAGTTTCACATTCTGTGGAAGAAAACTCACGGTTTGTGACTATATTTCGGTAATCTCAAAGATTGATCTCACTCTATGTGCGGACTCAACCACTAAACGGAGAGGGTGGGATTCGAACCCACGGTACCTTTCGGCACACTCGATTTCAAGTCGAGCGCATTCGACCACTCTGCCACCTCTCCCGGCAAGTACTCAGTACGGTTGATACTGAATAGGCTTGGTTATAGTAGCCTGATTTACCAGCTAACGTCTAGCGCTTTAGCGGGCGGCGTATAGGATCTCTTCAGAGATTTGCTCGAAATTGGCGCTCAGCCATACCAGGGCGATGGATTCGACAATGCCCTGGTTGAGCGTTACAAGGGAGAAACTTCGCCGCTCACCCAATTCTGTTTTTTCAATGCGAGGGACGTTAGCGGCATTGAAGTAAATTGTGCCATTGTTATCTGTAGCAACTCTTTTTCGTAACTGGTTTGAGTCCTTTAGCTTGTGGTGCATATGGCCAAACGTAACCAGGGGAACTTGTCTGCCAGCTTGCTGAGTGAGTTCGATGGCTTTGGCAAAGTCTGGGTCGCCATAATCGCCACTGCTGTTGCCCCAGTCTTTACCACAGATGTCGGTAGGTTTGTCGCCGAGACCATAGGGGCCAACGTGACCGACAAAAATTATGGTGTTATGTTCGGCTTCGTCGGCAGCAGCAAGAATGAGATCGAGTGATTCGTCAAAGCTTCTGACGTCAAAGCGATCGCGATAGAATTTTCGGTAGCGCCATTTTGAACCACCCCAGCTAAAGGGTCTGCCGCCAACGACTGTAAGGCCAAGCTGCGGAAATTCCCGCTTGCTAAAGCCGATATGTGCGTCGCCCAGTAGATCTAGCTGAAGCTGCACCCAGTCTTCTTTGCTGCGGTCGTAGGGGCAGTTTTTGATACCTTTGTTGCTCGCCGAGTAGTAGGCGTCGTGATTGCCCATCACGGCTGCTTTAGGCACTTCGACAGCGGCGATGCGGCGGACGACTTCGACGGCCTCGTTACCGTAGTCGCCTACAAATAAAGCTAAATCGACGTTGAGGTGCCGCAGGGCGGCGTTGTCTTTCAATTCCCAGAGGTCATGAATGTCTCCGACGACGGCGATTTTTACCACTAGCGATTGTCACCTTTAGTTGGGCTGGGTATGCCTATCTAGCATAGACAATTACAGTTTATTGTTTTAGGGCATGAAGGTAGGGCCAAAGAGTCCCAAAGAGGCTATGTAAGGTTATGGCTAATCAAATTATTTTGACGGCTTTAGAAGGTATGGGTTTGCAATCCAATGAGGATTATGACGCTTTGCGGTTGGCGATCGCACAATTGAACGCCAGGGATATCCCGGTGATTGTGTTTACGGATCGCGATCGCGCTGAAATAGAGCCCATCCGCCAGCAGCTAGGTTTGACCAGCCCCTTTATCACAGAATGTGGAAGCGGCATTTTCACGCCAGTTGAGCATAATCCTTTTGACCCGGCGCTGGGCGAGCTTGACAATAACTACTATGTAGAAGTCCTGGGCTGCCCTTATGTACAGGCGCGTGCCGGTTTGAGGGTGCTTGCCAACGAGATCTCGCATCCGTTAAAGGGCTTTGGTGACTTTACCGTGGCGCAGATGGAACGCTCTGCGGGGCTGATGGAAGCGGCGGCCCATCGGGCTAAGGATAGAGAATTTAGTGAGCCTTTCATGACGCCTAAAGCAGTGGACAGCCAAACGCTGCGTCAGGCTGCTGAAGAAATGGGTTTTGATCTGGTTTTGCGGCAACCTGAAGAAGGCCGATTTTCTTATTTAATTGGGGCTGGAGCCGGGATTCAAACGGCGACGCAGGCAATTATAGCGGCCTATCAAAACCGGGTGCCCCTGGACGAGACTTTGAGCGTATTAGGGATTAGTCACCGCGCTGAGGATCTGACAGCACTTGCTGATGCCAGCAACTTTGTGAGTTGGACAGGGGTGCTCATAGAAGATCTGAGAGTATCGAGTTGGTTGGACGCTGTGAACCCCTTGCTTGAATGACGGTTCTGATAGTGGACATTCGATGCCGGTGTAATAGATGACCTCTTTGCAGCATCAAGGGATGCAGTTTTGGTAAAAATGACTATAATTAAAACTAAGTAATTGGTAATCTAAAATATTTAGAGAGGAAAGCCCGTGTTTGCCACTGCTAATGCACCTGCCCCAAAAATAGCGCTGCCTAAGGATCTTTTTGCAGCCATTAAGCAGCTCAAGAAAGACCTGAACGCGGTCGTTTTGGCCCATTATTACCAAGAGCCGGATATTCAAGATATTGCTGACTACATCGGTGATTCTTTGGGCCTTTCGCAAAAGGCAGCAACCACGGAAGCGGATGTAATTGTGTTCGCTGGGGTTCACTTTATGGCAGAAACTGCCAAAATTCTGAATCCAAATAAGCTGGTGCTACTGCCTGATTTAGAGGCGGGTTGTTCGCTGGCAGATAGCTGTCCGCCGGAAGCGTTTGCCAGGTTTAAGGCGGCGCATTCGGATCATGTGGTGATCTCTTATATCAACTGCACGGCTGAAATTAAGGCTATGAGCGACATTATCTGCACTAGCTCGAATGCGGTGAAGCTGGTGAATCAGCTACCGGCTGAGCAGAAGATAATTTTTGCGCCCGATCGAAACTTGGGCCGGTATGTGATGGCCCAGACTGGGCGAGATATGGTGCTGTGGCAAGGTAGCTGCATTGTGCATGAGACTTTTTCTGAAAGGAAGATGTTGCAGTTGAAGATGGCGCACCCGGACGCGGAGATTATTGCGCATCCAGAGTGTGAGGAAGGGGTTTTGCGCCATGCCAGCTATATTGGCTCGACAACGGCGCTGCTGAAGTATGTGGAAAGTAGTGGGTGCGATCGCTTCATCGTTGCCACTGAGCCCGGCATCATTCATCAAATGGAAAAACAAGTGCCCCAGAAACACTTTATTCCGGCACCCCCAGAAGCGAACTGTGCCTGTAACGAGTGCCCCTACATGCGGCTAAATACCCTAGAAAAGCTGTATTTGACCATGAAGAATCAGACGCCCGAAATTACAATTCCAGCGGAGATTCAGGCAGATGCCCTTGCGCCTATTCAGCGAATGCTGGAGATGAGTCGATAACCACTAGCGCATCTTTCATCTTTAAGGGCTGGGTTTTTGACTCATCCCTTTTGACTTATCCCTTTTGACTCATTTCTGAGGACGTCACTGTCCGTCCTTTGTATATAGCGTTGCGGTTAAATGGGCGGGGAACGACTGCCGTGCTTTTGGCTTCCAAGAATTTTCTATGAAGGTAAGCCGGATCATTCTCACCGTCCGTATGCGTTCAGGCAAGGGTTTAATTGAACGCCTATCTAAAATTAGCCACACTCTCTCGTGTTCTTTCATCGCCGCTTCAACGTCCGCTTTGGTGGGAGCTGGCTGTGCGCCTGAAGGCGTTTCGCCGAAGTCTGGAAACACAGTAGTGGGAATGGCTGCGTGAGGGATGTTATGGCTCAGTCGATGCATGTAATAGTCAAATGACAAGCTAGTTGCAGCAGGAAATATAAAGGCAACATCGTTTGGCTGCTGGTGAACCAAAACGTACTTTGCCATTTGTTGAAAAGTGTCTTGGCTCGGTACAACGGTATGCCATATCGTACGATTGCTCAAAATCGACAAAACTACGATAGAAACGAGCAGTCCCAAACTAACCAGGCGAGAAAAAGGGGATATTTGACTGAGCTTAACAAGGCCAGCGCTGGCTAGCAAAATTAATGCTGGAACGCACATTAGAAAGAGACGATCTACAAATATCGGTGTCACCAATGACACCAGGATCGTTGTGATGATAGGGAACCCAAGCCACAGGATCAGCAGTCGCTGGGTTTGACGGCTGGCTATTTTTTTGGAAATTGGCAGAACGGCACAGAGGCACAGCGTCAGGTAAATCGCTAACAGCGAATCTTTGCCGCCTGCAAACAGCTTAGCGAAGCTGAAAAACGTTTCTACGGTGAGCGGCTTGACCCAGCTTAGCTGTCCTTTGTTTTGAAAAAGGACAAACGCTATCATTGGCGAGATTAAGCAAACGATGGTTGGGATAACAATAGCGACGGTCGAAATGCCTATTTTTTTGAACTCGCTAACACCAAGTGAGAGCCACTGAGCGGCTAAAACGAGAACGGCAAAAAGCTGGGAATATACTGCGATCGCACTCAAAACAACATAGCCTGCCCAGATCTTTTTATCGTCAGGTGACTGGACAGCTCGTGCAAAAAAATACGTCGATAGAACCAGTACCAAAGTTACCAGAGCGTAGCCTCGTGCCTCTTGGGAGAACTGAATATGAAAAGCGTGAACGGCTAGCAACAAGGCGCTGATCAGCCCAGCTTTACGGTTAAAAAGATAGCTGCCCAGCCAGTAAATGGCAGGAATTGTCGCGGCACCGAAGACGACCGACAGTGAGCGGATGGCAACTTCGCTATCACCAAAGACGCTCCAGCCGTGCAGCAAAAGGTAGTAAAAGGCCATGTTGCCTTCGTAGTTCCAGATGACATGCCAGAAGTTTCCCCAAGAAAGATGTGCGAATGTCCAGCTAGCGGCTTCGTCGTAAAAACTTCTATCGGCCAAACGGTGTAATCGTAAGGCAACACCAGCAGCTAGCAGCAGCAGCAGTAGCATCTCGTTTTTCAAACTGAGTGATAAACGGTTGTTGTACTTTGGCTGGCGTCGTCTCGGTCTTCCATTAGTAGAAAATTCTTGAACTTTCATACCTTTAAACAAAGCTACCGCGAATGATGTGAATACGTTTGTGATCAAACTATGGCGTAACGTACTTACGGACATCACGCTTAGCAAAATAGGCTTCAAAATCCTGTCTGCTTACGGTACAGTCACGGCAACTCGAAATGCCGCTGTACGGATGTGTAGGCTATGAAGATAGCTGTTTAAAATTATTTTTTTGATTTAGATGAGTTACGCAGCGAACTCATGTGAATGTGTCTGAGATGGGCGCAAAAAAGGCAGCAGATATTGACCTGCCGTTCGTTTATTTATTTTAGAAGCTAATCTACTGTAGAAGTTGACTTAATTTTAGAACAGCTTTTAAGTCTTAAGGTGGTCGCGGAGCTGAAAGGCCAGCATGTCGATAATGTTTTTGCCGCCCTGGTTAAGCGAGGCCGTGGCTTCTTGCTCGGCGCGGCTGACAACGCTGCTAGGTAGGTCAAGCAGGCTGACAAGGGTTTGGTAAGCGTCGCTTTCGGCCTGGTTGACTAGGGCTTCATCAGGCGTGCGGGCGCTGGCATTGATGACTTCGTACGAGAGCCGCAAGGCGACTTCTTTCTCGGCATCGGTCGTGAGTTTAGAGACGGTTTCTTCCAGGGGCACGTCTTGAACAAAGTATTCTTGGAGCTGCTGCTGTAGGTAGGTTTGCTGCGCAGGATCGGTGGCAAATAGCTGACTGAAGCGAGTAACCATCGTGTCTACTTCCTTTTGCTCTAAGCTTTCGTCAGCCCAGGCCATAGAGAGTACAACTCGCAGTAGGTTCATTTGACGGGGCGAAATGGGCGGTGGTTGCATGTTCATTGACGTCTCACCTTAAATGGAGCAGCTTTCTATGGGTCATTTTACCTATATGTAGAAGAGGCGATACCTGAATTTGAAAATGCTCAAGAAACTTAAAGATGTTGGGCAGATTGCATTGACTTTCGGGCCTTGAGCCGCGCTGCGCTCTCCCAAAAGCCTATGTATAGAATGCTTAATCCGCTCAAGCTGTATCCTACCTTCATAGCGACGGTAGCCTGATATCGCAGCTCTATGGTGTGGTTTCCAGGCTTTAAAGCTATGCCAATCAGGCCGTCACTCGTGGTTTGAATCGGCAGCGCTTTTCCGTTTATGTAGGCGTGCCAGGCTGGATAGTTGTAGGTTCGCACGTGCAAATTGCTTGCCTTACTCGCCGCTACCGACAGGCGACGATAGTCTCCTGTCCACTGTTCTAGAGTGACGGCGGCTTGCCCGGTGACAACGGCTACCGGGGGCTGAGCTAGCAACGGGCTAGCGACTACCTTGCCATTTGGCAGCAGCGGTAAGTATTCGGTGACATCCATCAGTTGATTTGAAAATGGATCGTTCAAGATCAGCGCCATGCGATCATAGGCATCTGCTCGCCAGCTTTTTTCTGCTCGCTCTGTGGTGATATCACCCGGAGCGTAAAAGCCTTGATGACGAGACTCTATGGCGTGAGCATATTTTATGTTCCAGCCCAACAGGCATACCAGCAGTCCGGCTGTTAGCAGAGCGAGCCAGGCGCGTTTCCATTTTGCCCAGCAGATCCATAGCGCTTCAACCGCTAGCCCAAAGGCCCCGGCGTAAATTAGTGCAAATAGTCCCATTAGTCGCCAGGGAAACTGCACCATTTGTAGGGTTGGGCTAGCGGCCCATAAACTGTAAGACAGCGGGCTCATCAAAAAGCTGACGATGCACAAGCTCAGCAGCCAGGGCAGCGTGCGCTTGATCCCAATTGGTTTTGAATGGTTGGGGGCGATCGCCCCCAACCCCACCACAATCAACAGACAAACAAGCGTCGAGGCAATTCCATAGCGAAACATCAAAATCAAATCTCTTAAGCCATACTGTTCTCCACCAAGTAATGGCAGCAGATTAGCAGCAAAGCCACCTGACACGCTCCGCATGTGATTTAAGTTGACCAGCTTTTTTTCAAAAACCGCTGGGATCAGATAAAACGAACTGAGCCCAAAGCCGACGATGGGGGCGGTAGTCAGGTAGAACATGCGCTTGAAAGAGAGCCTTTGGAGGGTGAGCGCTCCCAAGATGTAAAGGGCCCAGGCGATCGCAACCAACAGCAAACTAGGCAAATGAGTCAAACTCAGCAGCGCGAAAAAGAACGTCAGCGCGAGCCAGCCTTTGCCACGGTGAATGAATCTATTGGTAAAAAACAGACCAAACGGCAGCAGGCTAGTAGCCAATATCTCTGCTAGCGCTCCCCGGTGGTAGAGGTTGTAAACCATGTAGGGAGCCGACATGTAGGCAAGTGCGCCACATAAAGCCGGTCGCGATCGCCATTGCCCCTGGCCAAACAGATAAAATCCTATGCCCGCCGTAAAAGTGGCGATCAGCATCAGAACTGCTAGCGATCGCTCTGCCTCTAGCCCCAGCGCCATCAGGGCCGAACCCAAATACATCGCCGCTGGCGGATAAAACATAAACGTTGGGCTACCGTAGCCAAAGTTCAACCCGGCCAGCCAACGCGGATACCCACTGCCTTCGGCCAGTTGATGCGAAAAATGCTGTAGCCACTTTAGATGAACATGTAAATCGTCGGTGTCAAAAATAATGCCGCCAGTCAGTATTTTGAAGTTGAGGGCGATCGCCACAATGGCCAGCACCGCAACCACTCCAATCGGCCTTATTGAAAGTCGGCTATGGCTGAGCGTATGATTAGCCTCTAGTGGTCTTTTCATGGGTTAATTCTGGGGCTTCGACCAAGAAGTTTAAATTCCTGAGCGCAATCATTAGCCCAAACACTTTACGATCGTCCAATCGCGGACGCAATTACCCATAAGCCATAACCTATTAACCCAGCCTGGAGAGATGCCGTAGGCTTTTCATATCTAGCAGGCTAATCACATTCCTGTCTGTGTCAATCTTTATCCAGTTGCGAATAGCTAGCTTGTCAAGAATTTTAGAGACTTCGCTGAGCTTGATGTCGGCAACTTCGGAAAGGTCTTTTGCGGGAATATTGAAAATTTCGACCGTATTGCCGATCGGTTCACCATAGGCATCGGCTAACCCTACCAGGGTGTACACCATTTTGATACCGGGGGCTTTGTTGCGCAGTTGGAAGCGAGTTTGCGTATGCTTTAACCGCTGCACCATGAGCTGTAACATGCGGTGGTGTAGCTGAGGGTCGTTAAAGAGCGTTTTGATAAAGAGCTGAGCGGGAATGCTGACAAGTTCCACCCGTGAGAGGGCGGCGACATCGGTAGAGCGAGGTGATTCGTTGAGAATGGCCATTTCCCCAAAGTATTCGCCTTTGCCGAGAATAGCCAGTGTCACATAGCCATCGCCAGACTGACAGCGAACTTTGGCCCAGCCCGAAGCAATCAGATAAACCGCATTGCCCCAAGAGTCTTCCATCAGGACGGTGCGACCCGCCGGACATTCGCTGAAGGTAGAGCCTTGATGTAGGGTCGCGAGGGTTTCTGGATTGGCGGCTTTGAATAGGGGAAAAAGGTCGCTGAGTGCCTCGGCGGGCATAGGCAGTGACAAGGCGGTCGTCGGGGCCATGGTGCAAACTCGATTGAAATGCTGGTAGGTAGAAAGCTCAGTTGCTTCTTAGACTACCCAGCTAGCTTTGACAAGCTTTAGTTGATGGCTTGATATTTGCCAGGCAGGAGTATGTAATCTTGTGGTACGGCCAGCTTTATCGCCCCGCTTTGTCTAACTATTTTGTTGAGTCTCTGGCTTTTGTCGAGTCTCTGGCTTTTGGCGATTGACCTTCTAGCGATTGACCTTCTAGCGATTGACCTTCTGGCGATTGACTTGTCGGTGCTTGAAATCTGGCAGCACCCGCAGCGGCAACAGAGACGAGTAGGCAGGCGAGGAGCGATCGCACACTCAAAGTCTCTTTAAGCACCAAAAATCCTGCAATCACGCCTGCCATCGGCTCCAGGCTCAACATGATGCTAAAGACTTTGACTGGGAGCGATCGCAACGCCGACATTTCAAAAGAGTAGGGCAGCGCCGTCGATAAAAGAGCCACCCCTGCGCCCATCGCCAGCAGTCTAGGATTGAGCAAAGCAGAGCCAGCCGTAGCAATGCCAATCGGCAGCAACAACAGACTGCTAACCGCCAGCGCCCAGGCCAGTCCTTCAATGCCCGATAGTTTGCTGCCAACCTTAACCGATAGCAAAATGTAGCCTGCCCAGCATACGCCTGCCAGCAAAGCGAGGCTCATGCCTGGGAGATCGATCTCAAATCCACCAATCGGGGCCAGCAAAAGAATGCCTGCGATCGCCAACGTGGCCCATACCAAATCGAGCCAGCGCTGAGACTTCAAAATGGCCAAACCCAACGGGCCGAGAAACTCTAGCGTGATAGCGATCCCTAAGGGAATGCGATCTATCGCCGCGTAAAAAGCCGAGTTCATCGCCGCTAGGACAATGCCGAAGGCAATAATTGGCCCTAAGTTCTCACGGATTTTGGCATTCCACTTTAGCCGCCACAAGGTAAATAGCAATAGGGTAGAGAAGCTAACTCGCAGGGCGACAACGCCCCAAGGCCCCAGTTCACTAAACAGAGACTTTGCCAGCGCTGAGCCAAATTGTACAGAGACAATCGACAGCAGCAGCAGTCCTACCGGGGAGGGCTGTTTGAGAGTAATCTTCATTAAAATAGTGTAGCGGGCGGGGGCGCGATCGCTTGATTGCGGTTCTATGAGAAGTCTGGATGAGCAAATCGACGGTGCTGGCTTGAAGATTCTCGATTTTGGCAAGTGGAGGCTTTAGCTAGTCGGCGGGAAGCCCCGCGCTCTAATCTTTGATTGAGCGTCGAGATGAAAGCCAGGTGAGTGGTAGCGAACAATCTAGTCAAACCTTTACGTATGTCTATAGCCTTGCTAGGCACAAAAAGGTACAATAGTACTATGCGGCTCACCTACCAGTACAAACTCAGGCCGACTGCTGATCAAGAAGCTCAAATGAGCACTTGGCTAGATATGTTGCGCTGCCAGTACAACTGGTTGCTGGGCGAACGCTTTGATTGGTGGGAGATGAACCGTTGCGCAGTGAATGCTTGCCCGCTGACTTGCAGCATTGCAGCGCCTAAAGAGAAGCCGAATTACTATCAGCAAAAGCGGACTTTAACTGTTCTTAAGGCTGAGCGGCCTTGGTATAAGGTGGTTCATTCTCAAGTCTTGCAAAAGATGGTGAAGCGGGTTGAACTGGCGTTTGAGCGATTCATCAAGGGGGGCGTAAACGGTAAGCGTAGCGGTCGGCCCCGGTTCAAGAAAACTGGTCGATATCGCACGTTTACTTATCCTCAGATGAAGGCTAACTGCATCCAGAATGGGCGTATCGTGCTGCCTAAGTTAGGAGCCGTTAAGCTCATTCTGCATCGGCCTATTCCGGATGGGTTCACCATCAAAAATGCTAGGGTCACTCACAAGGCTGATGGATGGTATGCGGGGCTGTTGCTCGAATGCAAAGAAGTCCCAGTAATGTCAGCATTGCCCGACCTGGCCAAGTCAGTCGGGATTGATGTGGGCTAAAAGACTTTTTGGCAACTTCAGCCGGTGAATACGTCTCTATTCCTCAGTTCTTCAGGAAGTCTGAAAAGAAGCTGGCTAAACTACAACGTCAGCTTGCTAGACAAGTCAAAGGCTCTAATCGTTGGCGCAAGCAGGTGAATAGAATCGCTAAATTGCATCTACATATCACTCGCCAGCGCCAAGACTTTTTCTCAAAGACTTGGGATTGGCTGTTCTTAAAATACGATGTCGTCGCTCATGAAAAGCTGAACATCAAAGGACTTGCTCGTACTCGACTAGCAAAGTCGATACTGGATGCCGCATGGGGGCAATTCTTGGAAATGGGCGCTTGGAAAGCTGAAAAAGCTGCCAAGCTCACCGCTCCACAGAATCCGCGTGGCACCAGTATTGACTGTTCAGGGTGTGGTGAGCAAGTGCCTAAAACATTGGCTGATAGAGAGCATTCTTGCCCATCTTGTGGGCTGGTGCTTTGCCGGGATGTCAATGCTGCTAAAAATATTCTCAATAGAGCCGTGGGATGTCAGGCTCTTAATCTCTCAGGAAATGTCCGGGCAGTAGCCTAGAGTCACTGAGGAAGCCCGTGCTGTACAGCTTGCTGTCAGCGTCGGGAGGATGTCACGCTTTTGTCATGCGGTCGGGTTTTCGCTACTTTTTTCCTGTAGCGGCTGGGCTAAATCAGCGGTGGATGCAGCGGGCGATGAGGCTAATTGCAACCGATTATGAGGTGCTACATGCCAGTGGTTGAGCACGTCTTTAATTAGGAGTTCTTGCAGCCAGGTTTTGGCGACGACGGTGAGGGGTAAGGCTAGCAGCAGGCCAGGGAAGCCGAAGAGGGTAGCAAAAAAGATTTGGGCGATTAAGGTAAAGGCCGGTAGCAAGGAAACCTGGTGGGCCATGATGGTGGGGGTGAGCCAGTAGGATTCGATTTGTTGAATGATGATATAGAGGACGATGACCGCGATCGCCTTCCAGGGATCGTCTGACAGCAGCGCGACCGTCACCGGAAACACCATGCTGAGCGTTGGCCCTAAGTTAGGGATAAAGTTGAGTATGCCCGCTAGCAAAGCATGGGCAAAGGCGAGATCGACGCCTAGAATGACTAGCCCGATGAAGCTGAAAAAGAAGATAAAAACTGAGCTGATCACAATGCCGCCTAGCCAGTTTCCTAGCGCTAGCTCGCATTTACCAAAAATCTCTCGGGCGCGCTGCCGGTAAAAGGACGGAAAGAGTAAAAGCACGCCGTCCAGATAAGCGTTGGGATTGGCGATCATCATCAGCGCTAGCACGACGACAAACAGCGTTTGCAAGATCACCTTCAGTGAGGAGTTGAAGAAGGAGAAAAAGTTACTAAAGATGTCGGGGATGGCTGAAGTGGGGGAGGTTAGCCAGGCGACAAACTCGTTAAGTTCGGGCAGGCGGATCCTTTCGGGGAGGTTGGCCTGTAGCCGCATAAGCTGGGCGGGCAGGGTCTGAGAGGCGCGAATGAGCAAATCAATCAGCAGCCTGAATTGCTCTACAAAGGGGGGGACAATCCCTAGAATGAAGAGGGTAGCGACGACCGCAACCGCCAAGATCGCCAGGGGGATGGCAAAGCGGCGGGGAACGTTGAATTTGCGGATGATGCGGGTGAGGCTGTTGAGTGCGATCGCTACCACGACTGCTGCAAAGCAAAGTAGCAGTACCGGCTTAATTGCCCACAAAATATAGCCTGTCGCAACCAAACACAGCAGACTGATCCAGTCACCTAGCTTCATGGCCCATTCCCTTGCTGAATTGCGCCTATTGTATCTGACGAAAAAGGTAGCTCATGGTTAAGAAAAAGCTGGCCCAATCTGAGTTAAGTCAGCCTCAGATAGATGGGCCGCAGACAGATCGGCCTGAAACAGATCGGCCTCAGTCGGACTGGCAAGTCGTAACCTCTACGCAGCCATCTGATGATTGGGTGAATACAGTTGAGCAGATGACGGGTCTGAGCGATCCGGTATGGGGAGCGCAACTGCTGTGGAATAGAGGCTTGCGGTCGGCGGCAGGGCTACGGGGCTTTTTGCGAACGAGTGAGTACGAACCGGCGAGCCCTTTTGAGTTTGGTGAAGAGATGACTTGGGCGGTGGAGCGGTTGGTGAAGGCGCGCGATCGCCATGAAAAAGTAGCCATTTGGGGAGACTTTGACGCCGATGGTGTGACCTCGACTGCGGTGCTATGGGACGGCTTGCGCCAATTTTTTACGGGATCAGAGCAGCTTAGCTACTTTATTCCCAACCGGTTGAAAGAGTCCCATGGCCTTTCGATAATGGGGATCGATGAGCTGGCTGCCCAAGGCGTCGATCTAATTGTGACTTGCGATACGGGCAGCACGAACCCAAAAGAGATTGAGCGGGCGGGCGCTTTGGGTATGGAGGTGATCGTAACGGATCATCATACATTGCCCGAAACCCGACCGGCGGTGGTGGCGATTGTGAACCCTCGGGCCTTGCCGCACGAGCACCCAATGGCTCATCTGTCAGGTGTGGCAGTCGCTTACAAGCTAATAGAGGCGCTGTATGAGCGATTGCCAGGAGTGCCAACTCGTCCCCTCAGCGAACTGGTGGATTTGGTCGCGATTGGTTTGATTGCAGACTTAGTAGAGCTGACAGGGGACTGCCGATATTTAGCGCAGCTCGGGATCGCGCAATTGCAGACCCATTTGAAAGCAAAGCAGCCAGTTAGACCGGGGGTGGCGAAGCTATTGAAGCTGTGTAAAAGGGCGGGCGATCGCCCCACCGATATTTCTTTTGGCATTGGCCCTCGCATCAACGCAGTCAGCCGGATCTATGGAGATGCCCGTTTTTGCGTAGAGCTACTGACCAGCCAGGATGAAGATCGCTGTCAGGAGCTAGCCAGCAAGGCCGAACTGGCAAATACCCGCCGCAAAGCCTTACAGAATGATGTTTTTCAGCAGGTGACGCAACAGCTAGAGAATGCGGATCTTTCTACGCTAGGCGTGATTGTGCTGTGCGATCTCCAGTGGCCTGTCGGTGTGCTGGGACTGGTTGCCGGGCAGGTGGCACAGCAGTACGGTAGGCCGACTATTTTACTGACTTTGGATTCACCAGATGCGAATGGCAAGGTTCTAGCGCGGGGATCGGCTCGCTCGGTGAACCGGATTGACCTGTACGAGCTAATGAAGTCTCAGGCCCACATGCTGACAGGCTTTGGCGGCCATCCTTTTGCCGCCGGGCTGAGTTTGCCTGCCGAAGATTTGCCCCTGTTTACGACGGCCATTAACCAGCAGCATCGTCAGCAAAGGGGCCAAAGTCAGCCGATGATGGCGATTGATTTGGCGGTAACGGTCGCTGATTTGGGTCAGGATTTGTTTCGCCAGCTCAAGTTATTAGAACCCTGCGGCATGGGTAACCCGGTGCCAAAGCTGCTGATTAAAAACTGCTGGTTTGAGGATGTATGGCATCAGAAGCTGAAGGATCGAACCGGCAGTAAGGTGGGCTACATCAAGGCAACCTTTCAGCTCTGCGATCATAGCGGGGCCAGGTTTCCGGGGCTGTGGTGGGGCCACTATAAAGACGATTTGCCACCGGGAATGTGGGATGCGATCGCAGAGCTAGACTACAACAGCTACAGCAGCCGCTATGAGGTGCGTCTAGTCGATATTCGCTCGGTGGCTGGTCTGAGAGCACCAGAGCCCAAGGCCGATGTCGATTGGCTACTCGATCGGCGACTGGGCCTGTCGCAGACGTTAGCCGAGGTATCGGCCAACCAGACGGATCAGACGAATCTGGTGCTGAGCGATTGTCCCACGCAGTGGCAGGAACTATGGCTGTGGCGACAGCAGGCGAATAGTAAAAATAAGCCGCTGGCGCTGGCCTATGCGCCACCTGTAGAGCGCGATCCGATTGAAAAATGGAAGACTCTGCTGGGGCTGGCGAAGTTTGTTAGTCGCGAGCAGGTGGCAGTGACGAAAGAACGACTGGGATCGGTTTTGGGGGTGTGCGATCGCACCCTAACCCTGGGCCTTGCAGCACTAGAAAAAGCAAACTTTGCGGTCAAGCAATCGGCTGTAGATATTCGTTTGGACTATCGACCAGCTAAAGAAAATCTGGATGAACCGTCACGCGATCCCATGCTTCACAACGAGCCAGCTACTAACAAAGCCCTCGGCCAATTTTTAGCGGCTGTGCAAGAAGAGCAGTTTCGCCGCCAATACTTTTATCAAACGCCTGTTTCTACGCTAGAAGCCACTATCAATGCTAAAACCCTGTAAAGCTTAAGAAAGCCAAAATAAGTTCTTATACTTATTGTCATTTATTTTTAGAAACGGTATCATTGATTACAGAAAAGCAAAACGTTCATCTTTTTTGCCAGCGATCTGCATTGACGTTCATTTCATTGCCGTAAGCTGTTGAAAGACGGAAGTAGGCATTTCGGGTTTGACTTTAAACCCTCTGATGCTGAAGGAACGCGCCTCTTACCCACTACACACTTTTTTTGAGGCGAATAACATGCAACTCTCTTACCGTGGCGTCAAATACAACACTTCAAAGCCTGCTGTTGAAGTCACTGATACCCAAGAAATCGGCCAATATCGCGGGGCTACTTACCATGTGCGCCGTGCGCTTAACGTACCGGCTCGTACGGCTAAGGACGTTTTGAAGTACCGGGGCGTCGTAGTTAAGTAATCTGGTTAAGTAATCCGGTTAAATAATCTGGTCAAATCAGGTTAGTCAAATCACCCTTGGCGGTGTCCCAGCAAGTTGACTCACCTTAATGAAACAGGGGCGCATCCTAACCGGATCGCGCCTTTTTTGTTGCTGTATCATGGGCATTGCGGCAGGAGAATTCGGAATGCTGGAATTTATCATGGGTCTGCTGGTGGGTCTGGTCATGCTTGAGATCCATCGGCGGCGTGGCGATGCCAAGCTGAAGCGATTATTGGGTCGCTTGGAAGACAGTCGTCCTTTACCCACCCTGGGGTATGATGCGCAAATCGCGAGTGCGATCGCCGCGCAAAAAGCGATCGCCCACAACATCAACGAACAGCTAGAAGATTTCCGCCAGGTGCTGCAAAACGCGCCAATAGGGTACTTACAAGTTGATGAAGAAAACCAGCTTGTGTGGTGCAATCGGCGGGCGCAGGAGTTTTTAGACATTAGCCAGGGTGACTATGCCCAACCTCGGTTGCTATTGGCAATTGTGCGATCTTATGAATTAGATCAGTTGGTAGAGCGCACTCGCCAAACTCAGACGATGTGCCAGGCCCGTTGGACGTTCAATTCTATTTCTACCGATCCCTCTAATTATCTAGAACGGCCTGCCTATCCGCTACAGGGCTATGGCCTACCGATTAGCAAAGGGCATGTCAGCATCTTTTTGGAAAATAGACAAGAAGCGGTGAGTTTGGAGCAGCAGCGCGATCGCTGGATTTCAGACGTTGCCCACGAGCTAAAAACGCCTCTAACCTCTATTCGGCTAGTGGCCGAGACGCTGCAATCGCGGGTGGCCCCACCGCTAACTACCTGGGTAAATCGGCTCCTGCAAGAGGTCATTCGGCTCAGCAAACTAGTAGACGACGTCCTCAACATGAGCCACTTAGAGCGGCGTCAGCCTCAGTTAGAGGCCGAGGATAATCCTAATCGGGTGCGACCCGATTTGGTGAGTTTAGTTCATGCCGCCTGGCAAAGTATCGAACCTTTGGCAGTCTTGAAACAGGTGGATTTGGATTATCAAGGGCCGCCACAGCTCACCGTCAACTTAAGCGCAGGTCTGATGCATCGACTACTGTTTAACCTCATGAGTAATGCCATTAAGTACAGCCCTCATGGTCAATCTATTCAGCTACGGCTGAGCGTCCAGACGGTCGATGAAACGGCTGAGGGCGCTAACAAGGGTGACGCTCACCTTTTAATTGAGGTCATTGATGCGGGCAGCGGCTTCAATCCAAAGGATTTGCCTCATGTCTTTGACCGGTTTTACCGGGCGGATTTGTCCCGCACTCGCGAGGCAGATTTCCATAGCAGCTTGAAAGATACCGACAAGGAAAGTAGCCCTACTGTTGAAGTCGCCGAGATTTCAGGCAGCGGAACGGGTTTGGGGTTGGCAATTGTACGTCAAATTGTCGAGTCTTATCAGGGGCGAGTAGAGGCGCGCAATAGCCCCGAGACGGGTGGCGGCTGGCTAAGTGTATGGTTACCCAATCAGCAAATGTGAGCAAATCGTGAGTGCTTATGTAAAGGAAGTATGAAGTGGCGATCGCCTGGGGTGACAGGGATCACCGTGATCAGTAAACTTGGAAGCATTGATGGACGGGAATACGGACAGAGGCGATCGCGCCAGATTCGGTATTTACACAGTTATAAAAAGTAAAGGATATGTGAAATCTTATCTATTGCGTGGCATTACCCCCTTGTGAATATTCGGAGATACCTGCTTGAATTAAAATAAGCGTATTGACCCGTCCTGCTTTACCCGTATGCCCCCGCCCAAATGCCGCCCACATGCCTAAAAGAAAAAATAGTCAGATCATATGACTGAGAGGTTGCAAAAGCTGCTATCTCAGCGGGGTATTGCCTCCCGCCGCCAGGCTGAAAAGCTGATTTTAGATGGTAGGGTAACAGTGAATGGTCAGCCCGCTGAACTCGGTCAGCAAGCAGATATAAACATTGACTGTGTTTGTGTCGATGGAGTAGATATTGGTGAGCCGCCGCGCTGCATTTATCTTTTGCTCCACAAGCCCAAAGGTGTGGTCTGTACTTGCAGCGACCCTCAAGGGCGGAGGACAGTGCTAGATTTGCTGGATGCTCCTTTACAAAGTGGCGAAGGCATTCACCCGGTAGGCCGCTTAGATGCGGATTCTACTGGGGCACTTTTGCTAACAAATGACGGCCAGTTTACCTATCAGCTCACCCATCCTCGTCACCAACTGCCCAAGGTTTACCGGATACGGGTGAAAGGTTTGCCCACCGCAACAGCTTTGCAGCAATGGCAAACAGGGATAATGCTAGACAATCGTAAAACCTTGCCCGCAAAAGTTAAACTGCTCAAATCGCTACCCTCTAATCAGGCGTTGGTCAGCGTCACGCTGACAGAAGGCCGCAACCGCCAGATTCGCCGCGTGGCGAAGTCTCTGGGTTATCCTGTGACAGCCTTGCAGAGAATAAAAATTGGCTCACTCTCGTTAGAAAGGTTGCCCCCTGGCCGCTACCGTTTACTCAGTGATATAGAAGTTGGCCAGCTAAAGCGCGATGCCCGCATTTCAGGGGATAGCGCGAAAGCGAATTCGTCACCCGTTCGCTGATTCATCCACCCGCATGACCCCGCCGAATCCCCTCTCCAGATCTATGAAGCAGAAAGCTCGTATTAAAGAACCGACCGCCCAGCAGCTACAGCAAGAGCAGCTTTATGCGCTAGGCAATATTTTGAAGCAGGCAAGATTGCAGCAGGGTTTATCTTTAGAGATCATTGAGAAACGAACGTTGATCCGTCGGATGCTGCTGTCTGCTTTGGAGCAAGGAGCGCTGGCTGAGTTACCAGAACCTATTTATATCCGGGCATTATTGTGCCGGTATGGCAATGCGCTGGGATTGGATGGCGAAACGTTAGCCAGTCAATTTTTTACTCGCCCAATTGTGCAGCCGCCCCGGTCTTCATGGAAAGATTCTCCGGCAGCACAGCTACGCCCGCTGCATTTGTATGCGGCCTATGTACTGCTGATTGTGGGGGCGGTCAGCGCGCTGTCGGGTTTGCTACAGCGCACGGCCCCAGATCTTACTGCGCAGCCGATGCTGAATCCGGCAGAGGTGGAGCAGCTAATGCCGAGATCGACGAAGTCAGCCGCAGCGCCGGCGGCTCCGGTTGAGGAAAAGCCTAAGGCGCAGGCTCGGCCCGTAGAGGTGGACTTGGTGTTGACGGGGCAGTCTTGGGTGCGGGTGATTGCGGACGGTTCGACTGAGTTTGAGGCGATTTTGGAGCAGGGTGAGACGCGCTCGTGGGTGGCGGATAAGTCGATTACGGTGCGAGTTGGGAATGCGGGCGGCGTGATGTATTCGTACAATCAGTCTGAGGCGACGCCGATGGGTGAGCTAGGGATGCCTGAGGAGCGTACGTTTGGCCCTAAGGTGAGTTTGGCTCCGGCGCAGTAGGCAGATTTAAGCTCGAATAAACCTATATTTTGGGGTTCGCCTGGGTGGTTATTTGACGGCTGGGCGATTCTTTGGGCTGAGTTTTGACTGAAGGTTTGACCGGTAGGGTGACGGTGACGGTAGTGCCCTGGTCGGGTTCGCTGGCATTAGGTTGACTGGTCAGTGCGATCTGACCTTTGTGGTTGTAGGTAATAATTTTTGCGATCGCCAATCCTAACCCCGAGCCCCCAGCGCTACGACTGCGAGCAGGATCTACCCGGTAGAAGCGATCAAATATATGACCGAGGTCTTTGGTTGGGATGCCGATGCCAGTGTCTTGTACGGTAACGGTAATCTGGCTGGCGCTGCTGGTCAAGGTGACCGTGATGGTTCCTTCGGGGGTGTATTGAATGGCGTTGGCAATTAGGTTGGTGAATAGGCGAGTGAGCTGATCAGGATCGCCTTGAATCGGTTGGCAAGGTTGGCTGCCGCTATAGCTGAGGGTGAGTGATTTTTCTTGGGCGATCGCCTGCTGTTCTTCGATGACGTTGGCAAGGATTGTGTTGAGGTTGGTGCGATCGCGTCTCATTGGCACGAGTCCACTCTCTTGGCGAGCCAAAAACAACAAATCATCTACCAATCTGCCCAGCCGCCGGGTCAGGCGTTCAATCACCTCTAGCTGTTTGCGCTGGAACTGCTCGTCGGGATCGGTAAGGGCGACTTGAACGTTGGTTTGAATGACGGCGATGGGGTTGCGCAATTCGTGGGAGGCGTCGGCGGTAAATTGCTTGAGCTGCTGGTAGGAGTCGCGGATGGGAGCCATGGCGAGACCGGAGAGGAACCAGCCGACGAGGGCGACGGTGATCACCATCACGGTGCTACCCAGGGCCAGGTCGATAATGAGCTGGCGGCTGGGCTTGGACACCTCGAACCAGGGATGGCTGACGCGCAGATAGCCAAGAAGTTGATTGCCGGATTGGACGCGCTGGGTGATTTGCCTTAGCACAATGCCGTCGGGAGGAATGACGGTTTCGCCGTTGGGGTTGACATGCAGAGAAATGTTATGGGGTTTGGCGAAGGTTGTCCACATCAGGTTGCCTTCGGGGCTGAACCATTCGAGATCGATGCGGTCGTCTTCGCTGGTTTCTTCGCTGTTGCGAAAGCTGGCTTCGATGTTGACGCGCAGGGCCGGGTTGGTGACACCAGTTGCGGTGAGCATTCGGCTGTTGGTGTTGGGGGCAGGTTCGATGATGAGCGATCGCTCGACAATTTCTACCACATGGTTAAGCGTGTCGTCTACGCGCTCGACGAGGGTGCTGCGAACGTAGGCGTAAACGCCGCTGGCAAAGAGAAGGAGCAGAATGGCGGTGACGGCGGTATACCAGAGAGCGAGGCGGCGGCGGGTGGTTTGAAACATTGCAGGGCTTAACTATTCGTAGGCGTCTTTTCGATGACCGGCTCTGATAACTCTGACGATTAATGCTTTGTCTTCGATGCTATAAATGACGCGATAGTTGCCGTAGCGGATGCGGTATTCGTTTTGTCTCCCTTTGAGTTTCTTACATCCTGACGGTCTAGGATCTGTCGATAGGCTATCAATGAGCGGGCGAAGGTTTTGCTGAACGACTGTTGGCAGCTTTTTTAGTTGCCTGGCTGCTGCGGACTCGAAGATTATTTGATAGCTCACGATAGCCCTAGCTCTTCTTTGAGGCTTTCCCAGGTGACGGCTTCTCCGGGTTCTTGTAGCGCTACCTCAACATCGAAGACATCTATTTCATCTTCGAGGGCTTCGATGGCGGGTTCGAGATCTATTTGATGCTTGAACTGTAGATATTGTAGGAAGTGGTATAGCTCGTCTATGGCGTGGCGGGAGAGGGAGGGAAGTTGTAGGGTGATGGGATCGATTTTGGGCTTTGCTTTAGTTTCTGGTAGGGCAGTCATTTTTGTTTGGATGGTGGTGTTTGGGTGTTTCTATTTTAGCGATCGCGATGTGCGCTTCTATTTCTTATATTTGGAGAAGATACGATTATGCGGTTGGCAGTATTATATGAGTAGAGCTAAGTAGCTAGAGGGCAAGTTCGTGACGGTTAAAGAGCTGATAATTCAAGAGCTAGAAGATAGCGCCGATCCTTTGCTGGTTGAGGTTTTGGATTATCTACGCTACCTGAAATTTCGGCAGGCTGAGGATGCTGACGATCTTCGAGAGGCTAGGGCTGCGCTGGCAGATGCTAAAAAGAACGGTACGATTTCTTGGGAAGAGGTTAAAGCTCAAGCTGGGCTATGACTTACCAAGTTGAATTCACTAGAAAAGCAAATAAACAGTTTCAGGCTTTACCTGCTCAAGAGAAGAAAAGAATAGCGCCTAAAATTGCCGACTTGGCAAAGGAGCCTCGGCCTCAGGGCGTGGTGAAACTATCTGGCGAAGAAAATGCTTACCGTATACGGGTCGGAAACTATCGCGTTGTTTACAACATAGAAGATACGAGGCTACAGGTTTTAGTGTTCCGAGTGGATCATCGTCGTAATGCGTACAGATGACTTCAGCGCTGGAAATTTAGGTAAAGCTGCTTGGATTTTGGATGGATCCATAGTTGTGCTTTGAATTCGTTTGAAGTTTTTTGTTGCGTAGTGGTGATTCACAGCAATTTTTGTCAATAGGTGGCATAGTCTCGGTGTAGATAATGCGTACTGATTTAGAACATGCTGGAATCCTTAATGCTGGCTCAGCTTGGTGCGTTGTTGAAGGAGGTGGTTGGGCCTTTGGCAAAGGCGGCGGCTGAGGACTGGTGCAAAGACCGCTTGAAAGATGGCGCGAATGAGGCGCTGGCTTTGAGTGCGCCGGATGCTTTGCAGAAGGCTGTGAAGCAGTCGCTGAGAAATTTTATTCGGCTGTTTGGGGACGAGCTGGAAAATTGCGGTTTGCCGAGAGCATTGATCAAGCATGAGCTAGCAGAGCCTTTGGGACGGTTGCTGGCGACTGAATCGGTAGTGCGAGCGCTGTGCCGGGCGTTTGAGACAGGTGTTAAGGAAATTGACTGGCAGGTACTGCCGAGTGTATGGCGTACGCTGCCTGCGCCTGCTAACTTTCCTGAAGAGTTTGAGTGGGAAGAGCTGGCGAGGAATTATGTTCGACGGGTAAAGGGACTGGTTCGTCAGGATGCGGAGTTGGCTCGGCAGTTGGAGCTAGATCAGCAGCGAGCGATTAAGGAAAGTAATGAGGCGCTGGTGGGTGTGCCTGTTCAGTTTAATTTGCGGGAGTATCAGGAGTCGCTGAAGGAGCGGTTTGGCAGTTTGAGCTTGGACTCGTTGGATACGGCGGGTTCAGGCTATGACAGTTTGCGGCTGTGGAAGATTTTTGTGGCGCAGGATGTGCGGGAGTGTGCGGAGTTTGCACCGCAGATGTATGAGCTGCCGAAGGAGCGGCTGTTGGCGCTGCAGGCGGCGGGTGAGATCGATCCGCTGCTGTCTTTGGATGAGTTGGAGCAGCGACGGCGGAGCTATGCAGAGAAGCCGATTGAGTCTGTGCGGGGCGTGGTGGGGTTGGCGGGGTCGGATAAGGTTTTGCGGTCTGTGATTTTGGGCGATCCGGGGTCGGGGAAGTCTACGCTGCTGAGGGCTTTGGCGCTGAGCTGGGCGGATAAGCCGCTGGCGGCACTGCGGGATGAGCCGATTCCAATTTTGATTGAGCTGCGGCTGTATGCGCAGGATAAGGAGAAGGGGATTTGCAATAGTTTTTTGGAGTATCTGCATCGGGGGAATACGGCTTGCCGACTGAATCAGCTTGAGCTGGATGCGCTGTTGAAGGGTGGGAAGGCAGTAGCGTTGTTTGATGGGGTGGATGAGGTGTTTGATCCGAAGCTGCGGGAGGCGGTGGTGACGGATATTCATCGGTTTAGCAATCGCTACCCGGCGGTGCAGATGGTGGTGACTTCTCGGTGGCTGGGGTATAAGGCGGAGGCTTTGCGGAAGGCGGAGTTTGCGCACTATATGCTGCAGGATTTGAATGATGAACAGATTGAGGACTTTTTGGAGCGGTGGCATACGTCAACTTTTACGAAAGAGCAGCAGGCAGATAGGGAGAGAAAGCAGGCGCGGTTGCAAAAGGCGATCGCGGCGTCTAAGGCGATTCGAGAGCTGGCAGGGAATCCGCTGTTGCTGACGATGATGGCGATTTTGAATCTGAATCAGGATCTGCCGAGAGATCGGGCGCGACTGTATGAGGAGGCTTCTGAGATATTGCTACACAAGTGGGATGATGATAAGAATTTATCTCAGGAAGATTTAGAGTACTGGCAAATAGATTTTCGAGACAAGCGAGTGATGATGCGGAGAGTCGCGCATCACATGCAGACTAATAAGAAAGGAGTTTTAGGGAATGTGATTGGTCGAGACGATTTAGAAGAGATTCTGACAGGTTATCTCAAGGAGATAGACGTGATTGGGGCGCGTCGGGTTGCTAGATTGATGATTAAACAGTTGAGAAAGCGCAACTTTATTCTGTGTCATCTCGGAGCTGATAATTATACGTTTGTTCATCGCACGTTTTTAGAATATTTTTGTGCAAGTGAGCTTGTTCATCAGTTTGAGAAAGAACGCTCGATAGATATAGAAGAACTTAAAGCAATCTACGGAAAGCATTTTCTTGATGAAGCATGGAATGAGGTATTGCGACTGATTGCTGGCCTGGTGGGGCCGTGTTTCGTAGAAAAGATCATTGAACATTTGTTAAGTCAGTCCGTACTGCTTACTGATTTCTTAGAAAAAGACCAACTCACTGTAGGAGGAATCAGCAATTTATTATTAGCAGCAGGTTGTTTAGCCGAGGTGAGAACACGTAGTGAAGTCTCTCAAGTGTCTGAACTGCTAAAAGATAGGTTGAAGCACCAAGTAGAAGTAGAGTATCCGTACAGGCTAAGTAGTGAAGCAGCAAAGGATCTGTTGATGTCAATAGCATACAACTGGAAAGAAGATATATCAGTGAAAGAATGGCTAATTGATTGTGCTTCGCGTGCTAGTTCTCTTTCTATCTCAGAAGCAGCGATAAGAGTAGTGTCACTAGTCTGGAAAGAAGATTTAAGGACATTAGCTTGGCTTAAGATGCATGCTCAAAAAAATGAAATTGAATCCGTTCGCATTGCGGCTGTGCAATGTTTTGCAAGGAATTGGAAGAAAGACTTGGAAACTTTGCCTTGGCTAAAAGCTCGTGCTCAAGAAGATGAAAGTTTGAGCGTTTGCCACGCTATGGTGCAGGAAATAGCGAGAGGCTGGAATGAAGATCCAAAAATATTGCTTTGGCTAAAAACATGTGCTCAAAAGAATGAGAATTCGGATGTTCGCAGCGCAGCAATACAAGAGTTAGCAAGAAATTGGAAGGAAGATTCAGAAACTTTGCAGATGCTTAAGGAGTATGCTCAAGATGGAAATGTAGATGTTCGCAGTGCAGCAATACAAGGGCTAGCGAGAGACTGGAAGGAAGACCCAGAAACTTTGCAGATACTTAAGGAGTGCGCTCGAAACGATGAAGATTGGTGGGTTCGCGTTCCGGCAATAGAAGAGCTAGCGAGAGGCTGGAGAGAAGACCCAGAAACTCTCCAAATACTTAAGGAGTGTGCTCAGGAACGCAAAATTGCTTATGTTCGTGGCGTAGCGGTGAAAGAGTTGGCAAGAGGTTGGAGAGAAGAGAAAGAGACTTTGCAGCTACTCAAAGCGTGTGCTCAGGATAAAGATTGGGATGTTTATATCACGGCACTACAAGAATTGGCGAGAGGTTGGAAAGAAGACCCAGAAACTTTGCGGATACTCAAAGCTCGTACACACAAGGACGAAGATGGAGCTGCTTGCGTTACGGCACTAAAAGAATTAGCGAGAGGCTGGAAAGAAGATCCAAAGACTTTGCAGCTACTTAAAAGATGTGCTTGCGATAATGAAAATTGGGCCGTTCGCTTCAGTGCGCTACAAGAGTTAGCAAAAGGATGGGGAGATGATATAGGCTTGTTTGAGTTCTGGTTGCGTCGTGCTTCTAACGATCCTTTTGTAAAAGAGCATGGACATGAAAACAATCCACGTAAAGTCGCTCTTTACGTTTTTATTCAGCAGTATCCAAATCATCCTCTGTCTACAGAACTTCTCTATGACAGAGCACAAAACGATACTGATGAAAAACTCCGCACCTGGGCAACAGAGCAGCTTAGTCGTCTAGCACTATAGCTAAGCGTTACGGCTTCTTGCTTAAATGCGATCGCCCCAAAAACCAATACCCATCGCAGATAGCTTTGGATAACGCAGCATCAGCAACCCTCCCGTGCTGTGATTGGTGGGGTGCGATCGCGCGAACCGGCGAGGTAGATAAGGCGATCGCAAAATTCAACCGCGCCAAAGAACTAGACCCTGAGCTAACGTTGGATGCCGTTGCCCGTGACAACCAGCGGGCAGAATGGGGATAGACCGATAGGGTTTTATTCCCGACGTTATATACTTAACCCATGCGAATCGAGTTGATCGTTTGTCCGGCTCACATTGAAGAAAAGCTTCAGGTTAAGCACAGTGTTACGGTTGGCGAAGCCGAACAGGCTTTACTCAACAAACCTCGTATCCGCTTTATTGAGAAAGGCCGCACGAAAGGTGATGACGTATATTCAGCACTTAGCCAAACTTTCGCTGGGAGATATCTAGCGGTGTTCTTTATCTACAAAACCGATTCGAGGACTGCAATTATCATTAGTGCCCGCAACATGAGTAAAAAGGAGCGAAAAGCATATGGACGCAAGTAAACTCAGCAGCATATCCAAAGCAGATACCGATGAAAAGATCGGAGAATTTTGGGACACGCACGATGTTACAGACTTTGACGATCCCGATGCGCCTGACGTAGCGTTTGAAGTCGTTTGCAATGTGACGGTGGAAGCGCCTTTGCTTAGCGAGATAGCGCAAAGGGCAAGTCAGCAGGGTGTAGATACTCAGGCACTGGTCAATCTTTGGCTACGTCAAAAACTTACTGAACAGGCGGCTTCCACATAAGCGGATGTAGTCGATGGTTTTGGTACGGGTTCGCCTTCAAGCTGTAACTCTTCTATGTGGAAAGTGATGGCTTCTTCCATCAGCACTACGATACCAGTGGGACGTGGGCTGCGATCGCCCCCACCCCCTCAGCATTCATCCACTTCCTTGCTGCGATCGCCCCAAACCCCCCTGCAAAAAAACTGCACCCTTCAGTCAACTAACCGCCGCACCCAGCATCAATTCTGCTCCACGCTGCAACTCTTCTGCACTATCCAGCATCGATTCTGCTCCACACATCACTTTTTCTGCACCATCCAGCATCAATTCTGCTTGTGCTGTATGCGTAGCACTTGGGCAAGCTGAACCTGATCGCTATTTGCAGGAACATCTACCCATGGCTCTAGATCGCAGCATCGACAATTTACTCAGCCAAGCCCAACTCGCCATCGATAACGCCCTCAACAATCCCAAAGTCCTCGGCTACCTCAGCGACTTCGGCTACACATCCGCCCGCATCCAGCAAGGCAAAAAGCTTTACAACATCGCTGCCGCTGCACAGCTCACCCAAACGACCGAAGTGGGCGAACAAATTTCCACCACTGCGACGCTTAACGAATCGTGGGAAACTGCCAAAAAGACCTACATCCGCTTTGTCAAAGTCGCTCGGGTTGCTTTCAAACGCAATTCTGGCGTTAGCACTCAGCTAGACCTTAGCGGCTCTCGTAAGCGGACGCTCTCTGGCTGGATGGCTCAAGCGACACAGTTTTATAAGAATGCACTTGGCAACAAAGAAACTCTAAAAGCGCTGGCAGAATTTGGCATTACTGAGCAAAAGCTAGGGGCTGGACTGAAAGAGATTGAGGCGATTGAAACGGCAAATCTGGCACAAGAGAAGGAGAAAGGAGAGGCGCAGGCGGCGACGCAAAAGAGAGATGTGGCGCTGGATGAATTGCAGGATTGGTTGAGTGATTATTTGGCGATCGCCAAAGTTGCCCTAGAAGCAGATCCGCAGCTATTAGAAGGGTTGGGGGTGTTGCAGCGATCGCCGGTTTAAACCATCCAATCTTCTAATTGGAGCCCTGGAATATTTTCAAAATCTTTTGTGTTGTGAGTAACCAACGTTGCCGAGCGAGAACGGGCGATCGCCGCAATCAGCGCATCCATTACTCCAGTCGGTCGTCCTATCATTTTTAGCTCTGACTGAATCCGTCCAAAGTCTTTGGCTGCATCCATATCAAATGCAATGACAGGCACCATCTGCGAAAAATCGTTCAAAACACTTAGATTACTTTCAATTCTCTCTGAGCAATAAGCACCCTTATAAAGCTCCGAGATTACAATAATCGGTATCGCACAGTTATTACGTTTTGACTCAAACGCGGCCATTACAGTCCTGTCAGCTTTCGTGATAGCTATGCAGATGTCAGTATCGAGTAAATACATCGGCTTACATCACTGATCAAAAGTAGGCGTTCCGCGCCCGTAATCTAGATGCCGCTCCCTGTCAATTTCCTTGAATATTTGGTTGATTTCTTCATCGTCTTTCCATGCACCCACGACGTTTTCGTAAAATTTGGCCCATTTTTCATCGTCATTCGATGTATGAGAGAGCTGATTGTTTTCCTCATTTAGCAAAACGATGACTTCTACAGAAGTGCCTACCGGAAAGTCATCTGAGGTAAGTTCAATGACTCCACCGGGTTTTACTACAGTCTCTTGACGAATTTCCTTGAGCATAGCGGTATTCCCCTTAAGTGAGTTTACACATAACAGTATGCGCTACTTAGCAGTCGTCTAAGGTGGCGGTGTAGCTGATGATTTGATCGATCAGACTGCGGACATCGCGACCGCTGGCGTTGGTGTTGTTGACCAAAATGCTAAGGGCCAAGGGCGGATGATTGGGCGGATTGAGATAGCCGCTGAGGGTATAGGTGCCGCTGAGGGTGCCAGTTTTGCCTTGAAAGCGACCTTCGGCGAGAGTGCCTTTCATGCGGTTGCGCAGGGTGCCGCTGCGTCCGGCGACGGCGAGAGAGTTGCGGTAGATGGCGGCGTTCTCGGTTTTGGCCATGGCCTGAAGGGTATCGACGAAGGCTTCGGGGGTGGCGAGGTTGCGGCGAGAGAGGCCAGAGCCATCGACGATATCTACGCTGTTGGGGGCGACGCCCAGGCTAGTGAGTGTTGTGCTAACGGCAGCGGCACCGGCTTGATAGGCGTTTTGCGTAGTGGGATCGGCGCTGCGGCCCAAGGACTTGAGCATGGCCTCGGCGTAGATGTTGACGCTGTAGAGGTTGGTGGGGTCAATGAAGGCGCGCAGGGGTGGAGATTGGATGGCGGCGAGTTCGACTAGGCCGCTGGGCGGATTGGCGGCGCTGACCTGGCTGCGCGGGGTGCTGAGGCCGTAGGCGTTGAGGCTTTGTTGAAACTGCTCGGCAAAGTAGCTAGACGGATCTAGCAAGGCGATAGACGTGTTCTCAGAAGACGAACCGGCGATCAGTTGACCGCGAACGTTCATCACTTTTTGGCCCGGTTTTTGGCCCGCGTCAATGAATTCGCTGCCGCTGCCGATGGTGCGAGAGTTGTTTTCGATGCGCCAGCCACGGACAAATTCGGGGCGATCCCAAACGATGTGCAGTGGTTGGCCGACGCCGGTCGGAATGGCGGTAAAGCCGAGTTCGTTGCGGTTGAGGATGAGGCTGTTGGCGGGGGCACCGTAGCCTGCGCGGTAGTCTTCGGCGTCCCAGTAGGGGTTGGCCATGGGGCCAGTGAAGTAGTTATCGACAGCGGTGAGGCTGTTGACGCGGCGGATGCCCTGCTGTTTTAGCTGCCCAGAGAGCAGGTTGATTTGATAGCTGGTAAAGGTGGGGTCACCGCGTCCGACGATGTAAAGATCTTGGTCGGGGCTGCTGGGTTTGCCAAAAACAGAGGTGCGAATGCTGAAGTCGGGGCCGAGGCTTTGGAGGGCGGCGGCGGTGGTGAGGAGTTTGACGTTGGAGGCGGGGACGAGTTTTTGCTGGGCGTTGCGGGCGTAAAGGGTGCGGGTGTTGGGGGTGGCATCTTCGATCAGGATGCCGACGGTTGCGCCGCGTAGGGTGTAGCCATTGGCGATCGCATCAATCTTCCTGGGCAGCTCGGCTCTACAGATACCCGCAAAGGCTACTTCCGCTTGGGTCAATACGGCCAGAGCCGCGATCGTCGCCAGCGCTCCCTTTTGTAGCCAGCCGGGCCGTAGTCGAGCAGGTAGTCGAGCAGGTAGTCGAGCAGAAAGCGCGCGCGAGTGCTTCATGGTGCATGTGTCTGATGTAAGGAGCGGTTTAATGACGATAAATTCAATCTATCTGCAATGGTGTCAACCGGGTAAAAGGACAGGACAAATGTTGTAAGTGCCCACTGTCAAACGAGGTTGCTTGAACTGTTGTATTGACTAATGATGTGACTTTATAGAATCGCCAGATGTCTACGACAAAGGCTGTTTCGAGTTGAAAAGAATGTCTGATTGAAGCCTGAAGATAACTTTTAGGCGATCGCAGTCTCTACGAACCAAAGTTGTCATTGGCACATAGGTTATGTCCCTATAAGGTACGCTAGAAAAAAGTTTGAGGTTCGCTGCATGGGTCAAGCACCGCTTCAGCCGCACAGTGAGTGGATAAGCTCGTCTATAGATTCGTCCGGCTCGGAAACTCTAATAAGCGCGAGCACATGAAGAAAGCGGGTTGTGAGAGCAATCGCGCAGATTGGTTGTACAGACAAGCTATTATTCAACCATATCAATCTTGCTATTCTGTACTGGGAATAAGAGTTTGCCAATTACTTCAATACTGTTTTATCAAGATGAAAACGGTGCTGTTCCTGTGGTGAAATGGTTGGGCGATCTGAAGCATAAAGATCCAAAGGGGTTTGCGAAATGTGTAGGTCGCATACGTCAGTTGGGTTCTGTAGGATACGAACTGCGTAGACCTGCAGCGGACTATTTGAGAGAAGGTATCTACGAGCTTCGAGTTAGGCATAAAAATTTACAATATCGAATGCTATATTTTTTCAGTGGTAAGGATATAGCGGTACTCAGCCATTCAATTGTTAAAAAAACATCGGCTGTGCCGAAGAAAGAAATTGAGCTGGCAATTGATAGAAAGAAAACATTCGAGAAAAACCCTGAGCGGCATACATACCGAAAAGAGGTAGCAGATGATGACTAAGACAACTACTGATGGTCTGCAGATTTTAGACGATATGATTGGCAACGATGCTGAACTGCAAGCGCTATGCGAGCAAGCAACTGTAAACATTCGTGTTGCCCAGCTCATTTACGAGGCTCGCAAAGAAGCTGGGCTGAGTCAGAAACAGCTAGCCACAATGGTTAATACGACTCAATCAGTTATTTCCTGTTTAGAAAATGCTGACTATGAAGGATATTCGCTTTCAATGCTAGGAAAGATAGCTACAGCGTTAGGACGAGAAGTGAAAATTGATTTGGCTCCCGTAGCTACAAGCGTGGCGAAGGCATCTTGATTTACCTACTCTAAGACTTTCTTTTTCCTCTATGTTCACCGATAATGCTTGCATCAAAACAGCGTAAGTACTTATGGATGTAAAAGCGGCGGTAGCCTTTGAAGCAGGCCAACCTTTGAGCATTGAAACCGTTCAGCTTGCGGGGCCAAAGGCGGGCGAGGTGCTGGTAGAAATTAAGGCTACTGGAATTTGCCATACCGATGCTTATACGCTGTCGGGTAAGGATTCAGAAGGCATTTTTCCGTCTATTTTGGGCCATGAAGGGGCGGGGATTGTGCGCGAGGTGGGGGCAGGGGTCAAGAGTCTGAAGGCAGGCGATCATGTGATTCCTTTGTATACGGCGGAATGCCGGGAATGTGCGTACTGTCTGAGCCAGAAGACGAATTTGTGTCAGGCGGTTCGCGCTACGCAGGGCAAAGGTGTAATGCCGGATGGGACGAGTCGGTTTTCCTTTAACGGCAAGCCGCTGTATCACTATATGGGCACCTCTACGTTTGCAAACTATACGGTGCTGCCTGAGATTGCGCTGGCGAAGATTCGATCGGATGCGCCTTTTGATAAGGTTTGCTATATCGGCTGCGGGGTGACGACGGGAATCGGCGCGGTGCTGTTTACGGCGAAGGTTGAGGCCGGGGCGAATGTGGTGGTGTTTGGCTTGGGCGGCATTGGGCTGAATGTGATTCAGGGCGCGAAGATGGTGGGGGCAGACATGATTGTAGGGGTGGATATTAATTCGGAGAAGCGGGCGATCGCAGAAAAATTTGGCATGACCCACTTCGTCAATCCCAAAGAAATCGAGGGCGACATTGTTAGCCACCTGGTCGAGCTAACCGACGGCGGCGCAGACTATTCGTTTGAATGTATCGGCAATGTCAACATCATGCGACAGGCGCTGGAATGTTGTCACAAGGGCTGGGGCGTCTGCACGATTATTGGCGTAGCAGAAGCCGGGGCAGAAATTAGTACGCGCCCCTTTCAGCTAGTCACCGGGCGCGTCTGGAAAGGCAGCGCGTTTGGTGGGGCCAGAGGCCGTACGGATGTCCCTAAAATTGTGGACTGGTATATGGACGGTAAAATCAACATCGATGATTTGATCACCCACACCATGCCGCTAGAGAAAATTAACGATGCCTTTGACTTGATGCATAGTGGTGAGTCAATTCGCAGCGTTGTTCTGTACGATTAGGCGGAAAGAAACGAGAGGCGCGGATGGGTTTAGAAGAAAAATCGCGAGTTAAAAGCTTTGGTGGCACTACCCGGTTTTACAGTCATCGCTCACAGGCGTGCGACTGTGATATGAACGTTGCCGTCTATGTGCCGCCGCAAGCTGAAGATGGCCCAGTGCCTGCTTTGTACTACCTATCGGGGTTGACCTGCACCGAAAAAAACTTCATTGAGAAAGCGGGTGCGCAGCGCTATGCGGCGGAACAGGGGCTGCTGTTAGTCGCGCCGGATACCAGTCCGCGCGGCGTCAACTTACCCGGCGAAGATGACGATTGGGACTTTGGCTCGGGGGCTGGCTTTTATGTGAATGCTACGGAGCAACCCTGGGCAAAGCACTACCACATGTACGACTATGTGAGCGATGAGCTGCCGGGGCTGATCGAATCATTCTTTGACACCACAGCGCGTGCTGGCATCTTTGGCCATTCTATGGGCGGTCATGGGGCGCTCGTTTGCGGGCTAAAAAATCCAGACAAATACGCTTCTATCTCGGCCTTTGCACCGATTGCCGCCCCGTCTCAATGCGGATGGGGGCAAAAAGCATTTACTGGCTATTTGGGTGCCGACAAATCACTATGGGCTGCTTATGACGCCAGCGAGCTGGTGAAGTCGGCTAGCCAAACCGTAGGCTCAATTTTGATTGACCAGGGCGAGGCCGATCAGTTTCTAGCCCAGGGGCAGCTATTGCCAGAAGTTTTTGAATCGGCTTGCGAGCAGAGCGCCCAACCGCTGACGCTACGCAGGCATGTCGGATACGACCATAGCTATTATTTTATTGCTTCATTTATGGGCGATCATATTCGGCATCATGCGATCGCCCTCCACGCCCATTAATCCCCATCCACTCATGCCTACTAAGGCCATTAGTTCAACCCGCAATTCCTATGGCAACCATCCAAAACAGCGAACAAAGCAAAGACTATTTGCATCCGCAGTACAAAAAAGACCGCGACGTGCTAGATACAATTTTAGCGGGCAATGCTGACGCCTTGAACATGGCAGAGCTAGCCCGATTGCGCATTCGCTATGACGGCTTCCAGGGCGCGCGCGATATCCAGCGCGATCTAGATAAAGCGTTAGAAAAATGGGGCCTGAGCGAAGCAGAGCTGTTTGCTAAAACGCGAGCGATTCATCAAACAGAGACTGTGTTCACACCTACCTGGATTAAAAAAGGTGAAGACTGGAGCTAGCCTTATTTTTGGCCGTACTTTACAAGAGAATTGTGCCAGAAAAATTTCTGTTCTCTGTCAAGTCCTTTGTGGTGGTGAGTCAATAAGGTTAGCTGACGAATACAGTTTGCTTTTCTGTCTGAGCTTTTTATCTGAGCCGTTTCCCCTAATCTTTTTCTATGGTTTAAGGTTTCAAAGGTGGGTGTCTGTGAATGCATCCACAGGCTAGCTTTCTCTATGACGTGCTAGGGTTACAAGAGCAATAGCATAGGTTGAGTAGAATGGATTAGTGCCGCAAAAAGAATTATTTTCACGGCAAGTAGCGATTTGTATAGCGCCGGGCGACTGAATTTTCAGTGCTTGTAGCCCCCTCTTAAAAACTATTTAATAGGCATTTTTTATGAAAGCTTTGCTGATTTACCCCCTCTTTCCTAAAAGCTTTTGGTCGTTCGATAAGGCGATTGAGCTGGCGGGACGCAAGGCGATTTTGCCGCCTTTGGGACTGGTTACGGTGGCAGGAATATTGCCTGACGAGTGGGACTTGCGCCTGGTAGATCGCAATGTAGAGGACTTGAGCGAGGCTGATTGGGACTGGGCTGAGCTGGTGATTTTTTCGGGCATGATTGTGCAGAAGCCTGACATGCTGGCGCAGATTCGAGAAGCTAAACGACGGGGTAAATCTGTGGCGGTGGGCGGGCCATACGCAACGGCGCTGCCAGGGGAAGTGATTGAGGCGGGGGCCGATTTTCGGGTGTTGGATGAGGGCGAAATTACGCTGCCGATGCTGGTTGAGGCGATCGCCCAAGGGGAAACCCAAGGCACCTTCCGGGCGCTAGAACGGCCCGATGTTAGTACAAGCCCGATACCGCGCTTTGATTTGCTGAAGCTGGATGCCTATTCGGAAATGGCGGTGCAGTTTTCACGCGGCTGTCCGTTTCAATGCGAATTCTGCGACATTATTGTGCTGTATGGGCGCAAGCCGCGCACGAAGACGCCAGAGCAAATGATTAAAGAGCTGGAGTGCCTGTATGCCCTGGGTTGGCGGCGCAGCATCTTTATGGTGGATGACAATTTTATTGGCAATAAGCGCAATGTGAAGCTGATGCTGAAGGCGCTGGTGCCCTGGATGAAGGAAAAGGGCTATCCGTTTACCTTTTCGACCGAGGCGTCGGTGGATTTGGCCAATGACCAAGAGCTGATGGACTTGATGACGGCCTGTAATTTTGGCGCGGTCTTTTTGGGCGTAGAAACGCCAGATGCAGATAGCCTCAAGGTGACGCAGAAGTTTCAGAATGTGCGTGACCCGCTGAGTGAGTCTATTCATAAAATTGCCAGTACTGGCATTCGAGTGATGGCGGGCTTTATTATTGGCTTTGATGGCGAGAAGAAGGGGGCGGGCGATCGCATCGTTCAATTCGTCGAAAAATGCTCAATTCCTACTGCCTTATTTAGTATGCTCCAGGCTTTGCCCGACACGGCTTTGTGGCATCGGCTAGAAAAAGAAAACCGGCTGCTAGCAGGCAAAGAAACGGCCAATATTCATCAGACCACGCTGATGAACTTTGTCCCGACTCGTCCGGTGGAAGACGTCGCTCAAGAATATGTCAACGCTTTCTGGAACTTGTACGATCCGCAGAAGTATTTAGACCGCTGCTACCGTCACTATCGCATTTTGGGCGACGCCCCCTGTCACAATGACAACAGCCGGGGGCCAAAGCCAAAGTCTGCGAAAGAACCTTTTAATTGGCACTTAGTGAAGGCGCTGGCGATTGTTTGCTGGAACCAGGGCGTCCAGAGAAAAACCCGTTCTACCTTTTGGATTTACCTATGGCAGATGTTCAAGCATAATCGAGGTGGCGTTGCTAGCTACCTAACGGTGTGCGCCCAAATTGAGCACTTTTTGGAGTATCGCCAAATTGTCAAAGACCAGATTGAGTCGCAAATTGCGGAGGTGATTGCGACTAGAGAAGAAACCACCGAGGTCTCGCCGATGGTGGCGGCGACTTCGTCAGTGGCTTCATAGAACCACTTCTTCGTTGCAATATGACTGATCCTGTTTCTGTTGCTTCTACCGCTAAGCCCCCGATCGCTGATAGAAAACCTGAAGTGCTGGTTGCCCATGGCGATCGGCGGGTGGATCCTTATTATTGGTTGTGCGATCGCACCAATCCCGAGGTCATCGAATATCTCAAAGCAGAAAATGCCTACACTGCTGCTCAAATGCAGCATACGGAAGCTTTTCAGCAGATACTTTACGACGAAATGCTAGGTCGCATTCAAGAAACCGATCTGTCGGTGCCCTACCGCTATAAAGGTTACTACTATTATTCGCGCACCGAGGAAGGCCAAGCCTATAGCATCTTGTGCCGCAAGCAGGACAGTTTAGCAGCGGCTGAAGAAATCTTTTTAGATGAAAACGCACTTGCGGCAGGGCATGATTTTTTTGATCTAGGGGATTACGAGATTAGCCCTGACCAAAACCTGCTAGCCTATGCCATTGATACGCAAGGCGATGAGCGCTATACGCTCAGGTTTCGCGACTTGGCAACGGGCGCTCAATTTTCAGAAAGTGTCGCTAATGTCGGCGGGATGGCTTGGGCTAATGACAACAGAACGCTGTTTTATCTGCGTTTAGACGAGGCTCATCGTCCTTCTCAGCTTTGGCGACACCGCTTGGGCAGCCCACCTGATGATGACGTTCTAGTTTACGAAGAAAAAGACGAGTCCTTCTATTTAAGCTTGGATGTTACCCGCAGCGAAGCCTACATTTTGCTAAGCGCTGATAGCAAAATCACCTCTGAGGTTCGCTTTCTGGATGCGAGTCAGCCTGAAGGGGAGTTTAAGCTAGTTTGCCCTCGTGAAAAGGGGGTTGAGTACAGCATAAGCCACCATCCGGGCGACGACAATCGAGGCGATCGGTTTTACATCGTGACTAATAATAACGCCATCAACTTTAAGCTGATGGTGGCTCCGGCTAGTACCCCTGATAAAAGTCATTGGCAGGGGGTGATTCCTCATCGGGAGGATGTCATGCTAGAGGGCATTGATGTTTTTGCAAATCATCTGGTCTTTTATGAGCGCGAGCAGGGGCTACCGACGATTCGGGTGCAGAATCTCTTGACAAGCGACGTCAAAAAGCTGGATTTCCCAGAGCCTGCCTACTTTATCGCTGACGGCCTGATGCCGGAGTTTAACAGCAATATCTTGCGCTTTCGCTATAGTTCGATGGTGACGCCGTCGTCGGTGTTTGACTACAACATGGACAGCTATGAGCGTGAGTTGAAAAAGCAGCAGCCGGTGTTAGGGGGCTATGACCCCAGCCAGTATGTGAGTGAACGGCTGATGGCTACGGCCTCGGATGGCACAGAAGTTCCTATTTCGCTGGTGTATAAAAAGGATGTGGTTGTCTCTGGTGCTAAGCCATTACACCTGACGGGCTACGGTTCTTATGGCTACCCCTATCCGGTGACATTTTCGAGCTTTCGGCTGTCATTGTTAGATCGAGGGGTGGTTTGTGCGATCGCTCATATTCGCGGCGGCGGTGAAATGGGCCGTAAATGGTACGAAGCGGGTAAATTTCTTCATAAAACCAATACTTTCACAGATTTTATTGCCTGCGCCGAGCATTTGATTGAACAGGGTTGGACAAGCGCTGAGCAGCTCGTGATTTCTGGTGGTAGCGCTGGCGGACTGCTGATTGGCGCGGTGGTGAATCAGCGGCCTGATTTGTTTAAAGGTGCGATCGCCGAAGTCCCCTTCGTCGATGTCGTTACCACCATTCTTGACCCCGCCCTGCCGCTGTCTGTTTTGGAATGGGACGAATGGGGCAATCCAAACGAACCAACGTTCTACGATTACATGAAGACTTACTCACCTTATGACAACGTTGCCGAACAAGCTTATCCCAACCTGCTGATTACTGCCGGGCTTAACGATCCGCGCGTGTCTTACTGGGAACCAGCAAAATGGACGGCTAAGTTAAGGGCGAGCAAAACAAACCACCATAAACTACTGCTGAAAACTAATATGGACGCGGGCCACGGCGGCGCTTCAGGCCGCTATGGCCGAATTAAAGAAATGGCCTTTGTCGATGCTTTTTTACTTGATTGTTTGGGACTAGCTAGCAATCAAAAGTCCCAAAGTCCTAAAGATACAGCTCTTGTGGAATAGGCTTCTGGCCCGTTACTTCCAGGGCGCTGTCATCTTCAGAAGTCTAGGACGGCCAAGATGACCATCCCACAAGATAATTCTACGAGACGTTATCTTAATTGCTGGTAGGATTGTTGCTCGGTGTGTTTGCCGACATCCTATTTTTATTAATCCGCGCTCAAGCGGTAGGTACTGCGCTCGCCTCTGTACCAGTCGCCAGCGCGAACACCGCCAGAGAGGACGTTAGAAACGCGGTTGCGAGCCTTTAAATACTGCGCCTTAGGCATATTGTCTTTGAATAGCGATTGCATTACCTCGGCTATTTTGAACCCCTTGTCTGGCTGAGTTTCGAGTATCAGCTTTACCGCTTCTGGAATAGATTGATTTTTTACGCCGGGCCGAGTGTACTTTTGCCAGGCCGCTGCCCTACCGTCTTTTTTCTTAGATGTTGTCGTTTTCTTTTGACTGGTTTTAGTCGTCTGCGAAGCCGCTGGCTTTAGCGTCTGTGCTTCTTCAGCTTCTTCAGGTTCCTTAAGCGCTTCAAGTTCCTCAGGTGCTTCAAGTTCCTCAGGTGCCTCAGATGCTTCGGGCGGTGCTGTAGAAGGTATTGGGGCTGCTGAGGTAGTGTCATTGCCAAACAGCGGCATAATGGCACGAATACTATTGAGCTGTTCTTGCAGATCGTTGAGCTGCGCTGTCAAAGTCTCCTCTTGAATGGCGAGATCTGATTCAATTTCTTTGAGTTGGGATAATCCAGTTATGGTCATAGATAAAAATGCCGAATGGTTCTTAATCAACAACAAGCAATATTAGCTTACTCTCGTTCCACACAAACACACAAAAGAACGGCTATACGTTTATCTATGTTCATATTTAGCGTTAATGCAAGCAATCAGTATATGACTATTGATTGCAATAGAATACAGCGTTCAGCTTAAAATCCATCTCTGTAGAGATGAATAAACAAACTGGCGTTGTCAGAATTTAAGCACCCTCGCTTAAAGGATATCTCTCTTTTGATTTTCTTAACTGGGCTAGAGCGCATCGTTTCAAAACTGCCCGGCTCCTTAAACAATAAGGATATCATTCCTTTGATTCCAGGTTCTCCTCACAAAGATTGTCGCGTTTGTGTGATTGTTCCTGTTTGTAACGAAGCCCGGAACCTACCCAAAACAATCAGAGCTTTGGCCGGGCAAGTGGATGGTTCTGGGCAAGCTGTGGATCCCAATTGCTACGAAGTACTGATATTTGCCAACAACTGTCGTGATGATTCGGCTGCGATCGCCCGCTCTCTCGGGAAAACCTATCCTAAACTCAACCTTATTGTCGTTGAAGCCACGCTCTATAGACCTATTGCCCATGTGGGTGCGGCTCGTCGTTTAATCATGAATGAAGCCTACAGAAGGCTGGCCGCCATTGGATTAAACCGTCGCATCATTGCCTCTACCGACGGAGATACTGAAGTATTTCCTAACTGGATTAGCGCTTTGATAAATGAGTTTGACAAAGGTGTAGAGGCTGTCGGCGGGCG
Organism: Phormidesmis sp.; assembly: GCA_049791095.1. Lineage (GTDB taxonomy): Bacteria > Cyanobacteriota > Cyanobacteriia > Phormidesmidales > Phormidesmidaceae > Phormidesmis. Next base: position 47,231 of record JBAQZP010000119.1, read on the forward strand.
CATCTTTACTCACCGAACGCTTGATTCGGGCCTCAGCCCATCAGCTTCTCTTTACTTTCTGCGTCGCCTTGCGCACCAGTATCATGCGGCTCAAATTGAGGCTTTTCTCGATCCACAGCCTCATGACTGCTGGCCCAGACATTTTCAGTATTGCGGCGCTAATATGGCGGTATTAGCTAAAACCTATGGCCAAGTTGGCGGATTGCCTTTGGTTCGCGATGAAGAAGATGTTGCTTTATATCGTCGGTTGCAACAGGTTGATGCTAAAATCCGGCATAGCCTAGATGTGCAGGTGCTAACGAGTGCCCGGCAGGTAGGGCGAGCAACCAGTGGGCTAGCCGAACTGCTCGATCGGTTGACTCAGAGTAGTCAGCAGCAGCAAGCCGTGTTGGTAGAGCCCCCCGCGCTGACAGAAGCTCGAATCTTAGTAAAAAATCAACTGCGACAGGTTTGGCAGGCTGTAAACGCTGAGGATACTACCGGTGATAGCGATGGCTTTGTAGTGCGCGAGTACGCCCAAAGAACTGGTTTGTTGAGTCAGTGTTTGAAGTTACCGGCAGCGCAGCTACGTGAAACAATCGAGGGAGCCGCGACTTTTGGGCAGTTAGTAGAAGCGATTGAACGTCAGCAACAAGAGGATGTTAGAGGCGAGGTGCAAGCAAATACAGAAATCAGCTTAGCTAATATGCATTTACGCCACCGCGTACAGACGCTGAGACAGCAGACAAAAACGTTCTCAAGGCTGACCAGTGAGTCGCTTAACCAATGCTATTTACAGGGTGTTTTACAAGCGCTCAAGCAGGTTCAGTCGATACCGCTCTTCTCGCTGAGAGACTAGCGATCGCCAGTAAACACCCGCCTGCGCCAAAAAGGCGTTATGCACTTGATCACCTGTCAGTGGGTAAGACGCTACGTAGGGTGTCCAATGCACCAGCAGCAGATGTCCGCCGGGTTCTAGCTGCGTTGCAATCTGCTGTTGCGCTATGGGCAGATCTGTTGTACTCCAGTAGTAGCCCACTTCTGAAACGATGACTAAGTCGAAGGTTTGAGAGGGAAAGTGATGGGGAAACTGCATAATCTCAAATTTAATATGCTTCAAGTGCTGGCAGCGCTCTTTTGCTCTATGCTGTGCGGTTTCTGAAACATCGACAGAGAGAAGAGACTCGGTGCGATCGCCCAGCTTTTCAGTCAAAACCCCAATAGAACCCCCAATTTCTAGGGCAGAACGGTATTTCTTTTGAGGCAAAGCAGCTAACGTTGCCGCGTACTTTTTCGCTTCGTACTCGCTAGTTTCAAAGTCCCAAGGATCGATATTCGCCGCATACATTTGTTCAAAATAGCTAGGTGGCAAAGAGGCTTGGTTTGAGTTTGCTGCTGAAGATGGCTGAGACTGTGACACTACTGAACCTCCAAATAAGTTTCCCAAGGCTGAATAAGATTGTTAAGCATTGCTGGCGTCAGGCGAAACCCGTGCGGATCGTCTTGAATCAGGTTTGTTGTTTGCGAGCGATGCGCCATGACAGCCTGGCGTTTGAGCGCCTCGACTGAGTGAATATTGAGTCGCCATCCGGTTTCACCGGGCGGCAGCGTGCGCAATCCGGCTGCGGGGGTTCCCCAAATGGTGTAAATGAATTGTTCAGGTGGGTTTGGGCTGTCTTGTAGACAATGCTGGATAATTTCTCCGGTAGCGCGGTGGTCGCAGTGCCGATCTTTTTGCCAGGGGACAAATATTAGAGAAGGCGATCGCGCTTGAAGATATTGCTTGCACTGGTTGACAGCAATCGAGAAGTCTGGGCTGTTAGCACCCGGCACGGCAGTGTCTGGCCAGCGTAAAAAGGTGACAGATGCGCTTAAAACGCCTAGCTGATTCGCGGCAGCATAGGTTTCACGCTCACGAAGCTGCCTGAGCGCGGCTGCCGGGTAGCGTTTGGAATTGGGATGAGATTTTGCGCCGTCGCTGATGACGAGTATGTAGACTGGGATTGAGCGCTGGCAAAGCAGGGCGATCGCGCCGCCACACCCCAGCGTTTCGTCATCGGGATGAGGTGCCACCACCACCGCCCGCTGGCAGTTTGCAAACGCTTCCTCGGCTGAACGCAGCGGCAAAGATTCAATAGCGGTATGCAACGGCTGATCTGCAGCTATGACCATAGCTCACACGCTGGTTTGGTTTGTTGAAGCACATGCAAACCAACGCTTGTTAAGGAAATATCAAACGCAGGCTGACGTAAGTACAGCGTTAAATCTCGAATAATGCGTTCCATTGGGTGAGGAGGCAACAGGCCATTGGTGCCAATGCAGCGCTGAGATAGCTGCATCATATCGATACAAATCTGTTCTATTGCGGTGCGCACCATGTTGGCATAGCTCACTAATTGTGAGCTATCTGGCTGCGGGGCGTTTGACGGCTGGGGCAAGCCACCAAAAATCGGGGCATAGCGTTCTATTTGCTGAGCGCTGCCCTGGAGCCAAAGCCTACCCTGTTCGAGTGCGATCGCCATCTGCCCCAACCGAGCCTGCTGATGCGGATGGTCAATCCGGTTCATCCCCTGTAAATAAGCGCGGGTCGCATCAAACAGCGCTTCTGCGCCCCCTAGCTGTACGGCTGCAAACCGCATGACCCCAGCCGTGAGCCATGGCTGACGGAAATAATCGCCAGGCTGACCAATCAAATCAGCTTTGGTCAATTCTACTCCACTAAAATCGACCCTGTAGCTAGCCGATGCGCGCATTCCAGAAGGTTGCCACCAATTTGGATCGACCGCCACGTCAACTTTCTCCATCGGCACAATGCACATTTGCCACTGGCCATCCGGCAGCGCGCCATTGACAAAAGGCCGCTGTACGTAGCCACAACCCGAGCAGAAAGTTTTGCTGCCCTCTATCCGATAGCGATTGCCTTCTATCGGTACCAGTTTAACGCCATCTTCGGCCTCAGCGTTCCACACCCCAAAGGCTTTCCCTTCCAGAACATCTTCGGCATAGCCCTGCACTTGCTGAGGGGTACCAAACGTTTGAACAAGCTGTAGCGCGTTGACATGGCCCTCATAAATGCGACCTATAGAGAGATTGCCGCGCCCTATTTGCGTGAGAATTTGCAGCAATAGTTCGCTTTGATGAGATTGGAAACCAAGCCCATAGCCGCCATAGTTAGGATGTAGCGGTGCAGATAAAAAACCAGCCTGGCCCAATCGCTCGAATCCTGCGGTTGGAAAGCCGCCTATACAGTCGGCGGATGCTGCTTCGCGAGCCGCTTGATTAGCAATACTAATGGCCTTGTCAAGGAGCAAGCTTGAGTCCTCTAAAGGTTCTTTTGTACTGTCTCCTGTCAGCGGCTTCTGTTGCGAACCGCCCAGACGGGAAAGCAAATGAGTCGAAGTGATAGTCATAGGCTCGCAAATAGACCAGATTAATTGTGCGATTGTTCACTCACTTTCAGCCTCATCCTTGATGTCCAGAAAAGCTTTGTTTTCAGCGCTGGGGCTTCCCTCAAAAGGGAGATGTTCTAAATTGCGCTGTGCTTCAAAGTTTGAGGGTACTGCTAGGTTTAGAAACCTATGACCAAGGTATCCGACGCGGTTGTATCGCCGAATCGCAGACCCCTGATTATCGCTGGCATTGTTTTAGGATTAGGCCAGTCTGGCTTCTTTGATGGCATTGTCATTCATCAGCTACTGCAATGGCACCACATGTTTACGAATGTAGAAACCGACCAAACAGTTGCTGGGCTAGCGTTAAACACGCTGGGAGATGGTCTGTTTCACTTACTAGACTGGCTGTTGACGCTGGCTGGGATTGGTTTGCTTTGGCGAGCTAGCAAAAAAGAGGATGTTTCAAAGTCAACGCCCGTGTTTTTGGGCTCGCTGCTGATGGGTGCAGGTCTGTTCGACTTTGTTGAGGGCTTGATTGACCACCAACTGTTAGGCATTCATCATGTTAAGCCGGGGCCAAATGAATTCGCCTGGGATATGGGATTTTTGGCTTTGGGACTGGGCCTACTGGGGTTAGGTTGGGCTGTGACGCGCATAAAGCCTTCGGACGCAGGGACAAAGACGGCAGTAATATCTAGCCTCAGGCAGCGATAACTACCTGGTCACCAAACTTTCAATGTCACTGGCAGCCGTGGGTAACTTTTGGCTCAGGACTTCGTTTCCTATTTCGGTGATGAGAATGTCGTCTTCTATGCGAATGCCGCGCACGTCAGAGAATTGTTGTAACCGCTCCCAATTGACCATGTGGGCGTAGCGATCGCGCCGCTGCGGATCGTTCAAAATCGCTGGTACCTGATAAAAACCGGGCTCAATCGTGACAGCCATGCCGACTGCCAAAGGCCGGTTCAGCCGCAGGAACGCCAGGCCAAAGCGATCGCTTCTTTCGCGGCCCTCTGCGTAGCCCGCCAGATCGCCCAAATCTTCCATATCATGCACATCTAGCCCCATCAGATGCCCAACGCCGTGGGGGAAAAACAGGGCGTGAGCGTCTTGCTCTACCAGCGTTTCAGGATCGCCCCTTAAAATGCCAACATCTACCAGACCGGCTGCGATAATTTGGCAGGCAATCTGGTGTATATAGGCATATTCCACACCCGGCCTGGCTTTTTCTATGCAAAAGTCGTGAGCGGCTAGCACAACGTCGTAGATGGCTCGCTGCGTGGCTGAAAACTGGCCGCTTACGGGCCAGGTGCGGGTCAGGTCAGAGGCCCAGCCACTGGCGGTTTCTGCGCCGACATCGGCCAGCAATAAATCGCCTGAGTTCAGGGGATTGTGATAGTGGTGGTTGTGCAATACTTCGCCAGCGACAGTGACGATGCTGCCGTAGGCGCAGGTCATATCATGCCCAACGATCACGGCTTCCATCGCCGCTCTGATTTGGGCTTCGGTAGTCGCGGTGGAGGTTGCGGTCATGCCAGCTTTGTGGGCCTGCACAGAGACGGCGATCGCCTGACGGATGGCCGCGATCGCCCCCTCATCTTGAATCATGCGTAGCTGCACCATTGCCTTTTCGAGCGTGCGATCGCCCCGAGGGTGATGACGCGGAATTACGATTCCCCGCCGTAACAGGGCTCTTTCTAGCGCTTTAACTGTCTCATCGTGATCGCCCAGGGTCGCCGTGCCAGTCGCCAAATCTTCTAGCCTGTTGAGTGGATAAGCGGCAGTGGCTCCAATCTGTTGAGCAATCTCATCTCGGTTGGGTTCAGGGCCATGCCAGAGGGCGTCGTCGAGCGTGGCGTCGTCCATGAATAGAGTGAGCTGTTCGCCTTCGATGCGGATAGCGGCGTTTTGTAAAGGGAGGCCCGCAAAATACAGGAAATGGCTACTGGCGCGGTAGGGATAGCTGTTGGCTGCGAAGTTTCGAGGTTTGGCAGTGCCAGACCACAGCAAGACGGGGAAGTCGATGATTTGGCTGAGACGTTGACGGCGCGATCGCAGCGTTTGCGCTAAAGACGGCTGGGGGCTTTGGGGCGGCGAATCGCTACGACGAGAAGGGGCTGTTTGCATAATTGAGTTGGCAGCAGAGAATAGGCGATAAGATCTGTCTGGTAATATTGCGCCTGGCGACACCCGATTGCTTCTTGGCCTTTCATATTTTCTCTATACTATTATGTTCTCTGCGGCTGAAGCTGAACGGTTAATTTTGACGCTGGCGGTGCCCATTTCCGAGATGGAAGCTGTTGATACTCGCGAGGTATCGGCTTGTCTGGGCCGGGTGGTGGCTGCCCCTGCGCTGAGTCAACTGGATTTCCCCCATTGGGACAATTCGGCGATGGATGGGTATGCGGTGCGGCAGGCGGATGTCAAAACTGCGCCAGTGACGTTGCAGGTGGTGGAAGAAATTCCGGCAGGGACGCGGCCCCGTCGAGCGATTGAGTCGGGGCAGGCGGCGCGAATTTTGACCGGAGCGATGATTCCACCGGGGGCGGATACGGTGGTGATGCAAGAAGAGACAGTGCGCCAAGGCGATCGCGTTAGCATTTTGCAGGTGCCAGAGTGGCAGTCGTTTGTGCGGCAGCAGGGCAGCTATGCCAGAGCGGGCGATGAACTGCTGGCCCTGGGCCGCACGATTGGGCCTGCCGAGATTGCCCTGCTCGCAGCCGCTCAGCAGCGCCAGGTGCTGGTTTACCGGCGACCTCGAATAGCGGTTATTTCTACAGGCAATGAACTCGCCAGGCTTGACCAGCCTTTGCAGCCGGGGCAAATTGTTGATTCCAATCAATATGCGCTCTGGGCGCTGGTGGCCCAGACGGGGGCGGTACCCGTGCCGCTAGGCATTGTGCCGGACGATCGTGAGGCAGTCAAGGCGGCGATCGCCTCAGCCCTTTCTCAATCAGACATGGTGCTGTCTTCGGGCGGGGTGTCAGTTGGCGATTATGACTATGTTGACGATGTGCTGGCTGAATTGGGGGCGACCATCCATATCCGCTCGGTGGCCGTCAAGCCAGGTAAACCGTTGACAGTGGCAAGTTTTGACGCCGCTCAGTCTGCTGGGGAAAAGCTGTATTTTGGGCTGCCAGGCAATCCAGCCTCGGCAATGGTGGGGTTTTGGCGGTTTGTGGCGGGTGCGATCGCCAAGCTTTCTGGGCGGCAAGGGCCTTGGTCACCCGAGTTTGTGTGGGCCAAGGCGCTCACGACGCTGCACTCTGGCGGCGGGCGAGAAACTTACTTGTGGGGCCAGCTAGTGGCCGGGGCGGCGGGATATGAATTTAGCCAGGCAGCCGGTGGTCATAGCTCGGGCAACCTGGTAAACTTGCCCAACACCAGCGGTTTGGGCGTATTACCTCAGGGGGAAACCCAGATTGAAGCCGGAGCGCCTGTAAAGGTATTGAGAATTCGCTGATTGCTTAGCGTAGCCACTGTGATACTTTGGTAAGCTCACTCAATGGTTACAATAGGCTGGTGTTGCTCGACCTTTAGGAAAGCTATGGCATCGAAATACGAGGATGGTGACAGTGTCCCAAATCGGCCATCGGTTTCTTCTCATGGCGACGCTGCCAGTGATAATTTTTACCGCCCTCGGGCGAGCCATCCCAACCGTGACGCCGCTTTGCAACCGTCCCCCCAATTCAGCGATAACAAGAACGGCCAGCCTAAAAGCTCATCTCGCCGAGGGCGCGCCAGTCATGCGCCCAGAGTATCAGGCGCGTCAGGAACGTCAGGCGCGTCAGAAACTTTGCCGACTGGCCCCTATGCTGATGTTTCTGACTACGTAGCCGGGCAGACTCAGAGCGCTGAAGATGCCCAGGCAGGTCAATTTGCCCAAATGTCTACCGCTTTATTGAAGATGCGCTGGCTGCGGAGCTGGCCGATATTTGTTTTGGTTGTGTTTGGCGTGCTGAGCGCGGCGGGTGCAACGGCGATGGTGAGCTTGTTTCGGGTGCCAAACCTGCCGAACTGTCGCGCAATTTTTTGGCCGACGGCGTCCGCTTCGCTGCGGCTTCAGTGCGCTGAGGCTTATGCCGAACAGGGCGATGTGAAAAATCTGCTAGCGGCGATCGCCCTGGTCGATCAGTTGCCCGAAGACCACCCTTTGCGCTATGACATCAACAACCGGATTGAGGGCTGGGCTGACCAGGTGCTCGATTTAGCCGAGCGTTTTTTTGAAGCGGGCGAGCTAGAAAAAGCGATGACGGCAGCTCAGCAAATTCCAGCCAAAACGGCAGCGGCGAAAGTAGTAGAAGCCCGGATTGAGCGCTGGCAAGAAATTTGGAAGGAAGGCAAAGGCTACTTCGATGGCGCAGTTTCTAAGCTCAAAAGTAAAGACTTTGCCGCTGCATTTAGCCTGTCGGTAAATTTGTTAGATGTGCCTAACAAGTACTGGTCTACGACAAAGTACAACGAGCTGACGAAGCTGATCAGCCGTGCCCGCGACGATAGCCGCCTTCTTTCTAAGGCGTTAGGACTGGCCAAAGAAGGCACTTTAAAGGGCTTTGTAGAAGCGCTGAAACAGCTAAAAGAAATCGACGAAGACAGCGTGTTCTATGCAGAGGCGCGAGCTGAGCGTAAGAACATTGCCAAAGAAATGCTACAGGCGGGTGAAGACTTTTTGGCAGATCGGCAGCTTTCTAAGGCGCAGGCCATGCTTGATGCAATCCCCAGAGATACCGGGATAACAAAGGAAATAGAGGATTTCCAAATTTTTGTCAGCGCTTATCAGCAGGCTTGGGCCGACAATGCCAGCGGCCTGGAAAATGCCATTAATCGGATGAAAACTCTGGGCAAAGACCGGCCTCGCTATGCCCAAGGCCAAAAGCTGATTGCGCAATGGCAGGGCGAGCTGCAAAATATTTCGCTGTTACAGCAAGCGCAAGAGCGGGCCAGTCGCGGCAGTACGGCTGATTTGACGGCTGCGATCGCAGTAGCCAACAAAGTTTCGCGCGATTCTCCTCAATGGGACGAGGCCAGCGGCCAGATAAATCAGTGGCAAACGCGCCTGGAAACGATTCAAGATCGGCCCATATTGGAGCGAGCAGATCGGCTAGCGGCAGTTGGCACGCCCGATAACTTGCGGGCGGCAATTCAAGAAGCGCGTAAGATCGCCTCTGGCCGGACGCTGGGGGGCGAAGCTGGAGAGCGAATTGATAACTGGACGGAGCGAATTCAGCGAATTGAAGATCAGCCGGTGCTAGATCAGGCGCGGCAGCGGGCGAATTCTGGAGATTTGCCAGGGGCGATCGCGATCGCCAATCGTATCGGTAAGGGCCGTGCCCTGTATGGACTAGCGCAGGATAATGTGGCTGAGTGGCAAACTCAAGTAGACGGGCGATCGCGCCTGTCAGAAGCGGTGAATGTGGCCGTGCGTGGAGATGCGGCGGCGCTCAGCGAGGCGATCGAGATTGCCCAGCGGGTGCCGAGGCAGAGTGATAGCCGCGATCGCGCTGACAGCCAAATCAATGACTGGAGCTGGGCACTGTTACGACAGGCCGAAACGCTTTCTAACAGAGACTTGAAAGGAGCTGTTTCCCTAGCGGGCCAAATTCCTGAGCAGGCCGAAGCCTACGCCCCCGCCCAGGTCAGAATCGGCAACTGGCAAACTACGTTGCGCCAAATAGAAGCGCCTCGTCGCCCCAATCCGGCTGCTTCTGGCGTTTCCGAAAATACTTCTGGAAGCGCGTCTGATTCAGAAGGCGTTCCATCCACCCTTGAGCTATTGCCTCCTTCTCCATAGGCATAGAACTCCATAGGTATAGAAGGAAGAAGGACACTAGCAGCGCCGATGTCCTTCTTTATTGCTGAGATCACAATTTAAGGATCACAAGCTAGCGCTAGTTCATCAGTTTATTTAAGCTGATAGTCACCACGGCCTGCTTTGCTTTTAACCCGATCAGTAGCTGCATCTACTTCGTTGCCTGCATTATTAAGACCACGCTGAACTCTATTGTCAAATGTGGCGTTGGTTTCATCAACGCTCTCGCCTAGTCGATTTGCAGCACGGTTTGCCTGGTTGCCGACGCGATCAGTAGCGGCATCTACCTTGTTGCTGACGTTACTCAACTGGCTATCAGCGTCTTCCTTCAAATTCTTGGCGGTTTCCCCCACATTATCTTTTACATTAGTGACGGCTTCTCTCACGGACTCTAGCGGGTCAGCATCTTGCGCCCTCACACGCTTTGCCGTGTCCATCAGGGTTTGAGCCTTTGCGTCTGCCTCGGTAGTATCCCGTCTGGGATCGACATCATCAAAGTTGTTCATGCCACCCTTCTCGCGCTGAATTTTGTCGTAGCGCTCAGTCGTTTGCATTTGGCCGCGCTCATTTTTGTAGTAATCATTTGCGTCAGCAGCATAGGCGGGCGTGCTGACGCCCCACAAAATAACGCCAATCAAGCCTGCTACGAAAGCTTTCTTTAGATAGCTGAGCATGTTTTTCATCAATCGAGGTTCCTTTTAAGTTGAACTGTCGTGCAGATTGTATAAACGAATGCACTTGCGCAAAATCTGTCAAAAGTTGTCTTTCCCCGGTAGCGCAGTCATCATTGGAGAGACCTCCTATGAATAATCAATAGATATCTGATTGCTGCATGAGGGTACTCATACCCTTGTGGCATGGCTATCTTGGCCGCTCGATTGCTAACGCTTGTCACCATTTGCGTAGGCGATCGCGCTATCCCTAAACCCTTGGACATCTCTCATCGCCGAAGCGTTGCTCAGGTCTACTTTCTTAATAACGCTAAAGCTTCCATCAGTTTCTAAAACAACCGCATCAACATCTTCAACACTCGCGCACCCATTCAGCCGAATAGCAGCGAGGATCTCTCCTTCTGCTACTCTTTGGTTCACAAGGATTTCCTTTTGCATTTCTCCTTTAAACACCAGCAGACTGGGCTCAGCTTTCACAATCGCCTGCACAACGCCAGAGCGTACCGACAGCCAGGTAATCATATACTGAAAGGTTACTAACAGGCCAATGCCTACCATCGCCTGAGCAAAAGCAGTACTTTTAGTGAGCAAAGCACTGGCCAGAATAGAGCCAAAAGCAATGGTTATGACAAAGTCGAAGCTGTTCCATTTAGATAAGGTGCGCTTACCAGACACCCGCAGCCAAACAATTAATCCTATATATGTCAGTGTGCCTGCTATTAGCGTATGAGAAATACTGCTCCAGCCATTGAAAAGACTATCTGATATTGAGTAATTCATCGGATACTGCTACTGCTGATAAGGTGTGCGCTAAATGCTAGAGTATAGCCAGCAATTGCCCCTCACCACAGCGATAGAAATTGCGTCAACCGACTATTGCAATTGTTCAGCAGCCTGGTTAGCTTTTGCACCTACTTGCCTCAACCAACGACTGGTTTTCTCTTTTACCTGCTGCTTTGCTTGCTCAATCTGTAGGCGAACTCTGGCGATAGGCGGGTAGATGACGCTGGCAACTGTTCCTTTTAACCGGGTGGGTAGCTGACGAATGTTTGTTTGTAGCTGATCTGATTTTGTTGGTAGCGCCGCCATGACCCAGCGATTGATTTGCGTGAAGGGTAGCTTGGGCGATCGCGCAAAAGCTGAATGATCTCTCATCCACTTAGCCTGTTTACTTCTAGCGGCGGCTATTAGCCTGTAAGGATCTGGGCGCGAGTAATCACTCACTGGGCGAATAATTATCAGCGCGGCTTCTTCTGCCTGCACCTGTTCTTGCACCGCTTGCACCGCTTGCATCGCCTGCTCGAAGAGAACGCGCTCCTTAGCATCTTCACCAGGTGCGTAGCTCGTGGCATGTACAGGTGCAACAAAGCAGAGAATGCTAACGAAGGACGTTAGAAACAGAGAAATGGCCGCAAGCTTAGGTTTCATAGCTTCATCATACCGGCTCAATCGTATCGGCTAAATTATATTGTGGGCCGATGTGCTCATGTGCTCAGTGCAGATGTTTACCGCAATGAGGGCAGGTAGGCTGACTGCGATTGCGCTGAACCTCTTCGGCAAACCCAGAGGCTAAAATGCCGGTAGGCAAGGCGACCAGCCCGAGGCCGAGTACCGCAATTACGCCGCCTAACAGCTTGCCAATCGGGGTAATCGGGTACACATCGCCATAGCCAACGCTGGTGAGGGTAACTACAGACCACCACATAGAAGCCGGAATGCTAGAAAATAGCTCTGGTTGAGAGGCATGTTCGGCAAAATAAACCAGACTCGCGGAGAACATCAGCAGGGTAAATACGGTAAACGTGGCAGAGAGCAGGTCGTGACGTTTGGCCGTTACGACTTTCCCCAGGGTTCTAATCGATTCAGAATAGCGACCAATTTTTAGCAGCCGGGCCAGCCGGAGCAGATGGATTTCGCGGACGAACACCAGGTTGGGGAAAAAGGTAAATAAGAAAAAGGGTAAAATAGAGAGTACATCAATAATCGATAGCGGCATTAAAACAAATTTGAGTCTGCCCCAAGCCGGATGCCGGTATCCCCTCGCCAGGGTGCAAGTCCACAGCCGTAAAAAATACTCGACGGTGAATACAATCACCGAGAAGGTCTCAAAGTTGTTGAAGTAGCTTTTGTAGGGAATAGAGATTGAATAAACGGTCTCGAAGGCAAAGGCGACTACATTTAGCGAAATTAGCGAGATCATAAAGGCATCAAAAATTCTGCCTGCCAAATCGTCGTGGTGCGTTACCTCTAGCGTTTTGTATATGGCTTGCTTTAGCGTGAGTTTGCCAAACCGCAGCCGCCTCGACCAGCCAGTGCTTTGATTGCGTTTTTTGCGAGCGGTCATGATGCCTCTTTTTTAATGGGCTGACGGTTAAGATAGTCGGCTGGCTTTTGAGGGTCGAACTGGACACCGTCAAAGAAAGTTTCAATGCCTCTGGAGGTGCTTTTGGGAATGGCATTGACTTGATCGATGGCGATCGCAGCTTCTCGCCACAAATCTTCTCTGTTTACTGTGGCAATCAGCGATCGCATGTCAGTATCTGGCGGCAAATATCCCCAGCGAATATTCTCAGTCAAAAACCACAAATCGTGACTTTGGTAAGGATAAGACGCATTATCACCCGATTTACTGGTCTGCCAGAACTTCATCCGGTAGGGGCTTTCTTGCAAAACCTCTCCATTGCCAAAGTCAAAATTACCTTTCACCCGCTCCAAGATGTCCTCAGCGGGCACCCCAAAATACTGGCGAGTTGCAATAATCTCGCACATCTCTTTCTTATTGGCCATCTGATCACACCATATCTGCGCTTCTAGCACTGCCATCAGCATCGCCTTTGCCGCCCGAGGATGCCGCCTCACCCAATCCGCTCGCAGGGCCAGCGCCTTCTCGGGATGATCTAACCATAGCTGGCCCGTCGTCAGCGCCGAATGTCCTGCATTGCGCCGAATGAGCTGAGCATTCCACGGCTGACCGACACACAGCATATGCATCGTCCCGGTTTTCATATTCGCCACCATTTGCGGCGGCGGCACCACATACATCGACACGTCGTTGTCTGGATCGATGCCCCCAGCCGCTAGCCAATAGCGGATCCACAGGTCATGAGTACCGCCTGGAAACGTCATCGCCACCTTTAGCCATCGCCCTGGCCCTTTTGTTTTCGCCAGCTCTACGGCATCTTTTAGCCGGTTAGCTTTCGTGCCTACCTTCAGCGACTTGTAAATATTCGCTAGCGAAATTCCCTGCCCATTCACATTCAACCGCGCCAGAATATTCATCTCCAGCGGTTCACCGCCGGTAATAGCGCCCGTCGTCATCAGGTAGGGCATAGGGGTCAAAATATGTGCCCCATCAATACCGCCCGCTGCGCCACCGCGCACCAACTCATCGCGGGTTGTGCCCCAAGAGGCTTGTTTGATAATCTCTACATTATCCAAGCCATATTTACGAAAATGGCCTTTCTCTTGGGCGACAATCAGCGGGGCGGCGTCGGTGAGGGCAATGTAGCCTAGCCTGACGGTGTTCACTTCTGGCCCATTGGGACTGCTGAGCCAGGGCGTGCTTTGGATCGGTTCGGCTTGGGGGGCTGAGGCGCAGCTATGACTGAGAATGCTACTGGCTGCGATCGCACCTGCCGACCCGATCAGCCGCCGTCTCGAAAATTTGGGCATAACTGTGACGATTTCAGTCTTCAAACTGGGTTGCAACAGCTACAGTATCTGCACACATAGAATTCGACAGAAGTATTCACCTACACAGATACGTTTATATAAAAAACGAGGAAGTCTATGGTTAGAACCTTCCTCGTTTCACTTAGGCTAAATTTTCATTCAAGCAGCTACTGGTGATGGCGCGAACCCTAGCCTACTAGATGAGCTTCTAGGAACCATAGGCGCTTGTCGATAGTCCGAGAGATTTCGACATAGAGGTCGTTGGTGTCTTGATCGCCTAGCTCATCAGCTTTGTCAATGCCCTCGCGGAGATGCTTGGCATAGGCTGCATAACGATCTGCCAGGGCGGCGACATGTTCCATGCCACCGACCGCGTCGAAGTCGTACTCGGGCAAAATGGATGCGCTAGCGGCAATGCGGACGGTGCCCATGGCAGTACCGGCAAGGGCCGTGACTCGCTCGGCAAGCATGTCGCTGTATTCTTCTAGCTCGCCTGCCATCTCATCAAATAGCAGATGTAGTTGATAAAAGTCTTTGCCTTTGACGTTCCAGTGGGCTTGCTTGGTTTGGGTGCGTAAGTCGGTGGTAGCGGCAAGCGTGGTATTGAGCATCTCTGCTACCGGCTTGCGAGTGTCTAGCGGTAGGTCTATCCGAGTGGGATAAAAGGCAGGTTTAGCAGTTGTTGAAACCATAAGAGTCTCCAGATTAGAGGGGGCTGAACGTCTTTAGAGAAGATCTGTAAAGGACGCTTCAGAACAGTCGTGATGGCTAATGATAGCGCACTATTTTTTTAGCAATTGTCTCACGCTGGACTGAAATAACTGGCCCTGGTTGAACTTCTATATTATACTCGTAACGACTTCGCTTTAGCAACAATTTTTAGCAGCAGTTTGCAGTGAGGTAATTGCGAACAGTGCCGTGAGGAAGCGGCTTGTATAATTTTGGGTATGGAAGCCGCTAGTGTCGCAAAAATTAGTTCTGATAAGTTTCGCTCTTATGTGGCGCATAGGCAGCGGCAGAAAGATGACATGCGATCGCGCCTGCAAAAACGCCATCAAGCCGGTCTAACCCAAGCCAAAGCCCTGGCCGATATCCTTAAGTCGGAATTTGGCGCAACCAAAGTGGTGCTGTTCGGTTCTATGCTGTCGGTCAACGACATCCATATGGGCTCAGATATCGACTTGGCTGTGTGGAACTTGCCTACCAAAGCCTATTTCATAGCTCTGAGCAGATTAATGACAGATGTCGAAGAATTCAGTATAGATCTGGTGCGAATTGAAGAAGCGCCGCCTAGCCTCAGCGCATACATTCTAAATCAGGGATTAACGCTAGGATCAGACGCTCCAGTTAGCGATACGTTACGAGAAGATTGGCGATCTATGGCTAGCTATACCTCTTTGATTGGTCGAATTAAACGAGAACTAGGAGATATTGAAGCGCAATATGATCAAACGCGATCGCAACTAGACGTCGCTAGAAAAACCGGGCAAAGTGCGTACTGGATGGCCGTAAGCCTTGGCCTGCACGGAATTTATACCGGGTTTGAGAAAATATTTCAGCAAATAGCCCGCGAAGTAGATAGAAGTTTAGACAAGAAATCTGAGCGCTGGCACAAAGACTTGCTGGAGCAGATGGCTGCTAACATCCCCGGTGCGCGCGAGGCTGTGATTGACGAGCAGACTTTTCGGGCGCTTGAGCAGTATCTGTCTTTTCGTCATGTCGTTCGCAGCAACTACGCTTACCGGCTGGAACCCAAGAAAATTGATGATAACTTCCAAATATTAGAGAACTGCTATCAGTCGCTGGTGGGCCAGCTTGATACCTTCTGCGATTTTCTGTTGTCTATCGATTAGCGACATCGATTAAGCATTGTTCTGGCCCGCGTTCCAACTGCTAGCGATCGGGATACAATGACGGGTGTAATGCCTGTTTATACAAACTTTACTTACGCACTAACGAAGCCTTTATGACTGCCGCTGCGCCTGCAAGAACGCCTACTACCTCCAAATATGAAGCTGTTATTGGGTTGGAAACACACTGTCAGCTCAGCACGGAGACTAAGATTTTCTCTACCAGCTCCGCTGCCTTTGGGGCCGAGCCAAACACCTATATAGATCCGGTGACAATGGGTTTGCCGGGGGTGCTGCCCGTGCTGAATGAAAAGGTGTTGGAATACGCAGTGAAAGCAGGGCTGGCGCTGAACTGTCAAATTGCGCCCTATAGCAAATTTGATCGCAAGCAGTACTTTTATCCTGACCTGCCGAAGAATTACCAAATTTCTCAGTTTGACCTGCCGATTGCGGAGCATGGCTGGCTAGAAATTGAGATTGTCAAAGATGGCGAGCCCGTGCGTAAGCGCATTGGCGTGACGCGGCTGCATATGGAGGAAGATGCCGGTAAGTTGGTTCATGCTGGCAGCGATTTGTCCGGGGCTGCTTATTCACTAGTAGATTACAACCGGGCGGGCGTGCCGTTAATCGAGATTGTATCCGAGCCGGATATGCGTTCGGGAGAAGAAGCGGCAGCTTATGCAGAAGAAATTCGGCGGATTATTCGCTACCTGGGCGTGGGCGATGGCAACATGCAGGAAGGATCGCTGCGCTGCGATGTGAATATTTCGGTGCGGCCCGTGGGTCAAGAGAAATTTGGCACCAAGGTCGAGATTAAGAATATGAATAGCTTTAGTGCGATCGCCAAAGCCATTGACTATGAAATTGAACGACAAATCGCTGCTGTAGAAGCGGGTGAACCCATTTATCAGGAAACCCGCCTGTGGGAAGAAGGATCGCAGCGCACCAAAAGTATGCGGATGAAGGAAGGAGCGAGCGACTATCGCTATTTCCCAGAGCCTGACTTACCGCCGATTGAGGTGTCTGCCGACCAGCTAAAAGCTTGGACAGATGAGCTGCCTGAGCTGCCTGCGGCTAAACGCCAACGCTACGAAGAGGATTTGGGACTTTCGGCCTATGACACAGGCGTAATGACAGACGATCGGGCGGTGGCTGAGTATTTTGAAAAGGCGATTTCGACCGGTGCGGACACCAAGCTTGTCGTCAACTGGATTATGAGCGATATTGCCGGGTACCTTAATGCCGAAAAGCGCAGCATTGATGAGATTAAGCTGACCCCCGAAGCTCTGGCTGAAATGGTAAAGCTGATTGAAGACGGTACTATCAGCAATAAAATCGGCAAAGATATGCTGCCAGAACTGCTGGAAAAAGGCGGATCTCCCAGGGAAATTGTGGAGAGTAAAGGGCTTAGCCAGATTTCTAGCCCTGATGTGATTGAATCGATGATTGATGAGGTGCTAGCCGCCCATCCTGAAGAGCTAGCAAAATTCCGGGCTGGCAAGACGAAGCTGAAGGGTTTCTTTGTCGGTCAGGTGATGAAGCGCACAGGTGGCCGGGCCGATCCGAAGCTGACCAATCAACTGTTGGGCAAAAAGCTAGTCGGATAGCCCTTGTCATTGCAGACGCTGCGACTCACAGACAAAAAATTGGTAGAAACCCTTAAATTCTACTATCCGAACACCCAAATTCTACAATACGGACAAAGAGGGGGTTCCACCCCCCACCCCCTTCATGCCATACTGTGTTCATGTAGATGCACCCTGATGGTAGGGAGAGCCCAAGTGGCTCTCCTTTTTTCTTTTTAAAGCTGGGGAGCTATCCACTGATTAACGTAAAGGGCTCGCCGCACAGCCCACTTCCGGTGAAGCAGAGGGTGATCTCGCTGCGGTTGAGGGAACAAAAGTCAGAATTTCTGTTTCAAACAAATCAAGTACTGGTGCCTTGCGGTGCGCTTTTTGAAGCTGAAAGGCTTTGTGGGAGAGGGCGCTACGGTATTAGTCGTTGTCTATTTTGAAGCGCTATGTCGATCGGTTTGGATGATGCTGCGAGCCCTTCAGTGTTAGAGGGTTGGGCTTGGCAGACTGAAGCTGTACAGTCAGAGGGCTGGTGTATTCATCAATTGTTTGAGGCGCAGGTGCGCAAGTCGGGGCACGCGATCGCCCTCCAGTCTGCTCACGCCAGCCAAACGCTCACCTACAACGCCCTCAACCAAAAGGCCAATCAGCTCGCGCATTATCTCATGGGCCTGGGTATTGGCCCCGATTGCCTGGTAGCCGTGAGTATGCCGCGATCGCTAGAAATGATTGTCGCCATCCTCGGCGTGCTCAAAGCTGGGGGCGCGTATGTCCCGATCGATCCAACTTACCCAGCCGCTCGTCAGCAATACATTTTGCAAGATGCCCAAGCGCCTGTGCTACTGACGCATTCGGCTCTGGCTAAGCCTACGGCAACGAACGCTACGGCGATTCAGCTTGATGCTGATTGGGATGCGATCGCCCAGCAACCCACCTTCAATCCCACCGTTGATATCACTAACCAGAATCTGGCCTACGTGATTTATACTTCTGGCTCGACCGGCAATCCCAAAGGTGTGATGGTCAAGCATCAGGGCGTTGTGAACCATGCGGTGGCGATGGCCGCAGCGTTTGAAATGACCGCTGCCGATCGAATGCTGCAATTTTCTAGCATGAGCTTCGACATCATTGTAGAGGAGCTATATCCGACATTAATCACTGGTGCAACCTTAGTTCTACGACCTGAGGAAATTGCCACTTCTTTGAGTGCTTTTTTGCAGTTTGTCGCTGCCGAAGAGATTACTATTTTGGATCTGCCGACCGCTTTCTGGCATGAGCTAGTCGGCGGACTGTCACGCATAGCTCAGCCTCGGCAGCTTGCTGACAGCATTCGCCTGGTGATTGTTGGGGGCGAAAAGGCGTCTCGGGCAATTTATGCGCAGTGGCGATCGCTAATGGGTTGTTTTCCGCGCTGGTTAAATACCTATGGGCCGACGGAGGCGACGGTGACCACTACGCTGTATGACCCCGTTGCAGAAGGGTTTGATCTGTTTGATCTAGAACAGGAGTTGCCGATTGGGCGGGCGATCGCAAACGCAAAAACCTATGTATTAGATGAAACCCTCAGGCCAGTAAAATGCGGAGAGCCTGGAGAACTTTATATTGGCGGGCTTGGCCTGGCAAGCGGCTATTGGAATTTGCCAGAGAAAACAGCGGCTGCTTTTGTGCCGCACCCGTTCGCGGTAGGCGAGCGACTGTATAAAACGGGTGACATTGTGCGCCAGCTTGCCGATGGCCATTTGGCCTTTGTAGGCCGAGCAGATTTTCAGGTAAAAATTCGAGGTTTTCGGATAGAGATAGGTGAGATTGAGCGCTGCCTGGAAAAGCATCCGTCTGTGCAGCAGCAAATTGTTGTGGCTAAAGAGACGCCCTCGGGTGAAAAGCGATTGGTTGCCTATGTTGTATTGCAACAGGCTGAGACACAAAGCTTTGTTGCATCTGACCTTCAAACGTTTATGAAAGAGACCCTGCCGGGCTACATGGTGCCGTCGGCTTTTGTGGTGCTGCCTGCTTTGCCGATGACGCCCAATGGCAAGGTAGATAGGAAAGCACTGCCCGCACCGAGCTTTAGTGGTGAGAAAGCAGAAATCATTGAGCCTCGAACAGCTTTAGAAGCTCAGCTAGTAAGCATTTGGCAAGCTGTGCTGAATGTTCAATCGATTGGCATTAATGACGATTTCTTTAGCCTGGGCGGTCATTCTCTTTTGGTAATGCGCCTGTTCAACTCTATTGAGACGACGTTTGGCTGTAGCCTGCCAGTAACGACAATTTTTGAATGCCCTACTGTAGAGAAATTAGCTGTTGTTCTATCGCGGGCATCAGCGGCTGACGATGAACAATCTGCTGCTTTTAAATCTGTTGTTTTGTTAAGATCTGGCACTGCTCAGCCGCCGTTGTTTTTAGTGCATGATGCGGATGGAGATATAGGGCTATATGTAAATTTGGCGCGTCAGTTTCCGGGCGATCGCGCCCTCTACGGCATCAAACCTCTTAGCGAGCCAAATATTCCTACTGTTCATAGCCATATCCCCACAATGGCCGCGCATTACCTTAGTGAACTGCGCCAAGTGCAGCCCCACGGCCCTTACTTAATCGGTGGCCTTTGTGCAGGCGGCGTGATCGCCTTTGAAATGGCCTTGCAGCTCCAGACCGCTGGCGATGTGGCGTTAACGGTGCTGTTAGAAGCGCCAGATGTCGCGGCTGAATTTAAAGTAAATACTACCGTTCGGCGGCTACAGCGGTTTCGACAGACATCAGGGAGCAGTGTCACTCAGACAGTTAGCAGGCTAGCGAAAAAGATTGTGAATGTGGTTGGCTATGAGGCGGGCGATCGCATTCAAAAAGCTAAAACTACTGTCCGAATCAGAGCATTTCGCTTTTGGCAGGCTCAAGCAGAAAAAGGCTGGATTTTGCCAGAAAGTTTGTTCGGGTTAGATGTGCGATCGCTCTATTTATTTGCTGAAAAAAGTTACAAGCCAAAAACACAGCTACGCGGTAAAGTAATTCTGATTAAGGCGCTAGGGCCTGCGCAGGACGCAGCGGATCAGCCATACCGGGAGATATATGCCGATGAGAATTTTGGCTGGGGCGATCGCGTTGCTCAAGCGATCAAAACCTATGACGTTCCCGGTGGACATGCCACCATGCTTAGCGCTGAAAGTGTTGCGGCGGTGGTGGATGCGATCGCCCAAAGTATCGATTAAAGTCTGCAATTAGAGACTATTCGTAGTGAGTCCACATTCTTGCGACTCTGATTGTATGCTCTATTTCAAAGACCTCATAGACAAGGCGATGCTGTATATTAATTCGTCTTGAGTAAGCGCCTGACAGTTCTCCATTTCACCACTCTATGTCCTCATCGCATTCTTCAAGAGGCGTTGCCATAATCTTTTTGATTGACTCGCCCATACCCGGCACAGAGAGCAAATAGAGAGTTTCCTGAATACTCGACCAATCTTCCTCATCTATAAGAACTGCATTACTATTTTTACCCGTGATGATGACTGGCTTATGAGACTCTGCAACTTCATTCATAAGTTCTTGGAGTTTAGTTTGAGCTTCTTCAATAGGATGTATGGACATTGATATCCCTTTGCATTATCACTCATGGTTCGCGCATAAAAAAGGTGAGTTCGCAACAATTAGCCAGTCAGCGTGAGATAGATCTCCTCAGAGCAATTCAATAGTTGTAGAATGCGCTGTTGCAGCTCAGATAAAGGTGAAAGGAAG
>JBAQZP010000120.1:0-2499 GCA_049791095.1 Phormidesmis sp.
AGTGAGCAGGTGCTCGACGTAGGAATAGAGAAAGCTTCTGAAAGGAGGCAAGCTAGGAATAGGCATTTGATAATATGAATTATAGTTCTAGCTATTTATAATATACAAATAGCTAGAACTATAAAACGCTTGCTGAGCAAAATCTATGGCCGACAGCTAGTAGTACATTTTTCAGTTGTCTATCTCTGGTGCGGGTACTTCCTCAATGATAGTTTCTCGCTGCTGCAAAGCCGATAGTTCGGCTTCCAATCGAGATAGGAGATCGTCAAAGGGTTCAGATGCAAGTTCGTTAGCTCTATCTATAGCTTCAGTTGCAATCCCCAGTTGAGTACGAATCTGCTTGAGCCGGTTCCGTCGTTCTATTCCCAGGCGGCTTTCTACGTTGCGTGGATCGTCATCATGGCTGGTGTGAATGACTCTGACTGAATCATCTTCGACTTCCTCATCTGGTACAGCAGCTAGAAAGATGCTGTTACTCGCTGTCAGCTTGTTATACCAGTACACTCTGCGGTTTTGATACCACCTTCCATCTTCGCCCCTATATATACGACCGGGGCGTTTGACGTTGTAGCGATGCGCTTCGATGCCATCTGGTGCTATGTAACCGTCACGTTGAGCAAAGGCGGATAGACTTTCCTGAAGCTCGGTCAAAGCTTCTGCGATCATTAACTGTTCCTCAGCGAGTCCAAAGTCAGAAACTTCCCGATGATGACCTCTTTGTTGCAGCATAGCGATCGCGGCTCGATGCCGGGTGACCATCCATTCGCAAGTCACCCTATCCCCCTCAACTTCCATGACTCGTTGAAGTGCGATTTCTTCATCAGCGCTGTATTCTTGGATGCGCCCGCAGGTTTCCCAGTTCGGACAGTCTTTTGGTTCTAAGGTAGGCTGCATCATCATAGATGCGCAGCTAAAGCCGAAGCCACATTTCTTCTGAGGCATTTGCTTATCCTGAAAATAGGCATGGAGTTCTAGCTAAATAATAATATCAAAAAGCTAGAACTAAAAAATTTGCCCTTGCTTTTTGGGAGCAACTTTTTTGGGAAGAGATAAAAAGAAGTTCCTCTTACACGCAGCGCAGGCGCAGTGCCCCTATCTCTGAAGGCTCGTTAATCAACGAAGAGCTACTCTACTCTGGTATACATATAGTGAAGCCTCTCCTTAAAAAGCATTAGACAGGCTGACTTCTCTGTAGATATATTCATTGAAACTTAAATAGGAGGAGGTGTACTTTTGATGGGCAATCATAATTCGTTCAGCAACTGGATTTTCCTAAAAAATTACTTTCTTGTGTGTACTCTCTACGCGAATTGCGATAACATCTGACTTAATTCTATAGACGTGCGATGTCGCACGTCGGCCTTCCTCTCGTGAACGTGCGATGTCGCACGTCATTGCGCTTCAAACTTAATTAGGCCCCAGCTATGACAGTATTTTCCGTTTTCAACATGTCTGGAGGTGTTGGTAAAACGACACTTACGATGAATCTAGCTTATGAACTTAAAACGCGAGGCGTTAAAACATTAGCTGCGGACATGGATCCTCAGGCGAGCCTGACTACGTTTTTTGGGCTGGATTCTTATGAGCTACCTAAGACTATCCACAATAGTTTGATGGATTCTGAACCTCTTCCGATAGAATCCTCAGAATGGTGTGACTTGGTTCCTGCAAACCTGAAGCTGGCTCAAGCAGAGCTATCGCTTACGGCAGAACTTCGCCGCGAGTATCGACTAGCCGATGCGATAAGCAAGGTTTCCGATCAATACGAGGCAATTATCATTGATGGGCCTCCTAGCCTCGGACTGCTTTCCGTAAATTGTTTGGTAGCTGCTGATTACCTGATCGTTCCATTAGCTACTAACTACAAAGCTGTAGAGGCAACGATGGGACTTCTGAGAGTATCCATTGAGATAGCTGGAAAAGTTAATCCCAATCTCAAAGTCTTGGGACTTGTTCCGACTATGTTTGATAAGCGAACTTCTGGGGCTAGAAGGGCAAAAGAAGCAATTGATGAGATAGCTGAGCAGTTGAAGCTGCCTATGTTTGAAGGAATGCAGGTATTCGACCCGATACCTCTGAGAACTGCTATCTCGGACGCTCAAGAGGCTCATCAGCCTCTCTCTGTTTACGACTCTAAGAATGATGGGCTAAAACCTATCAGAAAAATCGCAGATGTTATGGCCAGTCGAGTTGAGGTTGCTGTATGAGTAGTGCTGCAAAGAAGAAGATGTCAGTAGGTAGTAATTGGCTGGGGGGCCTAGTTACCCCTGCTGAGTTAGCATCTTCAGTTGACGAGTCGATTGCCGAAGTTGCGATCGCTAAAATTTGGAAGCCTAAGCAGCAACGAATCTATTTCGATCGTGCGGAAGTAGAAAAGCTGAAAACGGCTATTAAAGATGAAGGCTTTCGCGGAGCCGTACTTGTTACTCCTTTGTCCGACGATCATTCTGCTCGAAGTGAAGGTTTTGAGTATGAGCTGGTTTTTGGTGCAAACCGTGT
>JBAQZP010000121.1:0-33602 GCA_049791095.1 Phormidesmis sp.
GGTGATAGGGGCGGGTTTCATTCTCAAGCGCCTGCACCAGATACTGAAGCGGCGATCGCACTCACCTTCTCTGAAGCCTTTCACGGTGTCCAAAAACGGCTAAAGCTCGACGACGAAACCATCAACGTCCGCATTCCTCCCGGCGCAAAACCAGGCAGTCGAATTCGACTCAAAGGCAAAGGTCGGCCCAGTCCATTTTCCGGGCAGCGGGGTGACTTGTATCTCACCGTTGAGATATTAGCGCATCCCTTTTTTCGATTCGAGAAAAACAACCTTGTCTGTGACGTACCGCTGCGCCCTGATGAAGCGGTACTCGGCGCGCAGATTAGCGTACCCACGCCTGACGGTAGCGTGACGATGAAAGTTCCTAAAGGCGTGCAGGCAGGGCAATCGCTGAGGCTCCGTGGCAAAGGTTGGAAACTGCAAAAAGGCGGACAAAGCGACTTGTTAGTCAAGCTTCAGATTGCGATACCGCAAGCGTTAAGCCCGATTGAGCAGGAATACTACGAAAAAATTCAAGCGAATACGAGCTTTAACCCGCGCATCCAGTTAGAGGAAATTAAGTTATGACCAGCTTTTCCGACGGTCTTGCCCGAATTGTAAATACAATCGAAGATGAGCAGTTTTATACCTTTGAGTATGCTGCGCAAATTACTGAGATTTCGACGACAACCGTGCAGGTTTATATTGAGCTAGGGGTGATAGAGCCGATGGGCGATCGCCTACATTCGCGCGAGGTGGCTCGCATTGGGCAAATTCAGCGGCTGCGTCGAGACCTGGGCCTAAACCTGGTTGGCGCTGCGATGGTGCTAGATATGGCGCAAGAACTCGCTCAGTTACGAGCACAAATTGAGATACATCGGTCTCAACCAAGATGAAAACCCTGAATCTCTTTTGAAATGTTCTTCACAAGTTTCTCATCTCATTACTTTAAACTATTCACCTCAAAGGACAGCTATGATTCTCAATATTTTCAAATCCTCGTGGCGAAAGATTCGGCAAGATCCGACCGGCTGGGGGATGCTGCTGCTGTTTGCCGGTGGGGTAAGCACGCTGCTTATCCTGATGAAATGGATGTCTACGGTGCCCAGCACTCTCTAAAGCGGCACTATACCCATCCAGGCACTGCCCCAGGCGTTAACGTTTAAGGGCGGTCGCTTCGATTCGCTGAAACAGCTATGTAGCTATTAAGCGTCCTGTTCCCAGCTTTCATGATTGAGCAAATCAACAATATGGTCGCGCTGCAAAAACTCGTTTTCTTCCAGCTCGATTTCAAAGCGCTCCCATTCACGGCCCGGAATGTAGCGGCACAGCGTATGAATGGGCTCCTGGCGAGTCACAATGCCTTTGTCTACCAGCGCTCTGACTTCGTCGCGAAGCATATCGAGAGTGTAGATCTTCTTTTGGGGCCTAATTGTGCCCATGACACTTTTCCTCAAGGCGGAGAAAGCCTTTTCTATTTCACCTTCATAGTACAAACCATTGTTGTTGAAAACGTGAGGGCTCGCCCTGTGAAACAATGGAGAAACAATGAACCTTGCCAGTGAGCTACGATGAACAGTAACAAGCATAAAAAAGACTCCATCGCCCCGTCTACCGAGTAGCTGCCGATGACTCAATCAAACCTCCAAGCTGCGGAGCTTAAGCAGCTCAACGCCTTACTACGCGAAAAAATCGACCAGCTCCAGCAAACTGAAGTAGCCCTACGAGAAAGCGAGAAGCGATATGCTCTGGCGGTTCAGGGGTCTCGCGATGGTTTGTGGGACTGGAATGTGATCACTGATGAGGTGTACTACTCGCCGCAATTCAAGGCGATTTTGGGCTATCAGGATAGCGCGATCGCCTCCGAATTTAGTGAATTCGCATTGAGACTGCATCCAGAGGATCGCCATCGCACCCTGGCCGCCCTACAGCAGCATCTCACCGAGAAAACGCCCTACGACGTAGAGTATCGGCTGCAAACCAAGCAGGGCAACTACTGCTGGATTTATGCCCGAGGTCAGGCCGTTTGGAATGAATCAGAGCAGCCAACCCGAATGGCGGGCTCCATCACCGACATCACCGGGCGTAAGCAAACGGAGGGTCAGCTCAAGGATTCTCTCAAAGAGCTAGCGGATGTTAAGTTCGCGCTGGATCGCTCATCGTTTTTGGCAATTACCGACGCTCGGGGTCAAATTAACGAGGTCAATGACCAGTTCTGCAAGATTTCTGAGTATGGCCGCAGCGAGCTAATCGGCAAAAACCACCGGCTGATCAACTCGGGGCATCACCCGACTGAATTTTTCCAGGAAATGTGGCAAACCATTACCCACGGGAATGTCTGGCAGGGAGAAATCAAAAACCAGGCGAAAAACGGTAGTTTTTACTGGGTGGATACCACTATTGTGCCGATTGTTGGTGAATCGGGTGTGCTGCTTCAGTTTGTCGCTATCCGTAACGATATTACTGAGCGCAAGCAGGCAGAGGCCGAACTCAGGCAGCTCAACGATAAGCTGGAGGGGCAGGTTCAGGCGCGTACCCAAGAACTAGAGCAGCGAGCGCAGGAACTGGAGCGCTCCAACGCCGAGCTAGAGCAGTTTGCCTACGTGGCCTCCCACGATTTGCAGGAGCCGCTGCGCACCGTTAGCAGCTTTACCGAGCTGCTGGCTCAGGAGTATGGTGATCGCCTGGACGGAGAAGCCGAGGAGTATATAGAATTCATTGTTGACGGGGCGCTGAGAATGCAGCAGCTCGTGAAAGACTTGCTGCTCTACTCTCGGTTGAACAGTCGAGGGAAAGCCTTTGCGCCGACTGCTTGCGAGAGCGTGCTGAAGCGAGCTTTGGGAAATTTTCAGCTTGCGATCGCCCAAAGCAAAGGCCAGATCACCCACGACCCCCTGCCCGACGTTTACGCGGATGAATCGCAGGTGCAGCAGCTCTTTCAAAACCTGATCAGTAACGCCCTCAAGTTTCGCGCCGAAGCGCCGCCGCATGTCCATATTTCAGCTACTGCAAGCGCCGAGCCCTCAGGAGACTGGACGTTCTGTGTGAGCGACAACGGCATTGGCATCGAGCCGGAGTATCGCGAGCAAATTTTCGAGATTTTTCGACGCCTGCACTCGCGGCGAATCTATGCGGGCACCGGCATTGGTCTGGCCATTTGCCGTAAGATTGTGCAGCGCCACGGCGGCCAAATTTGGGTTGAAGATTCGCCAGAAAAAGGAGCCGCTTTCTACTTTACGCTGCCCAGTAAACCAGAGCTGGCTAAGACTGAACATGCAAATTAAAGCAGCGACGGTACCCGTCCACATTCTGCTGGTAGAAGATTCTCCTAGCGATGCCAAACTGACGGCCAAAACCTTTGAAAAAGCCAAAGTGACGAACACTTTGCACATTGTCGAAGACGGTGTTGAGGCCCTGAATTTCTTAAACCAGGTAGCACCCTACCAGGAAGCGCCGCGTCCTGACCTGATTCTGCTGGATCTTAACCTACCAAAGAAAAACGGGCGCAAAGTCCTCGCCGAGATAAAAGAAGACCCTCATTTGCAAAATATTCCGGTCGTGGTGCTCACCACCTCCGCTGCTGAAGAAGACATTCTCAGCAGCTATGAGCTGCGGGCCAACTGCTTTATCACCAAACCTGTGTCCTTACAGCAGTTTGTCAAAGTAGTAGAATCTATTGAGGACTTTTGGCTAACAGTTGCCAGCCTCCCCCCTGTAGAATAAATGAATCGTGGTCACTACTTAGTTACGAACCGCACCCCTTTAAAACCACCTGGTAACTTGTGAGCAATGCGCCGATTAACGTCCTGCTAGTTGAAGATAACGCCGCTGATGCTTATTTAATCTGTAAATTTCTGATGGATGAAACCAACATCAGTGTGACCCACGTAGAGCGTCTAGACGATGCGATCGCCAGTTTAGCCCAGACTCATTTCGATGCAGTTTTGCTGGATTTGTCCCTGCCAGACAGCCGCGCCTCAGAGACTGTCAAGGGCATCTATACAGCCGACAGTGAGCTGCCGATCATTGTCCTGACCGGGCTTGATGATGAAGAAATTGCGATCGCCGCCCTCCACGAAGGAGCCCAGGACTACCTGGTCAAAGGAAACTTCAAAAAGAGTGATTTGATCCGGGCCGTTCGCTACGCTATCGAAAGGCATCAGACCTTAGACAAGCTCCAGCACCTGAACGCCGAGCTAAAACGCTCAAACGAGGAGCTAGAGCGTTTTGCCCACGTTGTCTCTCACGACTTACAGCAGCCGCTTCAGAGCATCTTGGGCTTTGGTCAACTTCTGACCCTGACGCAGCAAGCCCAATTCGACGACGCGGCGAACGGCTATGTTGACCATATCGTCACTGCTGGCCAGCGGATGTCACGACTTATTCAAGATTTGCTGGCCTATGCAAAAGTTGGGGCGGGCGAGCAGCCCAACGAGCCGGTAGACTGCAACCAGCTTGTGCAAGCGATCACCGCTGAAATTGCGCCTACCGTCGAAGCGGCTCAAGCTGAAATTACCCTTCAGACGCTGCCAACCGTTATCGGCAAGCCCTCCCAGCTCAGACAGCTCTTTCAAAACCTGCTCAGCAACGCGCTCAAGTACCGTTCTTCTGACAGAGCGCTCCAGGTCACCCTCTCCGCAGAACGCCAGACGGAAGCTTGGTGCTTTAGCGTGCAGGACAACGGTATCGGCATTGAGCCAGCGCATTTTGACGAGATTTTTCAGATCTTTCAGCGTCTGCACAGCAGAGAGGAATATCCGGGTACCGGCATCGGGCTGGCGACCTGCAAAAAGATTGTTGAAAACCACAGGGGCCGTATTTGGGTCGCCTCCGAGCCCGACGCGGGCACCACTGTTTACTTCACCTTGCCCGGTGCCGATTGATCTGTCGAATACGTTTATTCAGACCTGGACTAGCGAGGAAAGATATGACGGCGAGGCGGAATGCCCGGATTGAAGATGGCCGCAACTTCTTCGTCAGACAGTTGGCTGATTTGCGTTTCTAGCGTTTCTGCGTCTAGAGAAATTCCCTGCGCAGCAGCAAGCTTAACAAACGCCGCCGGGTCATTCAGAGCAGCGTTTCTTTCCTGATCAGCGTGGGCTTTTTGAACAGTCTTATGTAGTCGTGCCGCGTTTTGTTCTGGCATGATTTTAATTTCCTGGAGAAGAGAATTTAACTTTGACGAATAGCGTTATCTAGCAGTAGATCTGGCTTATTGTTTTCTGCCGAATATAGCTGTGAGTCGGGCTCAGCAATGTGTAGAAGAAATGCTGTGAGTTCTCTTTATTCTATCAGATTTTATTGAAGATCAGGACATTACTACAAAGCTAAATACTACGCAGCGGATACCTGAGAGGTTTCCCTCGCTTCTTCAGGCAGCAGCAAGGGGGCTGTTCTACGCACCACCATTACCGAACAGGCGGCACGGTGCATGACGTAGCTGCTGACGCTGCCAATTAAAAATTCACTGAGCCCGCTGCGCCCGTGGCTACCGACGATGATCAAGTCAGAGTTGTCGGTTTTGGCGCGATCGCAAATCACCCGCCCAGGTTCTCCACTAACCTGATCAAACTCGGCCCGCACACCTTTAGCTGTCGCCTGGCTGCACCAGCTAGAGAGTATTTCCCACCCTCTTTCTTTGTATGCTTTACACTCTTTTTGATAAGTCTCCCAGGCAGTGACATTTATCGTCATCGGGTAGCCGGTGATCCCTGGGGCATACGGTAGCGACATCCCATAGCCACCGCCTGGCGTTAGCACCCTTAGCAATGTCAGATTAGCCCCGGTGGCCTGAGCTAACGCCAGCGCCTGATCAAAGATATGAGTGCAAGTTTCACTCGTATCTAAAGCGACCAAAATTTTGTTGAGCATGAGAATATCCTCCTTAGTTAGACTATTTCAGCAAGAGAGAATTCTGATTTATTTCTTCCGCTTCAACCTATTCAGCATAAAGAATGTTTTTGAAGAAATTGTGAGGACGAAAAGACATCTACTTTTGCCGGAGAAGTTCAGAGGTGCCAACTAGCGCTGCTCTTCCCTCACAATTTTCTCACACCGATCAGCGATAAATAAAACGCACCCATCAAACGATGGCCCCAGTCGCGACGGATTCTCTCCTCGCAATTGGAGCGCTCATCAAAAGGAGACTGACTATGCCAACGGTTACTGACATTATGACCCCCGAAGTATTGACCATCCGTAGCTCTGCCAAGGTGACGCAGGCAATTGCACTCATGCAGGAAAACGAGGTGCGATCGCTCGTCGTTGAGCGGGAGACCCAAGACGGCGCATACGGCATCCTGACAGAACGAGACATTGTTTACAACGTCACAGCAAAAAGCGCAGACCCTGACCATGTAATGGTTTGCGAAATTATGAAATGTCCCTGCCCGGTGGTAGCGCCAGACCTGAGTTTTCCGCAGTTGGCTCAGCGCTTAGCAGAAGCCGGAATTCAGCGGGCTCCGGTGGTTCAAGACCAGCAGCTACTCGGCATCGTTTCCGTCACAGACATTATTAGGAAGAGCAGCGTAGAGGCCGTCGATTTACCTGACGACCTGTCGCAGCAAATTGAAAATTCTCTACGCCATCAGCGCTTGGGCTGGAAGGAAAAAGGTGAGCTAATGCAGAAAAGTGAAGCTGCCCGGCAGGTACTCGAAGAATTAAGCGCTGATATGCTCGGCTAAGATGTGTTCGATTAAAGCTGAATGGAGTTCCTTTTCAGGTAGAAATCGCTTAAGCAAGCTGTGATGAATCTTCTCTACTAGGTTGAGACTGCGCTACAGGCCCTGCCTAACAAAACCAGAACAAAGTAGAAAGCTGCTCTATGGCCTTTCGTCGTAGGGCAGCTCCTGGCGTGCAATATTATGATTTCGTTATGTTGCGTGCCGCTACCTTGACTGCACCTACACTAAAGCTATGGCACTGAAGCTATGGTCGATTGCAGTTGTTCATTTGGGTTGCTATGAAATTTCTGCTGGTGGAAGACGACTTTGCCTTCGCCGAAAGCGTGAAACAACTGCTCGAAACGCATTACTACTCGGTGGACTTAGCCGCTGACGGCGACATGAGTCTGGAGATGGCTGAGGCTTTTTCCTACGATTTGATTCTGCTGGATTGGATGCTGCCTGAAAGAACCGGGATACAGGTGTGTCAGGCGCTGAGAGATCGGGGCGATCGCACGCCCATCATTCTCATGACCGCGCGCGACAGCGAGACCGCTGAAGTAGACGGCCTGGATGCGGGAGCCGACGACTACCTGGTTAAGCCCTTTGGCTTTGAAGAACTGCTCGCTCGCATTCGCGCCCTGCTGCGCCGCTCAGAAGGGATAGCTTCCCCTATCCTTGAATGGGGCGACCTGCGACTCGATCCTAGCAGCGCTCAGGTAAGCTGCCACCAAAACGATGGCGAAGAGATACTCATCAGTTTGACGCCAAAGGAATACGGCCTGCTGGAAGTATTCCTGCGAAATCCGAATCGCATTTTTAGCATGGACGCCCTGATCGATAAGGTGTGGCCCTTTGACGATGTGCCCACGACAGGGGCTATCCGCACCCACATCAAAGGATTGCGCCAGAAAATGAAGGCCGCAGGGCTCGCGGAGGTGATTGATACGGTGTACGGGCTGGGATACCGGCTTTCGCCAGCGATCGCCGTGGTCGCGCCAGAAGTCGATATTTTAGCGCTCTGGCAGCCGGTAAAAGAGAGCTATCTACAGCGTGTAGAGAGTCTGGCAAAAACCCTGAATGAGCTGCCATCAGGCTCACCATCACAAACTACACATGAGAAGATTGTCACCGAAGCCCATACGCTAGCTGGCTCGCTAGGGAGCTTTGGCTTTGCCGAAGCAACCCCTCAGTGTCTGCAAATAGAGCGTATTTTGCGCCAGCACGATGCCCTCGGCAGTGAGCAGTTGCAGGTACTGAAAGTGGCGATCGCCAAAGTGCGGCAGATAATAGCGCCTGAACCTCAGTCATCAGTATCCGTGACAGCGCCGGGTCAAATATCGGGTAGCTTGCCAGTAGGATCAGGCGTGCAGACGCGGTTCCACGACGCAACACCAGCGGCAAAGCTGCTCATTGTCGATGACGATCCCGCCATGCTGACGCTGTTGCAAGGGCTACTGAGCAACTGGGGATTTCAAATACAGTTGCTGAGCGACTCCCAGCGATTTTGGAAAACGCTTGAGCAATCTAATCCCGATTTGGTGATACTCGATATTGAAATGCCCCACTTCAGTGGATTCGATCTGTGTCAGGCGCTCCGCGACGAGCCGCGATGGAGTGACTTGCCCATACTCTTTTTGTCGGCCCATACCGAAGCAGACGCGATTCAAAGGGTCTTTGCAGTAGGCGCAGACGACTATATTCGTAAGCCCATTGTGGCCGCAGAGCTGATCGCCCGCGTCACGACCTGGCTAGCCCGTGCCCGCAGTCGGCGAATACAGGCAGAGATAGACCTGCTGACCGGCGTGTCCAACCGCTCAAAATCGACTCAGGATCTGACCGGATTGCTAGCGCTAGCCGAGCGCCATGAGCAGCCGCTGAGCCTGATAGTGATAGATTTTGATAACTTTAAGCGCGTGAATGTAGACTACGGGCATGTGGTGGGCGATCGCCTCTTGCGTCGGTTTGGAGCCTGCTTGCGCACCACATTTCGCGATGAAGATGTCGTCGCGCGTTGGGGCGGCGAGGAATTTATTGTGGGCCTGTACGGGGCAGATGGGGCTGAAAGTCGTCAGCAGTTGAACAACCTGCTACACACCTGGCAACGAGCGTGCAATGTCACTGAGGGTGACCAGCTACAGGTTTCTTTTAGTGCCGGAATTGCGGTGTATCCCCAGGAGGCGACTGACTTACAGGCGCTTTATCAGTCCGCCGATAGGGCACTGTCACAGGCCAAAACAGCCGATCGCAATCTTGTTTTATCTGGGGTATAGCGATCGCGGCGCAATCACTCTAGTTCAATCGAACAAAGACTATCTTCACAAGTCCCTGATGATTCAGCGCTAAGCTGAAAATTAAGAGCTTGACCGGTGTCTGGATAGGCAAACACTTCTGTAGATCAAGCCAACCCAGAACCCTAAAACGGCAGCGACAATGTTCAAAGATTTGCTCAGTGCCGGGAACCACTTTTTTAATAGCGACCTGGCACAGGCTCATCACGAGCTTGAAGTCAGCCATGATGAGCTTACCCAGAAGAACAAGGTGCTGACTGTCGCGCTTCAGGAACTGCACGCTAAGCAATCCGTACAGGCTACCAGCCTGAAAAGCCAAATAGAGACGCGCAGCGCCGATCTACTTCAGATTGAGCGACGCTGGTGCAGCTTGCTAGAAGACGTTGCCGTATTGCGCGATCGCCAGAACGCCATCATTGACACCATGAGCATGAGCAGAGACATCACCAAGCGGCTAGAAGTAGATCGCTTTAGGGGAGAATTTATCTCTGTGATTAGTCACGAACTGCGGACACCACTGACGGCCATTCACGGTAGCTTAGAGCTGCTGACAGGAGATCTGGTCTCAAGTGAGTCGGATCGGGGCAAACAGTTGCTTCACCTGGCAGCAGATAGCGCTCGACAACTGGTACGCCTGGTCAATGACATCCTGGAGCTGGAATGAAATGAGCCGAAAAGTTTTAGTTATTGACGATGATGCGCCCATTATTGCCATTGTTCAAGCGGCACTAGAGGTCACCGCTGGCTGGCAGGTCATTGCTGCGACATCTGGAAAGGAAGGGGTGGCGATCGCCGCTACCGAACAGCCCGACGCCATCCTCCTAGATGTGACCATGCCCAAACTCGATGGCAAGGCCGTCCTCAAGCTGTTGCAGGCACAGACTGAGACTCAAAAAATCCCCGTCATCTTTCTCACAGCTCAGGCCCGAGAATCTGAACAGACAGCGCTCAAAGCATTATGCGTTGCAGGCGTCATTATCAAGCCGTTTTCTCCAAACACCATCGCCACCCACATCAAAACCATTCTCCACTGGCCCAACTGAACAGGTTTCCGGCAAAGGCCCACTGCTCAGGCGAAGGAGACATTTACTTGAAAGGAATCTTCGGCTTTAGCAGCGGCCACTCGTTTTCAGGAATCTCTTCTCCGCCCACGCTAATGGGCGTATTAAACACGTCAGCCCCGGCGAGGTTGATATCTGCCATCGTGGCCCCGGTCAAATCCACATTGTAGAGATGAGCATCGGCGAAGTTCACCCCGATGAGCTGAGTATTCGCCAAATGTACATTGGTCAAGTAAGCGCCTGTAAGGTTCGCCCCAGTCAGGTCTGCGCCTTGGAGATCCGCGCCTTCAAGGTTGACGCCTGTAAGGTTGGCCCACTGCAAGTTTGCATCCCGCAAGTCAGCCCCAATCAGATGGGCGTTAGTAAGATCCGCGCCCGTCAGGTCACAGCCCAGGCACCCGTTAGTCAAAATCAACCGCTGGACATTAGCCTGCTGAGCAGGCGTGGGGAGCTGCA
The DNA here is from genome assembly GCA_049791095.1 of Phormidesmis sp. Classification (GTDB taxonomy): domain Bacteria; phylum Cyanobacteriota; class Cyanobacteriia; order Phormidesmidales; family Phormidesmidaceae; genus Phormidesmis. The sequence continues at coordinate 10,453 of JBAQZP010000121.1, forward strand.
TCGGGGCTTCTGCCAAAGCGGGCGTTGCGATTAAAAGCAGCGCAAAAGCACCTGTTTGAATGTGTTGCGTAAACTTTCGGATAACTGTAGTCCTCATGATGCGCCTCCTTTCGGTGAGAATAGTAACGAAGAGAATCTCACTGAAAGATATTTTGTTTATTTGATGCACATATCTGATGATAAATGCGATCTCTTGACTCACCTACATTATGACATAGTTTCTTTCTAAAACATTAGGAAAACAGCCGTCTTCAGCAGGAAAAAGAGATGCAAAGCTGCTTCTGAAAGTTGTTTCGCGGGTGGCTGTACTGGCGGTTATGAGTTCCCTCACGGTATCCTCACAACTTTTTTTTACGCTTGGCCATGAAGCCAGTATTGAAAAAGAGAGTAATCGTTAATGACTAACACATCTACGCTTCAGACAGCCCCACTTCAGACAGCCCCACTTCAGACGGTAGCCCAGTCTCGCTTTTTGATTATCGGCTACGGCAACAAATTGCGAGGCGACGATGCCGCTGGCTCCGCAGTTTTTCAAAACCTACCAGCAGCCCGCCTGGGTAGGTCAGCCCGCGCAAAATCAGCTTGATACAGGCCGTGCCTGAGCGAGAGGGTTGCGCATTTGCTGGCCCTCATCGCTTCGATAATCACAGCTTCCTCACATTGTTCACCTATTCTGATGGGTAGTTTCAACTGCCGTGAGCGTAAAGTGACCATGCTAGATATTGACGAGATGAGCACACAAGTAATCCACGATCTTTTGAACAAAGTCGGTCATGGACACTTAGGATGCTCATTTGAAGGGCATTCCTATGTTGTCCCGATGCACTATTACTTTGATAGCCCAGACATCTATCTTTTCACCACAGTCGGGATGAAAACTGAGTATATGGATGCAAACCCAGAGGTCTGTTTGCAGGTAGAAGAAGTCGATGATATGAAACACTGGCGCAGCGCCACGGTCATGGGCCGGGCCGAGCAGATTACCGACAAGCAAGACATTGATCAGGTAAAGCAGCTCGTCAAATCAGAAAACCCGACGCTGACACCCGCCGTCAATCGAACCTGGATTGACGCCTGGGGCCGCGAGAATATCACAGCGCTCTATCGCATTCAGCCCTATGAAATGTGCGGACGGACGACCGAAGGCCCCAGCAGCTAGCCAGAGCTATTGTAAATAAAGACTTAGACGTTTCATAATTCAGCGTTGGCAACCCAGGGATTAAATAGTTTTACACCTGTTCTTTCAAAGTCTCCTGTATTTCTCGTAACGACAACTAGATCATTCACCAGAGCTGTTGCCGCGATTAGCGCATCATAATCTGGCATGGGATCAGGGACATGCAAGAACGCGCAGCGCTGAGCAATGGCAGTACTGATGGGAATAATGCGTTGGCGAAGCCTTTTCTAGGAAAAATCGCCATAGTGGGTCAGAACATGATCGTTCAGCCATTTCCTTAGAACACGGCCCTGCTGCAGATCTCGCCGTTCCATCAGTAATACGCCGCGCTCAATCTCAAAAATTGTAATCGTAGAGATGAAAGTTCTCGTGCCAGGTGTAGATTTTGCCCATTTTTCTACCTGGCCGTCAACCTTCCCGGAGCCAACTTTTCGGAGTTCAGAGACAACGTTTGTGTCTAACAAAAACATTACGAAAAATCTACCTCTCGCAAAGTAACCGCTCTTGACCGACTGGGCAAAAATTCAATCTCTGCACTCTCTGGCATAGACAATAGATCTGCCACACTATCAGTCTTATTAACTAGATTTTGATAAGCCTCTATAGTCAACAGGACGTGGGCAGGTGTACCACGATCCGTTATGAATACAGGCCCCTGCTCAGCAGCCCGTTTAGCCTTGCTGACATCTTGATTAAATTCTCGACTAGAAATGCTGTGCATGACCCCACATTCTATAATGTAGCAACGTACCTACATTATAGAATGTGGCAATGGAAAAATGAATATCGGAGGCGCAAATGTGGCGTTTTTACGATTGCAGTCAATGACATGCAGCTCAGTTAGCTAAAGCGTACCCTGATACATTAATACGCTCAGTCTTCCGCGTGTAAAAATCCAAGCTCGGTAGATTGAGCCAAAAAAGTTCATCGTTTTTGGGCAATTTATTGGGGGACGGTTGGGGTACGTCAAATAAAAAATCTATAAAACCATTTATGTACATAACAAGAGTGTTTGCTTCCCAAGCAAAATGTCGCGCGTTCGAATCGCGTTACCCGCTTCCTTCCAAAAGTCTTTAGACTAAGCGGTTTCAAGGCTTTTACTATGTCTCCGAATGAAAAACGGCCATAAACAGCAGGACGGGTTTAGCAAGATTGAGAAATCAGCCTTGCCAGAGACCTTCCCTGTCATGGCAGTGAATACCCAGTTCTATAAGCTGGAGATAGTGATTTCGGCGGGCTTATCGGATTGTTAGCCCTGCTCGATAGTCGGCACGAATAATCTCCGAAGAACCGACCAATTTAAAGTCTCCCCTCTGAATTGGCTGCTTTTCTCTAGCTAAGAAAGCCTTGATTTTAGTGAGCGTGCCCTTTTTCTTTTCATGCAGCAGGTAAACGGCAGCATCTCTGGGGCCTTTGTTCGCAAAATTAATATCAAAAGCAGTTGGCAGGTCTTTTTCAGGGTGGTAATCCCAACCTGCTAAACAATACTGAGGATACTGTTGCTTAATGCGTTGCCACAATGACTCAGTGATGTGGCCGCAAGGGGGTCTGAATAGTGTTGTTTCGACCCCGTATTTGGCGAACTCATCGTGCGACCTTTGAAATTCTGCGAAGGCTTGATCTTCGGGCAGTTGATCCATACAGTTCAAATTTTCTACTCAAATTTTCCACATCAACGCTGCTCGAATCTGATCGGCAAGTTCTAAAGGGCGAAAGGGCTTGGTGAAAACGGCGCTGACTTGCGCAGGGTCGATACCAGTTTGCGAGAGTGGCTGTACTTTTGCGGTGACTAAAATGACTGGAATGGTCTGCGTTTGAGCCGTCTCTCTAATTTTTTGTAAGGTGGCGCGACCGTCCATTTCTGGCATCATCATGTCGAGCAAGATGAGGTCAGGCTGATGCTGGCTGGCGATCTCTAGCGCTTGCTGACCGTTGTTAGCTTGAAGAATTGTCCAGTTAGTTTTCATTTGAAGCGCGAGGAGAGCGATCGCACGGGCATCGTCTTCGTCATCAACAATCAAGATAGTTTTAGTCATCAGGGTTGTTCTCTAATTTGAATAATAAAAATGTATTAGCTGATAGGCAGGAGAATATGAAAGGTGCTGCCGTGGTTGAGCTGGCTTTCTGCCCAGATGCGTCCGTTGTGCTGCTGGATGATGTTGCGGCAGATGGCGAGGCCCAGTCCGGTGCCGCCTTTTTTACGGGAGTCGGAAGCGTCTACCTGCTGAAATCTCTCAAAGATGGTCTCTAGCTGGTCGGGTGGGATGCCTCTGCCCTCGTCTTTGACAGTGATATGTAGATGGCTACCTTCTGAATTTTTGTTGTGTAGAGTGGCCGCGAGCTGGACAGTGCTGCCTGCGGGAGAGAATTTAATAGCGTTGCTGAGCAGGTTAGTCAGGGTTTGAAGAATGCGATCGCGATCTAAATTCACTGAGATTTGGACAGATTGCGATCGCATTTCCACCTCAACCTGATCGGCCATCACCTGCATCGCGTCAATGGCCTGACCAAAAAGCATATCAATGCTACAGAGGTTCTTACTTAGCTCTACTTTGCCAGACTTGAGTCTTTCTAAGTCCAAAATGTCGTTGACTAGCAAGATCAGCCGCTCGGCGTTGGTCGTGGCCAGTGACAGAATTTGTCTGCCCTGGTCGGTGAGTGCTCCGAGTTCTCCAGTATTTAACAGATCTAACGCGCCAATTAGTGAGTGCATAGGCGTGCGCAGCTCGTGGCTAACAACGGAGATAAACTCGTTTTCTAGCCGTTTGCGCTCGGTGATATCTTTGAGGGTAATCAGGGCGCAAGGTTGGTCGCGCAGGACGATGCGTTCGACGGAGACTAAGACGGTACGTAAGTGGCCGCTGCGAGTCTGACAGTCTAACTCGTAGCTAGAGATCTTGTTGTCTGAGACAGCGTTGGCTGGAGAAGGGATTGTCGCGGCCTGTGCAATTGCCGCTATGTATGTCTCAGGCGATCGCCAGAGCGATAAATCCGCCGTTGTTTTCCCGATCACGTCATCCTGCGAATAGCCGCTCATGCGTAGGAAGCTGGGATTTATCGCAACAAACTTGTCTTCGTCTAAAGTCGCGATCATGATTGGGCTGGGGCTAGAGAGAAAAGCCTTTTCAAAGGTCTCTTCGGCTCGACGACGGTGATCGATTTCTTGCTGTAGCTGAAGGTTTTGGGCCTTTTGCTGTTGTTGCAGGCGGCGAATGGTGAGATGGCTCTGCATTCTGGCCAGCACTTCTTCAATTTGGAAGGGTTTGTTGATGAAGTCTACGCCGCCAACGTCAAAGGCTTTGACTTTATCGAACACATCGCCCAAAGCGCTGATAAAAATGACTGGAATATCGCGGGTGATTGCGTTATTTTTGAGCTGGGCACATACTTCGTAGCCATTGACCTCGGGCATGTTAATGTCTAGCAGAATGAGGTCGGGGGGCGCGGCGATCGCACCTCTAATGCCAGTCATACCTTTGGTGACGCTGCGCACTTTGTAGCCGCGATCGCTCAGCATGGTCGAAAGTAAATGCAGGTTCTCTGGTGTATCATCGATTACCAGAATGTCAGCTTTTGGGCGAGCTATTGTCGATGGGAATGCGGGTGTATCAGGCATAGATTTTACTCAACTTAAGCAGTTCGTCCCATCCTCTTCAGCCTCGGTGATTGCCTTTTGAAGGCAGAGAGGAGCCTGGGGGGATCTGTAGTTCTACATCGAGGCGGAACGGCCATTGACAGCAGAGTTTCCATGATTGTTCACAATAGAGCAGATTCCCGGTTTTTTCTATCAATATGAACTTTCTCTAACCTGCCAGATTTTCGTTAGCCACTCGGTAAAGTGCGGCGATCGCGCTGCCCTCCTTAGGGAAGCTAGAGAGTCCTAGTTCATAGTGAGCCTGGAAGCGAATAGTGGACGCTTTACTGCTAGAGCCGGTAGGGGTATACACTCGCTGGCGAAACGCCTTCAGTACGGGAGAAAGGAACGCTTTTGCATCAGATTTAGCAATTTCTGGTAGACCGATGACAAAATCTCCATTACTCCAGTAGCTCACCACGCAGCCAGTCAGCAGATCTGGCTGACTGTGCAAATGCGCTGTCAGTTCATCGCCCCAAGCTTTTAGCACCTGATGTCCAGAACTGTGACCATACGTCAGATTAATCTGGGCCAGGTTACTCAGCCGCAACAACACAAACGTAAACGGTTGCCCACTTTCTATCCTCTGCACAAATTCGCTTTGCGCCCGCACCTGATTGATGAGGCCAGTTTGCGCGTCCCGGTTCGACAGTTTTTGGAGCAGCCGCGTGCGTTCCAGTCGGTTCGTAATGCGGGCGATCAGCTCCGGGCCTAGAATCGGCTTCAGTGCGTAGTCGTCTGCCCCTGCGGAAAAAACCTGAGCAGCAGCGCTGGCATTCGCGGTGAGAAAAAGAATCGGCAGGCTTTGCCACTCGGGGGTGTTGCGCACCTGCTCGCATAGCTCAATCCCGCTGTGCCCTGGCATTTCCAGATCGAGAATCAGCAAATCGGGGCGGCTGGTGGTGAGCGTCTGCCAAAACTGGGCGGGGTCGAAGAGTGTGGTGACGGTGGCTCCCCAGGGGGTGAGCATGGGGATGAGTGAGTTAAGAAATAGGGGATCGTCGTCTATGGCGAGGATGTGAACAGGAGGAGAGGGAGAGGAGGAGAGGGGGGGAGCACTTTTAGCTGAGGCGGCAGATAATGACGGGGTGCTGGCTAGGGCTTGGGGACTATTGACAATGTCAGTGAGCTGTTTTAGCTGGGTAGCGACTGTTTTGGGGCTGAGCGTTGAGAAAGCGGCTTCATTGGAGAAGGCGGCTTCTATTGCTCTGGCTATCTGAGTGCCTGATTCTTTGCCAAACATGCCAAGCACACCCGCTAGCTTGTGGGCGGCTTGACGGGCGCTTTGGCTGAGTTCGAGGGTGAGGCTGCCCTGGGTAAGGGCATCGCTGGCGGTTTGTAAGTGGTGAAGTCGGGAGGCGATCGCCTCCCCATGCTGTTCCCAAAGCTGAGCCATCGCCCGATTAAACTGCTGTTCTACCGAATCAGCCTCCGGCTCCTTATCGTCTATTTTAGGATTCAGCCGATAGCCCAGGCCGTACACATTCTCAACCCAATCCTTTGCGCCTGCCTGCTTTAGCCGACGGCGCAATCCTTTTATATGGGCTTTCACACTGTCTTCTAGCGGCGGATCGTCGAATGTCCATAAATGCTCAACAATTTGGCCCCGGCTAAAAACCCGGCTCGGACTGCGTAAAAACAGTTCTAGCAAGCTGTATTCCTTGGGCGTTAGCTTCAGCGGCTGGTCGGCGTAGGTCACCTGACAGCTCGACGGGTCTAGCCGCAGTAGGCCAATTTCTAAGGCTGAGGCCGTCGCAACGTCTCCTCGTCGCAGCAGTGCCCGCAGTCTTGCCTGTAGCTCAGCGACATCTAGCGGCTTGGTCAAGTAATCATCTGCGCCAGCATCTAGTCCGCGAATCTTTTCTTCTGGCGCGTCCTGAGCGGTCATCAGCAGAATTGGCGTTTTACAGCCTTCGTTGCGCAGTTGCTGGGTCAGGCTAATTCCGTCTAGCCGGGGCAATCCGACATCGACCAGTAGCAAATCGTAGGTGCCGCCTTCGGCATATTCCAAACCAAATTGTCCGTCGTCTACCGTATCGACGGCGTAGCGCTGCTGTTCTAATGCTTTGACTAAAACAGCGGTAAGGACTTCGTCATCTTCAATGAGGAGAATTCGCATGAGGGTCTCTCCAAAGGGTCGCAGATCTATTTATACCGTTTTTTTACTCCCGACTTCTTCTCCTTCGCGCCCTATCTTCAAAACATGGAAAGCAAAAGACCCACAGACAAGCCGCCACTGGCCCTGATGACTCTCTGCTTCCTTACATACAGCTTCCATTACACACAGATAACATGCCTGAGGTGATTCCCATGAAACGTTTTGTTCTTTCCGCTTTGACTGTTTTGTTAGCCACTAGCGCCGCCGCACCCATGGCGCAAGCTGCTGAAGAGAAGGTCTCTGAAGCCAGCCTGTTCAACTTACATCAGGTGCGCACTGCCGAGTTTGACCAGCGCAACAAGTTCGGTATCAAAGATCCGAATTTCAGTATGCAGGCGGTGCGCATAGCTGAGCTAGACCGACGCACCAAATCTGACGATAAGGGTGAGTTTAACCTGACTCAGACTGCTCGGGAGAATCGCGATCGCCGCAATAAAGCGGCGGTCAAATAACGCCCAATCCATCGGCTCCTCCTCACAAAGACCTGGCAATTACTTGTTAGGTCTTTCCTGTTTGTTATTAACTGTTTTCAGAGGCTTCAATACAATCATGACTGTCTCAACCGTATCTATTCCAGATACCGAAGTTCATCCTCTACATTCAGAATTTGTCGGCGACGACTTTGAACTTTGGATTGCCAAACCCCAAGCCGGATTTGTGCCTGCGTCCAAACCTCCCACGGTTCTCTATGTGCTAGATGCCAACCTTTGCTTTGGCACTGCCGTTGAAATGACGCGAATCATGCACAAGCTCTACGGCGAGCTACCACCCATGTTAGTCGTTGGCATTGCCTATCCTACTGCCGACAGTTTTTTGCAAGGAGTGCTCCGCACCCGAGACTTTACGCCTTCGAGCGACAACAGCCTTGCAGACAGAGTGGCCGAACTGCCAGCGGTGCCGCAAACGGTGAAAGTAGAACCCGCTATGGGAGGCGCTAATAACTTTCTTCAGTTTCTTCAGGAAGAGGTGAAACCTTTTATCGCTTCTCGATTTGAAATTTCACCCGAGAACTCAACCATTTTCGGCTCCTCTTTGGGAGGTCTGTTTGCCGCTTACACTCTGTTTACAGCCCCCGACACCTTCGATAATTTCATTATCGTGAGTCCTTCTCTGTGGTGGGACAAAGAGTGGATTTTCGAGCTGGAAGCTTCGCAAGCGATGAGAATCTGCGCGCTGGCGTCGTCTGTTTTTCTAGCGGTTGGCGAGCTGGAAGAAACATCAGAAATCCCGATGCTCGCTGAGTTTAAGTCGGTAACGAACGTGCGAAAGCTAGCCGATTTGCTCACCAAGCGAAACGACTACTCGCTTAAGGTCATGCTGGATGTGCTGGCAGGGGAGACCCATACATCGGTGATTCCGGTAGCGCTAACGCGAGGTCTCAGAAACTGTTTACGGTAGGCTGCTTTGCGCTGAGGCTGATCGATGAAAGGGTAAAGTCGCCACTGTGATATTCAAGAAAATGCGCCTCAATTCTTTCACGAGTTGAAGCGCATTCTTGTCTTTGATGAACGGATTGTCTTAGATCAACCGGGCTAACGTCAAATTTTCGAGCGCTTCCCACGTTTTGGATAATGTGTTGTGACGATTTTCATTGTCAGCCTGCTTCAATATCAGCGTACTGCCAAACAATCTCGAACTCGCTTTGACTCTGCTGGGCTGCCTCAGTCTTACCTTGAGCAGTCAGAGCTTGAGTGAGGCCATAAAGCGACCAGCCGTTGTTTGGATAGACTTCCAGATCTGCCCTGAAGGTAGCCTCTGCTTCATTCGGACGATTTGCCTGGAGAAGAACAGCGCCGAGCCTTTGACGAACGGGACTATACCAGGGAGAAGGTTCGTCATAGTTGAGCGCATCCTCCAACGCTACGCCGCGCTGTAAGCTAGCGATCGCCGCCTCTAAATCCCCTTTCTGAACAGAAATCTCTCCAGAAAGAACAGCATGGGAAATCTGTAACAAATCGCGTGTAGTATTGATGTCCCAAATCGTCACCCCTTCTAGCGCAGGTGATTCGACTATCTCTTCTAACGTCTCAAGCGCTTGGGCTGCCGCCTGAATCTGCTGTTTGCTGGCAAACGCCATTCCTCGGGCATAGTGCCAAACCGCTGTAGGATAAGCCAAGTCGTCATCCGGTGCCGGTTGAGCTAAAACTTTATCCCACTGCTCAAACTTAACTAGCGTATAGAGCGGAATAGAAGCATAGTGCTGCAAGGTGCCGTACCCTGGTTCTCTTATCAGTGTTTTGTCGGCCATCATTGCCGTGTGGTGCGCTGCTTCTATCGCGATGTTGCTCTGACCAGCCATCACGGCTGAAAACCATAGAAAATGGTGATTGTGAGGCATGTAGCCAACTGGGTACAGCCCTTGAGCATGACACTGAGTGGCGTAGCTTTCGTCGGCTGCGATCGCCTTCAAGTTAGCCACCACCGCGTCATGATAACGACCAACGCGGATGTAAATGTGAGAAGGCATATGGACTAAGTGTCCGGCTTCTGGCACCAAATCGCGCAGCCGATCCGCAACTTCAATCCCCAGTTCAGGATGTTCCTTTTCGACTGCGTGAATATAGAAGTGAAGGGCGGCAGGATGATCCGGGTAGCGCTCAATCACGGACTTCAGCGTGTTTAGAACAACTGTAGTTTCAGGTTTTGCCGTACCGTCTTCACGCCAGTAGTCCCAAGGCATCGTGTCCATCAGTGCTTCGGCATAGAGCGTAGCCGCATCTGGGTCATCGGGATACTGCTCAGAAAGATCGCCCATGGCTTCAGCGTAGGCAAGATCCAGGTCAGTGCGATCTTCAACCCGGTCTGCGCTGTAGCGCTGAGCAAGTACGTCAATGTATGCTCGTTCTCTTTGGGTTGCGTGGCTTTTGAGGGCGATCGCCTGCTGAATCTCCTCATAAGCTGTTGGCACATCTGCCGCTTCCATTGCGGCATTGATGTTTGGCCCTAGAACATAGGCCATTCCCCAGTGGCACATTGCGCAGTTGGAATCGAGCTTGGTAGCGGCCTGAAGAGACCGGAAAGCTTCGGCATGATTGAACCCATAGGCCAAAATCATCCCCTGGTTGAAATAGCGCTGTGCTTGCTCGTTCGTCGTCGAAATTGGAAAAGTGTAGCTGCCTAAGTTGCTCAAAACAGGCGCTTGTAGGGCGGCGGCAGTCTCGGTAGGTGCTTCAGGTGCTTCAGACTGACTTGGCTTAGACAGCAGAATAGGGCTGGCTAACGCAATCAGCAGAACTAACCCAGCAGTGGCTATCCATTGGAACTGACGGTTAAGTTTCATCGTTGAGAGCCTCCTCTCTTTAAATCAGCGCTATTACCCTATTTGCCAATCGAGAAGATTGGGAGAAGACACAGCGGATATGAGGCAAAGTGACCAAAGCTACGGAGTTGACCTTCCCTACTTTTTCCCGATTGGTAGATATGCTTACTCACAAAGACTACGGTATTTTTATATCAGCCTCAGAAACTGCTCAAGCAACTAGCCTATAAAGCATGTCAGCCGCGCCACGCACCCCTTCTACCGCTCAAAAGACAAAGCCTTCATGCCAGAGGCGACGCACCCTTCGCACGGTACTTGTCGTTCCCTTTGTCATCCAAATTTTTGCAGTCGTTGGACTGATAGGTTACTTCTCTTTACGCAATGGCCAGCGGGCGGTCAACCAGGTTGCTTCGCAGCTCCGAAGTGAAATTTCTCAGCGCATTCAAGACGAACTAAAAGACTTTGCCCAGCGTCCTCACCTGATCAACGAAATTAATGCGGATGCCGTCCGTCGAGGGACGCTCGCGACTCAAAGCCTAGACAGTGAGCACTACCTGTGGCGGCAGATTCAGCTTTTGAACAATGTTACCTGGCTATACTTTGGTTCTCAGAGTGAAGGGGCTTTTACAGGCGTAACCCGCACTAATGAGAGGACTTTGACTGCGGTAGTGAATGAACCTGAAGGAAATTTTGAGGGGCAGTTTTACGCGCTGGACGCGCAGGGCGATCGCACTCAACTGATCGGCACCGAACCTGGTTTTTACGACGCCCGTACTCGCCCTTGGTACAAAAGAGCGATCGCCGTCGGCAAAGCCACTTGGACAGATATTTATCCTGCGCTAGGCACACAGCAGCTAGTGTTGAGTGCTGCCTTACCGGTCTATAGCAGTCGTGACGAACTATTGGGTGTTGTAGCCACAGACTTTTCTCTAGACAGCGTTAGCCAAATGCTAAAGACGATGGACATCAACCACTCTGGAGAGGCGTTCATTATGGATAGGTCAGGTCTACTGGTTGCGACCTCGACAGACGAAGTGCCTTATAAACTAGATGCTGACGGCAACCCTCAACGGCTGGCGGCGATAGAGAGCGAGAATGCGGCTGTTCGTCGAAGTGCTGAGCAGATTTTAGACACGCTGTGGTACTACAGCACGTCTGACTATAAGCAGCTACAGCTCAGCGTAGAAGGTGAAAACCAGTTCGTACAAGTGTCTAGATTCTCCGATTTCAGAGGAATTGATTGGCTAGTCGCCGTGATTATTCCTGAAGACGAGTTTATGGGAGAGATTAACAGAAATACGCGCACGACCATTTTGCTGTGTCTGGCTTCGCTGTTGTTAGCTAGCGTAGTGGGATGGCTAACCGCACGGCGAATTGCGCAGCCCATTTTAAGACTGGAGCAAATGAGCCGGGCGATCGCTCACCGTGCTCAAACCCAGAGCGCTATAGCACCAGATCTCTCTCAAACTGAAATCGCCCAGCCGACCTTTTCTCAAGGTATTACGGAAGTAGATAGTCTGGCAGCCTCATTTATCCAGATGTCCAGCCAGCTTCAAGACTCTTTAATGGCGTTAGAAGAAAGTAATGAAGCGTTGGAGTTCAAAGTGCGACAGCGCACTCAGGCGCTAGAAGTTGCTAAAGAACAAGCTGAAATTGCTAATCGAGCAAAAAGCCAGTTTCTGGCGAACATGAGCGACCAGCTCCGCACACCGCTGAATGCGATTTTAGGATTCTCACAGCTACTGCTTCAGGGCGGTACTCATCCTACAGACCGTCTCAGCGCTCAACAGCACGAACAGCTCAAGACCATTCATCGTAGTGGCAATCGATTACTCGCTTTGATTAACGACCTGCTGACAGTTTCAAACATAGAAGGGCTGCCAACAACAGTAAATGTCTCGTATGAAAGGGATAAAGACTTGAGCCTTAGCCCGGAAGTGCTGGCCGAAGCTTTAAGGACCATGCCTGAAACATGGCTTCAGTCACTTCACTCAGCGGCCTTGAGCGTAGATGGCGATCGCCTCAGGCAGCTTATTGATGAAATCTCATCCGAACATCCCGAGCTAAAGCAGCCGCTAGAATCGCTCGTCAATCGCTTTGACTATGACAGAATTATAGCCCTAAGTCAGATCGACAAGGGCTGAAGACCCGTCGCCTCATTTTCACTTTCTAGCTAATTTTTACTTTCTGACTGATTCTCAATTTCTGTCATATTTTCACCAAATCTACCGTGTAGAATTTATATCATGACCCTAGAAGATCTATTTCCTTTGCGTTAGAAGTAGTTTAGTCCAATTGTTTCCTCAACTGAAATATCATGTGTCAGACGCAACTGCAACAGTATTGGCAGGCGTACTTAGCCTCGCTCCCAAATGCTTCAGCTAGAACCGAAGGCTACGTGGCCGAGAAATTTGGGGATAACGCTTCTCTAGCAGATGAACTCGGGAACTTAATCCTGAAGGGAACTAAAACCGCGACTTGTTCCGCTTTGTGGGAATGGGAAGCGGAGGGCAGCAAAATTCCTAGCGTGGGATTGAAGACGATTGTGCTTGATGGCAATGACAGCCCGCTTTGCATTATTGAAACTACAGAAGTAGAAGTTCGATCATTTGGCGAGGTAGATGCACAGTTTGCCTATGAAGAAGGTGAGGATGACCGATCTCTTGAATCTTGGCGGAGAGAGCACTGGAAGTATTTCTCGCGAGTGTTGCCTAAAATTGGTAAACAGCCAACTCTTAAGATGCGTTTAGTGTGCGAGCGATTTAGGGTCGTGTATAAAATCGAAAAAAACGAGACTAGCTCTCTTCGGATATGAGCGCAGTTAATTATTGACCACTGTCAAACGCTACAAGCCAAACGCTACAAGCCAAACACCGCGACCCATAATCAGCCACTGAAAATTAGGAAAATGCAGTATACAAGAATAGGTACTGGCGATTATCTGGTTTTAGTCCATGGGGCTTTAGCCGATGAAAAAATGTGGTATCCGCACATTGAGAGTCTTAGATTTGAGTATGAGGCGATAGCTGTTACTCAGCGTCATTTTGGTGGCGCAGATGAGGGTGGTTTTGGTCTTAATACTCATGCGGATGATTTGGCGGCATTTTTTAGCCATCTTTGCAAACAAAAGAAAGTACATACTGTCGGTTGGTCTTATGGCGCAGACGTAATACTTAATATGCTAGTCAGACATAGTGTTGATCTTTCAAACATATTTCTCTATGAACCTGGCTATCCAGGGTGTTTATCTAGCGCTGATATGGATCTATGGACTTCTGATGCCAATAGTATGTTTGGCAGAGTTTTTGACTATTTTTCACAAGGTGATCTTGAATCTGCGGTAGAAGCTTTAATTGACGGTTCTGGAAATAAGAAAGGCTATTTCATGAGCCAACCAGAAAAAGTGAAGATGCAACAGATTGAAAAATCAAAGACTTTAGCTTACCAGTTGGGACAGCAAGAACAGCCGAACATTACGGTAGACACACTTTCTAAGATAAATCGACGATTGACGATAAGTTACGGTACAAATACACGGTGCATGTTCCGTCTGGTTTCGAGTGCCGCTGGAACGGTGGCTAAAGGCGCAAATCTCACTGTAGTTGAGGGCGAAGGACATATGTTGCCGATAGAAAATCCAAAGAAATTTTCGTTTTTGATAAAGGATTATTTGCAGAGTTAAAAATCTAAAAATGCTAATGCTTTCTCTTTGCGTGGGTAAGACTTGCTAAAAAGGGTCAGCGCGCAAAAGCGTAATTTCTTAGGGAAAGGCGAAGTTAATTCAAATTCGTACCGACGGTCATCAAATGACTCACCGCAATGCTATTCTCTACTTCTTCCCTGTTTACGTTTATCTTTTGGATATCGAAGAGCGTATGAGTTCATATGGCCATGTCTCTTTGATACCTGTAAACTTTTCCGCTTAGAAGAATTATGACTAACAAACTTATTCTCACCTCTCTCAAATGCAAAGAAACTGAAGATTGGGGAAAGGACGAATGCCGTCTGGATATTATTGGCGATGGCATCCGTAAGGCAAGGTTGAAGAAATCTATGAACGATGGTGACACCTGGCGCTTGAACCGCAGCTACACCTTTGAAAACTCTGCTGCCATCAAGCTTTGGGATGAAGATAGTCCAGACAGCGACGACTTTTTAGGCAGTGTCCTGCTGGATGGACGCGCGCGTAACCAGGCAACAGCTCGCTTCACCCGAGACGGCGCAGACTATACGCTCTCTTATCACGTCGAAAGCGTATCGAGCCCTGTGCCAGAGCACAAGCCTATCAAGCGAGTAGTGATTCAGTTGCTTGACGTTCACTGTCGCAATACAGAAGATGTGACCGGGGCCGATGAGTTCTACCTTGTGGGTTCAGTCATAGATAGCAAAAGTAACGGGGGGAAACCAATCTTGACGCCGCCAGTTTCTGTAAACGATGGTCGAATAAAATCTTTGAGGGGCAAAGGCAGCTTTGTATTTGATGGTGCTGTAGATGAAAACACCATCATTTTGTTGGAGATGGCTGCCTTTGATGAGGACTATGCCAAAGACTGGGATAAGTACGACGAGTATGTACTGAAGGTCGGTGGTGCGATCGCCTCAGGGCTAGCGTCTACGTCCAATCCTATTGGATCTGGCATTGGCGTAGGTCTAGGGCTGGCGCTAAAAGGGTTTGATGCGATCGCCAAGACAGACAAAGATGACGAGCTGGGCAGCATGAGCGATCGCATTCGCGTCAAAGACCTACGCCCTGGTAGTACTGTTCGTACCTGGAAGTTTAGGGGCGGTTCTTCTTGGTGGTCTAATTGGGAGCACATTATCCGCTACCAAATTACCGCTGAAACCTAAGCATTCATAGAGCAGCTTAGTAAAGCCAATGCGGAGAGCCGCGAACGTGAGTCGCGTGCGTCAACCGGTAGTGAGAAATCCTTCACTACCGGTTGATACAGGCCGGTCATGAGAGATCTACCACAGGGTCAAGCTATTCTCCGCTGGCGGATTAAATGTTCTCAATCAAATTATGAAAAGCTACAAACTAGCTAGATAGCTAGTAGGGAGTTTACAATTATGTCTTCAGTTCTTCCGGGTGCATCCTGGCTGATTGCGCACCGTTCAATGCTTGGTATTAACAAGCCCTACCAGGTTAGGCTTAACAACCAAGACTATGTACTTTGGCAGAGTGCAGATGGGCAGATTTCTGCGCTAGAGAACGTTTGTCCTCACATGCAGGCTCCGCTTTCCAATGGGTGGATTTGTGAGTCGAACAACGCGATCACCTGTCCTTTTCACGCGCAAAAGTTTGACGAAAAAGGGTTCTTCATTGAAGACGGCAAATCCAGCAATCGAACACTTGTGAAACCTTTGGAGCTGATCGTTCAAAACGATCTAATTTGGACGTATGGCAACAGCACAGCGCAGATTGAGATTCCAAACCTAATCGCAGAGAGAACGCAAGGCTTTGATTTCTTGGGGGTCTCAGGAGAAGTCAGTATTAAAACCGATTTCTTAGCTGCGGTCAAAATCAATTACGACTACAACCACCAGAACGGCACACACCGCGAGAGTTTCCAGATTCGGGACAATCCGGTGCATAGCTTTGAGGCGGATGAGTATTATGCCAGAGTCAGACAAACGTTCATTCGCTCAGAAAACTCCCTCAGCGATGTGATGGAGAATCCTGCTCTACTTGCTTTTCCTAGAGAGATCGACAATGAGCTGGAATATACTTTTCCATCTACCACGTTGGTTAAAACTACTATGGGTGCGGGTGATTTTGCTCAGTTTTTCATCCTCTATCCTGAATCGGAGCATATCACAAGAACTTTTGTCCTGAGCTATGCTAATTGGAAAAGCCCACTATTCAAGCTTCCAGTCATTGGCAAGGTGCTGGGTGATACCTTTGTCAAATTGACTAACAAAATTGTTGAGCAGGATTTATCGACCCTTGAAAGTCTTTACCCTAGAAAGAACCCTAAAGTTCGTTTGCCGAAGGAGGAAATCATGTTTCATGCAGAAAAACTATATGTAGAATGGCCGAAAGCAGCCACAGAGAAAGAATTGTGACCTACTAGATTACAAAGCCTATGCGCGTTCATCTGCACGACGGGATCGATACTTTAGCTGTCGTTAGCGTAACTCACTAGGGTTTCTCGAAAGCTCAATGATTGCATCAAAGTCAAAGCGTTGAGTGAGTTCAGAAAGTTGTTCTGCAAGGGCACGATGCTCATCTGGAAGTTCTTTCAGTATCTGATAAATGAGTTCTGCATCCACCTGTACAGCAGCTTGATGAAGTTGACTGCGCCAAGCTGTTGGCATCACAGCTAAACTTTCAGCGTTAACCTTCAGCGGCTTACCTTCAGCGCCTGTAGACTTTTGACCGGACGAGACCGATGGTGGAGTATTGCTTTCATATCGATATCGCAGGTTCAAGTGTTGCGCCATTTTCTCTAAGATTATGGATTCCTGTACAGGCTTAGAGACAAAGTCATCGCAGCCTGCGGCAAAGATGGCATCTCTCTGTTCTTCAAATGCACTGGCTGTGAGCGCGATGATGATTGGCTTGGGAGAAGTCTGCTGTTGAGTAGTGGCCTGAGCGATCGCCTTAATTTGCCTGGTCGCTTCGTAGCCATCCATAACGGGCATTCGCATGTCCATCCAAATGAGGTGAGGGTTACAGCGTTCGTATTGAGCGATCGCCCCCTCCCCCGTTTCAGCCTGATACACCTCAAACCCTAACGGCGTCAGCATCTCTACCAGTAGCTGACGACTATTGTGATGATCCTCTACCACGAGGATGCGATAGGTTGGCTGGCCGGGTGCTAGTGCGATCGCCCGCCGACTTACGGGTGCCGAACCCTGAAATAGCGTATCCTGCTGTACCTGAATGCAAAAAGAAAACAGTGCGCCGCTATGGCCTCCTACGGGGCCGCTTATCGGGTCAACATTACGGGCAGTAAGTTCGCCCCCCATCAGCCGTACAAACTCACGACTGATCGGCAGTCCGAGTCCCGTACCCTCTTGAGATTTTCGCCCAGGCTCAGTTTGAACAAACGCATCAAAGAGCTGATCGAATTCTTCGATCTGAATTCCTGGGCCAGTATCTTCTACTTCAAAGCACAGAGTCAGTGGCAGCTCGACCGCCTTATCTGCTGAGCCTTTTACAGGCTTCTCTATATCCTGACATATCCGTAGAATCACCTTACCTGCTGAGGTAAACTTGATCGCATTGCTGAGCAGGTTAATTAAAACCTGACGTAGCTTCACTTCATCTGTTTTAATCGTTCTTGGCAGGTCAGAAGGTTTCTCAAAACTGAGTTCTAGCCCTTTATTACTGGCCTTAAGCCGAAACATATCTTCTAAAGTCGCCAGTAAGTTCAGTAAATCAAACGTGCTTTCTACAAACGGCATCCGACCGGCCTCAATCTTTGAAAGCGCGAGTACGTCATTGATTAAGCTCAACAGATGCTCGCCGCTCTGACTGATGATTTGAAGCCGATCTTGGTAAGTTGTGCTGTTGCCAGGTTCCGGTGACAAAGCTGTGCGACTACCCTTTGTATCAGCCTTTGAAAGGGCTTCGCCATCGCCCTCTCGTTGCATGAGCTGGGTAAATCCTAGAATGGCATTTAGGGGTGTGCGCAGCTCATGGCTCATATTCGCCAAAAATTCACTTTTTGTCCGATTGGCCACCTCCGCCGCGCGCTTGGCAGCTTGCAGTTCGTGGGTTCTCTCCTCAATCCGAGACTCCAGCGTCCTTGAGTAGTCCTTTAGCTGTTCGTATAGCTGAGCATTTTCCAGAGAAATGGCCGCTTGGCCCATCAGCAACTGAAGAATCTCCAGGCGATCGCTGGTAAACACCCCCGCTACCAGCGTATTCTCCAAATACAGCATCCCCACTAGCTGCGCTTTATACAAAATGGGCAAACAAAGGACAGACTTCGGCTGATACTGACTCACATAGGGATCTGCGGCAAAGGCTGAGTCTTTAGACGCATTGGCAAGGGCAACAGGTTGCCGTGTTCTACTCACATAGTTGATCAAGGCGACGGGCACTGCCTCACTTCTCTCTACTGGAATTGCTTGCAAGAGAGACTCGATTTGCAAACAATCTGAAGGGGTTGAAACATCGAACTCTTCATCAGGTAGGAAATGATCAGAGAATGAATTATCTAGCGCCTTACAGACTTTTACCTGGATTAACCACCGATCTTCGGCGGGCAGCATCAATACGCCTTTCTCTGCGCCTGCATTCTCCATAGCGACCGCTACCAGGGTAGACAGTAGATGCTTGAGTTCAATTTTCTCGGACAGTACCTGAGAAGCCTTGATCACCGCGTCTAGATCCAAGCTGGAAGAGGCCAAATCGGTAACGGTCAGGGCGACAGCCGCCCCCTCAACAGACTCTGCCTTTTCATCTGACCGATTGTTTGCCCACCCGCTGATGACTGGCCTGTTCGAGCTGTTCCAAATCGTCTCTAATAGTTGAGAATACGTTGTCTCCAGGTCGTTGAGTTTAGCCTTAGCTCCCCAGCGAGCGTAGCCATAGTAGGCATCGATCAGGTACATCTGGGCAAGTTTTTGTTGTCCTTGTCTCAGGCAAAACTTGGCGGCGAGTTCATTGGCAAGGGCCGCTTCTTGGGTATATTGATGTGATTCAGCAAGGGTAATGGCCCGGTCGTAGGCGGCGATCGCCTCCAACAAGTTTCCCTGTACTCGATGGCGCTCGGCCTCAACTAAATGAAACTTGTGCAAGTGATTCATGGGTGCATACTGTGCCCAACGCTCTAGCTGCTGCTGGTTTACTTTCACCTTCTGCAAAATGCGTCTTTTCTGTTTTCTCTTCCGAAAAGAAGGCTTACCGTTGTTATCTTCGCCAGTAATTGCGGCTAGTCCGATAAGAGACTCATAAAAATTCAGCAAGGGTACTAGCAGTAGTCCAGCAGCATTACCTAAATAATGTTTTGCCTGCGTAATATGTTCAGCCGCTTGCGCATAGTTTCCAAAGAGGTAACACAAAATTGCTTTGTGGAAGTACACGTTAAAAACTGCATTACGGTCATTTTCCTGAATATGAATCGGCAGTTGCCGATCCTCATCGTAGGCTTCACCTACCAACCGGCGGGGATCTGCTGACTTTCCCATGAGATTGAGAACAACTTGGCGGTATCGCTCATTCAAGCAGAGAAATTTAGTTTGTTTGAGCGTCGCAATCGCAGCCGTATAGTCTTTCAGCTCCTGCGCTAACGCAGTCAGCTCCTTCCCTACGAAGTAAGAATGATAGCCATACAGCATGGCAGAGCGAGCCGCAAATTCGAGATCGCCTGTGTCTAACCCGCTCTGGTACGCGACCAGAAAAGGGGCCAAGGTTTCTTTCACATGGGTTCGCCAATGCACCACAAAATCATTGACAACCATAAGCACTTTGGCCTTCAGCCGTTTGTCATCAAACCGAGAGAGTAACGTTAGCGCTAGCTGACCAAATTGATAACCTTGGTCAATATCGCCGACGATGCCGCACAGAATTTGGCCATAGGTAGCATAGGCATAGGCAGAGAGAGCAATATTTCCGTGCCTTAAAGAGAGATTGAGCGCTTTGAGAGAAATTAAAAGAAACAGCCTCGGTGAATAGGAAAAGGCCGCCGACATAACACTTGAAAGGAGTCGCATGGCTGCGAGTTCGACAGAGGTTGTCATTGTTGGCAAGTCAGCTAATGAGGCAATAGAGCGTCCCACCAAAGCTCGTTGGGTCTTCCAAATGGCTAAAGAAACCGCATACGGCTTAGGCTGCTGAGGAAGGCGCATCCCTAAACTCTCAAGTACGCCCAAAGCCCAGTTGACAGCATCGGCCAGTTTGTTTTGAGCAATATAAGCCTGAATCTGGATTTCGTGTGCCTTGACAGTATCTAGTAGCGCGAGTGCGTGAGTGAAAATAGGGGCTAGCCAAAGGGCCATTTGCTCAAAGTCGCCCTTAAGGTAGGCAGCTTCTGCGGCTAATTCGTAAAATGAGAGCGTTAGCGCGTATTGTTTTTTCCAGCAGTTAGGGGGCAAATTATCTATCCCTGCCGCAAAATAGCCAAAGGCGGCGACATAGGCCGTTGAGAGTTTCGCTTTGCGGCCCGCCGCCAAATTGAGCTGAGCTAAGCGATCCTTTTCGACCCGATGTTCTATCAAGGCCGCCCCTATGTTGAGCTGGTTGGCAATCTCGAAGATACGCGAGTCAATCTCATCTGGAGGCGTATTGTTCAACAAACAGCGTCCAATCATCAGATGGGTGGACTGTTTTTTTGCAATTGGAATAAGGGAGTAGGCAGCTTGCTGAACCCGATCATGTAGGAATTTATAGGTGGCTGAGTGGGCTGAGCGATCGCTATCGAAGTCACTCGCGCCTTGCTCGGTGCTGTTGTCAACTAATTCATTCAAAGCGTACTGTTGCAAACCTTGATTTCCAGCATTGTTTTGATCGGAGCTAAGCGGACTTAGATAAAACTTATAAACTTCATTCTGAGGAATAACCAGTCCTACCTGTAGTGCCTGATATAGCTGCGTAGCGGTTTCGCCATGGGACTGCTGACAAACAATAGATAGCGTCGTCAGATCAAACTGATTGCCAATGCAGGCAGCTAGCTTCAGAATTGATTGAGTTTCTGATGAGAGCCTTTTCAGACGCTCGGCCATAAACTCAACCACGTCACTGTTTGCAGATAGCGCTTTCACCTGAGTGATATCGCACTGCCAGCCACTTTCTTTATTCAGAGAAGAAAGCCCAATTGTGTTAAAAGAGATCAGACCATCTTGATAAAGAGACTCTAAAAATTGGGTCGCAAAGAATGGATTGCCATGCGTCTTATGAAAAACTAGTTTGCTTAAGGGCTGGGCTTGTTTGACAGAACAGCTAAGCGTGTCAGCCACTAAATGGTCAATGGAACTTTGCTTAAGCGGCTTTAGGGTTAGTGTGTTGATAGTCGATGACTGTCTGCCAAAAAGCTGCTTATCAGAAGATTGTTTTTCGGCTCGCCGTTCTAACATAGCATCGAGCGTCAGCATGAGTGGATGCGCCGAATGAACTTCGTTATCGCGGTAGGCTCCGATGAGCAGCAGGCTAGCGGTTTCGGTGTCTCCTATTAGTAAGGACATGAGCTGAAGCGAAGCTGAATCGGCCCATTGCAAATCGTCTAGAAAAATAACTAGCGGATGGGCAGACGTTGCAAAGACCTGGATAAAACGCTGAAACAACAGATTGAAACGATTTTGAGCAGCCGTACCCGTTAGCTCAGAGGCGGGCGTTTGTGCCCCAATCAACAGCTCTAGCTCAGGGATAACCTCAATCAGCACTTGCCCGTTCTCTGCCAGCGCAGTCAATAGTTTAGTTTTCCAGCCTTGCAGCGCTGTAGAAGATTCTGTGAGTAGTTGCTGTACTAAATCTTTCAGGGCTTGAACAAAGCCAGAGAAAGGAATATTTCGCCGGTATTGGTCAAATTTTCCCTTGATAAAATACCCTTGTTGACGAGCGATAGGTTTGTGTACCTCGTTGACCAGCGCCGTTTTGCCAACCCCCGAAAAGCCTGTGACTAAGATAAGTTCGCTGCGGCCTGTGGATGGCTCTGTGCGGGCGCTAACCCGGTCAAAAGCAGCTAGAAGAGTCGCTACTTCCGGCTCTCTGCCGTAGAGTTTTTCGGGGATGTTGAAGCGATCGCACATATCCCGCTCACCCAACACAAACGCACTAATCTGCCCCTGCTGCTGCCACACCTGCTGACAAAACTCAAGGTCGCAGCGAAGACCAAACGCACTCTGGTAGCGATCTTCAGCCGTTTTAGCCATCAGTTTGAGCACCAGAGCGCAAAGTCCCTCAGGCACCGCCGGGTTTACGAGCGAGGGCGGCGGCGGCGGTTGCGCAATATGGCAATGTACCAGCGCCATTGGGTCGCTGGCTTGAAAAGGGAGCCGCCCGGTAAGCAGTTCATAAAAGGTTACACCCAGGGCGTAAAAGTCAGTGCGATAGTCAATGCCTCGATTCATTCGGCCCGTTTGCTCTGGCGATAAATAGGCCAGCGTGCCTTCTATCACCCGTGGACTATTTAAAACGGGCTTCTCTTTTGATAGCCGCGACGCCAAGCTAAAATCCGTCAGCTTAACGTGCTTCGTCACTGGATGAATTAGAATATTTTGCGGCTTAATGTCCTTATGAATGATCCGATGCTGGTGCAGTCCTTGCAAAATTTGAGTGAGCTGAAGCGCCAGCGGGAAAAACCCAGTCAGCGAGAGCGGCGGCTGCAAGTGGGCTGCCAAATCGACGTAGCCCTCATCAGGCAAAACTAAAGCGTACTGATTGCGATAAGTTTCCAGGGCAAGGGGCTGAACGACTCCCGGTAAATCTAAAGCCTGGGCGATGGTATATTGATTGCGAAATCTAATCAGCTCAGCAAAGGTTGGGTACTCAGCTTTAAGAACTTTGAGCAAAACAGGCTGATCGCTATCCAGGCATTTACCTCGATAGATTAGCGTTTTAGGGCCACGGTAGATGAGTGTCTCGCCCTGATAGCCATGCAGCCTAATCATGGTTCGATCTATGGATTGTGGTGCTCAATAAGCACACTATAGCGCCGAGTACGCTACCTGGAACGCTGTTGAGGATTTTAGCAGCCCGCTTCACCTACGGCTGAAAGCGTCGTAGTATGGCCATCATTGGCTTGCCCGTCAGATTTCTTAAAAAAAGCCGCTTCAGGAGTATTTGGCTGGTAGGAAGATAAATGGATGGCACTGAGCTTTAACACTGCTCTTATACTTCGATTGTATAGTAGCTCATGGTTCGCGCATAAAAAAGGTGAGTTCGCAACAATTAGCCAGTCAGCGTGAGATAGATCTCCTCAGAGCAATTCAATAGTTGTAGAATGCGCTGTTGCAGCTCAGATAAAGGTGAAAGGAA
>JBAQZP010000122.1:0-7641 GCA_049791095.1 Phormidesmis sp.
TAAGGTGGCAAAAGATGAGTTAGAACCGTTCGAGCAACAATGGCAGCGTTCTGAGACGTTGCCTAAGTGGGATGTGACGATTGTTCCGACATAAACGGTAGATTATTTACTTGCGAGTCCCTAAGCAAAGTATGAGGTCACTGTGCAATATCCAAGAATATTAAAGGCCAAGGCTGTTAATGATTACACGCTACTTATTGAATTTTCAGATGGAGAAGTTAAAGAATATACTATTCGTCATCTATTGGCAAAACCGATGTTTTCTGCCCTAAAGCAGCCTGCTTTTTTCAAAAACTTTCAAGTCGAACCGGGTGGATATGCTCTAGTTTGGAACGAAGATATCGACATCAGCGAGTATGAGTTATGGAAAAACGGGGTCGCGGTAACGAGCCATGAAAAGCTGTTTGATAGTGCTGCGGGCACATAATTTACTATGACTCTCACGCTTCGTCGTACCGCTGCGACTGCTCGCTACTACACCGAACCTCTCGAAGGACTTGGTGAAGCGATCCCTCTACAGATGCTGCTGATTCCCTCCGGCACGTTCCTGATGGGTTCCCCAGAGGATGAAGCTGACCGGATACATGGCGAAGCACAGCATGAGGTGACGGTGCCACCGTTTTTCTTGGGCCGCTACCCGATCACGCAGGCTCAGTGGCGGGCGATCGCGGCTCTACAGCCGATAAACCTGGAACTGAAGTCAGACCCTTCACATTTCAAAGGCGATAACCTGCCCGTAGAGCAGGTGTCCTGGTATGAGGCGGTAGAGTTTTGCGATCGCCTCGCTGCCCATACAGGCCGCCCTTACCAACTGCCCAGCGAAGCCGAATGGGAATATGCCTGTCGTGCCAGCACAACGACCCCCTTCCACTTTGGGAAGACGCTTACAACAGAGGTAGCTAATTACAACGGCAACTACACCTATGCCGACGGGCCTAAAGGAGAATACCGCGAAACAACAACGCCTGTAAATCAGTTTGATATTGCTAATGCTTTCGGGCTATGTGATATGCATGGCAATGTCTTTGAATGGTGCCAGGGTCATTATAAGAATTATGATCAAATGCCAACGGATGGGAGTGCCTGGATCACTGATGATAAAGAGGCAAGGCGCATACTACGTGGCGGTTCCTGGGTCGTCATTCCGAGGAATTGCCGCTCTGCGTCCCGCTACGACGGTACGCCCGACAACCGCTACGACAATGTTGGTTTTCGAGTGAGTTGTTCCGCCCCCAGGACTAACTAGCGCTTTACCCTTCTTGCGCTTTTGCGCTCTTCCTCTTCTCCCGCGCAGCGGGATCGATTTAAACGAGCGTTTTTTCTACTACTTTTCACAAGATTAAACCGACTTTCACTGTATTCTGTTTGAGTTTACTCGCCTGCTGAATTTGAGCTAGCGTCATACTAGCCCTAAAGTCTCTCCTAAAATCTCTCTTAGGTGTTTTTCTGGTCGATGGCCAATGCTGCCTCTAGCGCCGCTTTTTCCTTGGCTCGCCGAGCGTATGCCTCTAGGACAGATAAATCCATCCCGGAAAGAATGCTCAAGTTCTCTAAACTCATGCCCTTCATCAGTAGCTCTATGCACCAGGTTTGCCGGGCCTGAAAAGGGGCAGGCGGGGCTCCTGTCATGGTGAGGGTGTCTGCTGCTATATTTTCCCACAGCTCGACAATCCCGCTTTCACCTAAAGGTTCATCAGCGTCATTCACAAAGACTTCGGGGCATTCGTCCGAACGGCTTTTGAGCCATTGGGTGAGGGGATTTTTGAGATAGCTGCCGTAGCGACTGCCCATAATCCACCGGTTGAGCGGCACCTGGCGGGGCGCTGGGTGGGTGATGGTGAGAAGGTGCTGGGTTTTGCTGCTGAGGGATTGCGATCGCACCAACCCCGCCGCTTCTGCTACAGTCAGCCCCGCGCCAAACAGCACATACCCTAGTGCATAGGCTTGAGCGCCCAGCTTCTTTGCTTTTTGAAATAGCGTTTTCACAGTTTCTGCCGGTAAATCGGCCACCTCACCCGTTAACTCGGTTGAGTGAGCGCTCGGATTCTCTGTAGAAAGAAACAAAGCCGCCATTGCCGATAAAAAGTCTGCCTGCGCGTGAATGAGTCCATGGCCATCGCTGCTAAACTCGATGACTGCTCGGCCTAGAAGTAGCGTATTCAATAAGCTAGCGGCAGATTCGATCGAAAAACCCAATGGTAAGCTCACTTGAGCCCCGCTCAGATAACCTACAGTTTGTTGATTCGCCAGGCGAATGGCTTGACCGAGGGCTTGCAGGTTTTCTGGTGGATATTGGCCCGCTTCACCGATGAGCGATCGCACTAACTCCGGCACATTTCCCAATAAATCTAGCCCCAACCCGCCATAGGCCACTAGCGGATCATTTGCGCCCACAATCTCAGCAAGTGCCGCCTGCATCTTTTCGGTAATTGGGGCTTCTTGCAATACGGCCAAAAGCAAGCCCTGCTTGCTGCCAAACTGACGAAACAGGGTGACCTCATTTACCCCAGCTTGCTCAGCAATCTGCTTTGTAGTAGTTGCTGTAATTCCCTGCGCCGAAAATAGCGACAGCGCAGACCGCACAATCTTCTCACGGCTTGATGGTTTTTTTGCAGTCATCTCTCTTTAGCAGTGAATATGTAGCTATAAGCGGTTATAAAAAGCTTGTCTTAGTCGCTGATGAGCTATAAGGAATAGATTTTGCAAGCAGCACTTGCATTTTTCAGGGCATGTGCGTTAAGCTTTGTTTGCAAGCGATACTTGCACACTTTAACGTGATCGCTGTCAATCTTTCAAGACCTATCCTTTCAGGAACGCTATGAATACCCCTGTACCTAAATCCAGCTTTAACCGTCCTATGGCCTATGCACAGGCCCGGCCCCAGACCGCCAGCCGGTCAGCTTCTCGCACTTCAGCCTCTACCCGTCAAGAAATAGAGAATCCTGAAGAAAAACCGGCTGATAAAATTAGCTGGGCCTCGGTTGGTTTCTTCGCGGTATTTCACGCTTTAGCACTGCTCGCCCCCTGGTTCTTTTCCTGGTCGGCCTTGGGCGTTGCTATTTTGCTTCACTGGCTGTGCGGCAGCGTTGGCATTTGCCTCGGCTACCACCGTATGCTCAGCCATCGTAGCTTTAGGGTGCCAAAAGGGTTGGAGTATGCGATCACTACTATTGGCGCACTCGCTTTGCAAGGCGGCCCCACTTTTTGGGTGGCCGGACACCGTCAGCACCACGCCTTTACCGAACATATCGAGAAAGATCCCTACTCGGCCAAGAAGGGATTTTGGTGGAGCCATATGGGCTGGATGTTTTACCTGAAACCTGAAGTGTTTGATCGCAACATATATGCTAAAAATGCGCCTGATTTGGCCCGCGATCCTTACTACGCCTTTTTAGACAAGTACTTTCTTGCTTTGCAAGTGCCCGTTGCACTGTTGCTTTACGCCATCGGCGGCTGGTCATTTGTGATCTACGGTGTGTTTGTTCGGGCAGTTGTTTTGTGGCATTGCACCTGGCTAATTAACTCAGCAAATCACATGTCAGGCTATCGCCATTTTGACAGCGACGACAACTCTCGTAACCTTTGGTGGGTGGCGCTGTTGACCTACGGTGAAGGCTGGCACAACAACCACCATGCGTTCCCTAAAATGGCAAAAGCAGGACTAACAAAGTGGGAAATTGATCCGACCTGGTGGATCATTAAAGGGCTCAAGCAGGTCGGACTGGCCACTAAGGTGGTGATGCCGCCCGCAAAGGCTGACTGGCGCGGAAAAGCAAAAACGCTAGCGACCCAGCCCAAATAACATATTGAGCAACTTGTAACAGTGATGAAAGCACCCATCCGGCGGGTATCCACAGGCTAATTCCTAGCAGATAAAGCATAAAGATATTCGGCGGACTGGGTCGTATAAAGGTCATCTGTAAGAGCGCTATGTACAGAAAAACCAGCATTGTGTTGTCATAGGTGCCATGATACGTCCACAGGCGACCAACGACGCTAGCAATGGCAAACTGTTGAATCAAAGTGATTTGTCCGACCCTTTTTAACAACAGAACTGAGCTAGCGATACCACCCACCATCATTAGATAGACCGCATGGCGAACCGATAAGCCTGCCTGGGCGAAAGCGTTGACTAGGAAGTTTCCTTCGGCGGCAAATCTGTGGGTTGCTTTGAAGGGCGCATAGATGAGCAGAAGTGGATTTTTGTGAGATGCGATCGCAACCAAAAGCACAGCCACCAAAGTATAAGCAATCGCGATCGCAGTCGCCTTATACTTCTTTTGAACCAGCGGCACAAGAATGTACAGGGCCGTTACATTGGGCTTCAATAAGGCTACCCCACCCAGCAGCCCCGCCGGAATCAGTTGCCCTCGCTGAAGGCATTGAAAAAATAGAACCAACAAACCGTTGAGAATAATGCCGTATTGTCCTAGCCCTAACGTCGTACAGTGAGCTGAAATAGCCAGAACAGAAGCCACTGCAAAGAAGCGATGAGCCCTGCCATATCTCAAGAAAGTTCTGTAGGTAAAGCGGCTCAGTATGAAAATGAAAAAGAGATTAATGACCGCGTAGTAAAGCTTGGCAACGCCCAAAGGCAAGGGTGGAATGAAAATAGATGCCGAAAAGAAAGACCAGGGAAAATAGGCTCCGTAGCTAGCCTCACCCAGAGAAGGTCTGTAGTTAGGAGAGTCCAGTTTGATACTTGGAAAAGGATAGTCGTTGAGGTAAAAGTATTGCTGCGCTGTCCACCGACTGACAAAGTCTCGCGCTCCTGCTGGGTCAAGCAGGAGGTGATAATATCCCTTGCCACAATAAGCGGCGGCTAAAATTGCCAAACATAGACCAGATATTAGCCAGAGCTTTTGCAAACTGTTTTCGCTCAGGCGTTTGCCGTTTCCTATCGAATTTCTAAGATGACTCGTTAACATTCATCTCCTGACAGAGGATCTTTGAATTTGCTTTACTTGTGTATAGGGCGTTTTCATGTCGTCAACATCCAAAAACATACGGCATTCATAAGGTATATAAAAGCACGTCAGACACTTTGAGGTCGCTTGCCTTGCCGAAAAGCCAGAAAAGGTTTGCCGAATTGTGTAAGGTGTCTGAAAAGAACTTCGCCTATTGTTCAATCAACTGAAGCAGCTAGCCAACTTTGCTTAGTTCACTGCTATCCGTTCTTTATTCAATAAGGCCCCTATGAAAAGACAACTTCTTCAAATTGCCAGTGCTGGTATGCTATCGACCACTGCTTTGTTTGCCTTTAGCTTGGCTGAGCCCACGCTACCGCTGTTCCCTTCAAGCCAGGCTTTGGCGGCTGAAGAGATGGCGCTGACCCCCACCGAAATATATGAGCAGACAATTTCATCGGTAGTGACGATCGCTTTGCTGAACGAGAACTACGAAGTTTTGAGTCATGGCAGCGGCTTTATCGTGGACTCAGACGGGTTGATTTTGACCAATGCTCATGTGTTAACCAGTGAACATGCCGCCGTTGGGGTGATGCTATCGGACGGCTCTCAACTGTTGGCTGATATTGTTGGATTTGATCGACGAGGGCGAGATTTAGCAGCGGTTCGTCTAAGGGGCGAGCATGATTTACCGGTTCTGAAGCTGTCTAAAAACGAAGGGGCTCGGGTCGGCGATGCTGTCTTTGCGATTGGCGCACCCCAAAGCATTAACAACAGCAATACGATGACTTCTGGAATCATTAGCAATATTGAAGCCAATAGAACAGCGATTATGCACAATGCGGCTATTAATGGTGGCAATTCTGGTGGGCCACTGATTGATCGATATGGCGAAGTGATTGGCATCAATACCAAGATAGCAGTTGCCTCTGTTGTAGGGCGCGGTGGGCAGGTAATCGGCTACGCAGATGGCCATATTGGCATGGGACTGGCGATCGCATCTGACGAAATTCACCCTTTCCTCGCTGCACTCCGACTGGGCTTTGTCTCCGAAGTCTCTCAGCCTGGCCAGCTCGCCCAAAACTGACACATGACTCAAAACATAGAGGTATCTGAAGTGAATAGGTGTGGCATTGCCTAAGTAGGTTGTCCCAATTATTTATAAAATGCCGACTAAAATGCCGACTAAAATGCCGACTAAAATGCCGACTAAAATGCCGACTAAGATGCCGACGCCCCCCAGCCCCCAATTTTAGGGAGCCAGAACGCAAACTGAAATAGCTGACTTTAGGAACATTCTCGCAGTACGTTCAGAGCCTCAGAATTGTGGACGGGGGCGTTTGATAACTATGCTATGTCCTGAGTTTAACTGCACTGATCTACTTGTTCACTTTTTTGCTCTTCTTGTTCTTTCCAGCAAGGCTAATGATCGTCAGGCTTGGTTTGCTTTGTCATCGTGGCACAATGTAAAAACTGCTCAAGCCAGAAATGGAGTCAACGTATGTCGTGCCGCTCAATTGCCGAACTCAATCAGTTAGATCAAGCCGACTTCGTGAATCTGTTAGGGGCGATTTTTGAGGAGACGCCATTCGTAGCCCAGCAGGCTTGGGCGCAGCGGCCTTTTATGACAGTCGCAGACCTGCATCAGAAAATGGTGGCGGTTGTAGAACAGATGTCCCCGTCGCAGCAGCTTGCGCTGATTCGCGCTCATCCCCAGTTGGGTGCTAAAACCAAAATGGCAGAAGCTTCGGTGCAAGAACAGGCAGGCGCAGGCTTACATCGGGTGTCGATTGCTGATGAAGCGCGGATTCAGGAGCTGAATCAGGCTTATGAAAAAAAGTTTGGCTTTCCGTTTGTAATGGCGGTGAAAGGGCATACCACCGATAGCATTTTGAAGAGTTTTGAGCGACGGTTAGAGAATGAGCCCGCGCAGGAGAAGGCGCGATCGCTTCAGGAAATATCCGCGATCGCCCGCTTTCGCCTGGATAACTTAACAGCCGATTTCCCCGACCGCTGAGACTACGCTTGGCAGCGCGTCTTCTAGCTGAATTTCGAGCGTTGCCTGAGGAATTTCGTTGACTTCGTAGCCAAGTTTATCGCCCGAAACTGTTTCTATATTTAAGGTGTAGCGACCGTCTGTGCTGGTGAGCGATCGCACGGGCGGATTGCCAAACCCAGCGCCTTGATCATGCGCAAACTCTACCCAGCCCCCTTCAATCTTCATTAAGGCCAGATCCGGCGCTTCAAGATAAATATAGTTTTCATCTTCCGCCGAGCGCTTAAGCAAAACACTGCAGCCACCCTCCCATCTCTCCTGTAGCTCCGCAAAAGAAAAACTGTCCACCTCAAGCGGAGCCGGTTCAGCAGCTTCGGGCGTTTCGGTTGGGGCGAGCTGAGACGTCTCTGTAGGGGCAGCATCAGAGGTAGGCGTGCCATTCTCATTCGGCGGTACTTCACTACCGCAACCAAAAAGCAACTCCACCGTCAGCAAGCCAGCAACCATTAGCCGTCTCATAACTCTTTATTCCCAAAGTGAACCTGATCTAGTCTAGGTGACATTGAATCTTTGGACAGTTGTTCTTAAAACGAGGATTAGTTAACTATAGTGATCAATGGCACTGACTTAAGCTGAATTAAGCAGCCAGCTTGGCTTTGAGTACATCACGAGGTTGACGCATTCGGGGAAAAGGTTTTGGTCTGCGTTTCACCACTCTGGGTTCATGTCGGTCAGGCC
>JBAQZP010000123.1:0-202714 GCA_049791095.1 Phormidesmis sp.
GAATATAGGACAGTGTGAAGTAGTCATTAGTACGGTGGAAGAATAATGAAGCCTGTGACAATAGCTACCGTCTCATGGCAGGGTTAAGCACATATGTTTTCTGATGTTGAAAATCACTGGGCCAGCGAGTGCATTGTGGCCCTGGCAAAACGTGGACTAATTAGCGGCTATCCAACCGGCACGTTTAGACCCGGCGCAACAGTAACCCGCGCTGAGTTCGCCGCTTTGATGCCTAAAATATTTTCTCAATTGCCGATTCGCCAGGCGACTGTCCGGTTCAAAGACGTGCTGCCGCAGTATTGGGCCAGCGCCGCGATTGAATGGGTCACCCAAAGGGGCCTGTTTAGCGGCTATGAAGATGACACCTTTCGTCCGCGCCAAACCATCACCAGAGCGCAGGCAATCACGGTGATCGTCGCGGGCCTAGAAGCCACGCAGGGGGTTGATGCGATCCTGCTAGAAGATAATCAAGGCGCTAAAGATTTGGATCTGCTGGCGCAAGCATTTAGCGATGGTCAGGAGATTCCAGTCTATGCGAAGGCGGCGGTTTCGGCAGCGCTAGACCGGCGCGTACTCGATAAAACAGATGAGCCGCGATCGCTATTGCCTAACCGGGCCATGACCCGAGGTGAAGTGGCGGCCTTGCTATGCCGAATTCTGACCATTCCCACCGCAGAACTGATTCGCGACTATCCAGCTCTGACAGCGGCGAAAGATCAATCAGCAGTTTTGCAGCGGCTCTATCAGCAGGAGGCCGGATTTAGCGCCTCCAAACTGGCCTTTTTAGATAAAAGCATCCAGGCATCGCCCTACCGCAATCACATTTCTAACTATGCGCTACGGTTGAAAACGCCCGCAGACTTGCCAACTGCGCTGAACGAGAAAGCAATGGGCAAAGTGGCAAGCTATCCCCCGCAGGGCGAGCTTTTTTTTGTGAATGAAGGCGGCCTGGACTTTTTATCGGCAGATGTTTTGTCGGCCTGTGTGTGCCTTTCGACCGTAAAGCAAGGTCAGCTACAGGCGCGTTGGCTGGGCCGCGATGCCCTGAGCGATCGCCAGCTATGGAGCGCAACCAAGTTTATTCCCCTGCTAAATGTGGTGGCCAGGGCGAATGCGATCGCTCCCAATGCCGATATCGATCGCTGCCGCATTCGAGCGACGGGCAGCATGGGCAACTTCAGCGGCTACCCCTTTCACGACATGGCCGCTGGCATTATGACTTATGACAATCGCATTGCCAGCTCTAATTCGCTAGCGGTGATGTTCAAAAACTTTGAAACTCCCGAGCGGCTAGAAAACTGGACAAGGCAGCTCACCGGCAATAAAGAACTTTCATTTCAAGGTCGCTATGGCGAAGTGCCCTTTATTCAGCGCCCCGAACTCTGGCATACGCAAACCCGGCGGGTGCTGCTAAAAGCTGCAAACGAGCCTCACAACGGTCAAAATCTGGTCTCTACTTATGACCTGACACGGCTAATTTCAATGGTTGGCTGGCACTGGCAGCTCCCCTCAAATGCCAGAATCCCAGGCATTCAGAGCAACAGCTTAGAGAGTGTTATTCGCGCGATGGGGTTGGACATGGCCCGCTATGTAGATGTAGCGCTAGAAACACTGGGACTGACGCCCTACGTGCGTGAGCCTGTGATTATTTCTAAAAGTGGCTTTGGCCGCAGTGATCAGCGCGATCGCACCGAGCTAGTCTACTGCGCCCTCGTCCAGTTCAGCCTGCCTCGCCAAATCATGAGCAAGCGATCGCCCGAACCCACGCTGAGCCACCAGCGACATTCCCTTTGCTTTACCTTACTTGCCGCCCAAAACGTCGGCGACGCCGATCAAGAAGCAAAATATGTCGATGCGCTGATGGCCGCGTCCGTCACTGAAATCATTCGCCGCGCCGTCATCGGCACATTGTGATTATTTACAAGGATCATTCGCAATGATTATTCGCAATGATTATTCGCAACTTTCGGGCGGCAGCACCGTCCCCGCATTGATGCGAGAAAACATGCCCAAGTCGAGGACTGAGTCATCGTAGCGATCTGGTACGCTTTCTTCACCCAGCGCTAAAAAACTGCCGGGGCCTAAGTAAGTTTTTCCATCAGTCGTAGAGCCGCTATCGTCAGTATAGGCTTGGCCAGTAATGGTATTGCCAGCCACAGTACCAGCGACACAAGCCCCAATTTCACTATCGATGTAACCAAAGTTGCCCGTCACCGAATCGCCAAATTTGCGAAAGGTAAACAGCGCCCCCCCACTCTCTAGCAGTTCCTCCTCACTAACCACGCGGAAGGGGTAGTCGGCTGAGGCCACGCGATAGTTGCCGTTGGGCAAGTCAGCTAGCGTGGTCGCAGCTTCAGCAGGCGGCGCTGCTGGCATTTCGGGAGACGGTGCTGGCGGCGTTCCGGGTTGAGGCACGCCTGCCACTGCGCCATCGCTCACTTCCTGGCAGGCGAGCGTGTCATTAACTGGGCCGAATCCGTTATCGCCCGATGCATCAGCCGGATCAATACCGAGCAGTTCGGCGTAGTAGGTAGGTTCATTGACCAGAAGCTGACGCGCTTCTGCTAAGGGCGTGTTGTAAACAGTTAGCGTCCGCGCTATCACAATATCTGCCTGGCGAGCGGCGTCAGTGGGGCTACTCACGGGCGTGCTAAAGCTTTCGTACAGAAAAACGCTGTCGCCATCGACTTCACTGACGGTCACAAACGAGCGCTGACCCAGCGGATTGGGAACACCTCCTTGTGGATTGTACGCACAAACCGTGGTGAACGCTTGATCTTCAACTGGCGCTGCCGCTGGGATATTTTCTACGCCCGGCGGCAGCGGAGTTTGGGCACGACTAGCCAGCGGTGCTATTGCCAGCGGTGCTGTGCCCAAAACCAGGGTCAGCCACACCCGAGGCAGCGTAAATTTCGATACGTTTAGCATGATTTTTGATAAAAGATAAGGGGTTTTATCTTGCATGTGTCTGTTAAGACACGCTGACAATCATCATACTGACGTTGGTGCTGGCGACACTTAGGTCGCTACAAACCTTTTCATTTTATATAGTCTGCTCCTTGTGGCTGATCTCTTGAGACCTGCTCGGTGGGTGAATCTAGGATGGGAAGGATGGGAAGCGGTTCTGCTGGTGACGTGGCTGGTGACGGTGACGGGTTACTACCAGGCGCTTCTGCCACCGGGGAATGAGCCTTTTGAGCCATTTCTGCAGCTTGCCTCTTCAAGCTGTAGCGATCTGAAGGGCCAGTTTCTGAAGGGCCAGTTTCTAGGAAACTCATCGCCAAAGCATCCTCTTCTAGAAAATTCTCGCCCTGAGAAATGCAGTGATTTTGAAGACGGGCAGGCTCCTCACGGCTACTGTCAGAGGCGTATGGATTGTTGAGCAGTAGCCGGAGGGCGGTGAGCAAGCGATTGCGCTGCGGGGCGGTTTCGCGATCGCCTCTAACCTGTGTCATCTCCGCTTGCGAGGTCACCAGGGCTCCATTCGGGGCGGCGATCGGTCTCGCGATCGCTGCCTCATCCGATCGCCAGGCACTCGTTCCGTCCTCGCGCTCCAGGCTACAGTTAGCGCCAATCGACTCCAAAACTGGAGACTCGGTGGCGGCGAGACTGCTACTGGTAAAAAGCAGCGGCGAAGCAAGCAAGGCCAAGGGCAGGGACAGGGGTAAGAAGGATCTCAACATCGACGGCATAGGTAGGGGCATGGCGAACGGTGACGTCTGGGTGGATGCTTAACAGAGTGAATATACCTATTATTTCACAGATTCAAGCTTGCTTTGGTCGGTGTCGTATGTGTGATATTACGGATGCCTGATTTTTACTCTCGTAAAGTGTCTGTGATCACGGCACTCTCAGCGTCAGGATCCAAACTGACAGCGGCTTCAGCGGCGGCTTCAGCGGCGGCGGGCAGTGCATGTCCGCAGCGGCGGCAAAACTGAGCGTCGTCTTCGTGACCCAATAGCCCACAGTTCTGACAGGTTACCCGCACTGAATTTTGCACTTTCGTAAATTGCTGAATGAGATTGCCTATCTGAGTCGGAATCAGGGCAATTCCCGACAAAATCATCAAAATCGTGAGGCCCCGCCCTGCTTCTGATACGGGCGTAATATCGCCATAGCCGACTGTGGTCATGGTGACGACCGCGAAGTACACCGCATCTAAAAAGGTGTCAAAGTCTTCACCGTTTTGGCTATGTTCTGCCTGATAAATTGCGCCCGAGTAAATAAAGATAATGGCAAAGAGGGTGAAGAGGATACGGCCAAATATCAGCCCTTCAGAGCCACTGAGCCGCCCGAACCAGGTCTTTTTTTCAAAAAACCGCGCCAGCCGCAGGATTCTTAGCCAGCGAATCAGGCGTAGAAAGCGGGCATCGACGAAGCCAAGAATGAAGGGCAAAATGGCCACCAGGTCAATCAGGCCATACAGACTGAATATGAACTTCAACGGGCGCGGGGCTGACCAAAGTCGAATAGCATATTCGAGAGTAAACAGCACCATAATGATCTGGTCGCTGATCTTTAGCCAAAAGCGAACGGGTTCTGGCAGAGAATAGGTTTCGATGGCAAATAGGGCGGCTGACAGCAGAATTAGGAGAGCGATCGCGCCATTGATCGCCACGCCCAGCCGGGTATTACTGTCATCTAGCGCCTGCCGAATCAGTTTTTTTATGCCAGCTTCTTTGATGCCGATCATCACATTACTTGTAGATAGCGTTCACACCCCGAAGAAGCCGATAGGATAGCTAAGCACGAGGCAAGACAACCCAGGGAAAGTCCGGTGAAAATCCGGCGCTGTGCCGCAACTGTAAAAGTCAGAACACCTGCGATTGTCTCCGTTTATCCACCTTCTTGCTCGATGGCCCGCGTCGCACGGGTACAAAGAGTCACTTATATGACGCTCATTCAAACCGCCGATACGATTACTGCTGAGTACGCTAGCACCTCCGAGAATACACTGACGTTGCCGCAACTACCGATTCGCAGGCCGCTGCTGATGGTCGGCCACGGTACCCGCAATCCCAAAGGTCGTCAGGATCTAGTCGATTTCGCCACCATTTACCAGCAGCTCGACACCTCACGTCTGGTCATTCCCTGCTTTTTAGAACTGACCGAGCCCAACATCCAAGCTGGCGTCGATCAGTGCGTAGAAAAAGGCTTCACCGATATTTCTGTCCTCCCTATCCTGCTATTTGCCGCTCGTCACAATAAGTTTGACGTGACCAACGAGCTGGATAGAGCCAAGCGCCGCCATCCGCAGGTCACCTTTCATTA
The DNA here is from genome assembly GCA_049791095.1 of Phormidesmis sp. Lineage (GTDB taxonomy): Bacteria > Cyanobacteriota > Cyanobacteriia > Phormidesmidales > Phormidesmidaceae > Phormidesmis. Next base: position 5,272 of record JBAQZP010000123.1, read on the forward strand.
TGGTCGTCATTTTGGCATCACACCTGCCATTCTCGACCTTTGGAAGGCCCGACTCGAAACGCTCGATGGCCCCGAGCATAACCCCCACGGCATTTCACGCGCAGATACCGCTCTACTGTTCATTGGGCGCGGCTCTAGCGATCCGGATGCCAATGGTGATGTGTACAAAATGGCCCGCATCCTGTGGGAGGGCAGCGGCTACCACACGGTAGAAACTTGCTTTATTGGCATCACTCACCCTCGTTTAGAAGAAGGTTTTCGGCGATCGCGTCTCTACGAACCCAAGCGCATCATCGTACTGCCGTACTTTATGTTTACCGGGGTGCTGATGGAGAAGATTGAGGCGATCGCGGCCCAACAGCAAGCCTTATATCCTCATATAGAAGTGGCCGCTCTGCCGGAGATGGGCATTCATCCGCAGTTGCTGAGGGTTTTGCGCGACAGAGAAATCGAAACCCAACAGGGCAGCGTCGCCATGAACTGCGAAATGTGCAAGTTCCGTATCGTTGCCGCCGAAGCCGCAGGCCCTAGCCACGGGCACGATCATGGGCACAATCACGGGCACAGTCAGGGGCATCATCACGATCACCACGGCCACGCGCATAGCTCGAACCCTGACCCCTATGCCGAGCCCGAGAAGTATCATGAGCGCATCTGGCAAGTTCCTTAGTTCTGCAATCACTTATGGCTGATTCTAGTTTTCAGGTGGGCGATCGCGTCCGCATTTGCGCGATGCCCCCCTACCTCAAAAGCGCCGAAACCATGCCCATGCTGCGTCCGCCTGACCTTGTAGAAATGGGCGAAGAGGGCACCGTGCTCTCTCGCAAACCCGGCGGCTACTTAGGCGTGCGCTTCAGCCGGGGCTCCTTCTTAATCGACACGCAGTATATAGAGATAGTGCAACCCAACGCTGACTCGCCTAAGGGTGTATAGGTTTAGACTTGCCCCCATCGATTTTAGACACAGCTACGCCTCCACGATCCAAACTGCCACGATCCAAACTACAGGAGTGGTTTTGTAGTAGCCTCTCACAATTCCTACAAAGGCTTTTTCTATCTCCCAAAATTCTCTGCCTCGAAGGCCAGTCCATGTGATAGATTAATTACCCGTGGCAAGCGAGCAAAACGCACCACGCACCACACCCAGATCTCAGTACTGGAAAACTATAGCGGGTCGCTAGCTCAGTGGTAGAGCATTCGGCTTTTAACCGACTGGTCCTGGGTTCGAATCCCAGGCGACCCATTTTTTCAAAGCAGCGATTCAGGGTAATTCCTGTGAGCGAAGAATAAAACAGGTCAGCGCAGCGCAGTATTTTGACCTACTATTAAAAGATAGGAACCTAAAATAAATATTTAGGTTTGCCATCTGGCAGAAATAATTAGGAGGATATGGAATGGCGCTTGTACCTATGCGGCTGATGCTTGATCACGCAGCGGAAGAAGGCTACGGGATTCCGGCATTTAACGTAAATAACATGGAGCAGATTATTGCAATTATGCAGGCTGCTGACGAAACCGATAGCCCTGTGATTTTGCAAGCCTCTCGTGGCGCTCGCAAATATGCAGGCGAAAAGTTCTTGCGTCACTTGGTGATGGCAGCGGTAGAAACCTATCCCCATATCCCCATTGTGATGCACCAGGATCATGGTAACGGCCCGGCGACTTGCTACTCTGCAATCCGCAATGGCTTTACCAGCGTGATGATGGATGGCTCGTTGGAAGAAGACGCCAAAACGCCCGCGAGCTTCGAGTACAACGTCAACGTCACCCGCGAAGTGGTCAAAGTGGCCCATGCTGTTGGTGCCAGCGTAGAAGGTGAACTTGGTTGCCTAGGCTCACTCGAAACCGGTCAAGGTGAAGCGGAAGACGGCCACGGCTTTGAAGGCAAGCTCGACAAAGACCAATTGCTGACTGATCCCGAAGAAGCGGCTCAGTTTGTAGAGGCCACTCAAGTAGATGCCCTTGCGGTTGCTATTGGCACCAGCCACGGCGCGTACAAGTTTACTCGTAAGCCCACTGGCGAAATTCTGGCAATCGACAGGATTGCCGAGATTCACAAGCGGTTGCCTAACACTCACCTAGTGATGCACGGCTCTTCTTCTGTCCCTCAGAAGTGGCTAGAGATTATCAATGCTCACGGCGGGGCAATTCCTGAAACTTATGGTGTGCCTGTTGAAGAGATTCAGAAAGGCATTAAGAACGGCGTTCGTAAAGTGAACATCGACACCGACAACCGTTTGGCGATTACCGCTGCCATTCGGGAAGCGGCTGAAGCCGATCCTAAGAACTTTGACCCGCGTCACTTCCTCAAGCCTTCTATCACCTACATGAAGCAGGTTTGCACGGATCGCTACGAGAAGTTTGGGACGGCGGGTAATGCCTCCAAGATCAAGCAGGTTGGCGTTGAAGTGTTTGCAGATATGTATGCTGCGGGCAAGCTCGATGCGAAAGTTAAGACAGCCGCTGCTGTGTAGGCTTTGGTTAAATTGGCCAAAAATCTAATTCGCTCAGCCTAGTTCAATCGAACATTGCCCTCAGAAGGTTCTCTTCTGGGGGCTTTTTGCTTTAGGAATTTTAGAAAGATGCGGTGTAGAATCCCTTTAGGCAGTGCGTTGTACCCTTGTGGGTAATAGATTCCTTACCCTGCACTCTGTACGGTAAGAAGTGTCATTTCACCAGCGTCTAAAGGCAATTATTATGAGCGATCGCGACGAATTTCAGCAATACTTCACCGATCCTGCGGCTAACCAGCAGCAGTTTACTGAAGTGCCGCCGCCGCCATGATATGAGCCATTAACTATCCAATCGCCTTGCGATAGACCTTATCGCAGCGCGCTGTCTCTACACCCAAGTTGGGCTCATAGCCGTTTTTTTCGTACAGCTTCACCGCTTCAGCGAGGACGCTCGCCGTTTCTACCCAAACTTCTTTGAAGCCTTTGTCAGCGGCGGCAACCTCTAGTTGCGCTAATAAGTAACGCCCCAACCCATAGCCACGAGCGGTTGGCAGCAGGTACATTTTGCGAATTTCTACAGCGTTTTGACCGCGCTCAATTGGATGGTAGCCCCCTGTACCGACAATCTCGCCAGCGCGTTCTACTACCCAAAACTCACCACCGGTTTTCCAGTAGTATTTTTCCACCTCTACGGCGTCCTGGTCGCTACAGCCGCCGCAGTTGACTTCCCAACCCAGGCCATATGCGGCCAAAACGGTTTTGATGACGTTGGCGGCAGGGGTGCGATCGCCCACCGCCCAATCCCGAATCAAAAAATCCTTAAACCAAGCGTTCATCTTTTCCTGTTCGGACTGGATAAAGGCGCGATCGCTTACGAACGATTCTCAGCGTTAATCGCATCCAAAATCTCTTGAGCCCCTTGCTCGCGCAACCGTTTAGCCAGCGCAGTGCCCATATTCTCCGCGTCAGCAGGCGATCCGGTCACCACATCTTTAATCAACTGCTGACCGTCCAAGCTAGCGACAATGCCAGTTAGCGTCAGCGTATCTCCTTCAATCACAGTGTTAACGCCGATCGGTACCTGGCAACCGCCTTCTAGCTCGCGCAGAAAAGCGCGTTCGGCGTAGCAGCGTTGAGCAGTAGGCTCATGCTCTAGCACTTTCAAAAGCGAGAGAATATCGTCATCACCGACGCGGCACTCGATGCCAAGTGCGCCCTGGCCAACGGCATGTAAGGAAATGTCAGCCGGGAGAAGTTGGTGAATGCGATCGCTCATAGCCAACCGATTCAGCCCCGCCGCTGCCAGCACAATCGCATCGTACTCACCCTCATCAAGCTTGCGCAGGCGCGTATTCACATTGCCGCGAATATCTTTGAACTTGAAGTGCGGGAAATGATGACGTAGTTGGGCTAAGCGACGCAAAGAAGACGTCCCAATCACTGCCCCTTCAGGCAGCGTATCAAGCTGCTTATCCTTATGCTTTTCGTGAACGACCAAAGCATCCGCAGGATCTTCGCGCTCAGTCACGCACCCCAACCGCAAGCCATCTGGCAAATTAGTCGGCAAATCCTTGAGCGAATGCACGGCAAAATCAATATCGCCGCTGAGCATGTCATCTTCTAGCTCTTGGGTAAATAGACCTTTGTCGCCAATTTTTGAGAGCGCCACATCCAAAATTTTGTCACCCTGGGTCTCCATGGTGGACACTTCAAAGGTAATGTCCGGAAAGGCTTTGCTTAGCTCTGCCTGTACCCAATGCGTTTGAACCAGGGCAAGTTGGCTTTTGCGAGAACCGATACGAACCGTGCGAGTGGCAACATTAGAAGACATGAGGGCGGCGGGCATTTGCTATGGTGAGTTGACCGAAAATAGATGCGAGAAAGCAGCGCAAGACCACTAGCCTACCGCAATTAGAGCCAGCGTTGAAGAGGGGTTAAAGCAACGGGTACAGCTAATGGCATTCAACCGTAAACCTTGCAAGCACCTGACAAAACATAAAGTTCTGCAAATGACTGTGTATTCCCCGTTACGTATTATCTGTAAAGCTTTTGTTTTCAACGCCCTATCGAGTGTGACCATGGGCTTCGTGCTATTAGGCGGTGTTTTTTTCAATCCATCAGGATCGAGCGCCCGCGCCCAGCAAGTCAGCCCCCAACTGCGGCAAACGTTCCTATCCGATCCGCTGACCGCAAAAGACCGCGACCCACTGCTACCTGTGCTACCCCTCCAGCGACCGCTAAGCCCGCTAGAGCTAAGCGCCCTCGATCAAGCGCTCGATCAGCTAGACCAAACGGCGCAGCAGCTATTAGCAGCCGGTCAGAAAGACGATGCTTTTGCGCTATGGCTTAGAGAAGTTCGTCTACGCCGGGTGTTTGGCCCTGTTGAAGAATTCAACGAGATTCAGCGGCTGGCTTTATTAGCCTGGAATCAGCAGCGTCCGATAGAGGTACAGTTGCTAACGTTGCGAACTCGAGAAATTTGGGCGGCGGTCAAAATGTCTTTGGGGCTCGATACAGCAGCAGAATTTGCTGAAAAGCCTGTAGAAGAAGACGCCCCGGCGCTGAGATTGCCAGAACAGACGGTTTCGGCTGTAGCGTTGTTGGAGGCGATCGCTCAAACCTTCACCACCCTACGAGATATAGAGTCTGCGGTAGAAGTTTCCCAGCAGTTAATCGACCTCACCAAAGCAGACGGCGGCAACCCGACCGCGCAGCAGGTTAACCTAGCCGAATTACATCTAGACTGGTTTCGATTTGCCCAAGCCGCCGATGTTTACCTTGACTTACTCAAAACCGCCAGAGCCGCCCAAGCGCAGCCTCAAGAAGTCTTTTACTTAGAGCGATTGGTTTACAGCTATCAAGAGGCTGACTCGCTCGCAAACGCAGTTCGGGCACAGACAGATTTGCTAACGCTGTATCAGGCGCAAGGGGAAGCAGAAAAATTGCCGGAGCTTTTGGTTGCGTTGGCCCAAAACTACCAAACCCTCAACCTGCCCAAACCTGCCATCGAATACTACCGCTCTGCCTACAGCGCTGCCCAACGCTTCGAGCAGTTCAGCTTCTCTGCCCAAGTCTTAAAAGACCTCGGCGCGCTCTACCAATCGCTCGCCCTGTTCGACGACGCCCTCGGCGCTTACACCCTACTCATTCCTGTAGAGCAACAAGCTTACAACAACTATGGCGTCATGAACGCCTACGATGCGATCGGCCAAATCCACAAGCGCCAGGGCAACGACTTTGAGGCGCTAAAAGCCTTTGAACAAGCCCTCGTCATTGCCAACCAGCTCAACCTCCGCGAAAACTACTTCATCGAACAAATCGAATCGGTCACCTAATTAATTTGAAGAGAGATTTATGGCTGAGTCAGTTTTCGATGAAGTGTTACTAACTCAACAGATAGAGCGAGCTAAAAAGGCTGCGGCTGTCGCAAACACAACTGAGCCTAGAGCAACATCAGCTCACTATGATGCAGATAGTGGCTTGATAGTAGTGCGGCTCAAAAGTGGAGCGACCTTTAGCTTTCCATCACAGATCGCCCAAGGCTTGACGAACGCAACCGATGAAGAGCTAGCAAAGATAGAGCTAACGCCCTCAGGAGACGGGCTGCATTGGGAATCATTAGATGCTGACTTGCATGTGCCTGGTCTATTAGCGGGCGTATTTGGCACCAAATCATGGATGGCCCGATTGCAAACGCAGTGGCAGCAAGCGTCTTAGTATGTTTGCTTAGAGGTATTTGGCTTCGAGCAAGTTTTTGTACTGTGACACAAGTCAATCTGAATTCTGGGATTGGGCGATCGCATAGCGCGCTGCCGCTAAACTCAACCTTGCCTGCTCTATCGGCGAAAGCGCTTCCCAATCAGCCTTGCGGACTGACTGAATCGTCGCTTCGATAAAGTCATCCGTGCTGTTGCCCCGCATTGCCATCGCCATCGGCCTGGCCATCACTTGCAAATCAGCTTCAGCCAAATTGGCTAGCATATCTTGCACGCAAGCCACCATTTGACCTAGCATCGGCTGGCCGCTGCGAACCGCCTGCTGAGCCTGGGTACTAATATGGGCCACTACCGCCGCTGGTAGCCGACCCGCAAACTTTTGCTGTAACAGCGCCACGACGCTTGCATTCTCACCAGCGCCCCATAGTATGTTGAGCTGCGCCGATAAGCTTTGCCAGCCCTTTTCAGCCGCTTCGTCAGAAATCTCTAACGCTTGCCCGGCACCTTCTAACTCAGCCTCACGCGCTGGGGCAACGTCGGCGGGCGACCAGGGATAGCCTGCTGAATCCAGTACAGACAGCAGCAGTTCAGCTTGAGCCGCAGATGTATGGAAATTGTCCGTATCACCGGTAGAAGAGGGTTGATGAGCCATAGCAGTGCGTTTAGCTGACCTAGCAGACTAATAAAGTGTGACAGAAGAGGGATACAGAGAGCACTTAGGTGGTTCCGCATAGCCCGTGAATTTTCTTTAGGTTAGTCCTCTAGTACGAACTCTAGCATCTGTCCTTCGGATTTACTGCCAAAGCGGATTTGGGTACCAGAAGACAGCGTAATTTCCTGCCGGTGGACTTCTCGCCAGTTGCCGTCTTGTGAGTAAAACGTCCCGTACCGGGAGTTATCTCGCAAAAAATAAGCGGTTTCTCGGCCTTCGCCTGCCTGCTGAGAAGTGACTCGCCGCTGAAAAATTTCGGCGTGACTGCTCGAAACCCAGGGGTCAGGAATCACCAGGTCATTGTCGTCAGGCTTGCGGCCAATGCGCATGATGTCGCTGTAAATAGGCCAAACTCTGTTTCGATCCATAGAATCGCGCAGGAGCGCTTTTTTACGCAGAGGCCGAAAGCTGCTGTGGGCGTTGATTTGGGTGGTCTCTTCAGATAGCAGCAGGGCACCGTTAAAGTCGGGGTGCATGTACACCACAGGTAATGTCCAGGCGGGCTGGTTGAAGTGGTAGAGGGTGAGGAGATGCTGGCGGGCGATCGCAACTGCCTCATCAACCGGCTTCCGTTCAGCCAAGGTCTGCGCAAACACCTGAATAAAGCTAATTGCCTCTTCATCTGCAATCGAATCACGCATCGCCACCACCGCAGGCAGGCCGTGGTGCAATAGCACTTCCGCTAAGCTGCTACGAGGCAACGCTCGCTGCTGAGCCTGCTCGGGCTGCGCCCCCCAACAGGTATTAAAGACGGCAAGCTTTACCTTTGCACGTACCAATACCTGCGCTAGCTCCGTCCCGCTCAGGGTCGCGTCCGAGAGAAACAGCAGCCCGCCATCTGGCCCTGGCACCCCATGACCCGAATAGAAAAAGACGTTGTAATTGCCCGCTTCTAACATCCGGCTCAGCTCTGCCGCGCTGGGCTGTAGCAGCACATCCACTCGCCGCCTGGCCGTGGGCCGCATACTCAAATCACTGCTCTGCTCCAGAATTTTCTTCAGCAGCGCTGCCTCCTGGCTCAGATGTAGCATCGCGTCTTCAGTCTCGTCAGTCCTTGCATCCGACGAAGACGCCTGACCGGGGCTATCTTTACCAATCACCAGCAAAATTTTTAACGCCTTGTCCAAAGCAGTCGCCTCTAGCTTTTCAACGGCGCTGCTAGTCCGGCTCAGCAAAATCTTTCGGTTCAGCGACAACGCCCGGCTGCCCGGCTGCGGCTGCATAATTTCCCAGGGCAAAGCAATTAGCTCAGGATCGCGAATCTCTAGCCGCAGGCGCAAAGGCAAATCTTGACCGATGGCAATGCCTTGAGAGCGATCTAGGCTACTCTTAATCGGCCCGCTAAACAGCCATTGCCAAAGGCTGACGCCCAAATGCTGCATGTAGCGGCTGCTATAGCTGGCTGGCTGACCGTTCTCGGTGCTTTCGGCTAGCAGGTCTACATCTTCGAGCACGAACTGAGGCACATAGGCCGAAGGAATATGCGGTACCTGAGGCAGTCCGCGCAGCGAAAACATTGACTGCCACTGCTGCCAGGCTTGCGCTAGCTGAGGGCTCCAGGCACAGTCATAGTGAACATAGCCACTGGGGTGAGGCGATCGCAATACCCAAATCGCAAAGCGATCGCGCTGCTCTATCAGGCTATCAACCGCCAGCCACAAACATAAAGACGCCTTCTGTGACATCAGCTTTCACAGTTTCCCTTTTGAGTCGGCTGCAAATCTTGACCCGAAATACTTTCTGAAACCGCAGCGGCTTGAGCTTCTACGACCCAGCCTTCACTGTCCGGCGGCAATATCAACGGCTGCTCTATCTGCGTAGATTCTGGCTGATTGACCGGTGCAACAGCCGTAGCTTCATCACTCTCAGCCGGGGCATCCGCTAAGCTATCGCCTGACGGAATAGAGCATAGTTTAAGCTGCACCCACAGAGACTGATCATCAGACTTTTGCTTGCTGACCACTTGCACAATGCCACCAATAGGGATGGTGCCAGTGAGCACGTTGGGGTCAGGATCGGGGCTGGTGACAGGCTTGGGATATAGCCTGAGTTGAGAGCCAACGCCGTTGATCCGCGCATACGAGTTCACCTTTAGATCAGCGGCCACTCGGGGTGACGCTTCGCTGCCCGGCGGTGAATCGCTCGCAGGCGGATCGCTAGCCGTTTGCACTTCGGCAGGTGCATCGGCGACTGAAGACCTGAATCGCCAGCTTAAGCCTGGAAACAAAAAGTATAGAACCCCACCAAGTAAGGCAAGAACGACCAGCGTGACCGCCGCTGCGGGCAGTTTACTGGGCTTAGACGCCGACCGAGCGTGAACTTTTTCTACCGCAGCTAACGGTTCACCCTCAGGCGTCATTAAACTTGTCTGGGGGCGCTGCGTTCTTGGCGGCGCAGGCTGATTAGACCCAGGACTGGCAGTGGCTCTACCAGCGGTGATAGCGACCGATCCCACAGATGGCAGTTCGCGCGGCACTATCCGAGCAGAGGCGCTGAGCACTTGCGCACTTAGCAACCCAACGGTCACGTTGTCATGGCCGTTGTACTTATTGGCCAGATCGACAAGCTGTTTTCCCGCTTGAGCGGCCCGCCTATCTGCGGTATCACTTTGCGCTACTAATGGACGGAGTACGCCTTGCCAAAATTGTTCGACGCGATCGCTATCACTCAATCCATCCGAGCACAGCAAAAATACGCAGTTCTCATCCAGCACAAAGCGCTGCACCGTGGGCCGCAGCATCTGCGACGAGCCCATCCCCAGCGCCTGAATGAGCGAACCCGAACCCGGCTGCATCAGCACTTCCCGGTACAAGCTGCCGCCTAAACGCACCTGCCGGGAGGCTACGTCATCATCTAACGTGACCTGCTGACAGTTTTGCTGGCTAATGCGGTAGGCCCGGCTGTCGCCCAAATGAGCAATATATACGTCTGCGCCTTTGACAAGTGCCAGTACCAGCGTGGTACCCATGCGATCACGGGCCTGCCGCTGCGCCCGATCGTTCTGCGCCGAAATCTCGTCATTAGCCGCGCAAACTGCCGCTTCAATCGCTAGCGTCAGCTCAGTGGAAGTCAGTTCTGCCCTGTCTTCGGTTAAAAGGGGCATCAGACGCTCTCGGATGGTGGCGATCGCCAGCTTAGAAGCCACATCACCGCCCTGATGGCCACCAATGCCGTCACACACAATCAGCAAACGCGGATGAGCCCTGGTTTCGTCGCTGGTCAGCGTCTGGCTGGTGCCACTATCGGGATAGCAAGCATCTTCATTGCGCTTGCGAGTCGGGCCTTGGTCGGTGTACACCACCATGCTGTAGCCCACCGACTGCTCGGTGCCACAGACGCTCATGGCCTGACTTAACTGCTCAGCGAGCTGCTCAGCGTTGATTTGCTGTCGCTCTAGGCGATCGCACAGCCGGTCTAAAAAAGCTCTCACCGCCTGATGCGACGTTTCTACCAGCGGTTGCCAGCTTCGGGCCAAATCCATCAGCGTCGGCGGCGCGGCGGCTGGTTCAGACACCGGCTCGGCTAGCGCTAACAGCCTCAAAATTGAGCCATCCACGCGCACCAGCGATGCATCTAGCAGGGTGGACGCGACCTGTTCGTTAGCAAACGCATCCCATAGCTGCGCTATCTGCCACAGCCAATTTAGCTGCCGCAACGGAGGGGCATCGGCCCAGCACTGCGTTAACATAGGCAGCAGTTCAGGCGCTTCCTCTGGCGCTTTTGCACCCGCCCCTGCCGCCGCAAAAGCGCTAGACTCTAGCAGCAACACATAGTCTTGATCGGGCGTTCGCAAAATTGAATAAGGGCGCGGCACATGAATCGGATAGGCCGACAGATGCAAATAGGGAATTACAACGTTAGGCAGCTCTGGTAGAGATTCGGGAACAACCCCAGGCTTAGTATCTAAAAAAAGACGATTCTCGGCTGAAGCATCTCCGCTAACACGCTTCAGCAAATAGCGCTGGTACAAAAGCTGACCGGGCTTCATACTGCTGACTAGATCACCCACACCCCACAGATAATGATGGGGCAGCGCAGACTGACAGACCTGACAGACATCGGCCCCTTCAGGATTAACGGTCTTGCAGCTTGGGTTGGGGCAGTTAATCACTGACAAATAGGCCTCGGCCAGAGCAACGAAAAATCAAGAACTAAGAAGTAGCAGGCTCACCTGCGCTCACATCGGCATTTTCCTGTTTAGCATCCTCAACAATGCGCGGCAAGCCCATACTATAGTTCAGCACACGGCTCTCCAGGTTGTAGCTAATGTCACCCGACTGTAGCAGAGCGCGAACGAAATGCTCTAAATCTGAGCCAATACGTCGCAAATTATAGTCTGTTAACGCCTCTGCGTCGTAATCTTCAACCAGCCTGTCAAATTCGCGATAAACCTTTTGCAGGGCCGAATCGTTCCAGACAAACTCGTTTTCTGGGTCGATATCTAGCGTGAGTTCCTTGTCACTGGGCACCAGCTCATTATCTTCAATGGTTGCCGCATAGATAAGCACGTGACGGGTGGTGGACTTTAGCAGCATGGCGAATACAGTTCAACTTACGTGGGCTCAACTTACATGGATATTGTAGACGGACAGACGCCATACTGACTGACATGCTGGCAATTTTGGGGTATCGCTGTTGGCGCTTTTAGTCGAACCGTTGAAGCTCGTGCTGATCCGTCATGCCCAGTCCTTAGGAAATATCCAGGGTCTGATGGAAGGCCAAAGCTCTACGCCTTTGTCCACCGCAGGCCATCACCAGGCCGTCCAGCTCAGCCGGGCCATCTGCCAAACCCTTATTCAACACCAGCCCATCCACCTCTACAGCAGCCCTCTGCTGCGAGCCACCCAAACCACACAGGCAATCATCAACGCCCTTCAATCAGCCGATCACCCGTTTTGCCTACAGCAAGCAGACAGCTTACAAGAAATTCATCAGGGCATTTTTCAAGGGCTGAGCTGGGCACAAGCTCAGGCAAACTATCCAGCTTTATGCGAGCAGTTGATGTCTGCTTTGTCTTGGCAGCCCGTGCCCGAGGCCGAATCGCCGACTGCCGCCCGCAGCAGAGCGCAGGCATGGGTGACTCAGATCTTGCAGGTGCATCAGCCCGGCGATACGGTGTGGGCGATGTCTCATGCTGGCATTTTGCAGCAGATTGTCTCTGCTATATTGGGTTGCGATCGCACCTGGCAAATTCCGATCGCCCACACTGCCATCTTCGAGTTCTGGCTAGCCGCCAATCCCGAGCCCTTTTTGAGCGACCTCGACCCCGATCGTTTTAATCTTGAATACTGGCAGATTCGCCGCTTTAACGATTGCTCACATTTGTCAATAAGCACCTGAGAGCAAGGCTTTTGTGCGATCGCAACCGCACACAGCTAAACGGCCTGACCCAATTTCAGGTATTCTCTATAGGTTTGGCACCCAAGCGCATCAGCAGGCCCATGGAAAGAGCAGTTGAAACCGGCATGATCAACCCCGCCACCGAAACCTTTGGCCAAGCCCGTCAGGGCAGCGTCGCCGCCATTATCTTAGTGCTAAACGAGCGCCTCGCCGACGTTGGCATCCGCACCCGCGCCGTCGTTGCCGATGGCATGTTACAGCTACTGTGCGAAGCCGCCACCCCCGAACAGCTAGAAAAAGCCGCTGTAATCGAGCGGGTTCGTCAAATTTTAGAAGCGATCAGTCCGCATCGGATCAGAAAAGTCAAAATTAACAGCCGCATTGTCAAAGAAGAACAATTGCTGTGGCTCGAAGAAATTAAGCGCGATCCCGAAAGAAATTTGCTATGGGCAGAGGTGATTACCCTGAAGCGGCCTTTTTTTGTGAAGCGATGGATTCGCGATCGCCACCTCAGGCCCGCAGGCCCAATCTTTAGAGACATCACCGAGCCTGAAAGAAATCACGGTTCAATTGTCAGCATCCTGGCTGGCGGCGCTGGCCTGGTGATGGTGTTACTGGTCGCCCTGTGGGTTTTTAGAGAAGACATTGGCCTTAACCGCCCAGCGGCGATCGCCCCTACTGACGACAGCGGTGCTAACCGCATGGGGGCGCAATCAGAAGCAGCCCGGCTAGAAACAATCCAGCCCGAGACCGAAGCCGAGCGAGCCGCTGACACCACGCCTCAAATACCGCCCGCTGACAGCAATCCATTACGGTCAGATCGCCCCATCCCCAATCAAAATTCAAACCCAACGCCGCCGCCGATCGCGAACTCAGGCTCCATTGCCGATGCCTTTGCCGAAGCAGTGCGGGTCGCCGAGCAAGCTGCTGTCAGCGGCCAAACGGCTAGCACTGCCGCCGAATGGCTAGATTTGGCCGCTCGCTGGCAAAAAGCTTCTGATTTAATGGCCACTATTCCCACTGGCAGCGAGCAGTACGCCGTTGCCCAAACCCGGATCGCAGACTACCGGGCCAACAGCAAAGCCGCGCTCGAAGAAGCCACCGCCATCCAAAACCAGTCACCATAGGACGACGCCCCTACTCGATACTGACGCCGCGAAAGGTCTTTGCCGTCACCTTGGCAGCCACAGGAGCGCGGTTGATTTCTTGCGATCGCATCCGCCCCGCCTGAAAATGCTTCTGCCATTCTGTCGGCGCATTCAAGGTTTCGCCGCCATGCTTCGTCAATCGCTGCCGCACCTGGCACAGCACCGGCGTATTCACGCAGGCCCCCGAAATAATCACCTGGCCCTTCGTCAGCGCGGGCAACTCTTTGAGCAAATCACGCCCTGCCGCCTCCACGCCATACTTCAGACTTTCCTGGTCAACCGGGTTAACAATTCGCATCAAAAACTGGCTCATACACTGGCTCAGCACATCCGAATCGAGCTTGCCAGGCCGCTGCGTAATCAGCCCCACCCCCAGACCAAACTTGCGGCCCTCGCTTAAAATCGTTCGCAAAATGGCTTTGCACCGTGAAGGCTCCTTCGCGGGGGCAAACCGATGGGCTTCTTCTACCAGGGTAAACACAGGGTAGGGCAAATAATTTTCGTCCCCTTCGTCAATCTTGTCCTTTTCGGTATTAATTCGAGCCAAATAGCTCTGTCGCAGCACCGCCGCACAAATCACCTGCTGCTCTTCTTGACTAATTTCATTCATTTGCAGCACCGTCACCCGCCCCGGCTCAAACAAATCTTTCGGCGCTAAATGATGGGTCTGATGAAAGTACGGAGAGTTAGCAAAGCGCTCTAGCTTCCATTCCAGCGCTGGCGCAGACGAGCCAATTTTGATATTGCCTTCCTCATCTTCGGCGGTGTCCGCTTCATTGACGGCTGCGATCAAATCATCTACATTCCACCGGTACTCACCTCGTTTATGGCGGTGGAGAATTCTAAAGGCTTTGTTGAGAATGGACTGCTGGCGATCGCTCATTTCTGGTAGCAGCGTCAGCACGTCATGATAGTCCAGCGATGAAATCCGAATCGTAATGTCGTCTGGCGTCAAAATCCTCACGTCTGGCGCATAGCCATCTGCCCCTTGAAACTTAGGGTGTCCGCGCATTTCCGCCAGGGTGCCATATTCTCCATGCGGATCAAAAATCAGCACCGCCGCCCGGTTATAAGGCTGCAAAAATTCTTCGATTAGCACGCCAGCGGTATAGCTTTTGCCCGAGCCGGTGCCCGCCAAAATCGCCATATGGGTGCTTACCAGCTCCTTCACATCTAGCGCAACCGGTACCGCGCCACTTGGCCGCAGCAGTAGCGAACCGACCTGAGCCGACCCAATCTCGCCAGGTTGCTTTTTATTCACCACCTGCCGCAGCGTTTCATCATCCACAATCGCCACTTTTGCCCCCGGATCGGGCGTCAGCCGTGGGTTAATAAAGCCCAAAGCGGGATGGAAGTAGCCGATCACATCGACCGTCACCTCATAGATTTCGGGGCTGGGGTGGGCAAAGCCGATCAGGGCGGCGATCGCATCCGGATCAATCTCAGTATCAGCAAAAATGCGATCTGGCAAATGATCGCTCAAGCGGCGATCGGAGATTTTACCCAAAATTTGCAATGTCTCAGGGCTGCCCGCAGCAGGCGCAGGCACTTTGTAATAAACGAACTCACCGATCTTGACCTGACGATTATCGGCAGTAATAAACACATATTGGTTGCCATTTTCGCCGGGGCCTTTGACAGTCCCAATCACGCAATCTCTGACAAGTTTTGAAGCTTTAACCATGACAACCAACGATGACAACTGTGAGGATTCACAAGACGTTTCACTGATGTTTATAGCAGGTATAGCCAACCATTCACACGCTTTACCCATACAAATTTACTATTTTTGCCAGCCAAACGAGTCATCAGCCAGTCATCAAGCAGCTAGAGAGAAACTGACACAAGCCGCTAGAATAAGAGACAGGTTTGCGCAAAAAATGGAAGTGCCATACAGATAGCAGAATTGCCCTGCCATCGACTGATAAGTTTGGTAGTAATAGATCGAACTAATATTCAGCGGATACACAGACCGAGTGCTGTTAGTAACAGCCCATCGCTGAGAATACTAAACGGCAACACCGCCGATTCGAGACCCTGAAAATGCCTGTGACTTATAACAAGCTATCACCTCAGCCAGATTCTACCGGAGACGTCGCTCGCCAGAACGATCCGTCAGCGACTGCGTCCTCCACCCAAGGCACCCACGCCGCCAGCGCTTACGTCGAAATCGTCACAGAGAAGCGCCCGGCTCGGGAACGGCGAATTTTGGCCTCGGTGATCATCCCTCAGCCCGTTGAGCAGGTATGGCAAGTCATCACCGACTACGAACACCTATCCGACTTTGTGCCCAGCCTCACTTCTAGCAAGCTATTGCCCAGTGCCGAGGGCCGCATTCGCCTAGAGCAAATTGGAGCGCAGTGCTTTCTCAAATTCAAGTTTTGTGCCCGCGTCGTTTTGGAAATGACCGAAAACTTCCCTTACGAACTCAGCTTTGCCATGAACGAAGGCGATTTTAAGCAGTTTGCTGGCGCTTGGAAGCTTCAGCCCTCCGCCGATGCCCAAAGCACTCACCTCTCTTACGATTTGTTTGTAAAGCCACCGCTCGCCATGCCCATCGCCCTGATCGAGCGCCATCTGTGCAACAACCTCACCGACAACTTGCTAGCCATCCGCCAACGCGCCCTAGAAATCGCTTGAAGAACTGACCTGAGTCAGCTTTGCACTTTACCTCAGCTACCTCAGCGGAATGTGTATGATTTGATCGCTCAATTCGTCATCGTTAGCGATCGCTGCAATCAGAACGAGATCTTCTATGATCGCCTTAACGGTTGCTTTGCGGCGGAATACCAAAATGCCCGGTATGTGCTTACCTTCTGCCAAGTGGTCGATAAGATGCACTGGCATAGAGGCTCGATGGTTGGTGACTAAGAGAAATTCGTACTGATGGCACCAGTCAAGAATGGCAGGATCTTTGGTGCCTCTTTCGGGTGCGCCCGGATCGCCAATCATCCAAACGGTCAGCTCTGGAACTAAGCGATTGAGCTGAATCCGATAGAGCATTGGCAAATTTTCATCAAGCAGAAATTTCATAATCAGAAGACGCCGGGGGAGATGTTGCCGCTCGCTGTTCTGACTTGATCTGGAGTAGTCGTTGGACTGTGGGAGCTGGATTTTCAGCCTGTTCTCGTTCGGCTTGCAGGCAGTATTCTAGCCAGCGCTTGAGGTATTGGCTAATGTCTTCGCGGCGGTGCCAGTAATACAAAATAGTGGCGTAAACCTGCTCGTGAGTAAGCCCGCTGTAGGCTTGGGCAATTTCTTCCGGTGTTTGACCGCGATAGATGTGTTCGTACAGAACAGTTTCGATACCGATTCGCGTGCCTTTTAGCCGAATATCGTCTTTAGATAAGAAGTCGAAGTAGTCTTCTAGCTGCATTACTTTTAGCCCCAATTGACTGTTTGCAATATGTGCTGAGTCATTTTCACACGGCTGTTTTCACTAAAACTATGCCGAATCTCGTGCTCGGCTAAGGCTACGTTGCAGCCCTAGCCGACTGTCACTCAGGTAACTATCCCAAGCTTACTCGCTTGGTCAAGATTGCCATCACTTCATTGGGGCGGCCAGTCGATATTGGCTGGCTCCAGTCGTTGACTTCGGCGTAGCCGCGCTTGTGCAGTTGCTTGATGGTGGCTTGCACGGCGCTAAGGCTGCCGAATAGCAGATGGCGGACGGGTTCGGCTGTGGCAATGGGCAAGTTGGTAGGGGGCAGGGTGGACGCGAAGGCGTTTTGAGGGGAGAGAGAAAGAGGGGAAAGGGTAAAAGGGGAAAGGGGAAACATGTTGAGTCTCTGGGTTCCGTGTGTCGTTGGGTCAGGAAACCCAGAACTCGCGAATCTTTAGCCGCCCGCAAAGATGAGTGCAAAGTGGAACGACTAAAGGGTACATTTACCCTTAGCGTCCGGGATTGCTGGTTAATCCTGGGGGTTAGCCGTCGGTATGGTGCTGTTACACCTGCCGATGGCGCTAAGTCATGTTGAGTTCTGAGAAGGCGCAACTGGGTTTAATAACCGTCATCGCAGCCTTAAGAAATGATGATAGGGGTATTTTTACGCAGAATCAAGCGATTTTTTTTACAAGGCGCTGAGGCTGTAATTTTTGACTGCTGGAAGGCTATGAGCTAGGGGAGGGGTGGCGAGTCTCACGTTCAAAATGTTGTGGCTCAATAGTTCGCACACCCATCTCTATCAGATTTTGATTGTTGTTGCTTTCAAAGGTTAGGAGTGATTTATCCCAGGCCACTATCTGCAGTTGAATGACGGCGTCATTAAGGGTGACACTTCTGGCGGCAGACAGGGACTGAATGGAGCGGTAGAGTTCGTCAGGCAAGTTTTCGACTTGTAGTGTAGCCATGGGGTGGTGTCTCGATGGGATGATGTCCGTAGGCGTGGCTGCTGTGGGGCAGGCTTTATATTTCAATGCTATCTGA
This sequence comes from Phormidesmis sp., assembly GCA_049791095.1. Lineage (GTDB taxonomy): Bacteria > Cyanobacteriota > Cyanobacteriia > Phormidesmidales > Phormidesmidaceae > Phormidesmis. The sequence goes on from JBAQZP010000123.1 coordinate 23,066, forward strand.
TGCTCAATGGACTAGCACCTTGCTTTGACTATGCTGTGACGAAGAAAGTAGGCGATCGCAATCTTGTGAGTCATCGACGGCTTCTTGTTGGGCGGCTATGAATCTATTGGGGAGGGCCGCGTAAAACTTGGACAGCGTTTCAACCGCCCATTTCTGTAAAACTGCGCGAAGTTAATTGAGCTATCTTCGGCAGGTAGCTTGCGGGCTGTAGAACGTTTCATCGGCGCACTGTGGGCATAATCTTGACAGGTTGCGAAAGTTATATAGAATTTATATAATTAGCACATAGGTAATCAAGGATATTACGGGGGGCGTTGATGAGTAAAAAAACGTTGATCTCGTTACAGCTTTCCGAGGCGGAGCTGGAACTGCTGAATCGGCTGAGCGAGACGAAGGGAATGAGTAAGTCGGCGGTGGTTCGGCAGGCAATTCGGCTATCGGGACTGATTGAAAGCCGAATAGATTCGGGTGAGAAATTTTACTTTGAATCAGAAGATAAGGAAAAGTCTGAGCTGGTGCTGATGTGATTCTGAGCGTAGCCGATTGAGCTAATGGCGAAGAAGCTTAGTTTTTTAGAGTGAAGGTGAAGTGGCCGAGAAAAATTGGTTGAAATGGGCAATTTCTATTGAGGAAGAGGCCGGTTGCGACGTTGAAGCAGGGATGGCTTTCAACAAAAAGTATTTTTTGCATCAAGGTTGTTTTACGGAGTTAGTTATGCCAATTGAACAGCAAATTCTTGAAACTATTCGGGTTCTGGCTCCCGATGAGCAACAGGCTGTATTAAAGTTTGCTGAGTCTCTGCAAGGCGAAAAGAGTTCGGGCCTATTGGCTTCGGAGAGTTCGGTGGATTTGGCGAGCCGAGGAATAGGGGAGGCGCAGGCCGCTGAGTTGAAGTCGCGGCTCCAAACCTTTGCTGAAGACTGGAATAGACCTGAGATGGCAGTTTACGATGAGCTATAGGCGCGGCGATATCGTAATAGATAGTAAAGTAGGCAGACACAATCGCCAGCTTCGAGTTCGGCTGGATACGCTCTTGCAAAAACGCGCCCACCGTTCCCCGCCGATGGTTATCGCGAATACCAGACGATGCCTGCTGTACCTGCTGACTTTCTTGGCTTTGAACCGCTGTCATCTTGACTACCTTTAATAGCTGCTCAATCGTCATCCAAGCAGCGTTTACAGCTTCCTAAATGTGCCGCCAATCAGAAATAAAATCAAGCAGATTCCAGTAATGGCGAACCTTTGCAAGCATAATTCAGCGATCGCCCCTAGTTTTTCGCCACGCCCAGCGCACAAATATGACCTAAAGGACTCACCAGATACTTAAGTCATATTTTGCTCACACAGCTCAAACAAGGCACCCACCCGGCCTAAACAAACCCACTGCCCAGACATCAGCGACATAGTCACCTTGCCACTCCGCTGTCAGCCAATAAAACTTTCAACCCGAGATGTTGGTGGTAATGCCACAGGCCAATTAATCTCGGAACACACGTCCGTCAAGGGGTCAGATTGCACACCGCGAATACTCTTTCCGAATGGTAAGAGCCTTGACAAATCTGTTAGCTCCTCAATGCTGAGAGCCTAAAGGCTAGGTAACTGCTGCCAATCGGCCTAATTCCACACTGACAGCATCGAAACGACTGTCGCTCGGCTGATAGGACAGAAGCTCCATGCCAATTGGCTCTCCGGTACTTCCATCCTTAATCAGAATGACGCCATCACCTAGCTCAGTCGCTATCTGGTTCTTACGCGGCGTCTGCCAAAAAACGGTCAATAGCTCCATTTCCGGTTCGTAATAGATTTTTACCTGTGCCATATTGACTCGCCCTCTTTAATTGCATCAGTTTGGTAGGCCGTAATCAAGAATCCGTCTTGATCAAGCTGTCGAACGACGGCGACAGCCCATCGCCTTTCTTTAATAATGATGTAAAACAGCAGGACTTTAGAGTCTCGCTTACTGCAACGAATTTCGTCTGGATCGGCCAGCGCTTGCTCGATCTCTGTTTCAAGTTCAGCGATGTCTGGATGTTTAACAATAAGCTTTTGCCAGTATTCTTCAGACGTACGAACGCTGAATCCGAGAGGTGTCAAGATTTCAAACTTATCCATCCTTTTCGTGACGCAGGCAACCTACGAAAACAAACTATCGCAAAATAGCCATTTGCAAACTATGACTGCACGCCAATTTTAGGGCACATGTCCGCTAGCGGGCAGCTTGAGCACTGCGGATACTGCCCTTTACACACGTTCTTGCCAAACGGCATCAGCAGTCGGTTCGTCTCCACCCAGTACGCCTTTGGCAGCTTTTCCTCTAGCGCCTTAGTCGTTTTCTCAGGCGTCTTCGTCTCCACATAGCCCCAGCGATTCATCACTCTATGCACATGCACATCGACGCTGATGTAGGGTTGCTGGCAGGCGATGCCCAGGGCAAGGTGAGCGCATTTGGGGCCGACGCCTTTGAAGCCCAGCATCACCGCTTCGTCGCAGGGAAGTTCGCCGTTGTGGTCTTGGACGATGGTTTGCGCGATCGCCCAAATCTGCCCCGCCTTCCTTTCCGCATACGTACTTTTCCTAATCAACTCCTCTATTTCCGCCACCGACAGCTCAACCATCGCCGCTGGCGTATTCGCCCTCGCAAACAAATGCCGAGATACAGGCAAACTCACCTCGTCATAGGTGCGAATCGAGATAATGCAAGAAATGAGCTGCTCAAAAGGCGACACAAAGCCTTCGGCGGCTAGCTGAAACATTGCCGCCCGAGGATAGGCACTCATCACCTCGCTTAGCCGGATAAAAGCAGTCTCAATATCAAATGCAGCGGCCATACAATTCCTTTTGTGACTAGCTTAAACAGCCTAGACAAAGCTGCCATCGACCACAGGCTAAGCATGGCAGTCAACCGATAGGCAGAAGAGCCAAAACCACTGCCCACCGAGTCGCATCGTATGCTACATTTTATAAGCCGTAGATGGCGGGGGTCAGTGCCCGAGTGGTTAATGGGGGTGGACTGTAAATCCACTAGCTATGCTTACGCTGGTTCGAATCCAGCCTGGCCCACCATCTATTGGTAATCTTTAAAGGCAACCATCCTGCCCATGTGGCTCAGTGGTAGAGCACACCCTTGGTAAGGGTGAGGTCACGAGTTCAATCCTCGTCATGGGCTTCATAGTTCATAGCAGCACTTGTTTAAAACGATAACGCCTCACCGAAAAACCACCTGCGTGGCAGAATCGGCGAGGCGTTCGTTTCATAACGGCTCAATAATGGCGTCTACTGGCTTACGTTTACTGGCTTGAATGGCGCTGGGCTTTCTACTCAACCACTTTAAGGCGGCCAGCATTCAGCGCCTCGTATATTTTATTAATGAGGGCTTCGTCAGCAGCGCTAATTTGGCCGCTAGCAAATACCGACATTAAAAATGCCTGATCGGTGCGCGTGATTTGGCGAGTCTGGAAGATATGGGCAACTCTCTCTTCAATAGACGACATAGGGAGGATGGCGGCATTCGCTCTGTGGAGGAGGCTATAGGAACGGCTGTAGAGACTGAGACCGTTGGCGACAGCGGTACAGCTTCAGAGTGCCCGAATTATTGCCCCGTCAACTACACAGCAGCTAGCTCGGGCACGGGACGCTGGCTGTTACGAATGCTGCTAATCGCTTCTGCATAATCGTCTGCTTTGAAGACAGCAGAGCCTGCCACAATCGCGTTTGCACCCGCTTCTAGCACCTGCCAAGTGTTGTGAGACTTTAGACCCCCGTCTACTTCAATCCAGGGATCGAGGCCCCTTTCGTCGCACATTGCCCGCAGCTTGCGAATTTTGGGCACTACACCAGGGATGAAGCTTTGCCCCCCAAAGCCAGGGTTCACGCTCATGATTAAAACAAGGTCACATAGGTCTAGCGAATACTCAATCATGTCCAGGCTAGTGCCAGGGTTGAGGACAACGCCTGCTTTTTTGCCGCATTCTTTGATTTGACCCAACGTGCGGTGCAGGTGAGGCGAGGCATTGTGCTCGCAATGTACAGAGATAATGTCAGCCCCTGCTTTGGCAAAGTCTTCTACGTACTTTTCGGGTTCGACAATCATTAGATGAACGTCTAAAGGTTTGTCGGTGTAAGGGCGAACCGCATCGACAATCATGGGGCCAATGGTGATGTTGGGCACAAAGCGACCATCCATGACATCGACATGAATCCAGTCAGCTCCGGCTTTATCGACCGCGCGAATTTCCTCACCTAAGCGACCAAAATCGGCAGATAAAATCGAGGGTGAAATAACAACAGATTTGTTGGACTGAGTGTTTGCCATAGGGGAGCAGCCTCTCGCGAGTGATGGTTTATCGTAAAGCTTGCTATAGAGAAAGATCTATAGAGTGTGATCATTGTAACAAAATATTTAGCCTTCTCAGCCGCTGACACTCCAAAGTTATTGGCACTCCAAAGTTATTGGGGAGTTATTGGGGAGTTATTGGGGAGTTATTTGGGCGAGCTGTCAGGGCGATCGCACCCAATCTTCATATCACCCATAAAGCAACGCACACAACCGAGAACAGAATCCAAGTCAGCGTAAAAATTAAGCTAAAGTTGCTCTATTGTCGTTTTTATTTTTAACTACTGTCGTTATATGGCGCACCTTACGGGCAAACAAATAGGCAAGAAACTGGGCCGGTTGAGCATTGTTTTGGGTGCGTTAGTAGGCGGTGTCCCTGCCTTCGCCCTCTCTAGCTCTGTCGCTAGCGATGGCATTGATGCGCGTCGATTGCAGGAAGCACCTTATAACCTGACGGGCCGAAAGATCGCGATTGGACAGGTAGAAATTGGACGTCCCAGTCAGTTTGGCATCGATAAAATTGCAGTCGAGAATGCGCCAGTGCGGGTGGGTCGGATTTTTGAACTAGATGGGCCTGCGATCGCAGATGAATCGGTCGATGCCCACGCTGCCAACGTTGCCAGCGTCATGGTCAGCCAAGACAAACTGCTCAGAGGCGTCGCCCCCAACGCCTTTTTATACTCTGCGGCCATCGGCACCCTGACCGAATTTACCGGCCAGCAAGAAGAATGCCTTGCCGCCCAACATGTTGCCCTACAAAACAGCGGCGACGTTCGCGCTACCAACTTCAGCTTCGGCGAGCCCCTTAGCCGCGATCCTAGACCTGACGCCGCCTTAGATGGCAACGCCTTACTGACCCAATGCATTGACTGGTCATCGCGCGTACACAAACTGCTGTATGTCGTAGCTGGCAATCAAGGGCGCGGGGGCATTCCGATCCCAACCGACAATTTCAACGGCATCAACGTCGCCTACTCCACCCGCATCAACGGCCAGTTCGTCCGCGTAGACTATGCCAACTTAGGCAGCGAGCCCACTGCCACCTCACCCAACGGCCCTGGCCCCGAATCAAACGTAGGGACGCGCCGATCAATCGATTTGGTCGCACCCGGCGACGATATTGAAATGTTCGAGCCGAATGGCGGGCGTACCGTTAGCAGCGGCACCAGCTTTGCTGCGCCTCACGTTGTGGCTACGGTCGCGCTACTGCAAGAATTTGGCGATCGCCAGTTCCGCGCCGGAGCCGACCACTGGAGCCTGGATTCTAGAGAACCTCTGGTCATGAAGTCCGTCATCCTTAACGCTGCCGACAAGCTCATGGATGCCGGTGACGGCTTGCGGCTAGGCATGAGCCGAACAGTCTTAGACGAAAGCGGCAAAGACTGGACAGACTCTGACGCTTATACCAACCAAAGCATTCCACTCAATGCAGAGCTAGGAACCGGGCATCTGAACGCCTTTAGAGCCTACGAGCAACTGGCGGGCGGGCAGTGGGCCGCAGGCAGCGTGCCCACCATCGGCTGGAGCTACAGCCGTCTGACCAACAACGGCGACGCCGAAGACTATATCTTTGAGCAGCCTTTAAAAGGCGGCAGCTATATCAGCGCAACCCTTTCGTGGGAGCGTATGGTAGAGCTAAACTCTGACGATGAATACTTTAATATTGGCGAAAGCTTCACTGGCCAACCGCTAGACAATTTAGACCTTTACCTTTTACCCGCTGACGCCGACGACATCAGCCAAAGCGTCTGGTCTTCCGTCAGCGCAGAAGATAGCCTGGAGCATATTTTCATTCCTATTCCCGAAGACGGACAGTACAAACTGCGGGTTGTCCAAAAACAAAGCAGCACAGAATCGCAGCCGTACGCACTGGCATGGTGGGCACAGGCAGCGCAATAGGAAGAAACAGAAAACTAATTAATATTTTAAGAGGGCGAACGACGGGACTTGAACCCGCGAATGGTGGAATCACAATCCACTGCCTTAACCACTTGGCCACGCTCGCCATGATTGGATATTGAGTATAGCACCGTTTTTCAACTGAGCGCTAGGCCGGGCGCTAGATATTTTGGGCATACTGCAACTTCCGATACAGCCCTTCCTTAACTCAATGCTGAATAATGGAAATTCAGTTATTCAATACGGATTAAGTCCGCTATCAATAGGGGTAGGGCATCTATCGTTCACACCCAAGAGGTAACTTTTGAAACCCGTGGTCGCTTCAACTGCATATTTACTCATTTCGCACGGTAGCCGTGATCCACGTCCCCAGGAGGCGATGAATCGGCTTTCAGAGCTGGTCAGGCGGCGTTTGGAAGCCATGCCACAAGTTCCTGCCCTCAGCAAAAAGACCTCAGAGTCGTCAGCACCCGCGCTGAACGACCGTATATTTTTGAACCGGCATGAGGCGCAAGATCAAAAGCAGGTTGCGAGTAAAGACAGGCAAATCGGCGGACGCACAACCTTACTGACCCGTCCTCAGGTAGAGACGGCACCTACGAATAGCGCCAAGGTGATGGTAGGGACGGCTTGTTTGGAACTATCACCGATTCCTTTGAGTGAGCAAATTTATGAGTTTGGCCGTCGATTGCAGGACGCGGGCGTAGAAGAGCTAAAGCTGCTGCCGATGTTTTTGATGGCAGGGGTGCATGTGATGGAAGACATCCCGAAGGAAGTCGCGATCGCCCAGCAATTACTCAAAGGCAGTTCGCTGACGCTGACGCTATGTTCCCATTTGGGCAGCCATGCTGACGTCGCGCAGGTGCTGGCCAATCGATTGGCTTCTGTCCCGGCGGGAGGGTCGCTGCTGGTGTCGCATGGGAGCCGTCGGCCTAAGGGCAACTGTGCGGTTATGGCCCTGGCCAATCAGCTCGATACAACGGTGGCCTACTGGTCTACGCCGCCCGATATTGAGACGCAGGTGATCGACTTGATGCAAAAGGGCTTTCAGCGGCTGACAATTTTGCCCTACTTCTTGTTTGCAGGTGGAATTACAGATGCGATTACTCACCGGACAGAAGAGCTGGCTGAACGGTTCCCAAGGGTGAAGTTTCGGCTATTGCCTACGCTGGGCGCTACCGATGAAGTGGCTGATTTGGTATTGAAGCTGGCTCATTCTTAGCAAGCAGAAACGTAGCAAACTGAAACGATCGCCCGCATAACAACAGCATCGACCCCCGGCAAATTGTTTTGCCGGGGGGCGTATCATACATGCCAAAATGTTAACGCCCTTTTTGGTTGAATGAGGGCTCATCAATATCGCCTCATTCTATGCCCCTATTGCCTATGTCGTCCCCATCCTCTCCATTCGGTACCGAATTTTCGCAGTCACCTACAGTTCCATCACCCCCCGGCAAGGTATACCTCGTAGGCGCAGGGCCGGGCGATCCAGGACTGTTGACAGTAAAAGCAAAGACGCTGATCGAATGCGCGGATGTGGTGGTATTCGATGCGCTGGTCAGCGAGCCGATTTTGGATCTGATCAATCCACAGGCAGAGCGCATTCACGCGGGCAAGCGCCGGGGTCGGCACTCGATGTCACAAGCAGATATTACGCGGGTGCTGCTGAATAAAGCGCATGAGCAGGCAGTTGTGGTCAGACTAAAGGGAGGTGACCCGTTTGTATTTGGTCGCGGCGGTGAGGAGATGAGTGAGCTGATGGCGGCGGGCGTGTCAGTAGAGGTGGTGCCGGGCATAACGGCAGGCATTGCCGCGCCAGCTTATGCGGGCATTCCGGTAACGCATCGAGGCTATAGCTCTTCGGTAACGTTTGTAACAGGGCATGAATCTACCGGAAAGTATCGCCCTAAAGTAGATTGGGAAGCGATCGCCCGCGCTTCAGAAACCATCGTCGTTTATATGGGCGTTCACAATTTGCCCTACATTACCCAGGCGTTAATGGCAGCAGGACTCGCGGGTGAAACCCCGGTCGCGTTAATTCGGTGGGGAACCCGGCCCGAACAAGACGAGCTAATGGGCACGCTGGCAACTGTTGTGCAGAAGGTTGCAGCGCACGAGTTTAGGGCTCCGGCGATCGCAGTCATTGGTAAAGTCGTGGCGCTAAAATCGCAGCTAGCCTTCGCCTCCCCAATGCATAATGGTCATTGGGACGCTATTCAGAATGCAGGGCCAGGAGTTAGTGATTAAATGCGTTGTCGAAGCTGAGAGTAATCGGCCTCTACCTGAGCGGCTTGATCGCTGGATTGCAGAGCAGGTGGATGATTTGTCGCGATCGCGGGTTCAAAAGCTAATCGAGCAGGGCGAGGTACAGGTAAACGGGCAAGTGTGTGATCGCAAAAAAGCACTGGTGAGTGTGGGCGATCGCATCCAAATTCAAGTGCCTGAAGCCACCCCCTACGAACTCACTCCCGAAAATATTCCGCTTGACATTCTGTACGAAGATGATCAGCTTGCCATCATTAACAAACCGGCAGGCATGGTTGTTCATCCCGCGCCAGGTCACCGCAGCGGTACACTCGTTCATGCCCTGTTGTTTCACTGTGGCCAGCAGCTTACGGGCGTGGGCGGGATTCAGCGACCGGGCATTGTGCATCGGCTCGACAAAAATACGACTGGGGCGATCGCGATCGCCAAAACCGAAACAGCGTTGCACAGCTTGCAAGCTCAAATTCAGGCTAAAACCGCCCGACGCGAGTATTTAGCCATTGTCAACGGCGCACCTAAAGCTGAACAAGGCACAATCAATCAGCCCATCGGTCGTCATCCCAAGCATCGAAAAAAAATGGCTATTTTGCCGGTAGAAGCAGGCGGACGAGTAGCGACTACCCACTGGAAAGTCATCGAGCGCCTGAACAACCACAGTCTGATTCAATTTCAGTTAGAAACCGGACGCACTCACCAAATCAGGGTGCATAGCACCTTTATGGGCCATCCGATTGTGGGCGATGCAGACTACGGCTCGGGCAAATCACCGGGCACCAAGTTACCTGGCCAGGCCCTTCATGCTTTTCGGCTGACAGTACGCCATCCGCTGACGCAAGCCGTCATCATCGCCGAGGCTCCCTTACCCGAACGCATCAAAAAGTTGCTATACCAACTACGTTCGCGGTAGTCGTAACACAACAATCAACATAAAAGCAAAAAAGCAAAAAAGCAAAAAAGCAAAAAAGCCGAAGCGGTAAGACCGCCCCGGCTGATAACCTTTTGAGGAAAGAACTAATTAGTCGTTAGCTATTGCCGTTGACCGGCACGTTTAGCTTACGGAACGGCACCGATGCACCAATGTTGATATTCGAGGTATTGACCGAAGGCGCAGAGCCGGGACGGGCGTTGATGCTGCGGGCCATATCGAGGTACAGAGAAGGGTTGCCAGCGGTGGCCTTTTTCTCTTGAGGCTTGAAGCGACGGACTTCGTCCTGCCAGGCAATTTTGGGGAAGCCCAAAATACCGCGATAGTACTCGTCATACCGAGGCGACTTGATATTGAAAGGCCGCTGGCCAATCTCACGCCCTGGCAAAATACGACGACGCTGGTAAGGCACAATGTCGTAGCCAAAGTTTTCGACATACTCATCGGTGTCTAGCAGTTCATCGATAAAGCCGACAACGCCTTTAGTCGCAATCTTAATAGACCAGGCAATTTTCTCGCGCTCGTTATAAGGATCGCGGCCCAGCGCCCGCTGAATGCACTGTTCTACAAAGCGATAGTTGCTGTTTTTCGCGTAGAAGCTGTTGAGATAAGTCTCGGACAGCAGCAAGCCCCGAATGAAGTCGCGGACGGTGATTTGATTGTTTCGTAGCTGAGACTCTAAAAAGGGCTCGCGATCGGCGGCGAAACAATGGAAGAAAATTTGACGATAAGCTGCATCGATCAGCTCGGTCATTTCGCTGTACTCCAGGAGAGCTTCAGCGCTATAGATTCTGGGCTGGTCGTCGCCCTGGACTGTGTAACCCTCAACCCTCGCGTTCTGGCTTTTTGGGGGGTAATTCAACAACGGAAGAGCCACGCTTGAATCTCCAACACTTTTATAAACGGCTGCAATTAATGTTCTCCAATCATAGGGGATCGCGGATCTTCCACCGGAATAGTCTGAGGAAATCATTACACAGCTTAACATTTGACAAAAGGGCCCTGTGTCAAGGCTTTAGCTATTAATCAAACGGGGCGATCGCCGATTATTTAACCACTACCTTTGCCTTCGCGATACGAAAGCTCATACTTTGACACACTGTTCTCATCTATAGACGCGCTTTTGGGCGCAGCGCCCAGCACGCTTGGTTACAAAGTCACTGCAGCCCAGTCGTCAGGCGTATTACAGTTGAACAACATGCGCCGAGGAACCGCATTGTAGGTCGCGATTGGCAGCGATTTTAGCCAGGTTTGAAATGAGCGAGTCCTGTTAACGAAGGGGTTGCGATCGCCCCGAGCATCCATTGCCACTGACTCACCTTCAGCCAAATACCGCAGCAGACCGGGCGCACAGCGCCGATGGTAATAACCGCAAAGCGGCTCCCACCCTTTAACACCAGTCGTCAGCGAAGCCATAGGCTGAGCCGGAGGCGCTTGGGACTGCGCCAGTTGCACAGCCAGCCATTGCCACCAGCGTTCGAGTACCGCCGCTTCCAAATAGGGCAGATCACAAGCTAACAGCAGGCACCAGTCCGAAGAAATCTGCTCCCACCCCTGAGAGAATCCCACCAAAGGCCCTCTGACAGACTTCTTGGCAACCCGTTCCTGAATCAGCTTTACCCCAGGCGGCACCGCTGAGCCGTAGCGCTCTGGCCAGGGCGTCATCACTTGTACCTCGGGGGTCAACTGCTGCGCTACCTGAGCCGTTTTATGCAGCAGTGAGCGACCGTCACCTGCCGACAGCAGCGCCTTGTCTTGACCCATGCGGCGGCTGCGTCCCCCTGCCAAAATCAAGACCGATAGCGTCGGCGAGGCAGGCATCAGGAACCTTTGCGTTTAGGTTTGGGGGCAGGGCGTTTATCTGGAGAATCAGGGGAATGGCGAACGCTGTCATTATCAGTAGCCCAGCGTTTGCTTTCAGCCCAGTTATGGCCCTTAAAGTAGTAAATCAGGGCGGTTAATGCCGCAATAGTCATGTACATAAACCGCACTAGCCATCCCACCCGCGCAAAGATAAAGGCGGCTAAGTCAGCTCTAGGATCGTCGTAGCCAGCGAGTTCTTGACTCAGCAAATCGCTGGGATTTGCTAATGTTTCAAAGTCTAAATCAGCCTGGCTAGTAGGCAAATCTACGATTTGGGTGGTCAAAGGATAAAAGCCAAAAAAGCCGCCGTTGCCGGTCTCGCGCCTGAGGTAGGCATTGGCCGCTGCGCGAGCTTCGCTGTAGGGAATGCTCTGCCGAGATCCAATCTGCTGTATCCACAGGTGCTGCTGCATCATGTAGCTAGCGCTAAATACAAAGGGGCTGACGACCACCAACAGCGCTATTTTGGCCCAGTGATTCCATCGGTGCGGCACCAATACGGTAGCTGCGCCAATGCCTGCGGCCAAAATCGCAAACACAACCAGATTAGAAATTTCAACTAGCTCAATGCTTTGTAGAAAACCACCAATCCAAGGCATCGCGTAAAGAGACGATTCGGCCAAACCCGCGATGACCGCTTTTAAGATAGCCACAACAATACTGAGCCCGATGCCGATAGCAAAAAACAGCGGAATCCGAGGAGGCTGGGAGTTAAGCATGGGCGTGATGAACTCGTTGAGACAGGATTAAGCGCACTGCCTTTATCAAAACATTCTTTATCAAAACATTCTGGTTGCGAAATTCAAAATTATAGTGGCTAGCCGCTTGAATTCTGGTCGCATTGTCAGTACATTTGAACTATTCTATTCGCGTTAGTCATTCATTTTGCTGCTATTTTTCTGCCTCTTTGAGAGCTTGTTGCTATGGGTATTGAACAGACTAGTCAGCTTATTTTGCTTATTTTAAATTCGGCGCTGATGCTATTGCTATCGGCGGTTATGGTCGGGGGCGCTTGGCTGCGTCAACAGTCACTTGCCCTACAGCTTCAACAGGTGCGATCGCGCTATCGCCGCCTAACCCAAAACATGACCCAAGGCCCGATCCAGCCGGCCCCGTCCGCTCAACAAAACGCAATCAGCAAAATCCAGATCAAGGCCGAACTGAAGCAGGTGCGTGAACATCGCCAACGGTTAAAAAATCAGTATCTATGGAGCCACCTGGGAATGCTGATGCTGCATATGGGACTGACGGTTTTTAGCGTGAGCTTGTTTGCCCTGGCTCTGCGATCGCTGCTCTCTTTCGATAGCCTCATTCCTGCCGCTCTATTCTTATTTACGGTCGGCTCTGGTGGTTTATTAGCAGGCGCTAGCTGCCTTTTGATAGACATGATTCAAGGCAGTGGGAGCGGTGATTCATTAGCCAGGGCGCTCGGCCAGATTCTGGCACAGCTTGTTCGCAAATGGCAGCGCGTGAAACCCCAGACAAAACCTCAATGGCCGAGCAAATCAGTGGCTTTGTTAGCTTCGACAAAAGGGAAGCCGCCGCCGTCTGCCGCCAAATCATGGATCAACTCGCGAACATCCAGTCGTTAGCTCTACAGAAAACTAACAATGTCCAGACCAAGCAGGGAGCCCTAGCTCCCACTTTCAGTTATTAACCAGCTAGGTACGGACTACAGCAGAGTGACTACTCCCGACGTTCATCCTACGGATAGAACGCGGGCTTCATCGGTTACCCGACGAGTTTTCTGCTTCACACGGTCTTGTCTAGACTGAGCAAGCTCGGCCCCCAACAGATCCCATCCACAGACGTTTTGACTTGCCCATTGGCCACGGGCATTGATGACCTGAGCGGCAGCAATATCGCGCGGTTTGATAGACCCACATTCATGACAATGACTGACTCGGACGCTCAAGTCTTTATTGACAGGTGCCCCACAGTCGGGGCATTCCTGGCTAGTGCCGTAAGCGTCCACCTTGCCGTAGTAGACACCGCGCTTAAAGCACACCCAGGGAAGAACAGTATTCACAAACTGGCCCAGCGCCGCATCGAGCGTATGCTTACCCAAGAACCCCTTCGCCATTACTCGAAAGTCAAGATTTTCGACAAAGATAGTCTCTGCGTTATCGCACAGCCGATGCGCCAGCTTAAACTGCCAGTCCAGGCGGCTAGCAGCAATTTGTTCGTACACTTTGCCTATCTTCTTGATGAGCTTGGCGCGGTTGTTAGAGCGAGGCTGCTTTCTCTTCAGTCGGCGTTGGAGCAATTTAAGCTTCCTTTGCAACTTAGCGAAAAAGCGCGGACGCTCTACCTGCAAGCCATCAGAGGTAGACAGAAAGTACTCAAGCCCAACATCTATTCCCATACTGCGACCGTGAGGGGCCACGTCAGGGATGGAGATATCAGCTTGAATACAGAGCGTGGCGTACCAGCCACTATGCCTGCGAATGATGCGCACCGTCTTCACCGCAAACCCATCTGGGATAGGACGGTGCAGCACAATCGGCATGACACCCAGCTTTGGTAGCTTGATTTGACTGCCACTGACCGGACTCTCCTTGAACTGCGGAAACAAAAAGGAGCAGTATTGCCCAAACTTCTTGAAGCGTGGGAAGCCATAACCACGCTCTTTGCGAGCAGCAAACGCTGCCTCGACGCGACCCACAACAGCTTGCAACACCTGGGACTGCACGTCTTTAAGATGCGGAAATTGTTGCTTTGCCGCTGTCAAACCTCGCTTTTGAGCGTAGTAGCTAGGATATGGCGCATCTGCTGGAATGATGTACTCAGACTTCAGCGAGCAGGCGTTAACCTGGCACCGCCGAGACTTAATCCAATCTTTGCGTTCGCCAACTGCGTAGTTATACACGCCGCGACAAGCTTCAAGCCAAGAAACCATGCGGGCCTCTTGCTCCAAAGACGGGTAGATTCGATAGCTGTAGTTCATCGTAAACATGACTACATTCTAGCAAATTAGGGAGCTAGGGTTATGTCCCTAAGCAAAGATAAAGACAAGATTGTTCGCTGCCACTCACCTGGCTTTCATCCCGACGCTCACCTGTCGGTAGAGCGCGGGGCTTCCCGCCGAAAAGCTAAATCTGCTCGGCTAGTTCACGCTGCGATTCGCCTAGCTCAAACCGCTCTAGAATACGCTCCGCCATCTGTGCAGGCATCAGACCTAGCGCAGCTTTGGACTGATCGGGCGAAGCGTGATCTACCAAAATGTCGGGAATACCCAAGCGCAGCAGATCAGGCGTCAACTTGCGATCAAACAACTCTTCAGCTAAAGCAGAGCCAAACCCACCTTTTAAGCAGCCGTCCTCCAAAGTCACGACCCGGCCAATCTTTTCGGCCAAAGGCAGCATCAGGTCAGTATCTAACGGCTTGGCAAATCGAGCGTTAATCACCGTCGCTTCTACCCCGTGCTCACTCAAAATTTCAGCCGTTTGCATAGCGGGGTACACCATCGCGCCATAGCCAACCAGCAACACATCGTCGCCCTGACGCAAAATTTCGGCCTTGCCAATTGGGAGTGCCTCCCAACCAGATTCCATCAGAGGCACGCCATAGCCACTGCCACGTGGATAGCGAACGGCAATTGGCCCATCATGCTCGATGCCTGTGACCACCATTTGCTGAAGCTCGGCTTCGTCTTTAGGGGCCATCAGCACCATATTGGGGATGCAGCGCAAATAGGCAACATCGTACATGCCCTGGTGGGTAGGGCCATCGACCCCCACAATGCCAGCGCGATCTAAAGCCAGGAAAACCGGCAGCTTTTGAATACAAATATCATGGATAATTTGGTCGAAGGCCCGCTGCAAGAAGGTGGAGTAGATCACGGGGACGGGCTTCATGCCTTCGCAAGCTAAGCCAGCGGCAAGGGTAACCGCATGTTGCTCGGCAATGCCCACGTCAATATATTGCTTGGGCAGCTTGGCCTGAAGCAAGTCGAGCCGGGTACCTGTGGCCATCGCGGCGGTGATGCCAATGATGGTGGAATCTTGTTCAGCCAGGGTAATCAGGGTTTCGGCAAAGACTTTGGAATACCCTGGGGGTTTGGGCTTATTAACGGGAACGGTGCGACCGGTTTCCAGGTTAAACGGAGACTGCGCATGGTAGCCAACCTGGTCTTTCTCGGCGATTTCGTAGCCTTTACCCTTCGTCGTCACGACATGTACTAACACCGGCCCGCCATGCTTGTGGGCTTCTTTAAAGGCGCTGATTAGCTCGGGTAGATCGTGACCATCGACTGGCCCCATATAGGTGAAGCCAAGTTCTTCAAATACTGCACCGACTTTGGGAACAGCTAAGCGCTTGACGCCTTCTTTGACGCGGCTGAGTTCGGGGGTGAGCGACTCACTGAAGGGCAACTGCTTCAACTGTTCTTCGAGGTTGTCACTGAGGAATTGCATCGGCGGGCTCAGACGCATTTTGTTGAGATAGCGCGGAATCGCCCCGACGTTGGGTGAAATCGACATTTCGTTGTCGTTGAGCA
This sequence comes from Phormidesmis sp., assembly GCA_049791095.1. Lineage (GTDB taxonomy): Bacteria > Cyanobacteriota > Cyanobacteriia > Phormidesmidales > Phormidesmidaceae > Phormidesmis. The sequence continues at coordinate 38,849 of JBAQZP010000123.1, forward strand.
CGACCACCAGATTGGTTTTAGGCAGGTGGCCAGCGTGGTTGATGGCTTCTAGGGCCATGCCTCCGGTCAGGGCACCATCGCCGATAATTGCGGCAACTTTAAAGTCTTCGCCTTTGAGATCGCGGGCGATCGCCATGCCCAAAGCCGCTGAAATGCTGGTTGAAGCATGACCTGCGCCAAAGTGATCGAACCGGCTTTCAGAGCGCTTCAGATATCCGGCGACGCCATTTTGCTGGCGCAGGGTATGAAAGTCTTTATAACGGCCAGTGAGCAGCTTGTGGGGATACGCCTGGTGACCGACATCCCAAACCACTTTGTCTCGGTCAAGATCAAGGGTTTGATAGAGTCCTAGCGTGAGTTCGACTACACCCAGACCTGGCCCCAAGTGCCCTCCACTGGCGGCAATGGTTTTCAGGTGCTTCTCTCTAATTTGCTGAGCAATTTTCTGTAGCTGAGTGACCGATAGGCCATGCAACTGGTTTGGGTGGGTAATTTCACTCAGATGCATATATCAAATCCTCTCTTAATCGGCGGGGGGCGAGCAACCGTCCTGATGTTTTAGGACATTTGCTGTACGTATCGTTATCCTGGCTCTTTCACTGTAGATTAGATCTGAGCGCAAGCATTGAGGCTCCTATGAAAATATTCACGATTTTGAACGTATCTACTTCTTCTCGGAAATCGGGTGGAAAAAGGCTAGCAGCGGCGATCGCCTTCAGCGCAGCTTCACTCAGTGCCACTAGCTTGGCCACAGTAGGCGTAGCGCCAGCGGTGGCAGCTTCTGATTACTATAGCTGTGCGGCGGGCATGGTCGCAGCGGGCGTGCCCGAAGATGACGCGATCGCCGCCTGCACGGGCGCTCGTTACCCCGAAGATTTAGGAGCCTGTGTGGTTGATGTTAGCGAATTTACGGGGTTAATGGCAGAAACGGCGCTGGTGATGTGTGGGCGATCGCGCCGCCCGATCGAAGTCGCCAACTGCACCATCAACATTCACGACGCCTTTTTCGATAGCCCTTCCACCAAAGTATTAGAGAACTGCGGCACCAGCCTCTTGCCCGAACGCTACGGTACCTGCGTCGTCGATATCGTCGATGCGACCGAAGTTGCGGTCGATGAAGCGCTGACCCAATGCATCCGTGCTGGCTATCGCCCCTGGAGAATCCAACCGCGCAGTTGAGTAGCTAACAGAAATCAGCTAACAGAAATCAGCTAACAGAAATCAGCGGCTGGGGGTGAAAGCCTCGTCATCCTCGTGAGGTATTGGCCAGCAGTACTAGCCCTGCGCCCAAGCCCAAGCTCAATGGGAACCATCCAGCGACGAACGGACTAATGACCCCAGCTTCACCCATTTGCGCTGCGATAAAGCTGAGCAAGTAATAGCCAAAAATAATCACAATGCTAACCCCAAAGCTGGTGGCCTTTCCTGTCCGTTGAGGGCGCACCCCTACCGCCGAACCGACCAGGCCAAACACCACACAGGCAAACGGCACCGAGTACTTGTTCTGAATGCTCACCTGCATTCTACGAACCGCTTTTTCATCACCGGTTTGCTTCAAAATCTGAATATATTCTTTGGCCTCAGCAATGTTCATTTCCTCGTCTTTTTTCGGACGGCTTGCCAGGTCTAAAGGCGTGCGCGGCAGTTGCAAATCTTGCTTGTCGAAGCGAATAATTTGGCGAAAAGATCCTGTAGGAGACACGGCGTAAATCGTGCCGTTCGTAAACTCCCACAAATTGCGCGAGAAATCCCAGGTCGCGGTATCTGCGCTGATAATTTGCTTTAGTCCATCTTCTTTTTCTGATTGAGAAAAGTCCACCACGGTAATGCCGCGCATGGTGGTGCCATCAAAGTTGCGGGCATGGAAAAAGCGTACCAGTTCATCGCCCGATCCATCCTCGGCAGGCTGCTGCTGTTGAAAGGTGATATTGCCTTCTTTGAAAGGAGGCTTCTCTTCATCTAAGGCTCTGGCCAGCAATAGCTTTGCCCGCTGTGTACTGACCGGGGCCACCACCTCATTCACCACAAAGCTCAGGCCGGTAACCAGCAGGCTTAAGATCAACGCTGGGGCAATAATGCGCTTCACACTCACCCCGCAGGCGCGCAAGGCAATTAGCTCGCTGTCGCTTGAAAAGCGGCTAAAGGTCATCATCGTGGCCAGTAGCGTAGACATGGGAAAGGCCAGCACCACAAATTCGGGCAGGCTCAGCAAAAAAACTTCAAAGACTAAAGAGGCAGGTAGGCCAAACTCAGTTGCCTTACGAATTAGCTCGAACAGCGCTCCGACAGAAATGCCGATAGAGGAAAAAGCGCCGACGCCAAATAAGAAGGGCAGGGTAATCTCGCGGGCAATGTAGCGATCCATCACGGAAACGCGCGGCAGCCAGCGAGTGATTTGTTGCCCCCAGCTAGGAGAAGTCATGGTCATAGCTTGAACCCTTCACCCAGGTAGTATTGACGCACGAGTGGGTTGTCTGACAAATCATCCGCATTGCCCGACGCCAAAATTCGGCCCTCGCTCATGATGTAGGCCCGGTCGATAATTTGCAGCGTTTCGCGGACGTTGTGGTCGGTGATGAGAATGCCCATATTGCGATCGCGCAATTCCGCCACAATCGTCTGAATCTCCGAAACCGCAATTGGATCCACCCCAGCAAACGGCTCATCCAAAAACAAAAAATCCGGCCCTAGCACACCCGACGCCAGCGCCCGCGCCAGCTCCGTTCGCCGCCGCTCCCCCCCAGACACTTGAATCCCGAGCGAATTTTGCACCTTCTCCAGCCGAAACTCCGTTAGCAACCGCTGAAGCCGCTGGTCTCGCTCATGATATGGCACCCCTGTTTGCTCCATCACCAAGCGCAAGTTGTCCCGCACGCTCAAGTTCCGAAAAATACTTGCCTCTTGCGCTAAATAACCAATGCCCAGCCTGGCCCGGCGGTACATTTGCACAGCCGTAATATCTTGCTCATCCAGCGTGACCTTACCGACATCAGGCTTTACTAGCCCCGTCGCCATATAAAAAGTCGTCGTCTTACCCGCCCCATTCGGCCCCAGCAGCCCGACAATCTCGCCTTGACCCACCGATAAGCTCACTCCCTTTACGACCGTGCGCTTGCCATATGTTTTTTGAACATTTTCGAGCACAAGCTTCTTCAAAGGAGGTGCCCCAGAGGTCGAGCTAACTGGCTCAGATTTTATCAGAGAGGACGCCATAGCAGTCGAACTGGAATGATCAGCGAGTGGGTTATGGGCGGTTGATGGAGCTAAGGTCAGCCGGTATTTCGTCGGGCACGGCTGGAATTGGGATAGGAGCAGGCGTCGTAGGTTGAGACTCTAAACTGGGCGCTGGACTAGGATCTTCTGGCAAAATATAAACCGCCTCTACCTGGCTATTGGCACCTGGCGTCGCGACGAACCGGCCTTCTTCGATCAGGTAGGTCACCGTTTCAGCCTGCAGCGTATTGCCCTCTTGAACCACATCGACGTTGCCACTCAAGACAATCCGCTGCTCGCGGCTGTAGTACTGCGCTTGGGCAGAGGTCGCAAAAATTTGGCGGCTGGGATAGTCGATGCGAACATTGCCAATCGCGGTGACGACGCCCGTGTTGGAGTTGGCCTCTACCCGGCTGGCCTTTAGCTGAAGCGCCCCACCAGACTGGGCTTCTGCCCATGAGAACTTTGTCGGCAAAAGGCCATGGGCAAAGACAGAAAGCATCAGCGCGATCGCAAAAGCACCTATCAGCTTTGGACGCATTTTCGAGTGCAGACTCAGGAACCGGTGAAATCGCCAGTGAAGCATTCTGACCGTGTTAAATAAAGGGCAATCATAAAGAGCTTAAACAGGGACAACCGTAAGCGGCAAATGTTCTCAAAGAAAAGGGAAGGGATCTGAAAGGGAAAGGATCTGAAAGGAAAGGTAAGTGCATTGTCACCATGGTAATCAACGCTATTGCAGCTAAACCTCCCTCCCAGGCCGCTTTATCAATCGACCTGATGAATTTTTGGCAGCGGCAGCGGCAGTTCAGCCATCACAGTGGCCAGTTCGTCGGGGCCAGTTTCTTGGATCAACGTCAGCCAGGCCACAGCGTCATCCACCAGGGCTTCCACATCTACTCTTTCATGGCTCGGCTCAAACTTCCGCAGGCGGCTGATCCCTTCACCCATCAAAATTGCACCGCCGCGCCAGTTGAGATTTCTTAAATGGTAAAACGCTACCGCGATCTGTAGGATTCCCTGGTAAAAAGGCTTTTCGGCAATCTCAGCCTCCATCCAAATCGCTTCTAGCGTGTCGTGACAGGCATAGAACTGACCCTGATTAAATTCATTGACGCCCCTATTAAACAAGATAGGCCGTTCTGGGATGGGATTGGGCATAGTGGGTTGATTGTTTTCAGTTTTTCTTGATGCAAATCCATACAATCTGCATCGAATCAAAACAGTGACTCCGTCGGAATTGGCACATCCCTCAGCATTCTTAAGTCTAAGGTGATATCCTCCTCACTTATAGCCCGGTGTGTGAGTATCCCTCTAAGAACCTCCTTTTCACTAAGCGTTCTTAGAAGCAATTTAATTTGTAGTGTAAGGAGTGAATAAATGGTGAGTTCTCCAGTTAGGAAGAGCCGTAGAGTAAGGAACGTCAGCGGTTTTAATGCTATCCCTGCGGCCAGATGCGCCGTAGAACCTTTGCCCAATGCCCCGCTTTTTGGGACGGACGGCATTCGCGGCCATGCCGGAACACTCCTCACCGCGCCGCTAGCGACCCAAGTAGGGTTTTGGGCAGGCCAGGTGCTCCGCAGCCACGGCGAAACCGCCCCGGTGGTTTTAGGACAGGACTCTCGCAACTCTAGCGACATGCTAGCGTCTGGTTTGGCGGCGGGGCTGACCACGGCTGGACTAGAAGTCTGGAATATGGGCCTGTGCCCGACGGCGGCAGTGGCCCATTTGGCGCTGGGCAACGCTGGCGGCATCATGATTTCGGCCAGCCACAATCCGCCCGCCGACAACGGCATCAAGTTTTTTGGCTCCGATGGTACCAAGCTTTCTACCGCCATTCAGCAAGAGATTGAAGCGGCCCTGCGGGGTCAGCGGCTACCGGATGCAGACAGGCTGACAGCCGCCGCAGATATTCAGTGGGGCCGCACTTATCAGCGCCCTGATTTGGTCGAGCGCTATATTGATTTTCTCCATCAGCCTTTTCAGCCTCATCCTGACCTTAGCGGCCTGCGCATTGTATTGGATCTAGCTTGGGGGGCGGCTACTCGGTTAGCCAAGCAGGTGTTTGAAGCAACAGGCGCAGAAGTGGTGGTTTTGAATGGACTGCCGGATGGCGATCGCATCAACGTCCAATGCGGCTCTACGCACCTTCATCCCCTCAAGACCGCCGTTGCCGACCTCAATGCCGACATTGGCTTTGCCTTTGATGGCGACGCCGATCGCGTCATGGCCGTAGATTCTCAAGGTCGCGTCATCGACGGCGATTATATCCTCTACTTCTGGGGACAGACTTTAAAGCAGGCAAACAAGCTGCCCAACGACACCATTATTTCGACAGTGATGGCCAACTTAGGCTTCGAGCGAGCCTGGGAAAAGCAAGGCGGCCAATTAGTGCGCACCCCAGTGGGCGATCAGCATGTCTTTGCCGAGATGGTGAGCACAGGGGCGATGCTAGGCGGCGAACAATCCGGCCATATTTTGTGCCATCACTACAGCCTGACGGGCGACGGCATTTTGACAGCGCTACACCTGGCTGACTTACTGAAGCAGGCGGGGTGCTCCTTGAGTGAGCTAGTTGCTCAAAGCTTTGAGACTTATCCGCAACGGCTGGAAAACGTCCGGGTAGAAGACCCCGCCGTACGCCGTAACTGGCACAATTGCGACGCCGTGCAGCAGGTCATTGCTCAGGCCGAAGCCGCTATGGGCGATCAAGGTCGCGTGTTAGTGCGCGCGTCTGGCACCGAGCCGCTGATTCGGGTCATGGTAGAAGCTGTCAGCACCGACCTGGTCAATCACTGGACAGATGCTTTAGCCGCCAAGGTAGCTCAGCACTTGGTCTGTTAGTTTTTACCTGTTTTATCTTCATCTATATGTGAAGATTTGCTAACTTAGGCTGCTTTGTGCTATCTCTGATTAAGTTTTACACAGAAAACTATGGCAGTCGCGCTTCCTTCGTCTTCGGCAATTCGCTCCGCGTTGGCTAGTACTAATGTCAGTACAAATATTAGTACCCAAGCCCGAGCCCTGCCGAAGAAGGCTCATCCTAAAAAAGTGGTCGTCTTGGGCGATAGCCTGGTATATGGTTACGGCGATCACGAAGGCGGCGGTTGGGTAGAGCGATTGCGACTGGGTTGGATGAATCCCGATCAGCCGGGGCCGATTCTTTACAATTTGGGCATTCGCGGAGATGGCGTTGGGCAGGTTGCCAAAAGGTTAAAGAATGAGTTTTGCGATCGCGGCGAACTCCGCCATCGCAAACCCGATCTCATCCTCCTCTCCGTTGGCATTAACGATTCTGCCAGAGCCGGACGCGCCACCGGTCGCCCAGTTACTCAATTAGAAACCTTTCAAGCACAGCTCGATCAGTTGCTAAGCCAGGCCACCAAACTTTGCCCCGTATTTTTTGTCGGCATGGTACCTGTCAACGAAGCGGTGATGCCGTTTGCCGATATTTTGTACTTTAGTCGCGCTCAGCAAGCTCGCTACTGCGACGTAACGCGCACTCTTTGTGAGGTTTACCAGGTTCCTTATCTGGATTTATTAGCCCAGTGGAGCCAGCACAGTAATGAGTGGGTGACAGGTCGCCTCTGCGCAGATGGCCTGCATCCTAACGTCCTCGGCTACCAAACTATTCTAAAAGCCGTGCAAACCTGGCAACCCTTTATGAAGGCTATTCATTAGCGCTAGTCTTGCTGGCTAATCTTGCTGGCTAATCTTGCTGGTTAGAGAACTGAGATGCACCGTAGAAAGCGAATAGAACAGCGAAAGCCAGCAGGATAGGAAGGCTGTACCAGGGGAATTGGGAGAGAGGTTTGTAGGCGATCGCCCGCAATCCAATCGTCGTATAAGTTAGCGGCAGCGCATACACGATTGGCTTGAGCGCCACGGGTAGCGTGGTGGGATCAAAAAAAGTACCCCCTAAAAACGACATCGGCACAATCAAAAAGTTATTGAATAGCCCAACGCTCTCTAGCGATTTCACATTGAGGCCAACAATTACGCCCAAACCAGCAAATACCGCGCAGTTCAAAATCACTAGCAAAAAGAAGAGCGGATTAACAAAGCTCCAGATTTTGCCTGTGAACAGCACGGCAACCAATATCACCGCCGAAGCAGTCATCAGCCCTCGGGCAATGCCCGCCAGCATTTTTCCTAAGTGCAGCGCCAAAGGATGAATGGGATACAGCAGCATTTCCTCGAAGGTTTTGGAAAATAGTCGCTCGCCGCAGATAGAGAAGGTAGTGCCGCCAAAGCTGATGACCATGGAGGAAAGCGCCACCATTCCTGGCAAAATGAACTCTAGATAAGTGTCTCCGGCGGTTGGCGCACTCACCCTGTCTAACGAGCTGCCCAGACCCAGACCGAACGCCAAAATATAGATCAGCGGTGATACCAATCCCGAGGCTGCGACCTGAGGAATTCGTACTCGCAAATCTAGCCAGTCCCCCCAAAAAACGGTGAGCGTATCTGCTAGCAAAGTTTTGATTGGCGTTTTTGGCGCTTTGAGGTCGCAATTGATAGAAGTTTTCACAGCGGGCTAGGAACAAACCTATGAAAGGATATTAGCTGCTTTCCATTGTGCCGTGATATGTGCATTGAGCCTAATATCGCGATCTGCAAAGGGCCTATGGCAGTGGTTGGCCGAACGGTACTGGCTCGGGCCAGCGATTCGTATTAGCCGGACGGATGCTCTCTGCGGGAAGCTCTACCGCTGGATCGGTGATAGGTTCCAAAGGCGTGGGATCGATCAATGGGGCAATGGGGGCTGATTCTGTGGTTGATTCTATAGCTGCGATCGCCGCCGATTCAGCTAAGACCTCACTATCAGAGCGCTCTGTAACGACCACATCGGGGGCAACATTTGGCACCGCCACTACAGGTTCTGGCACAGCGAGTAAAGGTTCTGCGAGTAAAGGTTCTGGCACCGCCACTACAGGAGCAGCCTCGATCTTAGGCAAATCAGCCGCGCCCACTTCTCCAATAAAGGGCGGCTCAGCGGGAAGCAATTCGTCGATAGCGACTTCGTCTGCCTCTATTTCTGGCGGCTCTGGCTCATTCACCACAATCGGCTCAGAATCACGCTCATTAGCCACAACTGGCTCCGGCTCCGGCGGCACAGCGTCACTGATTATAGGGACTTGAACCGGCGCTTCAACGATATCTGAGGGCGGAGCTACCTCAACCGGCGCAGCTTCTACTGTCGGAGCCGCATCGATAGGGGGCATTCTGAGCGGTGGTACGCTGACGGGCTCATTCAGCGGCATAGCAGGCTCTAAAACAGGCAGGTCAGGGAAATCAGGAGATTGGGCGAGGGTGGCAGCAGGTGTCCGTAGGCTTGCCGCCGCCGGACTGGGGAGAGTAGCGGGTATAGAAGAAGGGGCTGAGGGCTGAGGGGTCGCAGCAATCGCATCAGAGCTGCCATCAGAGCTACTGGCCATCAAAGCCGGGCGCACCTGCCACTGCCGTGAGTTTTCGTCATTCGTAGCGAGCGGAGTGGCATTTTGAACATCGGCTAAAACTGTGCCGGGCACAAAGTCCACTACCATCCAAACGGTTTCGGGGGTGGTTTGCTCTAGCATAATGCTCTCAACTAAGCCATCACCGACAGTTTGCCCGGCAACGTCGCCAACCTGGGTGTCCGGTAGCTCTAGCAAAAGCTGGTTGGGGGCGACGACAGAGATTGAGGGCGCTACGGTGTAAGGAAGCACGATGGTGAGCGATCGCGTCTGCGAGTCATACCCCCAATCACTCAGCACCTCAGCCCAAACAGGCAGGCCCTCCATGCCAATTGCCACCAGCGCAGCCGTGCTAGCTGTCAGTCCTAGCCGAATAGCTCGTGTCATCAAGCGCCCTTTTGGCCGGATGAATTGACCTTGATGCCCTGCTTTCCTGCCCATGAGCTGTGCTTCCATCAATCAAACTTAATGTCAAATTCAATGTAAGGATACGCCAAATCTCAAACATGAGATACGTGAATTTTCAGGAAAACGTTATCTTTCTATCCAAAAATTACATATATTTTCGCTTTCTATTCGTCATGATATAAACGGTGTTTAGTTAGAACCCATCTTTTATGGAACTCCACGACTTTTTCCTACTTATTCTGCTTCTCAGTCCCGGACTGCTGCTTTCGGTAGTGGTTATGGCCGGTATGAGCGCAGGCGGCTAAGTCCATGGTCAGAACCGCATCGACAATGCTGCCCTTGGGCACCCCCGCGCCTGCATTCGACCTGCAAGATGTGGCCAGTGGCAAGGCCCTTTCTCTAGAGACCTTCAAAGGTAAAAAGGGGCTGTTGGTGATGTTTATTTGTCAGCACTGCCCCTTTGTAAAGCATGTGGAAGATGAGCTGGGTCGTATCGGCCAAGACTATGTGCCAAAAGGTATCGGCATTTTAGCCATTAGCGCCAACAGCATAGAAACGCATCCTCAAGATGACCCGGATAATATGCGCGAGCAAATCAAACGCGCCAACTTCAACTTCCCCTACGCCTACGATGCCACTCAAAAAGTCGCCAAAAACTATACCGCTGCCTGCACGCCCGACTTTTTCCTGTTCGATAGTGGCTTCAAACTGGCCTATCGCGGTCAGCTAGACGACAGCCGCCCCGGCAACGACAAACCCGTCAATGGCAAAGATCTCAGAGCAGCCCTCGACAAAATTATTGCAGGCGAATCCATCCCTCCAGACCAAATGCCTAGCATCGGCTGTAATATCAAATGGATTCCTGGCAAAGAGCCTGCTTACTTCGGCAATTAGAGCTTATGGTTTTGACGGCGAATACATGACGACGTGAGCATACCTACCTTTGCACCTGTCTATACATGAGGCATAGGCGACGCCTACGCTATGTAGTGGGCTTGCTGCTCCGACAAGCCCAGAATGAACTGACCTCTATGATTAACTTCTATAGAGTCAGCCCAGTGTAAGTATTGCTCTAGACACCCTAGTTCTTTGGCAACAGCTTTGAGAGAGAGCCGCCTTAGAAGACCTACCGTGATTAGTCGCTTCTCATCCCAAAAAATCATAGCGCTAAAGAACTCAACGGATGGCTTTGATGCTATCAACTTAAAAATAAACGTCGCTTCTTCTTCCGTATTGAAAGATAAAAAGTTCACAGTATCGTCAAACACAACTGGCTTCCCATCCAATGGGCCAACGAGGCAGAAATTCAGGCGTTTGTAGAGTCCTGATATTGCTATTTTCCATTGCTTAAAGGCGTAAGAGCCAACACCAAAGACCGAATACGGTGGCTTACTCTTATAGATAGAGCTTTTCCGACTTCTGAGATATTTATCATGATCTAGCAAATATTGCCAAGTTTTCGGAGCTTTTTGACAGATGAGACTCGTGTCTTCTCCTACCGTTTTCTGCGTAATTAAAACAAGCTTTCGATAAGAGTCAATCCTACTATTTCCTACATCAGAACTCTTTAGGAGAGGAAACAGATACTCTTCTTCTAATACATATTTCTCACCTAGTCCGTTACTAAAAAAAGAATTTCCTAATCGCTCTAAAACCATTACTTTAGAGCAGTCATGCTTGACGCCTGAGCGCCATAAATACCTTAAGTCTTGACCTGCTAAATGCTTCCATCTATCGTACGTATTCGTATCCTTTAAAATGAGGCCATCTCTTTCACCAATTACATAAGAAGGACTTCTCGAATCTAAACTATCGTACACTTCGCAATCAAGATTGCTATCGCTTGTCGATAATATAAAAAGACAAGCCTTTACTGATGCTTGGAAATAAGATTTTGCATCTATGAAATAAACATAGCTTGAGAAACGATTTCCCAGACGCTTCTTTGCCTGTTGCATCACTTTCCGAGCAACTGAGTATTTACATAGAACGGCTATAGTACCTTCCCGCTTTGATAGCCATTTTACGTACTGTAAAAGCATCCATTCTGAAATATCAAAATTCCCTGATCCAGTAATGGCTTCAATGCCCCTTCTGTTCTGAAAATTCGATTTTGAGGGAAGGTTTTTGCTATTCAGAATACTTAATTCACTACTAGTTACCCAAGGAGGATTGCCAACTATAAGGAGGTATCCTGGCTGTGCTGAAATAATAGCTTCCCAATCAGTATCGAAGAAGTCAGACTCTTTTATCGTTGCGTTTTCTGAATTCGCATATTTAGATATAGACGATTGCGCCCACAATATATATTCGCTGTTGATATCTAACCCTAAAATATTTGATTCTTCAAATTCGTTAAGAACAGATCGAACAAATGCCCCTGTACCACAGCTTGGTTCTATAACGGTGTGCGGCTCAATCTTATGTTTGCGTTTAAGAATCGAAACTACCTTCTGCGCAAGGACATCCGGCGTTTGAAAATCACCAAATTGCCACTTCTCCGGCGTTTTTTTGGCCATGTCACTTAATCCTAAAAATACCTTCGACGTCGCCTGCTTGCCGAATCGCTCGGCTGTATTGCAGCCTCCATTGCAAAGCATTCGATATAGTCAAATAGCCTAATGCTGGCGGTGCCTCTAATCTCAGTTGAGCAATAGATAATTTTGGCTTCATAAATATCTTTAGTCATGAGATTTCGCCAAAAGATTCTGACTCATACCGGTAGGTTCGATCTAGGATCGAACCGCTCGATATTTCTGAGTTCTTGATAGAGTGCTTTCTCTTCATCATCGAGCGCAGTAGGCACTACGACTTCAATTTCTACAATCTGATCGCCATACAGCCCCTGGCCAATCGGGTAGCCTTTGCCCGTGAGCCGCAGCCGTTGCCCGGACTGAACGCTGGGCGGAATCATCATGTTAATTGGCCCGTTTAGAGTAGGCACTGCGATCGTGTCACCTAGCACTGCTTCGCTAGGGGTAATCGGTAGGCGGCAGTACACATCCCCATCTTGCAGCGTGAAATAGCTGTGAGGTTCGACTTCAATGCGCAGGTAAAGGTTGCCGCCGTCAATGCCCTGGCCTTTTAGTCGGATGCGCTGACCGGTGACCATGCCTGGTGGCATGTTGACTTCGAGCGATCGCCCATCTTCCAATCGAATGCGTTCTCGCCCGCCTGCATAGGCTTTTTCTAAGGGCACGGTTAAATCCGCTTCCGCATCTCGACGTGAGGGCGAAGCAGGCTGAGTCTTGTAGCGCTTTACTCTCTGATTTGTTCTCTCGGTAGATCTTGAATCAGTTCTCTGGTTCGCCTTTTGGCCTGCTCTTTCGGGAACTGCTGATTTGCTGCGGTTGGAGTCAGGGCGATAGTCGCGACTGTTCGATCGGTTAGTGGTGGCTGATTGCGATCGCGCCACCGGCTCAGGTATCGTCCAGCCATCTCCCGTTTCCGAGCTTTCCTTATGTCGCTTCAGCAACTGCTCTACAAAATTATCAAAGTCTTCAAACGCGCTGTATTCAGCCGCTGCTGAGGGTTTACGCCCATTGCGTTTGCCCAGGCCCCAGCCTTTAGAATTTGGCCCAAAGCCCTCGCGGTTCCAGTAGCGGCTGTATTCTTCGTACTGCGATCGCTTATCAACATCCGACAGCACATCATAGGCTTCACCCAGCACCTTAAACTTCTCTTCAGCCGCCTTATCGCCTGGATTCAAGTCAGGGTGATACTTCCGAGCCAGCGCTCTATATGCCCGTTTAATCTCATCGGCAGCCGCCTCTTTAGAAATTCCCAGAATTTCGTAGTAGTCTCGAAAGTTTTGCATCAACGAAAGCGCTTAACCACTCACACTTGTAAAACGTTAGAACCAGCCATCATCGTCATTCCATCTGTCTTCTTTGACAGGTTTGGCACGGCTGCGATCGTCCTCATTGCCCCGACGCTGCCGAGCATTTTCGCGGTCATAATCGTCCTGATAGCCACCCTGACCATAGTCTTGGACATAGTCACCTTGCCCCGGCCCATCTTGGCGAGGCAAAGCTGGAGGCTGGCCCTGGCTTTGATCGTAGCGACCCTGATCGTCGTAACGTCCTTGATCAGAGCCACTCTGGTCGTAACCATCTGAGTTGTAGCTACGCTGATTGTAATCACCCTGGTCATAGCTACTTTGACGATAGCCAGATCGGTCATAGCCACTCTGGTCATAGCCAGCCTGGTTGTAGCCAGCTTGGTTGTAGCCAGCCTGGTCATAGCCAGCCTGGTCATAGCGCTGCCTATCTTCTCGGGCATAATCCTGCTCGTAGTCATTTTGACCAGAATCTGGTCTGTAATCACCCGCTCCATTCGCTTGACTGTAGCCTTGACGGGCCGCGCCATAATTATCCTGCGGATAGCCCCGAGCGGCTCGGTAGCTATCTTGTCTATAGTCATCTTGCGGATAGTCCTTTGGGCCATAGCTGTCTGGACGATAGCTGTCTGGACGATAGCTGTCTTGGTTATAGCCAGCCTGGTCATAGCCTGCTCGGGGCGAACTCTCGGGGCGGTAGGCAGGCGCTTGAGTGTAACCGGGTTCAGGCGGTGGCGCATTGCGAGGCTTTTCCCAATCGTCATCCCAGTCATCCCAACTGCTATTTTGAGGGGTGCCGCTTCGGTTCCAGTTAGGGGCATCCCACTGCGCTTGACGATCCCAGTTATTGCCGTAGTTGCTGGCAGGGTAGCCGGTGTCATAGCCACTACCGGCACCATAGCCATACTCACCATTGCGGTAATAATCGTCGTCTTCACCCGAAAAGGCTCGCTTCAAAGTGCTGCCTATCTGGTTCAAGATACCGTCGCCGTCTTCATCCATATCGTATAGATAGGCTTCGCGGTTAAGCTCGTATACCTCGTTTTGCAAATCCGACTGGGTGATGTCGATACCCCGCTCATCGGCCTGCTCTAGCGCGGCTCTGAGTTCTTGCACTAGCGACTCGATGCGACGGCGACGACCGCCTGCGAACTGCATACCAAAGTCAATCGCGACCTCGCGCAATACTCGCTCGGCTCTAAAGGTGAGTTCCCCCGCCCGATTTCGCTTCTCGATGCGCTCGCGCACCAGGCGATCAGTTGCGGCGTTCTCCTCCGCAGCGCGAATCATATCTTGAATATCCGCTTCAGATAGGTTCGAGGCTTCTTGCACCGTGATGCTTTGCTGCCGTCCGGTGGTTTTATCTAGCGCTGACACCTGCAAAATGCCGTTGGCGTCGATGTCAAAGGACACCTGAACCTGCGGAATACCCCTCGGCGCAGGCGGAATGCCCATTAGCTTAAAGCGGCCCAGCGATTTGTTGTCGGTGGCCATTTCTCGCTCGCCTTGCAGGATGTGAACCTCCACCACCGTCTGATTATTTTCAGAGGTCGAAAACGTATCTGAGCGGCGTACCGGAATAGTGGTGTTGCGGGGAATCAGCTTTTTCATCACGCCGCCAATGGTCTCTACGCCCAAAGACAAGGGAGAGACGTCTAGCAGCAAAATATCTTTGACCTCTTGGGTCAAAATTCCGGCTTGAATCGCTGCGCCGACGGCGACGACTTCGTCAGGATTTACATTACGGTTGGGCTCGCGGTTCATCACCGATCGCACCAAATCTTGCACCATCGGCGTGCGGCTAGCGCCACCGACCAATACAACTTCGTCGATTTGGCTGGGGGTGACGCCCGCATCGGTGAGGGCTTGCTTTAGGGGGCCACGAATCCGGCTGACCAAGTCACCGCACAGTTCCTCAAAGTGCGATCGCTCCAATTTAGTCTCAATATGCTTTGGCCCCTCTGCCGTTGCCGTGATAAAGGGCAAATTAATTTCGGTGACAGGGACGCCAGATAGCTCTATTTTCGCTTTTTCGGCGGCTTCGCTTAAGCGTTGAAGAGACTGGCGATCGCGCCGCAAATCCACCCCTTCCTTCTCTAAAAACGCTTCAGCTAACCAGTCAACAATTTTCTTGTCAAAATTCAATCCGCCCAACTGCGTATCGCCACTGGTAGAGCGCACCTCAAACACGCCATCGCCCACATCCAGGACAGACACATCAAACGTGCCGCCGCCCAGGTCAAACACCAATATGGTTTGGTTGTACTGCTGGTCAAGGCCATAAGCCAAAGAGGCGGCTGTCGGCTCATTGATAATGCGCTTGACTTCCAAACCCGCAATTCGGCCAGCATCGCGAGTCGCCTGCCGCTGAGCATCGTTAAAGTAAGCCGGTACTGTAATCACCGCACCCGTGACCGGCTGACCCAGGTACTGAGCCGCCTCTTCTGCCAGCTTGCGCAAAATCATCGCCGAAATTTCTTCTGGCGC
This sequence comes from Phormidesmis sp., assembly GCA_049791095.1. GTDB lineage: Bacteria > Cyanobacteriota > Cyanobacteriia > Phormidesmidales > Phormidesmidaceae > Phormidesmis. The sequence continues at coordinate 54,251 of JBAQZP010000123.1, forward strand.
AAAGTCCTTATCTAGCCGAGGGCAGCGCAGCTTCACATTACCCGACTCACTGCGGCGCACCGTATAGGGCACCCGCTTAGACTCTGGCGACAGCTCATCGTATCTACGCCCGACAAAGCGCTTCACCGCGTAAAACGTGTTTTGAGGATTGAGCACCGACTGACGACGGGCCATTTGGCCAATCAGCTTTTCGCCTTCTTTGCTAAAGGCCACCACCGACGGCGTCGTTCTCATTCCCTCTGCATTGGCGATCACAACGGGTTTACCGCCTTCCATCACCGCAACCACAGAATTGGTCGTGCCAAGGTCAATGCCAACTACCTTACCCATCCAATCCTTCTCTCCTCGTCTCTATTCCCTTTATCATAAGCGCTCCGTGCAGGCACCGTCGCTGACAGCTTACCTTTCTATCCGCAAATATTTAGTAAAAACCGAAGCAAAACCAAACATTTGACTCTCATTTGTTGATACTATTGGAATCCGATGCGGATGTGGCGGAATTGGTAGACGCGCTAGATTTAGGTTCTAGTGTCCTCGTGACGTGAAGGTTCAAGTCCTTTCATCCGCATTCAGGCCACAAAACCAAAGCCATAAAACCAAAGCCACAAAGCTAAGGCCGCAAAACTAAGCGCCGAAGTCACAGGCGAGTAAGCCAAACAGTAAAGCGCTCAGGGGTTAACTTCTCTGGGCGCTTTACTATTAAAACTGCATTCATTGCCGGTAGCTCACACTTTTAGACTTTGCCATCTTGCTCAACGCTCGACCATAGAGACAGGTGAACAAACCCGTGTCAACTTATACTGCTCTAGCAGGATTATGCGCAATTAACAAATCACTGATTCGGATTCTAAATTCTGGCCTTTAAGAGGTCGTTTTATACACAGTTTAAAAATACCTCCTATATATAGGAGAAGATCTTTAAAGAACCTGCTCACTGCCGACTACATCTTAAGGACATTACCGTGCTGCTATCTAAAGGGTTTGAAGTTGAAATGTATACCGGCACCCCTGCTGGGGAAGTGGTGGGCTTTTCAGACCAGATTGTCGCCGAGCTAGAAGGATTCGTGCGCGAGCCTGATACACGCAATGTGGAATACACGACTGCACCCTTTTGCCGATACGAACATCTGCTGTGTGAATTGCTAAAGCCCAGGGTCAGACTCAGAAATTACCTTAAAACCCTGGGCAATTACACCATTATTCCTGGCAGCACGTTGCCACTGGGCGGGGCAGACACCTTTTATCGCTCTGACCCTAAAAATCCCTATCACACCTATATCGAGCAAACTTACGGCACCGACGTTGTCACCGCCAGCATTCACATCAACGTTGGCATGAGTGAGCCAGAAGCTTTGATGCGGGCCTGCCGCTTAATTCGTGTAGAAGCCCCCTTATATCTGGCGCTCACAGCCTCTTCCCCCTTTTTCGATGGCAATATCACCGGCTTTCACTCCACTCGCTGGCACTTGTTCCCGCAAACGCCCACTCATGTGCCCCTGTTTGAAAGCCACTTGCATCATATTCGCTGGGTCGAAGCGCAGCTAGCAGCGGGCACTATGCAAAGCGTTCGTCATCTGTGGAGTTCGGTGCGGCCCAATGGCGATCGCCGCCCTTACAATCTCAATCGCCTAGAGCTTCGCATTTGTGACCTGGTGAGCGATCCACTACATCTACTGGCCGTAACGGCCCTGCTCGAAGCTCGGATGCAACAGTTGCTCAAGAATCCTGCGCTCGATCCATTGGAAAGCAGTGAGTTGAGTGCCCATACGCGCAGTGAAGATTTGCTGGCGATCGCCCTCAAAAACGAACAGCTCGTCGCCCAAAATAGCCTCAACGCCGAACTCACCCATTGGCAAACAGGCCAACCGGTTGCTGCTCGCGATTGGATCGCGCAAATCTATGAAGACGTTCGCCCAATCGCTCATCAATCCGGCATTAGCTGCTTTTTGACACCCATCAAGCACATCCTCAAAAATGGCAATCAGGCGCAGCGTTGGCTGGCTCAGGCCGAAAAGACGAGCCCTACAGAGGTGATTCAGCAGGCGATCGCGCAAATGAACACCCAAGAAACCCGACTCGCCCAAGATATCTGTCAGCCCGTCGCTGCATAGCCATTCAGAGTTACATGCACGCCGCTCATGCCTGAGATTTAATGCCCAAGATTGTCCTCGTCAATCCAGAGATACCGCCCAACACGGGTAATATCGCCCGCACCTGCGCCGCTACAGGCACCCCCCTACATTTAGTCATGCCTCTGGGTTTTGAACTCAGCGACAAGTATCTGAAGCGAGCCGGGCTGGACTACTGGCCCTACGTCGATTTGCACTTACACGAAACCCTCGAAGACTTCTGGCAGCACGCCCGCGCAGCAGGTGGCAGACTCATCGGCTTCAGCGCCCGCAGCCACAACCCTTATACAGACATTGCGTACGAGCCCAATGATTGGCTGCTGTTCGGCAAAGAAAGTCAGGGGCTTTCAGCCGAAGCCGTAGAACAGTGCCACCAGTTGGTCACCATTCCCATGAATAAAGAGCATGTTCGCAGCCTGAACCTATCAGTCAGCGCGGCTGTAGGATTATTCGAAGCTTTGAGACAGACAGGACAGCGCGGCTAGCAACGTGTTTGGACAAACGTACTTTAGACAAAACGTATTTAGACAAATTGATATGAGGCAAGGTGAATTGGGTAAATTCTAAACAAGTGCGCCTGATAGGAAAGCATGATGCGAGCTGCATTTGAAAACCACTAGCAACGTCCGTACCCCTTTTAATTTTAGCAAAGGCTAGTTTTGCATAAGTCAACTATCAAGAGGCATAGATTTAAGTCATTGCAACCCAGTTTTCATCATTAAAAACGAGTGTCGTCAGTAAAACTACCCTGTTCAAGCAAAACAATATTCAGACTTAGTTAATTTACTGTTAACGGCGGACTTTTTGTGATAAGTATTTTCTATCACAAAAAGATATTTTCATCACTCGTTGTTAACTCACAGCTCCCGTTGAATCACCCTTAATTAGTGCGTTGTATTGCTTTCGTATCAAAGCATTCAGGCATTTGTGTTAGCGCCTGCTGCCCAAGTTAGCGCAAATATCTATGGGCGTACAAACGCCCCCTGTGTAGCAGTGTGACAGTTCACCAATTGGCTAACATTCAATTCTTGGAAAGCCTCATGGTTAAAGGTTCTTCAAAGAATCGGCTGGGGTGTCGCCACCATACCTCTCTCCGTAGAAATAGAGACGGCGTTTAGGTCGTCTATCATTTTGGGCATTCAGAGTAGGTCACAGGGGTGACATTGAAATAAGCGTTAAGTCGTGTAAACTTGCCTAAGTTGAATAAGCGAGTCAGTTTTTTGCTGGCTTATTCCATAGCTGATGGCTCAGTTTGCTGGCTAGCCAAAGGTTCATTCAACGCGCGTCAGCAGCACTGCTGTTCTCGAAAGTCGTTGTTCGTTTAATCGCGCTTTTTACATAGGCACCTTTCAACGGTTTTGTACTCAACGGTTAAACGCTGATCATTAGGAGGATTATTCCTTGAAGCAAGCAATTTCAAAGGAAACCGGAGTGGACTCAAGTCATTCACGTTTTCCAGAAGGAAATGAGAGCAATATTACAAGCAGCAACCTGAAGTCTGCTGCGATGTTGGGTATTGCCCTTTCGGTAGGTGCATCTGGAGCGTTGGTTTCTCAAGCTGATGCATCAGCCGCTGTCTCCGTGCCAACGACCTCTTCTGCCACAACTGAGGCTTTTTCAAATAATTCTAAAGCTTCAGCTTCGACCAGCAGGGCAGAACAGTCGCAAGCAGTAGTGGCACTTCACACTGTTGAGTCGGGCGAAAGCCTGTGGCAAATTGCCCAGCAACATCGAGTTGGGCTGCATGACTTAAAGTTGGCAAACGCACTCCCCCCGGAAGCCTCTATTGCAGTCGGTCAGGTGCTGAAGGTACCGGGCGCAGCAACAGCAGATACCTTGATTGAGGGCGCTACTACACCTGCTCAGCTAGTTGCTAGCGTCGCTACTGGCGAAAAGGCCGCTGGTATTTTGGCTCCTAGTGAGCGCCAAAATGACCTTCAAAACAGCTCCCAAAGCGAGGGCCTTCAAACTGAGAGCCTTCAAGTCGAGAGCCTTCAGACTGAGAGCCAGCGGGCAGGTTTAGCAGCCAACGGATCTATCCTTATTGCCGAGACCGTTGAAACCGAAGCTGCCCCTACAACATCTGCCGCTTCCCTACAAATTGAAATTGCCCAGGCTGCCCCTCAGCAGACCTTGCAGCCAGAAAATGCACCTGTTATGACGGCGCTGGCAACATCCACCTCACCTAGCAGCTATCAGGTTCAAGTTGGCGATACGCTGAGCAGCATTGCCTCTTCGCTAGGGACAACCTCCGCAGAATTGATGCGGGCCAACCGGCTAACTAATCCCAACGTTATTTTTGCGGGTAGCGTGCTGAGGGTACCTGGCGAGGTGTCTGATGAGATGCGATCGCCGATTGCAGAGCCGAATCAGGAACTAGCCAAAAAGGTAGAGGCCCCACAAGCAGATACCCGCAATCAGCAGCCAGAACTCACCGACAGCCAGATAGCTCACTTGCGTAATACGGCGACTCGTCCAGAGAATGCCACACTGATAGAGAACCTGCGCGAAGCCTCGCCTGAACAGGCTATCAGCGTGGGTGGAGAAACTATTACCGAGCAAGACGTGCTCACGGCTAACTTGGCTGGCGACGCAGAAAGCGTGGATCCCTACGTTGCCAACCTTCTAGAAGAAGTCCAGGCGATTCGCGCTCAGTCTGTACAGACTTTTGAGGCTGACAGCACTGAAGTAGCGGCTGAGCTTGAGAGCGACGAGACCATAGCTACCGCTGCCGAGGCTAGTAGCCCTCTACTAGCAAGCACAGCGTCAGCAGTAAGGCCCAGCCCAACTGCTCAAGTAGCTCAAATTAACGAGACCCCAGCTACGAGTGCAAATTCTGATCTCTTAGCAGCCGCACCGCTAAGCCCTGAAGCTTATATTCCGGCACAGCGCTCATCGGCAGCAGGGCAAGTGGTTTCGCCTGACATGCCCATCTTGCCTTCTGCAGATGAGTATTTACCAGAAGCGCCTAATCACTTTGACGGCTACATTTGGCCTACTAATGGGACGGTGACCTCTGGCTACGGCTGGCGGTGGGGTAGAATGCACCGGGGGGTTGATGTTGCAGGCCCGGTTGGCACTACGGTTGTCGCAGCGGCTTCGGGTGTCGTCGAGCAAGCAGGCTGGAATTCAGGTGGCTACGGCAACATGGTTGAAATTCGTCATGCTGACGGCAGCCTAACTCGCTATGCTCATAACAACAGACTGAACGTTAGCTCTGGGCAAACGGTCAGTCAGGGACAAAAAATTGCTGAGATGGGTAGCACAGGCTATAGCACTGGCCCTCATCTACACTTTGAAGTGCATCAGAATGGTGGCACGGTGAATCCAGTGGCTTATCTGCCTGGCCGTTAAATTTCTCGCCTTCGAGACAGATTTTTGGGCGTAGCTACAGGCTGCGCCTGAAGTGTGTTTTAGCGCAGGTTGGGCTTTGGAGCAGGTTAGAAAAGTGAGCTAGCAACTAAAATTTTGAAGGCTGCACTTAAGGCATTTTATGTTACATTTGTTGAGCTGTGACTGGTAGCGTACATCACAGTACAGGTAGTTACTTTTATAACTACAAAGGCTTTAGTTAAGCCGATCGCCAAGGCTCTGTAGCTCAGTGGTTAGAGCAGGGGACTCATAAGCCCAAGGTCGCAGGTTCAAATCCCGCCAGAGCCATTTTTTGCTATATGACTTGTTGTTCTAAAGCGAGCGTATAAAAGACCAGGAGAGACTGTTTCCCCTGGTCTTTTGTGTTGAATGGAAGGGGAAAGAAAGAAAAGCTGAGCAAGACATCTATCCAGAGATATTGCTTTCCCAACAAAGATCTCTCCTTTGGGCAGACGGTGAACCTGTAATAATATGTTGAAATGTATTGAGTACAAGCGGAGAATAAAAACATATGCAATACGTAAATATTGGCTTGAGCGATGAGCAAAGGCAGGGTGTAATTAACCTGCTTAATACCGATTTGTCCGACGCTTATTTGCTCAATATCAAAACGAAGAAGTACCACTGGGATGTGGTTGGGCCGCAGTTTAGAACGCTGCATGAGCTTTGGCAGCAGCAGTACGAAGACATCAGCATGAATATTGACTCGATTGCTGAGCGTATTCGTCAGCTAGGTGGCTACCCTATCGGTACTGCAAAAGGATTTTTAGAAAGTGCTACTATTCGTGAGCACGCGGGTGACTTGCCCAATGCTGATGAGATGGTACAGCGCCTCGTAAACGATCACGAGCAAATTATTCGCAACTTCCGCGAGCATATTGACCAGTGTGGCGACTTTCACGATGAAGGAACTGCTGACTTTTTGACTGGATTGATGGAACAGCACGAAGAAATGGCCTGGATGCTGAGATCTTTCTTAGAAGGGCAAAGCGTGTCTCCTAGCGGCCAGCGCGAGTCAGCGATGAAGACACCTGCGACTGTATAGCTCTGCAATTGTAGGATAGGGCAACCTCAGTTTTGGCGAGGGGTACTGATTTAGGTTAGTGCCCTTCGTTTTTGCTTAGGTTCTTTTTCATGTAGCGATGAGGGAATGTACAACGGGAGATACACCTATAGAGATACTCTGAAATCAGTAAAGAGAGAGACGGCTGAATGTTGATCTATCTACTACGATATGTTCAGTTTATGAAGAGGTTATTACATGACTTTATTGCTAGAAGCTGCTGTTGAATCAGCCCCTTATGGCTTTTCTTTAACGGCGGTAGGGATTGTCGGCTTTATAGCCGCCACGACAATTGGTTCTATTGCTTGGTACAATTCCAAGCGCCCGGCAGGCTGGGAAAGCAAAGATCGCCCAGACATTGTGCCTAAAGTTGAAAAGTAGGACGCTTTTAGTGCACTTACAAGCTTATAAACTTGATTGCTTTTTCTACTTTCCAGTGACAACTTTCTAGTGACATAAGTCGATCGCCTGGCGCGATCGCACACAGTAAAAAGCCGAAGGATTTTATAACATCTTTCGGCTTTTTGCCATTGATAGATGCAGAAACGCGATCGTTTATTCGCTCAGGTCTCCAGGTTCTTCAACATACATTTCAGGCTCGACCGCATAGTTGTTGGCCAGTCCCTCGTTACTTACAGTAGCGCCAGCGGCAGTGTCGAGGCTACCTTCTGGCTTATCCTGCGCTTCTTTGTAATCATCACCCTCGCGTTCTTTACGAGCAGCAGTTTCGGCAGGGACAATACCTCGATCAAAGTTGTCAGTCTCTACACTGTTGGGATCTTTTGAGTTTTCCATAGGGAAAAGGCTCCTTTGTTAAATGAACAAATTGAAATTGGCTTATGTATAGGGATATATGACAAATCTAATAATCCCGTATGACTTAGCCTCTCAGCATCTATCGTAGGAAATAGAGATGATTTAAGCTGGTGATATAGGGCTAAAATAAATAACACGAAAATGCCTGAGTCATAATGACCCAGGCAAGGCTCTTATCCTTAAAAGAAGATTCTCAGAAGGATTAAGAGTAACTATTAAAGAGCGGATATACTAACGACTAGTCGATAGCGTCTTTAATGCCGTCTTTCACGTTCTCTTTTGCTTTAGTAGCAGAAGCTTCGGCTTGCTTTGCTTTACCTTTGGCTTGAGCTTCTTTATTGTCAGTTGCTTTACCAGCAGCTTCTTGAGCTTTACCAGTAGCGTCTTTGGCAACAGCTTTTGCTTTATCTTCAAGACCCATGATATTTGTCTCCGATAGCGTGTTTGTCTTTATGTGTACAATGTTACAGTTTCACTTGCGAAAGGACGTCTGCCTAATGGATAGTCTTAGACAACCATAAGACATACATCAGCAAGAGCCAGACAAAGCTAGCTTCGCATTAGTCAGGAATTTCCTTGATGTCATGCTTAGCTTGTTCTTTTTGATCCTCGGCAGCAGCGTCTATCTGCTTTTCTTCACCCTCTTTTTTGGCTTCGGGGTTGTCGTTAGCTCTACCATAAGCTTCTTCTAGCTTACCGGCTGTCGCTTCCGCTGCGGCTTTTGCTTGGTCTTTAATGCCCATACAAACATTCTCCATTAATGAACGAAATTAACAATTATTATGGTATGTTTCAAGAGCTGAAGAGACCTCTATCTAAAGATACCTTTGAAGGATCCATAAGAGTTATTTGCGATGATGAAGACCGCTGATACCGCTTGTGGAAGACTCTGTAGATGTACGATTTTGAGCTGAGTGATTATGTCTGAGAATAGTGACGGCAATCAGCAACCAGAGTCAGTGTCAGAGCCAGCTCCTGAGAAAAATCCTTTTAAGCAGACAATTCTTGAGAAAAGTCCCTTTAAAAAGAAAGCTGCTGACAAGCAGATAGCCGAAAAAAAGCGAGATATTAGAGTGGTGGACGGTAGACCAGTGCCACTGAGGCTGCCCCTGCTGGCGTTGGTTCGCTACTACCTGCCACAGCCGGTGCATCGTCCGATTATTAGGGTGGCACGACGGTTGAACCGGCTATGGGCAGTCAACGGTGGCGACTGGCACTGGATGGCGAACAATCCAATGCCTTTAAAGAGCTTAAATCGCGCTTTGTGGCGTAGCGCTGAGCCATCGTTTAACTATTATGTGATGCTGTTTTTGTCGGGCGTTATTTCTACGCTGGGGCTGTTGGCGGGCAGTACGGCGGCCATTATTGGAGCGATGATTGTCGCGCCGCTGATGGGGCCAATTACGGGGATGGCTTTTGCAATTACGATGGGCAATCGACGCTTGCTGAAGCGGTCTGGTTTGGCGGTGGCGACAGGTGCTGCCCTCACTGTAGTGACAGCCTACTTAATTTGTGAGATGGTTGGCATTAATACGCTGAACTCAGAAATTTCGCAGCGCACGAGCCCAACGCTGATTGATTTGGCCATTGGCCTGGCGGCTGGGGCGGCTGGGTCTTTTGCAACCACTCGCAAGGGAATATCGGATGCGCTACCGGGGGTGGCGATCGCAGTGGCCCTTGTCCCACCCCTCAGCGTAATTGGCATCGGCATTGCCTTTGGCTCGCAGTCTGTTACCATCGGCTCTAGCCTGCTGTTTTTGACTAACTTGGCGGGCATTGTCCTTAGCGGCGGTTTAATCTTTATCTGGCAAGACTACGGCTCTATTAGGAGAGCAAAGCAAGGGCTGACGGCGTCTTTCGTCATACTGGGCGTCTTAGGTATTCCACTGGGACTTTCAATGAGGAATTTGATCGTTGAAGAACGCGCTCGCTCCTTTGTGGGTAGCTTAGTGCGCAACGAAACAGAAACCTTTAGGAACACAGATATTCGGAAGCTGACCGTAAGATCTAGAGGAAAGATGCTAACGGTTGATTTAGAAGTTGCCGCACCGTTCGATTCAATTTCGGACGATCAAATTGAGCAGGTTCATCAGTTTTTGGAAAGAAGGTTAGAAAAACCCGTCCGTCTAGATGTCAGCGTGTTTCCGGTCAAGGAATTTGAGGTAAAGGAAACAAAATAGCGTTTACAGACCATCTGACCATCTATCTGTAGTTTGGCTTTTACAGCTTGGGTAGCGACAGCGTAAAGGTGCTGCCCTTGCCCACTTCCGACTCTAGGGTCAGGGTGCCTTTGTGCATTTCGGCAATTCGCTTAGACAGATGCAGCCCTAAGCCGCTGCCCGCGCGCATGTGATCGCCCTGAAAAAACCAATCAAAAATCTGTTCTTGAGCTTCGGGGTCGATACCTGCACCCGTGTCTTTGATAGCAATTTCGATGGTTTCAGCGGCTAAGATGTCGGAGGAAGGAACACTGTTGATTGAAATCGCTACCAGAATATAGCCGTCGTCTGTGAATTTGATGGCGTTGCCTAGCAGGTTGGTGAGCAATCGTCTGAGTTCGATTCGATCACCCTCAGTTCTATACTGATCTTCTTCATCCTTTGCAGGCGATCGCGCTTCTATCTTCAAATCAATGCCCTTTTCGTCAGCGAGGGGCTTTAGCTCTTGAACCACCTCCTTGACCAGGGCGTAAATTGACAAAGGTGATCGCACCAGCTTCTTTTGACCGGCCTCGTGGCGATACACCTGCAACAGGGTGTTTGTCATCTGCAACAGGTTCTCATTGTTGGTAATCACGCTGCTGATCGCTTCTTGCATGTCTTCGGGCGGTTCGCCAAAGACGCCCTGCAACGACAAGTGCAGCATTCTGTTGGCGGCCACGAGCGGCGTGCGCAAATCGTGGGTCAGGCGAGCAACAAAGTCATCTCGCTGGCGAATCATTGCAGTTTGCTCATCCAGGCTTTGCTTCAGGCGAATTAGCGATCGCACCCGCGCCATCATTTCATCAATATCAAAAGGCTTACGAATAAAGTCGTCCGCACCCGAGTCTAGCCCAATCGACAGGCTAGCTTGATCGTGCGCAGTCACCAGCAAAATTGGAATGTAGGGCAGGCTTTTGTCAGCGCGAATGCGACGAGTGACTTCATAACCGTCCAGGCCAGGCATCATCACATCAAGCAAAATCAGGTCGGGAGGGTGAGCTGTCACATAATCCAGAGCGGACTGGCCATCGTTCACACAGTCAAGATGATAGCCATCAATGTCACCTAGAATGGAGTCTATGATGAACAGGTTATCTGGAACATCGTCAACAGCGAGTATTGCCACAGGGTTATGCGTCACAAATTTAAATAGTTGTTAGAGCAGATTCATCAGTTGAGAAGGGCTTTCGTGCTTTGCCTTTCTAGACTTTAGACCCGATGCCTAAAAGCGTCTAAAAGCTTCGGGGAAAGCGAAAAAGTGCATTCGAGCGAATCGTAATAGACGGGCTGCCTTGTTTAACTACTGCATATCAACTTAGCTCTTTATTCGGCGTTTTGCTGCCAGCATTCCACCGGTAGCCGTTCGTAGCAACTACTGTCGCCATTGAGCGCTGGCGGAAACACCCAGGGTATGTATGAGCTAATCTTCGACCACGACTAGATCCTAACATTGTGGATGAAACGATCAGCTATAACCTACGGTATAAAAGATCGCGAGAATCACCCTATCAGTTGATTCTGTCGCGTGGTACTAGCTGTTCTGTAGCATGTATTACCAGATAGAGTACACATTAGCCCTCTACCTAAAAGCTTGTTTTTGTTTTAGAAGTTTTGCCTAATTCTATGTTCTTTTTAGACAATGGTTATTACTGTAGTAATATCTCCTTTAATCGAGCGCTAAACAATCCATATGTCTACTTTGATGACGTCATCCGAGCAGCCAGAAACTCGGGCATTACAAGAGACAGTAACCCGTCAACAACGACAACAAAAGCTAATGGCGACAGTGGCACTGCGGATTAGTCTGTCGGCGGGGTTAGACGAAACTTTGCAGACGGCAGCGGCGGGGATGCGGCAAGTACTGGACTGCGATCGCGCTGCTATCTATCGGTTTGACAGTGACCATAGTGGCATAGTTGTCGCTGAATCAGTGCTACCCGGATGCAGGGCCAGTCTGGGCGTTAACATTGCCGACACTTGTTTGCAGCATGGCGGCCTGCGCGAACAGTACCTGAACGGCTACAAAACGGTCATGCCGGATGTTTATGCAGGGGGTCTCAGTGACTGCCATATCAAGCTGCTAGAAAGATTTCAAATTAAGGCTAACCTGGTGGTGCCGATTGTGTTGAACCATCCCAACATGGCGAAAGCACAGCTATGGGGGCTGCTGTTTGCCCATCATTGCCGTGGCACCCGAGACTGGCGAGCGTTTGAACTTAGCATTTTAGACGATTTGGCGGTACAGCTTGCGATCGCCATTCGGCAAAACCAAATGATCTCTCAGCTTGAAGAGCGCGCTCAGGCACTGTCTAAGGCGAATCAGCGGCTTGTCAAAACAGCCAGACAGCTTAAGGCGCGCAATCAAGAGCTAGACCAGTTTGCCTATATTGCTTCTCATGACCTGCGGGCACCGCTGCGGGCGATCGCGAACCTAGCTGACTGGTTAGCAGAAGATTTATCCGGGCAGGTTCCGGCTGAAAACGAAGAGCAAATGCAGCTTATTCAGGCCAGAGCAAAGCGCTTAGACAGCTTTGTCATGGGTCTGCTTGACTACTCACGGGCAGGTCGCCACAGCCTACAGCCAGCGCCAGTTGATACCCACAAGCTATTGAACGAAATTATCGACAGTTTAGCCCCACCGCCAGCATTTACGATCAAACTGCCAGAAACAACGCCGCTGCTAAACACCTCAGAAATGTTGTTGCAACAGGTGCTGAGCAATTTAATTGGCAATGCCATAAAATATCACCACCGCCCTGACGGCAGTATTCACATCGACATCCAAGATGAAAGCGACCATGTTACCTTTATCATTGCTGACGATGGCCCCGGCATAGACCCTCAGTATCACGAGCGCATCTTTGGTGTCTTTCAAACCCTCCATAGTCGAGACGAGATCGAAAGTACCGGTATCGGCTTGAGTATTGTCAAAAAGGTGGTCGAGCAGCAAGGCGGTGAGGTCAGCTTGCAATCTGCACTCGACCAGGGTAGTACTTTTGTAGTTACCTGGCCAAAAACTGGCCCTAACGCGAGTGAATCAGCCTGTCTGAAGCGGGCTGGGCAACTCGACCCAGCATAGCTGCCTTTGTTGTTTTGCCACTGGTTCTATGACTGCTTTTGCCCTCTCCGCTGTCATCTTTAGCGCGGTGATTGGGGCGATCGCGCTGACTATCCCAATTATCTCGACCGTCATGCTGGTTTCTTACCGAACCTTTTTTAAAATCTCTTTCTGCTCCTTTATCCGGCCCTTTCCCAGGGCCTTTTCCGTGGCTTGAGTAATCATGTGGGGCACTGGCCGCTGTTACGACTCTTGGCAACCATACGGTGAAGGTCGCGCCTTCATTGGCGGCACTCTCTACCATAATATCGCCGCCCATCATTTTTACGAGTGACTGCGTAATTGCTAGGCCCAAACCCGTGCCGGCATGTTGTCGCGTCACCTTTTGATCGGCCTGGTGAAAGGGGTTAAAAATATCAACCTGATCAGCCGCGCTAATGCCACAGCCAGTATCGGATACCGTCATAGAAAGTTCTGCCCTATTGCCCGAAACGCTCAGCAATTGCCTGCTGGGCCGATCGCTTACTCGAACCTGCACATAGCCTTCATCGGTAAACTTGATGGCGTTGGAGAGCAAGTTTACTAATATCTGACGCAGTCGCACGGCATCATTGACCGCGATCGGATTGCTCAAATCGAGATCGACTTTCAGCGGTAAAGACTTTTGCGCGGCTAGAGGCTGCTGCTCGTTTACCGTAGCGCTCACCAGGGCCACCATATCTAGCTCAGCGGGCTGCATTTCCAGACGACCCGCCTCAATTTTAGAAAAAGACAAGATATCGTTGATCAACTCCAACAAGTTGCGACCGTTAGCCAGCACCCGGCCCATCATGTTTTGCTGGTATTCGCTGAGGGTACCTTTGTGTTTACTGAGTAAAATTTGAGAGAAGCCAATAATGGCATTCAATGGCGTGCGAAGTTCGTGAGACATCGTGGCCAAAAACTCTGACTTCAGTCGAGAAACTTCTTGCAACTGAAGATTTTGCTTATAAATGTACTGACGCTGCTGGTCGAGTTCGCGGTTCTGTCGCTCTAGCTGGCTGTTTTTTTCTCTAAGGTTGCGATTGGTCGCTTCGACAATCATTTCAGCCCGGTACACCCGCATGGCACTGCGAATGATGCTTGCGATCGCCATTGCAGAAAGATTCGCCTTCGACAGATAATCCGAAGCACCTGCCTTCATCAGCTCAACCGCCGTTTGTTCATTTCCCTGGCCCGTCAGCACAATCAACGGCACCTTGATGCCCTGCGCCCGGAGGCGCTTAGTTAGCGCTAGCCCATTCTGCCCCGGCAGGTTGTAGTCCAAAAATATGCAGTCATACTGAGCCTGCTCAGCCACTGCCTGGGCAACCATACGAACGGCCACTTTACTATCTGTGGCCTCTTCGACCGCATCAGGCAAACCGGTCGCCTTTAGGGCGCGTCGCAGCGCCATCCGATCAACGGCATCGTCGTCAACGATGAGCACTTTTAGTTTTCCGTTTATTAGAGTAGACATACTGTGCCGAGGAAATCAGTTGATCCAAAACGATTTTGTAAGGGTTTGTTAACGCTAACTTGGCAGCGGCCTCAGTTGGCTATGTCAATAGTATTAACTCCAAACCCAATCAGGCTACGTCACACAATCTTTACATCTGTAGGGCTACGTGAAGTTACGCAATGACTATGTATTACGAGATTACTATGCAAAAGACTATGTAAAGATGACTATGCAAATTTGTGCTGCGCTCTAGTGCTTTCTTATCTCTAGCATTCTCTCCTGGCTTTCACGCTATGGAATTTCGCAAAGCGTCCAGTATCGGTTGATGGTTGACATCACCTCTGCAAAGTTCATAAACGTGACTGGTTTTAGAATGTAGCCCGACACATTCAGGTTATAGGCTTCGATGCGGTCTCTTTCTTGGTCGGAGGTTGTCAGCACAATGACGGGCGTCAGTCGCAGCTTAGGATCCGCCCTAATTTCCTCTAGGAACTCAATGCCACCCATTCTAGGCATATTGAGATCCAATAAAATCAGCCGCCTGCTGTCAGGCATAGGCGGCCCCTCTGATTCACCTCGCAAAATTTCGAGAGCTTCTACGCCATCGCCCGCGATGTACAAAGGATTGGTAATTTTTGCTTTTTTAAACGAGCGTTGAACGTTCATCACATCTACTTTGTCGTCTTCGACCAGCAGGATGTTGGTGATAGCTACTTCAGACATGTCGATTTTCTGGATAGAGCGAGGTGATGCTGTCAAACGACGGCAGCAAACGGCGGCAGCAAACAATGGGAAACAGCAGAGCCAACTCAATATACCGACCCAAGCAGGCTAGTACGCTCACTCGCTAGGTATAAATCCCTATGAAATTAGGTACCTGATTGAGCGGTTATGCCGTCAAACGCCGGTAAGGCTGTTTTGGCCAGGTGAAGTAAAACGTTGCCCCTTGACCTACCGCCGAAACCACTCGGATTTCGCCCCCTTCTGCGGTGACGGCCTTTTTTACCAAAGAAAGGCCAATGCCGGTGCTTTCTAGATCATCACGCGACTTCAGCGTTTGGAAAATAGTAAAGATTTTTTCGTGATATTTTTCGGCGATGCCAGGGCCATCGTCAGCGATCGCGAATTCATAAAAATTGCCAATATCGCGCACCGATACCTGCACATGTCCATCCGGGCGGTCACTGTGCTTGAGGGCGTTACCCACCAGATTTAGAAATATCTGTAGCAACGGCACCCGCTTCCCTTCTAGCACAGGCATGTCAGGCGCAACATCGATGGTGAACTCGCCCAATGGCGATAGAGAGTCGATCACCTCAGCGAGCAATTTATCCACATCAATTTGCTCGTGGCTCTGATGCGTGCGGCCCACACGTGAATATTCGAGCAGACCATTTATTAGCCCTTCCATACGATGCACCCGGTTTTTGAGCAGATCAAACTGCTCTTTATTTTCGGCGGGTAAGTCACTGCCTAAGTCTTCTTCGATCCAGGTTGCTAGGTTTGCGATCGCCCGCAAAGGCGACTTCAAATCGTGAGAAGTCACATAGGCAAATTGATCTAGCTCCTGGTTACGCTGCTCTAGCATCGCCATCGTTTCGGTGAGCATAATATTGACAGTGAGCAGGTCTTCTTTTTGCGATCGCAAGTCCAGTAAAGCCTCTTTTCGAGCTGTGATATCTTCCACAGTCGCGATAAAGTACAGTAGCTCATTCGTGTGATGATCGCGCACGGTCGAAGTGACGACATAGGTCCACAGCGTAGTTCCTTGTTTTGTCAGATAGCGCTTTTCAATCGTGTCCTGGGCAATTTCGCCCCTGACCAGCCGCTGATAAGAGGCCAAATCTGCCGCTATATCTGCTGGGTGGGTAACGTCGGTAAAACGAGTCTCCAGCATTTCTGAGATCTTGTAGCCCAGCATTTCGCACAGCCGCTGATTGACCTGTATCCAGGTGCCATCGGGCGCAAGTCGGGCTATTCCAACCCCTGCCTGATCAAAAATAACCCGCAGTTGAGCCGCTTGCTCGGCGCGTTGGGCCTCCGCTAGCTTGCGCGCCGTCACATCTTCAAAAGCCACCCCTAAGCAGCGGTTAGGCAGCGGAAACGCCTTGACGGTAAAGACGCTTTTTTCTACGTTTTCATCTGCATACGTCACTTCCTTCAAGTCATACGGTTGCTGTGTGCGAATCACGCCTGCATAAATCTCTGGAATGTTAGTCCCTACTAGCGCTGGAAACGCCTCTAGCAAAGGCTTGCCGACAATGCTATCAGCCGGGAGCCCAATGAACTTATCAGCGGCTGGGTTGGCCATCAATAGTCGCAAGCTACCCGGCTCCTCAGCCACTTCTTGCTGCCAAATGTGTAGCCCCACCTGCATGTTACGCACCACATCTGCATAGAGCAGCACGGCTTCCTCAGCCTGTTCAGTCCGGCGGTGAGCTGCGCGTTCTACTTCCTGCGCTAGCTGCCGCCGCTCCGTCATGTCGCGGGCCACACAGTACAGCCGCCTTGTCTTGGCCTGCATTGCGCCATCTGGGCCAGATATGCCAGAGGAAGCAGCATCAGCGCCATCAGCGCCTGCACTTTCCACCAGTGTCACATTCCACTCTAGCCACAGCCAGTTTTCATCTTTGCACTGATACCGGCTAATAAAGCTGACCGATGGACGAGGCGATCGCACAATTGCTTCAGGAACAGGCTCAGAGCATTTCTCAGATGGCTTCTCAGATGGCTTAATGAGCTTGTTCAACTGGGCAGTTACCTCAGCCACATCATCTGGATGTGCCAGCGCCGACAGCGGGCGCGCAACCATCTCGCTGTAGCTGTAGCCCAACCGGTTTTCAAAAGTTTCGTTCACCCGCTGGCAACGGCCCTCTGCATCCAAAATGCACATCAGCTCGGACGCCAGATCAAAAAAGTATTCCAACTCCGTTCTAGATAAATTGACCGATGGATAAGCACTCATGCGGGCTAGCTATGGTGTATGGCAACGACATAGCCACACTATAAATCGTTTAATCGAGTTATTGGGGCTGAAGAAATGCCTTTACATTCTTTGATCGTCCTATGCCTGTAGAAATAATTAACGCACCTGAAAGTCAACCAACCGATAGATGCTCGTGAGTGCCGCTATACTGCAATTTAAGTAGATAAGATCAAAGTCATAATAGCTTTAAGTATTAGCCTCACAAAGATTCCACAGAGATTCCACAGAGATTCGATGAAAGGGATTCGATAAATATTCCACAAATATTCCTTCCACGCATATTCCACAGAGATTACTTCCACAGAGATTACAGTTAAAGGCGTTACACAGTATGGACGAAGACATTAGCGTTGCGTTAGTTGAAGACCATGATTTGACCCGTATGGGCCTGAGAGCTGCCTTCCGGCAAGCAGGGCTAAGGTTTTTGGGTGAGGCCGATAACGGCGAGAAAGGTCTGACCTTGATCGAAGAGATGCAGCCAAGTGTGGCCGTCGTCGATGTGGGCCTGCCAGATATCGACGGCATTGAAATGATTCAGCGCTTCCGTAAAAATAATCCAGATAGCGAAACTCGCATTTTGATGCTGACGATGCATGATAGCGAGAAGGCTGTACTGGCGGCTTTTGCTGCTGGCGCGGATTCTTATTGCACCAAGGAAATCGAAACGAAGGACTTGATCACGGCGATTAGGGAGACCAAGGCAGGCAACTCCTGGATTGACCCTTCGATTGCCAGCCTGGTGCTGAGTCAGGTGAAGCCTGCGGTAGCGGTGGGCGATAGCTTTAACAGCAAAACCGTAGAGATTCGAGCGGTTGACGCAGAGTATGAACAAATTATTGAAGCGTACCCGTTGACGACTCGTGAGCTAGAAATCTTGGAGTGCATCGTAGCGGGCTGTAGCAACGCACAAATTGCTGAAAAGCTGTTTGTCACGGTGGGGACTGTGAAGACGCACGTGCGTAACATCTTGAACAAGTTAGGGGCGAGCGATCGCACCCAGGCCGCCGTTCGAGCCCTACGCTCTGGTCTGATCAGCTAGTCTCTATAGCCTTAGCTTTGGCCTCTATTGCTTTAGCTTTGGGGCTTTAGCTTTGGCCAATCTGCCCAGCGTTTTTAAGCCGAATTCTTCTAGTAAAAGCAGTATTTCAGGCAATCCGGTTGGGTTGCCTTTTTTTATTACCCATGCTTGCTTACACTTTTATTTCTTGGACTCTAATAGATAACGACATATGAATCTTTCTACTTTTTGGTCTCTTTTACGGCAAACGGTCGCTGAGTGGCAGCGTGACAAAGTATCCCGGCTAGCAGCGGCTCTGGCTTACTACACTACCTTTTCGCTGGCTCCGGTGTTGATTATTGTGATCGCGATCGCCAGTTTCCTATTCGAGCAAAGTACGGTGCAAACGCGCCTTTTAGAACAAATGCAGGGGCTGCTGGGCGAGAATGCGGCGGGTTTAATCGAAGAAATGCTCACTAGTCAGTCTCAGCAGGGCAGTGAAGGGCTATGGCCCACCGTAATTAGCATCGGGCTGCTGATTTTAGGGGCTTCTGGGCTGTTCATTCAGCTCCAAGACGCCTTGAATACGGTTTGGAATGTCGTACCCAGGAAAGATCAGGGTATTTGGGGGCTGGTGCGCACTCGCCTGCTGTCGTTCGGCATGGTGCTGGTGATTGGCTTTTTGCTGTTGGTTTCGCTCATGCTCAGCGCCGGGCTCGCTGCTGTTAGTAGCCTATTTGGAGATATGCTAGCGGGTTGGGATATTATCTGGCGGTTGGTCAATGTGGCCGTTTCTTTTGGGGTGATCACGCTATTGTTTGGCCTAATTTATAAGATACTCCCCGACGCCAAAATTAGCTGGAGCGATGTTTGGATTGGCGCAGCGATTACGGCGTTGCTCTTCACCATCGGGAAATCTCTAATTGGGCTGTATTTGGGCAATAGCAGCGTCGCTTCTGCCTATGGCGCGGCGGGCTCGTTTGTAGTTTTGCTGCTGTGGATTTACTACTCTTCGCAAATTCTTTTGTTTGGAGCCGAATTTACTCAGGTGTATGCCAACCGTTTTGGCTCGAACATTCGCCCCGATGAAAATGCTGAGTTTGCGGCGGACGCGACGGCTGAGGAAAAAGGACTAGATGAACAGGGTGGCAACAGCAATCAAACGCATCAGCCTGAGCTGCCTGAGACGCGATCGCAATACAGAGCCCAACAAAAGCAACTCAGATATTCCCAGAGACAGCGCCTGCACAAAGGCCTTGACCAAAAACTCAATCAGCGGTCGTCTGAGTGACCCCATTCCACCCGCTACTGTCTGTCAAAAGAGTGAGCTGTAACCCTGTAACTGCAATATTTTCACCCCTACCCTTCCTTCCTAAGGGAGAGGGAGATCGACCCGTAAAAAGCCTTAATAGGTAGAACACTTATTTTTACTGGAAGAGTGAAGGAATTGCTATGGGATTTTACGAGGGCCTGCTACTGGCCAGCTACAGTTATGTGTCTAGTTTGTTAGCGCAGGTCGATGCGGTACAGGCTATTCCGGTGCCTGTTGCGGTACCGGAACCCGTGGTTGCACCTCAGTTCTTCATCGCTTTGCTATCCGGGGTGATTTTGGCCTTTGGGTTTCAGCTACTGCTGACCAATCTTTCGATGGCAGCAGGCGTTTCCTACGTTTCTCACTCTGGCAGTAGCAGCTCTAGCGGCAGCTCTGATAGCTCCGGCGGCGTGGGCGTCAAAAAAATTAGTCTTGCCTTTGGCGCTTGGACATTGATTACCGTCAGCCTGTCTTTGTTCTTTGCCTGTTGGTTAGCGGTCAGCCTCAGTCTGTACGAAGATCCGCGCATGGGCATCATCACAGGCTTGGTAATTTGGGCGACTTACTTCACGCTGCTAGTGTGGTTTAGCTCCACCACAGTGGGTTCTTTGATCGGTTCGGTAGTGAAGTCAGCGACTAACGGCTTTCAGGCGCTGATAGGGACAGCTACCGCCGCTATTGGCGCAAAGGGCGCTAGTGACCAGGTGGTGCAAACGGCTGAAGCGGCTGCCGCTGCTATTCGTCGAGAGTTTACAGCTGGCGTTGATACCACAGCTATTCAAGATAATTTGCAAGAGTACATTGCGGGCCTGCGATCGCCTGAAGTCGATACGGCCTCTATCGAGCAAGAGTTCGAGCGGCTCGTCAAAGGGTCTGATCTGGCGAATGTCGATCGCGATGCGCTGCCACAGATAGACAGCAGTACGTTTGCGAAGCTGTTGAGCGATCGCACCAATCTTTCCAAAAAAGAAGCCAATAAACTCGCTAATCGACTGTACGACGTGTGGCAGCGCAACACTGGCAGCAGCCAAAGCATGAGCGACATCATCGCCTTCGTCGCCTCTGCCACTGGCGGGCAGCTAGCCTCTCAAGGGCTAGGCGACAAGCTCGATAAGCTCGTATACGAAATGCGCCAGCAAAATAGCGGTGGCCCAAGCGATCAAGGCAGTAGTGGACAAGGGCCCATCAAGCAGGCAATCTCTCAGGGCATGAGTTCCTTGATGGGCATGGTCATGGCTAAAGTGGATCTCCCTGATATGGATGCCAATAAAATTATTGGTCAAATCAAATCGGCTCAGACAGAGCTAGAAGATAAGGCACCTCAAACACTCAAAAGTGCGCTTCCCTCGGAAGACAGCATCATCAAAGCAGATGTAGAAAACTACTTGCATCACGCTTATATCGGTGAACTCAAGTCACCCGAGCTAGAAGAAAACTTCCGCCACGTCCTCTATGACGCTGACGCGGATGAAACAGAATCGAGAAAGCAACTTTCCTCTATCAGCCGCAAGCTGTTCGTTGATGTACTTTCTTCACGAGGAATGCTCACCCAAGATGAGATCCGCACTATTGCTAATCGCTTAGAAATTGTTCGCCAAACCGTTTTAAGAAACGTCATGACCGCTGAGGCTGTGGCCGCAGAAAAGCGAGTGCGTCAGCAAATGGAAGTCTTTTTTAAGTACACCCCTGCTAGTGAACTTTCTTCGGAGATGGGCGAGCGGGCCTTCACCTCACTGATTGAAGATGAGCCTTTAGATGCTGCTACCTTGCGCGAACGGTTGAGCAACATGGACGCCAACTATTTCCGTCAGTTTTTGATTTCTCGCAATGACGTCGCTGCCCACGAAATCTCTGAGCGCTATGAGCGTGTCCTACAGCGAGTAATTGCCGATGCCGAAGGGGTAGATAAAGCCGCCAAAGTTCGTTTGCAACAGCAACAACAGTCTTTAGAAGACTACTTGCGCAGCACAGGCAAGTCTGAACTCAGCCCCGAGGGTATCAAGCGTGACCTGCAAAAGCTGTTCGATGAGCCCGACGAAGGGATTCGCCGTGTTCGAGGTCGCACTTCGCAGTTCAATCGCGATACGCTAGTTAGCCTGCTAAGCCAGCGTCCCGAGTTCTCTGAGCAGGAAGTTGATCAAGTGATCGATTCGGTCGAAGAGAATTGGATAGCCGTTACGCAAGCACCGAGCAAGCTTTCGGCTCAAGCCCAGGTGAAGTACGACCAGGCAACCACAGCTATCGAAGAATACCTGCGCAGTACCGGTAAGCCCGAGCTGAGCCCCGAGGGCATTAAGCGCGATTTGCAAAAGCTGCTCGACAATCCCAAAGTGGGGGCTATGGCCTTGCGCTATCGCCTTTCTAAAATGGATCGTGACACGCTGGTAAAGCTCCTCGCCCAGCGCGATGACCTCAGCGAAGCCGAAGTCAATCAGACTATCGACAGTCTGCTTTCTAGCATTCAAAGTCTGATTCGCTCTCCTCGCCGGTTGGCTAGGCGATCGCAGTCTCAGGCAAAGTCAAAGGCACTGTCTTTCCAATCTGCACTGGAAGACTACCTGAGCAATACTGACAAGCAGGAACTTAATCCTGAGGGTATTAAGCGCGACTTGAAGCTGTTGCTTAACGATCCTAAATTGGGGGCTAGCAGGCTGGGCGATCGCGTCGCTCAAATGGACGATTCCACCATGGTGGCCCTGCTGGCACAGCGTCCAGATATGACCGAGGCCGAGGCTCAAGAAATCGTAGGCCGCGTCGCGGAGGTGCGCCATCAAATTACCGATCAAATTCGCAGCGTGCAGCGCAGCATAGAGTCTGTCATTGATCGGATCTTTGCTCGCATTCGCGCCTACCTAGAGTCGCTCGATCGCCCCGAGCTGGACTATTACGGTATCAAGCGGGACATGCGGACGTTGTTTGACGATCCACAGGCTGGCTTTAGTGCAATGCGCGATCGCCTCTCCCAATTCGACCGTGACACCCTAGTGGCGATTGTCAGCTCACATGACAGCATCTCCGAGCAAGACGCCTACCGCGTTATCGACCAGGTAGAATCAGCCCGAGACAGTGTTCTGCACAAAGCAGAGCGTATAGAGCGACAGATTGAAGATCGTTTGAATGCGGTTAAGGCGCAGACTCAGCAGCAAATCGAAGATACCAAAGCAGCCGCTGAAGCAGCCGCTTGGTGGCTATTTGGCACTGCATTGCTATCTGCTATCGTTGCCGCCATTGGCGGTGGTCTCGCTATCTAGTTCAGTAATTAGCCCAGGCTAGTTGCCGTGCTAATCACGGTATTGACCGCGTAGCCACTTTATAACAGCAAAAGGCGCGACCCTCTTTCAATTGATGGTCGCGCCTTTCATCTTTGCGCACAATTCCCTGTGAAGGAGCCTATCCCGGACGGACGGCAGCCATCTTGGCTGTCCACTCTAGAACGAACAGGCAAGACGCTTATTCCACAAGAGTTAGTCTACTTAAGAATAAGCTTGATTCAGATTTACACAGAATTCTGAACACTCCTCACCTGCACCCCGCGAAGACGAGGATGCAGTCTATGCCTTGATCAATGCCACTGGTGTACAGAGCAAATAATTCCTCGCTCAGGCGGTAGATAGCACACAAAATAGGCCGACCAGGATAGATAATGTTCCCGATCGACCTATTTAAGCTAACTGATAGTCTCGTCATCTATCGCCGCAATTGAGCGCTAAATAGACTGTACCGGCCCGACTAGCACCAAAGAGCAGTTCGAGCTTCGATTTAAAGACTAAGGCGTCACATCTTCCAACTTCTCCTTGATGTTTTCTTCTATACTGGTTGCCCCAGTATTAGCAGGGTTTTTCATATTTTCGGCATTAGCGGCACCCTGTACACCATTAAGACCTTCATTAGAGTTTTTCGTGACATTCTCGGCATCGTTCGCCCGATCAATCGAGCCTGAGATAGCCTCTTCAGACTTTTCTTGCATAGTGTCCATCTTCTCTAGACCCTTAGAAGGCTTGGAGCTGCTGCCGCCAAAGCCGCCAATGGCGATCGCGGGCGAAGCACTAGAGAAGATCAACAGCGCACAAGCGGCTGCGATCGCCATTGGCCTCAGAAGCTTCAACAAAGCGGAAAACCAGTTTTGAACATATTTCATGATGAATCTCTCCTAATCGTTATTAAAAGTGTCCAAAGGACACCCGATGGCGCTTGCAGCACCCTGTAAATCATAAGCTTGAGCCTTTACACAGACCCAAGCTTACACTCTCAGCTAGTCAAAGAAATCTTTGATAGACTCTACAATACCTTCAGAGGTATCTTCGAGATCGTCACCGACCTCGCTAGCTTTAGACTTCGCTCGACCCACATCGCGCTTTACCTTGCCTTGCACCTGGTCAGTAGCCCCATCCAAGCGCTTAGTTGCACTGTCGAGGCCATCATCCATGCCGCCGACTGCGCGCTTTGCCTTGCCAACCGTACTATCGACCGTACCACTAACCTGATCGCTAGTGCCTGCACCGGCGACTCTATCTAGCTCAGCAGCAGCCCGAGCGTTCATCACGTCAGCAGCTTCTTGAGAACCGACAGCCGCTGCGGCAGGAACCCATGCCCCTCCCCACACAGACAAAGCTACCATCAGCAAACAAACAGCTTGCACAGCCATCCGTTGCAGCCGCAAACGGCATTGGTTAAAGAAAACCATTACATCTCGCCTCCTTGCAATTAAGGATTATCTTGAATACCTAACCATAGAATCTCCTTTTTGGCCCCTTTTAAATCCATCCTGTGGCGGATCTCCCAGTATCTTTGGAGGTAAACCCGCGCAAGGCTACTCGTCGCCTCATTTTCCTCAATTCTGTTTTCCATTGCGCTAGAGTTTCTTTTGCAGTACTTCTTTACATACGAATGCATAAGAGACTACAAAAGAATATCCGCCTTTTGCGACAATCAAAGTCAACAGCAAATTCGTTAATGTTGGTAGCTATGCAATTAAATACTATGTAGTTAAACGCTATGCATCAGATTTGCTAACGTATTTGATAAGTTAACAGACAAAGCTGTTGGTCAACTTGCAGATAACTATTGATTAATGTCCAAAAAACAACCGTAATTCAAGACATGGAAACCACTCAACAACAAAGTAAGCAAGATGAGCAGCAGAAAGGTGAGCAACAGACGGTTGGACAGTTGGAAAGAGAGGTCTCGCAAAAAGTGCAGGCTCTCTATAAAAAACATCTGGGCCATCAGCCGAGCAAGGTGAGCTGTCAGATTTTTGACTCTAAGCTGGCGATCGTGCTCGAAGATTCGGTGACCCAACCCGAGCAATTGCTGGTAGAAGAAGGCCAAACGGAGCTAGCCGAGCAAGTACGCTCTGACTTAAATTTGGCTATGCGACCCCAGATAAAAGAGCTTGTTGAGCAGATATTAGGCGTAGAAGCCTTGGATATTTTGAGCGATGCCACCCTTAAGACGGGTCGCACGGGCATTATTGTCATTTTGTCGAAAACGCCGGCTGTTCGGAATCCAGACGCTATTCCCAAAGTTAAGAAAGGATGAGTTCGGAAGTTAGTGAATAGGCGGATTGAGGGCGGTTGCAAAGTTTGCAGCCGCCCGTGAAGCTATATCGAAAGACAGGTTTGTGATCATCCTATTTCCCTCTATTGATTGACCGCAATAGCACAGGATCTTTCGTATTGTTGAGTGAAAGAGCAAGGCTCCTTAGCCGAAGCCCTTACCTGATTCTTTGCAGCGTTTTACCCCACCTTGCGTATTACTCTGTCTGTCAAGCTTATCGGCACAGTTTATAGCTGATAGGCTCACACAGAGCGTATGTACTATGCCTTATTGAAGAGGAAATTAGCTGTTATGGGGTCTATGGCTAATCGCTGCGAACTTTTTTTTAGTGGAGATTTTTATGACCATAGAGTTGAAAGAAGACATCGCCTACATTCTGTTGAAGAAGATGAGCGATCGCCCAGAAGCAGACGGCCCTCAGCCCCTAAACCTCAGCGCTACAGATTTTGCGGGTCGCAATACCGACCATACAGAAATTTTGGCTCACCTCGACTACATGAACCAAAAGGGATACATCAGCGCCAACTTTGACGGAGATGCCTATGCCAATTCTGGCCCAAACCCACTGCCCGACAATGTTGAGCTAGAGGATGTCAAGCTTACAGAAAGTGGCAGAGCACTGTTAGAAAAGATGAAGCAAAATCCACCTGAGGCCCTGAAAACCGGCCCCAGCACAGAAATTGCAACCAAGGACATGGACTTTCTTAAGAAGGTCATGCTGAAAGGACACATTAGCGATATTTATGACGCTCGTGACCTGACTGAGGTTGTCTTTCGCACCATGCGTGACTTGATGACAACGGAAGCTACGCGCGATGTCGCAGGTGAATTGCACACCCCTGCTTCTAGCACAGACAAAAAGGCGGCACAAGAAGAAATCGCCGATTTATGGAAGGACTCTAACCCGCTGGTACGGTTCTTAAGCAAAGTGCGGCCACAGCTCAAATTCGACGACGATACGTTCCTATTTAGAGTGGCTAAAGAGGGTGGCCTGCCAAAAACAACTGGCCCCAATACCGTTGTAAAGGCCGTCTTTAGCGCTACGAAAGAGGAGCTGTCGCCAGAACGCTCTGCTGAAATCGCCGAGGCCATGCCTGGCAAGATTCGCCAACTGTGGGAGGAAGCATAAATTATGACAACTGAAAATACCGATCCAAGAGAGCCGAATGAAGCAGGCACTGAAAATATTAATCCTGGAGACAAAGAAGCACCCCCGTCTGCTTCTGTAGAAGAAAAAGCTGAGAAAACTGCCGTTGCCTATGAGGACGCTTTGGGTAACCCAATAGAAGTCCCTACCTACTTTGAAGTAGAAGGTGAAAGTGGAGAGAAAAAGGCGCTCCACCATGTGAAAGATGCAGAAGAAATTTCTGATGTCATCCGTGAAGCCAGAGTTGACGAAGATGGAGAGCGCACTTGGCGATAGCGTTAGGGCGATAATTAAACTACATCGCACGTAAGATAGGCTGCCAATAGAGCTGCTGAAAGCTGATTCGCAGTTTTTGGCAGCTTTCTGGTAGCCTATCTGGTAGTTTCTAGTGGTAAAAAGCTTCATAGAAGACGGCCTCCCTAAAAGCTTACCTATCGCTGTTGCTCGGTGTGATGCTGCGATGAATATCCCTAACGTATTGACAAGGACTGTATATGGATTCTTTAGCTAAAGAGGTACAAACCAGATTTATCGATCTGGTAGGCCAAGGATTTATCTTGGTACCAGGTTTTATCTTTGCGATTGTTATTCTCCTGCTGACTCGCATAGCGGCAAACCTGGTACGTCGAGGGGTTCGCAAAGTTGCTAATAGAGCAATTAATAGTCTCTCACTTCAGTCTTTATTAGTTCAGACGGCCTTTGTCGCAACCTGGGTTGCAGGTATCCTGTTCGCCTGCACCTCAGCTTTTCCCGACCTTGGGGTCGGCGATATCATTGCCTTACTAGGGTTGGGCTCAGTCGCCATTGGTTTTGCGTTTCAAGATATTTTTAAGAATTTTTTATCAGGAATTCTATTGCTTTTACAAGAGCCTTTCTCTTTGGGCGACCAAATTATTGTGGGTGAGTTTGAAGGAACTGTAGAAGAAATTGCGCTGCGAGCTACTCAAATCCGCACCTACCAGGGTGAGCTGGTTGTCATGCCTAACTCTATTGTATTCACTAGCCCTGTGCAGGTGATGACGGGCAAGCCGCAGCGCCGAACCGATTTGGCCATTGGTGTAGATTACAATACGCCGCTACCCCATGCCGTCAAGACATTGATAGATGCCACCAAGACAGTCGAAGAGATTGATGCCACGCCTTCTATTGAAGTTGATATCACTGGCTTTGGTGACAGCTCAATTGATATGGTTGTGCGCTATTGGACGCATCCAGAACAAAAGTCTGTTCGTCGGATAAAAACGCAGGTTATGCTAGCGCTTAAACAGGCTTGCGACGATGCAAATATCAATATCCCCTATCCTATTCGAACTATCTACAGCTTTAATCAAGAAAAGTTCTCTGATAATGCGGCCATAGAAGCAACCGAAGCAGCCACTGATCGCGAGTTCAGTAACAGCACATCTAGCGATTAGATCAAAAGCAATAGGTAACTTAAGACAGTGTTTCAAAACGTATATCTCATTTTTAATCCTGTCTCTGGGCAAGGAAACCCAGAAACCGATCTAACCTTCATTCGCAGCGTGATTGAAGAATCATGCCCTCTCACCGTTTTAGAGACCTCTGCTGATGAACCGGTGGAGACGCTGGTGCGAGCAGCGATCGATGATGATGCCGACTGTGTGGTTGCTTCTGGCGGAGATGGGACTGTTTCGACGGTTGCAGGCGCATTGATTGGCTGTGATATTCCGTTGGGTATTGTTCCTCGGGGGACGGCGAATGCGATCGCAACCGCCTTCAGCATTTCCAATAATCTGGCAGTTGCTTGCGAAACCATCTTGACAGGCAACCCCCAAAAGATAGACGTCGCTCAATGTAATCAGTATCCCCTACTACTACTCGCGGGCATTGGCTTAGAAGCGGACGTTATTTCCCAAGCCAACCGTCAGCTCAAAAACAAAATTGGCAGCGCCGCCTACATACTGTCGGCCTTTCAACAGGTGCGCGATCTCTCTGTGTTTGAAGTTGAGATGGAAACGCCCGAGCGAATTATTACCGTAGAAGCCTCAGGCATTACGGTTGCTAACGCTGCGCCTGCGACGTCTGTATTAGCCCACGGCCCCTCGACGGTATTGCCCCACGATGGGCTAGTAGATGTCACAATTTTTGCGCCGCAGGGGACGGCAAGCGCGATCGCGGCCTCCTACAACCTCTTTCAGTCCGCCATGAACAAACAATCTTCCAACCGCGAAGACGTCGGCTACTTCCGCTGCTCATCCATTAAAATATCCACTACCCCCGAGCAAAAGGTCGTAGTGGATGGAGAAATGCGCGGGACGACCCCTGTCGAAGTCCGCTGCATTCCAAGGGGGCTCACGCTCATCACTCCCAAAGGTGGCAACTTTGACCCGCCCGAGCGTTTAGAAGGACTGCCCAATCTAGCAATTACCTATAAAAACCAAACCGAGTCTTAACATACAAAAAATGGGTAGGTATTTTAGCTACCTACCCATCAAGTTGGATCGCTTCAAAATAAATATCTCAAAACATACCGTTCTAGATAGCTGAAGGATACACGCTATCAGCGACAAATACAGGCTTCTGCTCGTATTCAGCATCGATCTTTTCTTTCACCGACAGATCCCACTGCAAATCGTAGTCTTTCTCAAACTCGGCATTGATATAGGGCCGCAGCACACCTGTGACAACGACTATCTCATTCTCTTGAATTGCAGCAACCTTAGAAGGAATCACTAGTAAGTCTTCGCCAGCAAACAGCTCGTCTTCGTCCAAGGTGAAAAGGCCAGATTCCAGAATATCCTCGACCTCTCCCTTTACAGCAATTCGCTGGTTGTAATACATCTCAGGATTAGCTGTGATGTCACCGGGATCGGGCGATAGCGCAATCGACTTGGCCACAATCACGGGCTTACTTTCGTACTCTTCGTATAGCTCGGGCGTCAGCGTCAAACCGTATTCGCTCGCCGCCGTCTCCATCACAAAGGTCTCTACGGTGCCCGTTATTTGAACTTTGCTGTCCCCAACATCTGGGATCAAAAACGGCTCTCCCGAAGCGTTCACCACTAAAATACCGTCACCGTCAAAGTACTCATCATCTTCAATTAAAAAAGAAGACTCATCTACCGCAGCCTCAACCTCTGCCCGAATTGTGACCTCTTCGCCTACAAGGCTAGCCGTCTCGTCAACAATCTCATCTGTGGTTACGTTCGCTTCTTCTGCGGCTGTCGTCTCAGACTGAGGGCCAGTACAGGCAGGTAACAAAAGCAAAGAGGCTGCTATCAAAATAGCGAAGTTACTTAATTTATTAGAGACTT
The DNA here is from genome assembly GCA_049791095.1 of Phormidesmis sp. Lineage (GTDB taxonomy): Bacteria > Cyanobacteriota > Cyanobacteriia > Phormidesmidales > Phormidesmidaceae > Phormidesmis. Next base: position 83,643 of record JBAQZP010000123.1, read on the forward strand.
TCTTGGAAATTTTATGAGCTGTTCTAAAGGAGTTTTTCATATGTTTGCTGTTATCGTCAAATATCCGAAACAATCAGGTTGCTAGTAAACAATCAGGTTGCTAGCCATTCTTGTTGTACTAAACTTACACAATTTTATTGAGAGAAAGCTCTCCCCCCTGAGGGATCTCGTTCGCATCCGCCCCCACCTGTGGTTGTGCGCGCTTGGTCTATGCAGAATCGTTATGAGTATGAGGGTTTATTAATGTTAATATTTTTGATATAAGCACCTTCTTAAGGAGTTATTCATGAGCGAGCAGAACCAAGGATGTTTGAGAGTGGGCCAAAGTGCGCCTGACTTCACTGCAACCGCTGTCGTCGATCAAGAGTTCAAAACCATCAAGCTATCTGACTATCGCGGCAAATACGTTGTCCTGTTTTTCTACCCACTAGATTTCACCTTTGTTTGCCCAACCGAAATTACGGCCTTCAGTGACGGCTACAGCAGCTTTAGCGACATCAATACCGAAGTCCTTGGTGTTTCTGTAGACAGTGAGTTTTCTCACCTTTCTTGGATTCAAACAGAGCGAACCGCTGGCGGAGTTGGCGATTTGACCTATCCTTTAGTCTCTGACATCAAAAAGGAAATTAGCGCCGCTTACAACGTCCTTGATCCAGATGTCGGCGTGGCCCTGCGCGGTCTGTTTATTATTGACAAGGACGGCATCATTCAGCACGCCACCATCAACAACCTGTCCTTTGGCCGCAGCGTAGAAGAAACCCTCCGCGTGCTCCAGGCCATTCAGCATGTACAAACTCACCCCGACGAAGTCTGCCCCGCTGGCTGGCAACCCGGCAGCAAAACCATGAATCCTGACCCTGTGAAGTCGAAGGAGTTCTTCGCCGCCGTCTAGAGTATGAGGATAGGCAGTCAAAAGCACAGGGGGTTAGCATGTTTAGCCATCTCCCGATGCCTCGCTTCTTATCCTCTGGTTTCTACCTATGCAGATCGTCTCAAATGACTTTAAGGGTCTGGTCAGTCGTCGATTCTTACAAAACTTTTTGCCAGTGCCTGCCCGGTGCCGGTTCCAGCTAGGCCAGCGCCTGCCCGACTTCACCTTACTGGAAGCGGATGGTACGCCTCACCAGCTATCTAACTATCGTGGTAGGCCGGTCGCGATCGCCTTCACCCGCATCTTTACATCCCAGCAATACTGTCCGCTCTGCTATCCCCACATCTTGGCCTTAATCGAAGCTCACCGGCAATTTGTCGGCCTCGGAGCCACTTTGCTGCTGGTCACCAGCACGACCCCAGCCCAAAGCAAACAGATACAGCAAGACCTATCGCTCCCGATGCCTTTACTGGTCGATTCTGAGTGCAACGTATTTCAGCGGTACGGTACCGGGCAAGCCCTGGGTGCCCCTTTACCAGCACAGTTCGTCATCGATACTGAAGGCAGACTGCGGTTCCAGCACTTGTTTTCGTTTGCTCATACCAATGCCACCCCAGAGCGCCTGCTGTGGGCCGTGCGCAATCTATAGCTGCCGAATGCTCGCTACTCGCCAGCATAAATCGTGAATTACAACGGAGAAGGAGGGATTCGAACCCTCGATGAAGTTTACACCCCATAACTCCTTAGCAGGGAGCCGCTTTCAACCGCTCAGCCACTTCTCCATGAGTGAGCAACCATGATACCAAGAACTCTGCGAAAGCTCTAACAAATTTTCAAACTGTTTCTATTGGTTGAGCCACTGACGGATGAGCCCATGCTTCAGGAGCGGAAGAAAGCCCCGCTGGCAAAGCGGTTTCAATGCGGGGCAGGCGATGCTTAAAGCCACACAGAATTTCCCACGAGATGGTACCAGCAGCCAATGCCCACTGCTCTACCGTCAGCACCTGCCCCTCGCTCTGACCTAACAGGGTGACGACATCTCCCTCTTGAACGGCCTCAACTGCCGTGACATCTATCATCATCTGATCCATGGTGATCGCCCCGATTTGACGAACCTTTTGGCCGTTGGTCACCACATTCATTTGATTGGATAACAGGCGGGGCACGCCATCGGCATAGCCAATGCCGACTACTGCTATTTTCATAGGCTCAGGCGCGATAAATTTATGGTCATAGCTGACCCCATCACCGGGCTGGATCGTTTTCACATGGGTGATGCGAGCTTTTACCGCTAACACCGGCTGAAGACGGACGGCGTTTGTGAGATGAGGGGCCGGGTATAGGCCATAGGTTGCTAGACCCACCCGTACCATGTCGTAGTGCAGGGCCGGAGCGCTCAAAGTCGCCGCCGCGTTTGCCAGGTGAAGGCGAGGCGGCAGCAGGTTTTCACGCTCTAGGGCGGCGATCGCCTGCTCAAAGCGCTGATGCTGTAAGTTCATCACGGTAGGATCCGGGCTGTCTGCGGTCGCCAAGTGCGAATACAAACTCACGACCTTCAAATGCGCAAGCTGCTTGACAAAACGAGCCAGCTCAACCGGTCGCTCCCAGCTAAATCCGAGGCGAGACATGCCAGTATCTAGCTTCAGGTGGACAGGAAGGGTGCGATCGCGGCCAGCGGCTGAAAAATAATCTGCTAGCGTCTGCGAAAACACCAGCGCCTGCTTAGGATTCACGATCGTAGGCTGAAGCTGCCAGTCGGCGATCGCGCGCATCTCTGCCGGGTCGTTAACGGCCCCCATCACCAAAATCGGCGCACCAATGCCCGCCTGCCGCAGTTCAACGCCTTCCGGAACGGTGGCCACCCCTAGCCAGCTCGCGCCAGCAGTGAGGGCAACTTTTGCAACTGACACCGCGCCATGGCCATAGGCATCGGCTTTGACCACGCTCATCAGGTCGGTGTGATGGGGAAGTAGAGCCTTGAGCGATCGCACATTATCAGCCAGCGCCGCCAAATCAATCTCTACCCAGGCCCGACAGCAGCGCATTGGCAACAGCGCAGGCGTATCATCCCAGCTCAGCATAATACCGACCTTTCATCACAACCCATCATCAAAAAATTCATACCGCGTTTGAGAAAACTACGTTTGAGAAAACTACGTTTGAGAAAATTACGTTTGAGAAAATTACTTCCAATACTTCTAAGAAGCGCCTTTGAGACAACAGTGTAACAGCGCTCAAACCCGCTTACCTATGCGTCTGTGCTACTATTTAGTCATACTTGGGCATGGCGATTATGAGTAAGGTTCTCGTCTTAAATGCTTCCTATGAGCCACTGAACATCACTAGCTGGCGACGTGCCGTTGTGCTCATCATCAAAGGCAAAGCAGAGCAGGTTGAAGAGCAAGCAGACCTCATCTATCCTGACTTTCCCATGCCGACTGTGATTCGCCTGCGCCACTATGTCCGCATCCCCTACAAAGACATTCCCCTCACCCGTCGCAATCTCCTTCATCGAGACAACCACACCTGTCAATACTGTGGCTACTCGGGCGACGGCCTCACATTGGATCATGTGATTCCGCGATCGCGCGGCGGCGGCGACTCCTGGGAAAATATTGTCAGCGCCTGCGTCCGCTGCAACGTCAAAAAAGGCAGCCGCACGCCCAAAGAAGCCAACATGCCCCTCGAATACCCGCCTCGCAAACCCCACAGCAGCCTATTTTTTGAGATTTCTCGGCATGTACGCGGTGGCGTCCATCAAGAGTGGCGACGCTACGTGATTGGACTCAACTAGTGGATAGGCTTAACTAGCAAAATCCGCCCTGAATCTGCCCTAAATCCACACTCAGGCTCTGCCATCACATTTACTACATTTAAAGCATATACGGACGTGATTGCGATCGGGTAAGTTGACCACCCTGGGCGCAAACTACTATCCATCCTGTCATTTCTGCTTGTTACTCGTTGCTCGCCCCAAAAATATATGCCCTCACCAGAAAGCGCCTTGATAAAGAACCAAAAGCCCCATATTGAGACCGCCCATACTTTGGCCCATACTCTAGAAAGAAAACCAGCGGAAGAAGCAATGGGTGAAAACTCGCAGGCAGACTCACGGGAAGAAAAAGCCGAAGCCCTGCGACGGGCAGCAGGCTTTGACACTGATCCGGTTCAAAAATTAGAAAAGCTCTTAAAAAAACACAGCGGCAGTCGGCAGCTCGTTCTTTTGCAAGACTTTCCAGATCCCGACGCCCTTTCAGCAGCCTGGGCCTACCGCCTGATTGCCAGCGCCTACAGCATTCAATGCGATATTTACTACTCCGGCACGCTCAGCCATCAGGAAAACATCGCCCTGGTTAAACTCACTGGCCTACCGGCAAAGCGCTGGCCTACCCAAGCCAAAGATACTCCTGACCTTTCGCAATATCAGGGCTACGTTTTAGTTGACACTCAGGGCACCACCAGCCATCTCACCGAAAAAGTGCGAGCAGTCAATCTTCCCCTGATTTTAGTCATCGATCACCACGCTTCTCAAGGTGATCTCGACGCCGAGCTAGCCGACATCCGCCCTGACATTCACGCCACTGCCACCATCTTGGCGCAGTACCTGCAATCTGGCCTAATTCAGCTCGATCGTAGCAATAGCAACCATGTCAAATGCGCCACCGCACTCATGCATGGTTTGCGCTCAGATACCAGCCAGCTCATGCAGGCGTCCGAGCCAGACTTTTTGGCAGCGGCTTACCTCAGCCAGTATTACGACGCGCAGTTACTCAGCGCGGTGTTGCAAGCATCCAGGTCGCGCCGGGTAATGGATGTGATTGAGCGATCGCTACGCAACCGATACATGCAAAACAGCGTTTCTATTGCGGGCGTCGGCTACCTGCGGTATGAAGATCGCGATGCCATTCCTCAAGCTGCCGACTTCCTGATCACCGAAGAAAACGTGCATACCGCTGTGGTGTACGGCATCGTTCACGACGAAGACGAAGAAAAAGAACTGGTCGTTGGCTCTTTGCGAACGAACAAAATCACCCTCGATCCCGACGAATTTATCAAAGAAGCCTTTGGACAAGACAGCCAGGGCCGATTCTTTGGCGGGGGCCGCTCAATGGCAGGCGGATTTGAAATTCCCATTGGCTTCCTTTCTGGCTACTACGAAAATAGCGACTACAACCGCCAAAAATGGGAGGTCTTTGACAAGCAGATCAAGCAAAAGCTTGAGCGCCTAGTCGATCCTGAAAACGGCGTACTGAATACAGATTAAGCTAATTGGCTTCAATAATTATCCTGAGGACTGTCCTGAGGACTCACCTCAGGACATAGCAGAAGCAAACATGAATGCGGTATTGGACAGTCCTTAGGGCTGTCCAAATAATAGTGATTAGGGCCAAGCGCTTTGCTAAGATTTGGCCTAATTTTGCGCTGATTTTGTATCACGGTGACGGTTGTGACCTTTCATACAGCGATATGGTAGAGGGTAGCGATCGCGCATCTTCACCAAAGTAAAGATACACACATCCCAAAAAAAGGAGTCTGAAAACGATGACGACATGCGACTATAAGCCAGGCTTGGAGGGAATTCCAGCCACGCAGTCGGGCATCAGCTACGTCGATGGTCAAAACGGCATTTTGGAATATCGCGGCATCCGCATCGAAGAAATTGCCCAGCAAAGCACTTTTTTAGAAACAGCCTATCTCCTAATTTGGGGGGGGCTACCTACTCAGCAAGAACTCCAAGATTTTGAGCATGAGGTGCAATATCACCGCCGCCTTAAATACCGCATTCGCGACATGATGAAATGCTTTCCTGAAAGCGGACATCCGATGGACGCCCTACAAGCCTGCGCCGCTGCTCTGGGATTATTCCACTCACGCAGAGAACTCGAAGACCCCGCCTATGTTCAAGACGCAGTCGTTCGCCTGCTGGCCAAAATTCCCACCATGGTCGCGGCGTTCAAAATGATGCGCAAGGGCAACGACCCCGTCCAGCCCCGAGACGATCTTGACTACTCCGCTAACTTTCTATATATGCTCAACGAGCGAAAGCCCGACCCGCTATCTGCTCGCATTTTTGACGTATGTCTGGTACTTCACGCCGAGCACACGATTAACGCCTCTACCTTCTCGGCAATGGTCACGGCCTCTACTCTGACAGATCCATACGCAGTCGTAGCCTCGGCAGTTGGCACGCTTGCAGGCCCCTTACATGGGGGGGCAAACGAGGAAGTCATTGCCATGCTCAAAGAAATTGGCTCAGTTGAGAATGTGCGGCCTTATATCGAAAAGCGCATCGCTAACCGCGAAAAGATCATGGGATTCGGCCACCGTGTATACAAGGTGAAAGATCCTCGCGCCGCTATTCTGCAAAAGCTAGTCGAGCAGCTTTTTGATAAAGAGGGCCGCGATGCTTATTACGACATTGCCCTGGAGCTAGAACTGGTTGTTGAAGAAAAGCTGGGCCATAAGGGCGTGTACCCGAATGTGGACTTTTACTCGGGGCTGGTGTATCGCAAGCTAGGGATTCCGACTGATTTGTTTACGCCGATTTTCGCGATCGCCCGTGTCGCTGGCTGGCTGGCCCATTGGAAAGAGCAAATTGGCAAAAATAGAATCTTCCGCCCCACTCAAATTTACGAAGGCCCGCACCAGCAACACTACGTCCCCCTCGACAAACGGGTTCATCTCTGGGAAAAAGGGAATCAAAAAATCTAAGTACAGAAATATAAAAGCATTCTTAAAAACTGGCGAAATGCTTAGGTATACGGGGATCTATCGCAAACTAAAGCATCAATTCACTCCGTATCAGCACAGAGGTGATGGGCTTTACCCCCCTTGGCAAACGTTGAAACTCGCACGAATATACTTTCAGTGACGATTTTCAGGAACTCCAGCCCCTCCGGTTTTATACCGGAGGGGTTTTTATATGTGTCAACAGAAATACTGATTTATGCCAATCCCCCCGAGAGCACATCCAGGTGTTAATTAAGCGCTAGAATCTTTGGGAGAACTCAACATAGGCGCGCCATAAAGAGCATGAATCCAGCAGGCATTCCAGCAGGCATTGACCTCCAAAGGACATTCGTTCAGGCCCTCATAGATTTAGGCTTACCCACCGGGGTAGCCAAAACGGTCTGGATTCCTCTACCCATGTTGCTTATGCTAATTGTTGCGACTGTCAGCATTTTCATTGCCGTATGGCTAGAGCGTAAAATTTCAGCCGCCGCCCAGCAGCGCATTGGCCCCGAATATATTGGCCCCCTGGGCGCATTGCAAGCCGTTGCCGACGGCATTAAGCTCATCTTTAAAGCAGACATCACCCCGGCTAAAGCCGATCCCTGGCTCTTCACGATTGGCCCGGCTATTGTCGTTATCCCTGTCTTCCTTTCCTTTTTGATTGTGCCTTTTGGCCAAAACATGGTCATCACCGACCTAGGCATCGGTATCTTTTTATGGATTTCCCTGTCTAGCATCACACCCATTGGGCTGCTAATGGCGGGCTATTCATCCAATAACAAATACTCCTTGCTAGGGGGCCTGCGAGCGGCAGCGCAATCTATTAGCTACGAAATTCCACTGGCACTGGCCGTGCTCGCCGTTGTGTTGATGACCAACGGACTCAGCACTATCGACATCGTCAACCAGCAATCGAGCTACGGCATTTTGGGCTGGAACATCTGGCGACAGCCTGTTGGCTTCGTGATTTTTTGGATTGCAGCTCTAGCAGAATGTGAGCGCTTGCCGTTCGACTTACCCGAAGCCGAAGAAGAACTCGTCGCGGGCTACCAAACCGAATACACCGGCATGAAGTTCGGATTATTTTATGTAGGCTCGTATGTCAACTTAATGCTGTCGGCGCTGATTGTATCAGTGCTCTATTTAGGCGGCTGGAGCTTCCCCATCCCAGTAGAAACCATCACCGGGCTGTTTGGCATCAGCGAAACCGCACCCTGGGTACAGATCATTGCCGCCGCCCTGGGCATCGTCATGACGATGATCAAGGCTTACCTGCTGGTCTTTTTAACCATCTTGCTACGCTGGACAGTGCCTCGCGTTCGGATCGATCAGCTACTAGATCTGGGCTGGAAGTTTTTACTGCCGGTATCGCTGGTCAATTTGCTAGTGACAGCGGGCCTCAAGCTCACCTTTCCTTTTGCATTCGGCGGGTAATTTCACTCGCTTCATATGCGCGCTTTATCCGAACGTCTTCCGAACATCTTCATACCCTATTTCTTGAGCCATGCTGAATTTTCTGAAACAAGTCGGTGACTACGCCAAAGAAACAGCTCAAGCAGCAAAGTTTATTGGCCAGGGTCTGTCCGTTACCTTCGACCATATGCAGCGTCGTCCGGTGACAGTAAAGTACCCCTACGAAAAAGTCATTCCTTCCGAGCGCTATCGAGGCCGCATTCACTTTGAATTTGATAAATGTATTTCTTGTGAAGTATGCGTTCGCGTGTGCCCCATTAACTTGCCGGTTGTGGACTGGGAGTTTAACCGCGAAACCAAGAAAAAGACGCTAAACCACTACAGTATCGACTTCGGCGTTTGTATTTTCTGTGGCAACTGCGTAGAGTATTGCCCAACTAACTGCCTGTCGATGACAGAAGAATATGAGCTATCTGCCTACGACCGCCATGACCTTAACTACGACAACGTAGCGCTAGGTCGTTTACCCTATAAAGTGACAAACGATCCGATGGTGACGCCAATGCGCGAGTTTGCCTATTTGCCCAAGGGCGTGATGGATCCTCACGATCTGCCCAAAGGCTCCCAGCGGGCGGGTCGATTGCCTCAGGAAATCGTGGCCGAGCTAGAGGCAGAACAAGAAAAAGCAGCGGCGGCTACGGCTGAAAGCAACGAGTAGCCGCAAGCTTGAGGTCGCCTGTTGAAGGGCAGCAGAGCAAGAAGATCAACATGAGGAGAATAGGATTTTGAATTTGGCAGAAGGTGTACAGCTTGTCTCTCTGGGTATTTTGGGCGCGATGATGATTGGCGCAGCTTTAGGAGTGGTGCTGCTTTCTAATATTGTGTATTCAGCTTTTTTATTGGGCCTAGCGTTTATTAGCATAGCTGGGCTCTATATCTTGCTTAATGCGGGGTTTGTCGCCGCTGCTCAAGTGCTGGTGTATGTAGGCGCAGTTAACGTCCTGATATTGTTCGGGATTATGCTGGTAAATAAAGAGGAAGCATTCACCACAGTGAAGAATGCCTGGATTGGCAAAGCCGCCACTGGGGCAGTCTGCGCGGGTATTTTTGGGCTGATTAGCACAATGGTACTTTCCCACCCCTGGGCGCTTTCGAGTGAACCTGGTGTGGGCGATCGCGCCATCGAAGTCATTGGTCAGCATTTCTTTAGCGACTACCTTCTTCCTTTCGAGCTAGCCTCAGTGCTACTGTTGATTGCCCTCATTGGTGCGATCATCCTGGCCCGCCGTGAGTTCATTCCCGAAGTCACCCCAACCGAAGAAGCCCTGACGTTGCCCGAACGCCCTCGCGAACTCGTCGCGGCAGGTGGCTTGCGCGACGACGGCTAAAATATTATGACGAAGCCTTACTCTCTACAAACCTCTTTTCCTTATGCAACTTGAGTACTTCCTCCTTTTAGCCGCTGCCCTCTTCTCCATCGGCATTTATGGCCTGGTTACCAGCCGCAACGTGATCCGTGTATTGATGTCAATTGAGCTGATGCTCAACGCGGTCAATATCAACCTGATGGCCTTTTCTAACTATCTCGATCCGGTCAACATTAGGGGTCAGGTATTTGCCGTATTTGTGATTACTATCGCCGCTGCCGAAGCGGCTGTAGGGCTAGCGATTGTACTGTCTATTTATCGCAACCGCGACACCGTCGATATGGAGCAGTTTAACCTGCTGAAGTGGTAGATCCACGTGGAATTAAAGCAGGTCATTATTGTATATAAAGCGGGCAGCTCGGTTAGCAAAAGCCGGGCTGCCCAATGTGCTCGTCAGCTCGAAGCCCTTGGGGCCAACGTGATGATGGGGCCAAGCGGCGCTCAAGATAATCCTTATCCTGTTTTTTTAGAATCTACGCCAGCCCCTATTGACCTTGCAGTTGTGCTCGGCGGTGATGGCACGGCATTAGCCGCCGCGCGTCACTTGGCCAACGACGACATCCCAATTTTGGCGGTCAATGTCGGGGGCCACCTGGGCTTTTTGGCAGAATCTTCTGATGTGATTGACGATTTTGAGCAGGTGTGGGCGCGATTGCTCGGCGATCGCTTTGCCGTCCAAAGGCGAATGATGCTTCAGGCCCAAACTCATAAAGGGCCTTCTAGCAATTTGGAACCCGTTGGCGATCGCTACTTTGCGCTCAATGAAATGTGCGTCAAGCCCGCCTCACCCAACCGCATGATTACCTCTACTCTAGAAGTAGAAATCGACGGGGAAGTCGTCGATCAATACCAGGGCGATGGCCTGCTGATCAGCACACCTACCGGATCTACCGGCTATACTGTCTCGGCCAATGGGCCAATTGTGCATCCTGGGATGCACGCTATTATCGTGACGCCAATTTGCCCGATGAGCCTATCGAGTCGCCCCATTGTGCTACCACCGGGCAGTACCGTCAGCGTCTGGCCTCTAGTCGATGCCGAAGGCAACACCAAACTATGGACAGATGGCGTTTTTGGCACAGCTATTTGGCCTGCTCAGCGAGTCGATATTCGCATGGCCAACCACCTGGCAAAGTTCATTATCTTAGGCAAAGATCACTCTTACTACCGTACGCTACGCAATAAGCTGCAATGGGCAGGGGCGAGGGTAAACTATCGCAACGACCACCGGCAGCGGGAGGAGAAAGGCAGAAGGACAAAAGATGAAGGATAAAGTGAGTATGCGCTGCCATTTATCGTTCACATCCTTTATCCTTCATCGCTTCTACCTCACATGGCCCAGGGCAAGCGCAATACCATTTGATTACGCCCTCTACGCTTGGCCTCGTATAATCCCAAATCCGCAGTGTCTACCAGCATACTGACTGACATCTCTGCGGTGGGGGTAATGGTCGTCACACCCAGGCTGATGGTGACATAAGGAGCTACTGTAGAAGCGCTGTGTTCCATCTGTAGCGATCGCACATTTGCCGCCACATCTTTAGCCACCTGCTGCGCCCCTGTCGCCGTAGTGTTCGGTAGCAAAACGACAAACTCTTCACCACCATAACGAGCGGCCAAATCATCGGGGCGACGAACGGCCTGGCCAATGGCCTGAGCAACCTTGCGCAAGCATTCATCACCTTGAGGATGGCCGTAGGTATCGTTGTACTGCTTAAAGTAATCTACATCACAGAGGAGCAAAGACAGGGGGGTGTGCGATCGCAATGCCCGCTGCCACGCTTGTCCTAAATGGTCTTGAAAACTCCGGCGATTGTCTAGCTGCGTCAGCTCATCTATTTGCGAAAGGGTTTGTAATCGATTGATCTTTTGCAGGCGAGTCACTAGGGGCGCAGTCAGTAAAGCGATGCCCATCGGCACCACAGGTAACCACCAGCCACCTAGCATCAGCGCCAGATGGCTACTGCCAATGCTGATGATAAAACAAGCGCCATACATCAGCAATCGGTGCAAATCATTGCGCCCTATCTGGTATAGCGTAATTCCCATCCAGGCAAACACCGCAATCAGTCCTGCCTCTGTATAGTCAGGCAGCGTTTTAATCACAGGCCGCTGGCCAAAAGCTGCGCTGATAATTTGGCTAGTCAAGCTAGCGTGAATTTCGATGCCGTGACTAGGCAACAACCCAATTAAGTCACTTTGACGACTGTAGGGGGTAAAAAAAACATCTGCATCGCCCGACTGCATACTGCCAATCAACACCACTTTGTCGCGCAGCGCACCTGGCGGCAGTTTGTCCGTTCGCACCGCCTGAGCGCTAAACTTCTGAAACTTTAGATCAGAGCGCCAGTTCATAATAATTTGGTAGCCGCCCGCATCGGCGTTGCTATAGCCACCAGAACTCTTCTCGAACGGAAAAAACCGGGCACGACCTAATTCCAAAGTACCTGTAGGTGCAGCCGGGACGATGTCGTGGCTTTCCAGATACTCTAGCGCCACCCGAAACGCCAGCCCTTCGATGATGCGATCGCCATTCGCACTCGGAAACAAAAACCCCCGCCGCACCCGACCATCTACATCCACAATCAAATCGCTAGCAGCAACCCGCGCATCTTCTACCAGGATCGGATTTCCCGTTACTGCAGCAAGCGCAGCATCGTCCACCACCTTTTCAATCCCAATCAAGTTAGGCGTTTCTCTAAAAATTTGCTGTAGCTGCTGATAACCCTCATCTCTGCGCACATTGCGAAAAAGATCCAGGCCGATGACCGTCGGATTTTGAGCTTTGACCCGCTCAATCACCTCAACCAGCATGGCATCAGAAATATCTGCGCTTGCCGATTGCATCATATCGTTTTCGTCAATGCCGACAATCACAACCCGGTCGTCTACGGGCTCCGACAGACGATGGTTCATCATCCAATCAAACACATGCAGTTCCCAAACTTGAAACAGGCCCATCCCCCGCAAGGCCAATATCCCACCAGTGGCCATGACGGCTAGCATAGGGCCTACATATCTTTGATCGAAGAAACGCCGCCGCCAGCCGTTAAAGATAGATCTCCCGCCTGTGGCAAACGACTTTCGAGGCTGGTTTATAGCTTTGGCCACGTAAAGTCCTATCCCCTTTGCTGTGCTGCCTCTGCGCTATTTGGCGCAACCCTCAGAAGCAGTCAGGCACCCTGTAAAAGCACCCCGGCAGATAAAAACTACACGGGGTGCAAAACTTACGCTTAGTAAGCCCACTCACGGGTTAAGACTCTATAGCGTTACCACCTTGCTTGGCGCATAGATATCGGTCACATTGCTAGGACTCAGTTGCTAAAGCCAGATCTAAAGGCGCTTCTGTTTGCGCTTGATTCAGCAGATTGCGAATCTCTAGCAGCGTACTCAGTTGCGATTCAGCGCGGTAGGCACTGACCAAAGTATTTAATGCATCATACCAAATCCCCTTAGCGGCATAAGCCTCCGCGCGCGCTATGCCTGACATCGCATCTAACGATAATGTCAGATCACTATCGTTAACCCGCTCTACAAAACTGCGGGCATGTACCTGATTTTCGCCCTCATTGCAGGTGACAAATACTGTCCAGCGATAGGGCACGCCCACTTCTAGCGTGGCCGAAGCAGGCAGGGCGACTTCTATCAATCCTGAGCGGGCCTGGATACTTTTGCTATAAACGGGGTTAGCCTGAGCGGGGTGTGAAAGCACAAATTCCATATCGGCGATCTCTTCACTTTCTAAATACCAGGAAAGCGTCGGCTGCCCTTCTGTCGTGAGCCCTTTAGTCCCTTCAGGAACGAGCAGGGTGATCGCGGGGTCAGGCAGGGAAGCATCCAGAGCGCAGGCAGAGGCCGCAGTGCCACGACGCCCACCAGATAAGGTGCTAGAGGCACTGCCCCGGTCGGGATCAGGCGTCCAACGAACGCCAGCTTGAGCAGCGGAGCCGATTTGCACGGTGCTTGTCAGTGAAGTCGCCGCCGGAGCATAAGTGCCTGACCAAGCCGCCAAAGCTAAGAATGCGCCCAAAATGTGGTATTTGCTCATTTATAAAGTCTCGGGATTAACGGGGTGGAGAATAGTAACCACCGAACAGCCACCTCAGTAGGCTGTTTGATTGTGGTATAAAAATATACCTATTTTTTACATCTAAGTCCGTAAGTTTTGAAATAAACTTCTTGTAAGTTTGGTTTTGGTTGCGTTAATGATTTATGAAGATGGCTCTCACAGCGTCGGACAGACCAGGTTTTCCCGAAGTCTACTCATTTCCGACTGATTCAGTAGGGGCTGCAGTGAGATCTGCCAGCGATGCGATAATTTTGGCCGCTTCTGCCAGTGAAACATTTTGACAATCGGTTTGAGCAGGGTAGTTTTGCGCAATCAACGCCGCTCCTATGAAGCGATAGTAGCCATCGCGGTTAGCCAACCAATCACTGACGAGTGTTCCTGTAGGCTCTACGCTATTGTCTGATTCTGAATTGTCTGATTCTGAATTGTCTGATCCTGAATTGTCTGATTCTGAATTGTCTGATCCTGAGTAAGAGGTGGGGGCGTAATGTAGCTGGTAGCCAGGGCCAAACAGAGGTGAGTCGAAGGATTGAGTCGCCGATGCGTTCAGGGCTGCGGGGTCAAAGGGGGCGGGCTTGAGCGCCAGGTAGTCGATAGAGAAGCACTGATCGGCGCTGTTGCGGTACAGCAGATGATAGGCATCGGGTGAAGTCGTCTCATAGTCGATGAGGACAAAGCCTTCTGGCACATAGGCAGGCGCTAGGATCGGAAAGTCTCTCAAGTAGTTGAGCGCCGCTGGGCTCACTTGGCCAAGGTAAGCGCCCGGTGGGGGTGGGGGTGGCGGGGCCGAGAGTGGGGGGGTGGTTGAGTCATCGCGTTGAGATGGGTTCGATTGCTTGTCTATAGCTGATGGCGGGTCGGACTTTGAAGGGATAGCTGATTTTTTTGACTGGCAACTGGTTGTTAACAAGAGGGGTAAAAAGGCGAGGGCGATCGCACCCCTAACACCACCCCTAACACCAAAAGGGAAGAACACCGTAGGCTTACTCATAAGCTCGACCATCTTTATGCTCAAATTGACTTTCACCAGCGGCGGTAGGTGCATAAACCAGATCGATGTCGGGATAGTCTGCTCGATCGGGGGTGGTGCGATCACCTACTTCCAAATACACCGCTGGCGCATCCGACCGATTCACTAAGTGATGACCATCAGCCACTCCTGCCGCAAACCCTGCCATGTCTCCAGGCCCCAGCGTTTGCTCGCCCTTATTGGTTATCAGTATTAGTTCGCCGCAGACAACATAGATAAATTCATCTTGGGCAGAATGCCAATGCCTCAGCGCTGAGGCGCTTCCAGGTTCTAGCGTAGTCAGATTCACGCCAAAGTTTTTAAGCCCAGCCGCGTTGCCTACTCGCTGACGAGAACGACCGGCTACTAGCGCCTTAAACTCATCGGGATAGCCCGTACCCGTTTCTACCGGAACGCAAGAGAGATCAATCCGCATTGTTTGTTTGCCCGTCGGTGAGTAGCTACGTCTTGGGATGGCTAGTTCTAAGCGAATGGCGCTGCCTTAAATTCTGGTAAGGCTTCAGCTCGCTGAGAAAGTGCCGATAGCGCTGGGTATTGGCTGCTCTTGACCACATCTGCAATCATATACTGCGTGAACTGCCAGGCTACACTCACGGTGATGTCCGCCTGCGTTAGGGTGTCGCCAATTAGCCAATTAGAAGTCTCTGCTGCATAGGGTTCAAGTAGGTCATAGGCGGCAATCACTTGGGCTTGGATGCGATCGCGCCAGGGCTGATACTGCTTTTCTGCTGGCCGCTTGCGTTCATATTCAATCTGCACCGTTTTGTCATTGGCAGTTAGTGCTAGCCCAATCAATCGTAAAGCTCTCTGGCAATCGGCAATTGACTCAGGCATGAGCTGCCTATTCGCTAGCTTTTCGAGGTAGGCCAAAATCAGCGTCGAATCCATCAGCACTTCACCGTCATCGCACAGCAGCGTCGGCGCTTTCAGCAGGGGGTTGATTTGGCTGAACTTGTCTATCTCACGGAACACAGATATCTGCGCGTGATCGAAAGGAAGGTTTAAGAGGTTTAGCGCGATCGCCACTCGCTGAACATAAGGAGAATCAAGCATTCCAATGAGCTGCATGGCACTTTTATCCGCTACCGCGTACTCTTTAAGAAAATCACAGATTCAAGCCAGCACATATTTATTAAATAGATAGGCACCTTTATATCTTTGAATAGATATCTTGAACGGGGCCTAAACGGGCAACCCGGCAAAAATACCGCTTACTAAAGATTGGGTTTTATCATCTAACCGTTGCCAGTCCACCTCGCCGCCCTCGTCAAACAAAGCTGTATCAGCCTCTATCGCCTGTGCGTCTGCGCTATCAAAATCTGCATTCGTCGAACATACTCGGTAGCACAGCGCCCAGATATCAACCGTTTGGTCATCATGATTCGCCTTCGTCAGCCTGAGCGTATACAGCGGTGACGGCTGCGGCAACTGCGACATCAAGTTTTCGACACGATCATGCTCTTCAGGCGGCACGCCGTGCAGCAGCTTTTGCAAAGCCGCGTATTCCTGCTGCTGCTCAACGGTCGTCCCTTCCGGCCAAACCAGCTCTTCCTCATAATTACCTCGCCAGTCAGTATTTTCTAGCTGTTTACGAATATTGTCGATCACCCGAATCAAGGCAGGCTGCATGAGCTGATTGACCTTAGCTCGGGCCGCAGGCGTGGCAAAGTTTGGCATTTTTCCTCCATTATTCCATACGGAACCAGGCGGTGAGGGCGACCGCTAGGCCGTCAGCGGCATCGTCGGGTTTGGGCACGCTCTCTAGCTTTAGCTCGCGGGCGATCGCATCTTGCACTTCCACCTTGTCGGCATTGCCATGCCCCGTTACCGACTGTTTAATCTGCGCAGGCGTAAACTCCACAAACGGCAAATTACGCTGGGCTAGCACCAGCATCACCACGCCCCGCGCCTGCGCCACCAAAATGGTATTGCCCATCCGATAAAAGAACAGCTTCTCAATTGAAACCAAATCCGGCTTGTACTCATCAATGACGCTGTGCAAGTCATCGTAAATGGTACATAGCCGTTTCCCGGTATCAGTGCGAGCAGGCGTTTTCATCACGCCATAGTCAATGGTCTGAATCGTAGGAGACAACGCGCGCATTTCGGCAGGGTCATACTCAATCACCCCAAATCCTAAAATGGCCAGTCCTGGATCTAGCCCCAAAATACGCTTTGTCATACCGTGCTACCTGACGCCCGCAGGCTTTCGGCCATTGCTCATTTCAGGGGCCGCCACGCCAAACGTGTTGCTAAAGGTCTTTTCCACCTTAAAGCCAGAGTCAATTGACTCCAACGGATCCTTCCGCAAGCGATGACGCAGACACAGCACAATCACCTTTTGAATATCTTCGAGCGTGACTTCAGCCCGGCCTTCATAAGCAGCCAGAGCCTTTGCCGCCCGGTTGGTGACAATATCTCCTCGCAGACCATCCACGTCTAGCTCAGAGCACACTTCCGAAATTTTCACCCGGAACTCATGGTCTAATGCAACCTCACTCAGCCGCTTTTGAGCGTCGATAATCTTTTGCTGAAGGGCATCCTGCTCAGGCTGACATTTAAGCGTAAAGGCTTCTGGATTCTGGTCGAACTCAGTGCGCTGCTCAACGATTCTGACGCGCGATTCGGGGTCGCGAACGGTGCGAATTTCAGCATGCATGCCAAAGCGGTCTAGAAGCTGAGGACGCAATTCGCCTTCTTCTGGGTTACCAGAGCCAATCAGGACAAACTGCGCCGGGTGACGAATGGAAATCCCTTCACGTTCTACCGTATTCCAGCCAGAAGCCGCAGAATCCAGCAGGACATCGACAAGGTGATCGTCTAGCAGGTTAACCTCGTCTACATACAGCAGACCGCGATTAGCTTTGGCCAGTAATCCCGGCTCAAAAGCCTTGACGCCTTCTGCGAGCGCTTTTTCAATGTCAATGGTGCCGCAGACGCGATCTTCAGTTGCACCCAAAGGAAGGTCAACCATCGGTACTTTCTTCGCGCCAACTGGAATGTCTCGCCCCTCGCGCTCGGCCTGAACATCCGGGTCGCTAGGAGCCCGGTTGAAGGAGTCGTCGGTCACCACTTCAATATCGGGGAGGAGATCGGCCAGGGCACGGATGGTCGTAGATTTGCCTGTACCGCGATCGCCCATAATCATCACGCCCCCGATTTTAGGATCGATAACGTTTAAAATCAGCGCTAGCTTCATGTCTTCTTGTCCAATCACCGCAGTGAAGGGGAAAACGGCGCGACGGACTGACGAGGTGGCTGTACTCACAGGCTTAAATTTATCTATTGATGGCCTATGTATTGTGCCATAGGAGCATGGGTGTAATTTGATTGGTCACAAATAAACAGAAATTAGAACCGTCCTAGCCAGCAACCCTTAAACTAGCAGTCTTACTCGGAATAAACCGTCTTTGTTGCCTAGCTGTTGCCATTGCCGTTGCCAGCATCCCGCCCGATTAAATGATTCAAAATACGGTCATGACGCTCACCAGAAGCGGCTAGGCTATCGACGAGTTGGGCTAATTGAGCGAGGTAATCGCCCAACCGCTCAATCACAATTACATTTCTGACTGCGGTAGCAGATGCCCGTTGCAAAAGCTCGCCTGCACTCACCAACAATTCCTCTGCGCGGTTCAAGCGTTCTTCAGAACGTTCTACACGCGCTCTGTTATCTAGAATCAAATCACCAGCATTGACAAATAGAGCTTCCAGCCTATCTAAACGGTTCTCCGCGCTAGTCAGCCTTTCATTAGCCATTGCCTTGCCCCTTAGCTGCACTTTAATTGCACCTTATAGGGCCTATTGCCTCTTTAAAACAAGGCAAGCGTTGACCAATGCCAACGCTCAAAAGCCTTATATAGCAAATATTTAACCAATCGGAGCGGCGGGATTTGAACCCACGACCCCTACTACCCCAAAGTAGTGCGCTACCAAGCTGCGCTACGCCCCGAAGCGTTTAATTTGCCTATCAAGAATAACATAACCTTGCGGCCTGCTGGCTTTAGAAAGAAGGCATCTCCAATAGTCGTTAAGAAGGCGTTAGAGAGAAGCGATCGCAGCTAAGCATAAGCAGGCAGTACAGAGGACTGTCCTGAGAATATTCCTTGAGAAACAGTGGCGGACTGTCCTGAGGACATGCTATATTGTTTTTGACCGCAAAAGACTTGAGGATTTAGGGGGAACGGCTTCCACTGGTGGGTAAAGCCTCTGCTGGCGTACAATTGCCAGAACGATTAAAAGTCCATCACTGCGTTCTGATAAGGACATGTCCTGACCGGTATCCCTTTAAAGAGCAAAAGTGATGCCAGTGCTAACATCAGCATCACTACCAACGTCATCACCGACACCACTGTCACTATCGCTCATCAACTGAGTAAGCGCCTTACCTGTAAAAGATGGCCTTGATGGCAGTCAAAGCTATCTAGCGAATATGCACCTCAGGTGAGTGCATTGATTGACTAGCCCCTAAAAAACCAAAGGAGGAAAACAAAGGGCTAACCGAATAGAGTTTAAAGCTGTTAGAAATAATATTTCTGACAGCTATTTTTCTATCATAACCCCTTTAGAACATGCGTGCTACTTTGGACTTCAAGCGTTACCTTCCTTGCCAGACAGCTATTTTCTAACTTTTGATACCAGCCAGGCCCCTTCTCCACCTGAGCGATAGCCTGAGCGATTAAACGCAAACCCCGCTTCGTAAAAGGTGTTTCCGTAGCGATCTATTTCTTCTGGCGATAGCTTGAGGAGGACAGACAGCTCAGAAGTTCTAAGTTTCCAGCCGTTACTGGCGGCTTTTTCTAAAGATTCGTAGTAGGCCAAAGGGTCTACTGGCGGCTGCATTTGAGAGGCCATTTCAGTGGCAAATGCACTGATCAGCTTCAGCATATCTGACTGGTTTAAGGACAGTCCTGCGGTCACATCGGAGGAGAGGCCATCAGAATCACCGTCTGAGGAGTCGTCGCTGAAATTACCTGACTTGAGCCCTTTTCGCGCCATAAACTCGGCGACGTTACCACCTACTTGAATAAACGAATGAAGTTCGTCCATGAGGGCGATTTGATCGGCATTGACATAGGCGCGGTTACCGATTTTTTCGCGTTCAATACCCAAATCGGCCATGCGCTTATATACCGCGCTTCTAGCTAACTTGTAGCGATCGCTAAGCTGATTAACCGGGATTCGATCAACCTTTCCGTCACTCATTCCCTATCCTCTGGACAATCCTCAGGAGATTAGATGTAGATATATCATATATGCTTTCCGCCTTTATACTTTCAGATACACCTGAGGACAGTCCGGTTTGTTTAGGCAATGGACGATGCTAGCAGGATCAGACCTAAAGATTACGGGTTACCATCAGGCTTTAGCCCTTTGTAAACGATAAATTCAGCGGTGGTGCCCCCCCTTTGAATAAATTTGTGTAAGGCATCGATTAGCGCTAATTGCTCGTCGTTGATATAGGCACGAATGCCAATTTTCTCAGACTGAATATCCAGGGCTTTCAGTCTTGTATAGATCACACTTTTACTGCGTTGGTAGCGATCGCTTAGCTGACTTACCGGCATCCGACCAAACAGTTCAAAATCCATATAGCATCCTCAGGACTATCCAAAGAACATAGCGTATTTGAGTACAATAGTACTATTGCACATTTTCTCATGGACTGTCCTAAGGAGTATCTAAGTTAGACGTCTAGTACCCATATGACCACCGGGCATAATAGCCGCGAGCATCGATGTGGGTAAAGATGGAAGAGCTGGCTAATCCGCCGCGAGAACCCCACCAGCTATTGAGTTGGTCGTACACAGTGTAGGAATGTAGACCAGTGACCACAAAGTCGATGGCGTCGCCAGACATGTGACGAGAATAGGTAGCGCCGCCCACCGCACGGTTAGAGGCCGGATCGCGGTACCAGGAATTGACCCGGATGGTGCGATCGCCTAAACGCGATCGCACTTCTTCCATCACCCGAGCAATCCGAATAATGCCGTACACAACATTGCGGCTCACCGGGAGGCGGCTACCATTTTTGGTCGCTTCGGCCCAGGTAAAATTGCCCCCTGGCACAATCGGCTCTGAAAGGAAAAAGGTACTGCTGAAGCCAGGCAAACGAAAAGGGCCAGTGGGTTTTTGAGCGTCGGGGGGAATAGGGGTCGGGGGTATCGGGTCAGGCGTGGTAACCGGATCGCCTTTGTGAGGGGTATTGTCCGCTGGCGTGCCCTCAATGGTGATATCAGGAGCATAGGCGTACCAGTTTTTTAAGTTGCGATCGCCCAAACCAGTATTTGCCAGCGAAACCCGCACATGGTTACCCTCAGCCTTTTCGCTATCGGCCACCTCAAACTCCGTACCATTTTTCACAAACACCTTTTCATCGCTAGCAAGCTGATAAGAGAAAATAGGCTTGAGCTTAAATAGAGTATCGCTAACCACCTTTAGCTTGACGGTAGAGCCACTCACCCGCACGTCAGGCTGGTAAGCGTACCAGGTGTTGCGATTAAAAGGGCCTAAGAACTTATTAGCCAAAGCAACTTTAAGATGATTGCCTGCTGCCGGTAGGTAAGATTGCAAATCGTACTGGGTGCCGTTTTTGACGAAGACCTTTTCAGCGTCCGAGAGCTGAGAGGACAGCACAGGACGCTGCTTGAATAAAGTATCGCTAACCACTGTCAGCTTGACTGGCGATGATTCAATCTGGATGTCGGGATTGTAGGCATACCAAATCTTTTGATTGTTCCCCAAAGTTTGGTTAGCCAGTACCAGCCGCGTGTGGTCACCTTCGGCGTCCGTGTAAGAAATTAGCTCAAATGTTGTGCCATTTTTAACAAAGACCTTTTCTGAGTTAGAAAGCTGACTTGACAGCTTGGGGCTGAGCTTAAATAGTGTGTCGCTAACCACTTTTACTTTCACCGTGACCTCAGCTCCCTAATAACAAAACGTTTGCACCAGATTATACGCCTGCATACAGCTTGCCGGTAGCGCTCTACTGCATATACAGGTCATATACAGGTCAATCTAACCGCATAACGCCGCAGATAAAATAACAAACCTTGGCTTTATTTATAAATTTCGGGCTTCAAACCACTTGGGTACAGTCAAAAGGAAGCACGCTAGCTGCCCAGGGTAGAGGTTCTGCTAGCGCGGCCAGTAATGTGGGTACGGCTGCGGGTGGCCACTCACCTTCGCCCCGCCTTCCGTTGAGCAAAATGAACCGGAGGCTATACTCAGTCGGAAAGCCTTCAGCCTCCATCCAGAGTGTTTCGGTTTCCTGTTCGCAGCTCAGGCGTTCTTCATCCATAAGTTGTGCGGCCAGGGTCGCCATAGTGCCCCCTAGCTGCTGAGCCGTTCGACGCAAATCTTCAAATTCAGATGCGGTTAATTCAATCGCCCAAGCTGCGCCTGCGACTAAGCCATTAAAGGGGTCAGCCGAGGGGTTCCAGCCCAACCGCCAGCCATTTCCAGCCTTTATCTGTTGAGTCATGTTTTGCAGTAAAACTTGCCTCGCGCGAGCTTTGCACAGGCACTCCGTGGGACTATTCGCCGATGATTTCTGGCTGAGTTAGCTCGTCAGACATCTCCACAATGGCCCGGAGCACAGGCTTCATTTTTGACTCATCCAAACTATCGAATTCTTCAAAACGACGACGCTGAGCCCGGTTGGCGACCTGTACTGTAATTCGGTAGCGATTAGAAGCCGCGCTGATCAGATCTTCGGTGCGGCGCATGACTTGCTGGCTGTCAAAGGGAAGGCGCTTCATAAAGTTTGGTATAGGTGTCAGCGTTCAGTGTAGCAAACGAGAGGGTGTGATTTTAAGCGATCCGAATTCCTTGAGAGGTGAATGGTGCAATGTATAGCTGAAGGTCTGAGTTGGTGACTTGACGGCGCACAGCTTTGAGAATGGCTTGAGCTTGTACAGGCGTATCGCACAACGTAAAGACGGTGGGGCCAGAGCCAGACATCATCGTGCCGAGGCCCTGCTGTCCAGCGGCGGCCACCATAATTTCTTTGAGCTGAGCGACTTGAGGGTGAGCAGGCGCAATGACTTTTTCTAAATCGTTGTGCAGGTGTGTGCCAATCGCTGTAGCGTTTTGTTCACCGATAGCTCTGACCATTTTGCCAGAATGTACCCGAGCCTGGCGCTCTTCCAAGTTTGCCGGGTCTTTTAGCCGTAAATAGGTGTGCTCGAATTGCTGGCGGTAGGCTTTGTAAGCCCAAGGGGTTGAAACTGAGAGGCTGTCATATTTGGCAAGGACAGCGCACAGCTTAGGGCTTTTAGGGAGTGAATGAATTTCTTCACCGCGTCCGGTGGCGATCGCACAGCCCCCCGCAAAGCAAAACGGTACATCCGACCCCAACTCCGCACCCAGTTCTTGTAGCTCAAGTCGCGTCAGTCCTAGCTGCCACAGCACATTTAAGCCAAACAGCGTTGCCGCCGCGTTCGATGAGCCCCCTGCCAGCCCAGCGCCCACCGGAATGGCCTTCTCAATAGTAATTTCTACACCGCCATAGCGATTAGTGCGGTGTGGCAGTCGCTTTTGCAACAGCGTCACCGCCTGATACGCCAGGTTTTGAGAGTCGGTGGGCACCTGAGGGTGGTCGCAGTTGATAACGATACTCGGCGCGTTCAGGGGCCTGAGCGTAAGGCGATCGGCCAGCGCCACGCTCTGCATCACCATCACTAGCTCGTGAAAGCCGTCGGGCCGGTGGCCGATGATTTCGAGATAGAGATTAATTTTGGCGTTGGCAAGAAGGGTGAGCATGGAGTGGGAGAAAGGGGAAAGGGAAAAAGGAAAGGGCGGGGAGCGCTACTTTGGGGTAGTAGGGATCATCTCATTGACGGCATCGCTGAGGGCGACCCAATCGGCAACGCCTAAGCCTTCGGCGCGAATTTGAGGGTTGATTGATAAGCTTTCTAGAATAGGGGTCAACGTATCGCGATCCACAATGCTTTGTAGATTGTTGCGCAGCATTTTGCGCTTTTGAGAGAAGCCGACTTTGACGAGTTGAGCCAGTCGAGCTGGGTTTTTGGCAGGTGTTGCAAAAGGTCTAGGGCGCAGGCGAATGACGGCAGAGTCTACTTTTGGGGGGGGCTTGAAGGCGCTGGGTGGGACGGGGAAAATTTCTTCGCAGTCGGCTAAATACTGGGCGCGAATGGTGAGGGCTCCGTTGGCGCGGGTGCCGGGCTCGGCGCAGAGGCGATCGCTAATTTCTTTTTGGACGAGCAGCACAATACTGTCATACGGGTGCGGGTTAGGACTGCGGATGGTGCCTAGCAGCTTTTCGAGGATGGGCGCAGTGATGTAGTAGGGAATGTTCGCCAGCACTTTATTAGGCCGCGCTAGCTCGAAGTCAATCAGCGCCTGGTCAAAGTCGAGCTTTAAGAAGTCCGATTCAATCAGTCTAAATTGGCCTGATGCCATGTAGGCAATGAACTGCTCGCTGAGTTGCAGGCACAGATCGCGATCAATTTCCACAGAGAGGACTTTGGCTTTTGTGTTTAGCAGGCGCTGAGTAAGGACGCCTTGGCCGGGGCCGATTTCGAGGATGCGATCGCCCTCTATTAACTCACCCGCCGCCACAATTTGATTGAGAATAAGATCGCTGTGCAGCCAGTGCTGACCAAACCGCTTTCGGGCTCTGTGGCCTTTATTTTGGCCCGTCTTTTGGCCTGTTTTCGGTGCCACTGGCTAGGGTGTCCTTAAAAATATGTATAGATACTTAATCTTAGAAGCGAAGTGAGCTGGCGTAAACTAACGCAAAATCACTCGCATTCAGTACTGACCATCTGTCTCTTCATTTTTTAAAGTAGATCGGTCAGTAGACAAGTCTACAGTAGGCCAATGACCCCTAGCTTTTGGAGCTAAAGCCCATGGAACTGCCTGAGCCGCCCAGCCCAGATACCAAAAAAGCCGCCGTTACACCGCTTAAGTGCTTCACCGGAGCCCTCACGGCAGGTACTTTTTCGCTGCTAGCCTATCGGCTAACGGTCTCGATCGCGACCAGCTTTGCCAACAAGCCCGTTACCTCATCCAATCCAGCCGTCGTCAATATCTCGGCAGCGGTGCGAACCTTAGTCACGGGTAGCGTGGCCCTGGGTGCGGGCGTTTTCGGCGTTGCCGCAATTGGGTTGGCGGCACTGGGCGTACAGCTTTTATTCAAAAGGATACGCAAACCCAGCGAGGATAAGGCCACAGAAGCGTCATAACCGCAGTCTATATCGCGACAGGTCTTGCCAGCGGGCTGCGCTGATAAAGTAGAGGGCGACGGTGACAGAACTAGACTGGCCATCGGACTGGCCATCGGATTGGCCATTGGACTGGCCATTGGACTGGCAAAAGAATGGGAAAAGCGGTATTTTTCTGTGTTAGACCCTTTTTCAGTGTAAAGAGGGTTATGGCAAGTAAGCATTCACCTGGCAGTAGAGAGCGATTTCCATGGTACAGATTTTCATCTCGGCGGGTCACGGTGGTCTAGAGAATGGCATCCGCGATACGGGCGCAAGAATAGCCGGTACCACCGAAGCTCAGGAAATGATTGCCCTGCGCGATTTGATTGTGCCTGAATTGCGATCGCGCGGTTATGACGTCCTCTCGGTACCTGACGACCTCAGCCTGGCCCAAACCATTGGCTGGATTAATGCCCGTGCCAAAACTGGCGCAGTTGCCCTCGAAATTCACGCCGAAGAATTTAGTAGTAACACAGCCACTCGTGGGGCCACCGTCTATCACATCGCCAACAACCGCCAGCGGCGCGAACAGGCCGAACTGATTCTCCTTTCCCTGCTCAAAGAAGTCCCCGAACTTCCCAGCCGAGGCGTCCGCCCCGACACCGCCGCTGGCACCGGCAGCCTCGCCTTTTGCCGCCAAACCGTTCCGCCCGCGCTGCTCACCGAAATTGCCTACCTGACTAACCCCAAAGACTTTGCGCTGCTCACCCAGCGTCGTCGCAACTTTGCGGTGGGCCTCGCCAACGGCCTAGCCGCCTGGAGCCGCGCTGTCACCGGCACCAGTCCCACACCTACACCTTCAGTCCCTACTGCACCCAAATATCCCCCGATTAACATCGAAATCAATGGCGGTTCCTATCCCGAAAGCGGGCTGATTATCAGCGGCAATGCTTACATTCCAATCGACCTAGCCGACCGGCTCAACGTGGATTTGAGTGCGGATGAGGCCATTCGTCGGGTGCGCTACCAGGGTGTGGTATATGTCAAGGCGGTTGATCTGAAGCCGTTCAGCATATCAGTTGGCTGGGATGCGACCACTCGTACCCTTCAGCTCAAGCCCGCTTCGGTGCTAAACATTTGCCCTGGCACTATTGATGTGATCATGAGTCATGGCAGCACCACAGCCATGCAGTTGGGCATTTTTCTAAAATCAGAAAATGAAAAAGGATCAGATCTCTTTCCTAACCTCCCGGAGACCTATCGCCAGGAAGCCAATATCGAAGGGGTAGACTACGATATTGCCTTTTGCCAAATGTGCGTAGAAACCGACTTTTTGCGCTTTCCGGGGCCGTTGCGCGCCGACCAAAATAATTTTGCAGGCTTAGCGAACGGCGCAGGACAGCTAGCCAATTTTGAAAGTGCCCGCATTGGCGTTCGCGCCCACATTCAGCATCTCAAAGCCTATGCCAGCACAGAGCCTTTGGTGCAAGAAAAAGTAGATCCCCGCTTTGACTTTGTGAAACGGGGCGTTGCTCCCCTGGTAGGCCAGCTTAGCAACCTGTGGGATGCCGACCCGCTGTATGGCAAAAAAATTCTGGCCCGCTTGGCCGATCTCTACAAAACAGCCGGGCTGATATAGGGCAATGCGGCTTGCGGCGTCTATTTATATACCGCCCAATATTGGGCGCTACGGTCAGGCAAATAGTAGCCAACCTGTAAACTGCCACTAGGCTTATTTTGAAATATTCAGATTTTGGAGATGGTTAGGGAACGCTGAAAAATAACTTGATTTTGCCCTAGTTCAACACCTAGCAATACCATCATGACTGCCCAAACAACTTCTTTTGCTAAAAACTGGCTGCTCAGCTTGAGCAATAACCCTGGTAGATTCTCTAGCCAATCAGCTTTGCGTTGGAGCTGGCGCTGGTTTGGCGGTACTTTGCTATGGCTGCTGCTGGTGCTACCGGCTCAGGCTGCGGTGGAGTTGCGGGTCGCGATCGCCCAAGGCAACGACACCATTAATATCGGTAGCTCTACCACAGGCGTTATTCGCAACGGCAGCGGCGAAGCCCTGTATCAATTGCCAGGGCTTCAAGGCGTCACCGTGAAAGCCGATGATTTTGACGTAGATCTGGTCAATGGTGGCAGTACCCTGGCAGAATCCAATGCCTTTTGGCTAGAGCCCTCTGAAGATGGCTTTGTCTGGATTGGCGGTAAATGGTATCGCGGTCGCGTTATGGTCACCCTGGCAGATGGTGAACTGACGGCAATTAACTATGTTGATTTAGAAGATTATTTGTACAGTGTGGTCGGTAGTGAAATGCCGACTAGCTGGCCGCAAGCCGCGCTCCAGTCTCAGGCTGTGGCCGCGCGCTCTTATGCGCTGTACAAGCGAGCCCGTACTAAAAATCCACTGTTCGATGTGGACGCTACGACAACATACCAGGTATATAAAGGGTTAGAGCAAGAGGCCGCTAGCACTATTGCCGCCGTAGATACGACGAAAAATCAGGTGGTGACGTACAACGGTGAAGTGATTGAAGCAATTTTTCACTCTTCATCGGGCGGCTACACAGAGAATGCCAAGGATGTTTGGAGCAGCGATGTACCTTACCTGCGCGGGGTAGAGGACTACGACCAAAATGCGCCCGTCTTTAACTGGAAAGAAACTTTTAGCCTGAGCGATTTTAGCCAAAAAGTTGGCAATGTGGGCCGAGTGCGTAGCATTGGGACGCCACAGCTCACGGCCCTAGGACGGGTTGCCTCGATTACTATTAGCGGTGACAGAGGCTCCGAGGTTCTTCGCGGTCGTGATGTGCGTTCGGCGTTAGGGCTGCGTAGTACGCGCTTTACTATCGATATTAATGGAGATGTGGTTACTGTCACTGGCTTTGGCTTTGGTCATGGTGTAGGCATGAGCCAATGGGGGGCCAGAAGCTTGGCTGAGCAGGGTTGGAGCTTTGACCAGATCTTGGAGCATTATTATCAAAGTACGGCGATCGCGCAGCTAGAAGGCTGATGTGTGAGCGTATGCAGGCCAGCTAAACACTTGTTTCACGCGGCGAAGGCGGGCGATCGCACCTGCACCTGCGCCGCCGAAAACAGACGGGGCCTGGCAATCTCAAAGCCTTGAACATAATCTATCTGCAAGCTTTGAGCCATCTTTGATAGATCCGAATTAGAAACATGCTCGGCGATGGTTTGTACCCCCATCACATGACCGATGCTGATAATAGACTGCACAGTAGCTAAGGTAACTTTGTCATGGGTAATCGCTGAGATTAAGCTACCGTCAATTTTGAGGTAGTCCACAGGAAGCTGCTGAAGATAAACCAAAGAAGACACGCCGCTGCCAAAGTTATCTAAGGCAAAGCAACAGCCCAGCGCTTTGAATCGATCGATGGTGGCGGCAACCTGCGTGAGGTTAGCAATGACGGTAGTCTCGTTAATCTCGAAACATACCTGGTGTGGGTTAATCCGAAACTCTGCCAGAGCGGCTTCTAAAAAAGGAATAAAGCCATCGTCATTCAGCGTGTGCCCAGACAGATTGAGACTATACATAATCTCTGGATTACTGAACTGTTGAATTTGTTGAAAGCAGCGGCGGATTGTCCAGCGATCCAGATTGATCATCAAATCGTAGCGTTCGGCGGGCGGAATGAACGCCATCGGCGGCATTAAACGCTGCTCACCATTTGTCCCTTCGGCAGGCAACCGCAGCAATATTTCCCAAA
This sequence comes from Phormidesmis sp., assembly GCA_049791095.1. Classification (GTDB taxonomy): domain Bacteria; phylum Cyanobacteriota; class Cyanobacteriia; order Phormidesmidales; family Phormidesmidaceae; genus Phormidesmis. The sequence goes on from JBAQZP010000123.1 coordinate 112,086, forward strand.
TCACTTGCTTGCGACTATCTACAGGCTTAATTACTTGATAGTGGAGACAAAACAGATTCTGGTCAATGGCTTGCGTGATCCGATTAGACCACCGAAAGTCAACCGCTGCTGGCAGCGTACTAGCGTCGCATTCTGAGTAAACCTGCACCTGGTTACGGCCTTTATTTTTGGCCGTATAGCAAGCCGTATCGGCCAGGTCAAGCAATTCGTCGGCAGATAGGACGCGCTCAGTGGGAATGGGGACTAGCCCAATGCTTACCCCGATGGAAAAGACTTTTCCTTGCCACAAGAAGCGAAACTTTTGGATGAGGCTGCATAGGTGGTGGGCCAAGCCCAACGCCTGATCGAAGTGGCAGTCATAAATCAGCAGGCCAAACTCATCGCCGCCTAAGCGAGCAAGTAAGTCGCTCCGGCGAATGTTTGAGCTTAGCAAAGCTGAGACCTGACGCAATAGTTCGTCACCAGCCGCGTGACCACAGGTGTCATTGACCACCTTGAAGTGATCCAAGTCCAAGTAGCAAAGAATATGGGCCGCTGGCGGTTGAGCCTGGCTGATTTTTCCTAGCGATTGAATAAATTGCTGCCGGTTGGTCAAGTTAGTGAGGGCATCATGCGTGGCTTGCCAGGCGAGCTGCTTGTGATCGTCAATGTCTGTCTGTGAGCCAGCAATTCGGTAAGCCCTTTTATTGTCATCCCAAAGGGCAGCTCCTCGGCTGAGCACCCAGAGGTAGTGGCCGCTGGTATGGCGAATGCGATACTCGCAGCGAAAGTATTCGCTGCGGCCAGAGAGGTGCTCATCAAGCGATCGTCTCAGTGCCGCGATATCGTCAGAATGCACTCGGTCAAACCATTCGCTGACTGAGTCAGAAAGGGCAGTATTTTCTAAGCCTAATATTGCTTTCCAATAGTCGGAGTAGTAAATGCGATCGCCGATTAAATCCCAGTCCCAGATACCATCTTGACTACCCTCAATAGCGAGGGCATAGCGCTCTTCGCTCGACTTCAAGCGCTGAAAGGCATCCTCTTTAAGGGTACTTGAAGGATTGTCAACCGCAATAGCACGAATCAGGGATTGGGGGTTGCCCTGGTCTTCTTTTAATGCGGTAGACAAGGGTATAACCGGCGTACTGGTTGCGGTTGAAAGCATACGGACAGCAAACTGAGTTTCTGCCGTATCTGAGAAATATTGACTCAACAAGATGATGTCAAAGGTTTTTTGAGAAAGGCGCAATAACGCATCTTCCAAGGTTGCTGAGCCCTCAATTTGGACTCGACGACGATAGTGGGAAAACGCGATCGCCTCCACCAACCGGACATCCTGCGGCCTGCTTTCGATAATCAGGACGGTCAGCTCGGCGTTCATGAATGATTGGATTTATTAGGGGTGGGACTAAGAAAGCTCGTACAGCAATTTCCCTATAACCAAAGGAAATTAATGCAGCAAGAACCAACTCTTTCTGACGAATCTATTTTGCTCTACTAACCAGCAAAGCTAAAGATAATGTGAAAAGAGTAGGTAAAAAGGAATCATATACCTGCCGCTCTAAAGAGTGAAAAACTTGGAAATTTAATTTGTTAAATTAATATATATTTTTTCCGTATAACGGCCAATAGTGCAAACACTTCCCACAAACAAGGTTTTTTATACCTTTAGATAGTACCCAAGCGCTAAAAACGCCATGTGAAGGCTGTTTGTCGCTAAATTTCTCCCAAACGTCGTTGAAATTCAGCATCTAGCTGAGCTGAACGCTCGTTCTCCTGCTCTAGTAAGCCTGTATCTGTACTGTAGACGGTGTCTTCTTCGCGTATCACCTTTTGACTTGCAAACTGCTGGGCAAACGTCAGCTTTTTTTGAAAGGCGGGGCCGAGGCGGTTGAGGGTAGTTGCTCTGTGCGATCGCGCCTCGTTTCGCTGCTCAATTTTGCCATTGCGCCACTGCACCCAGTAATAACGCACCAAAGGCACCGCCAAAAACGCGATCCCATAGCCCATCAAAATCCATAAAATAGACTGCACAAAGCCCACAAAACCCGTCACAATTAAGCCTTGCGCCGCTGCGTCTTGTAGCATGTTTTGCAGCACCAGCGCCCCGATAATATTCAGCGAGCCGAGGCCAATAGAGATTAGTACCTGATTGGAAGTCGCTGAGGTGAACTTACGCTTTGCCTCCTTTAGATAGGCGCTCACTGCGGCCTTACCCCGCTGCATTGCCGACACCTGAAGCTCCGGGAAATAATAAACCAGATCTCCCGCTGGGCTCACTTCCGGTCGCCCGTTAAAACGAGTCAGCACGGGCAGCATATAGTCCTCATACTCTTTGTCCCAACCCTCACCCAAATCGTCCAGATAAGGCGCAACTTGCTCAGCCGCGATCGCGCCACCATTATTACTAATCACCGTGCCGATTGTCTGCCAGCGGCGATCTTCCAAATCGGCATTGGGGTCACCATCTCCAAACAGAAAGGAAAAAATCGATTCCAAAAAATTCAATTGGCCTGGCTGCGCAGGCGACATGCCACGTCCAGAATAGCCACTCGCCGTACGATTGGGATATCGCTGGCGGCCTCGCCCATAGTTGAAGTCAAACAGGTAGAAAAAGTTGAACGGGGAGATGCCAAAGCCAAAGCCACCGCCACGACGATCGTCGCGATCGCCACTGCCACCCTGACTCTGTGCGGCAATCATCAGCGCAAAAATCGCAACGAAAATCAGCGCAATCGACACCATTAGCACGACGCCAAAGGATACGCGGATAATGTAAAACACCACCTGCCATATCTTTGCTAGCGTCTCTTGCAATTGCAGTTGCCAGTACTTGTTGCGCAGCACGCTTCTAAAGTTCTTTGAAAACTCATAGGCAATCTCGCCCTCATCAGACACTTGCATATGCCCTTGAGTTTCTGACGCGAGCGCCAACAAGCCTTGCTGTGCCACCTCTATATTCAGCCCGGCCCGCGCTGCCACATCCCCCACCGTCGCCCGGTAATCAAGGGACTCTACGGCCTGCATAACGTCTTTGTTTAGTTCCACAGCTTTTGCCTCACAAGCTTGCGGGTCACTCCATACAGAAACCTTGGCAAGCGCTACATCTAACTATTGACTTATCTTTACTTCAGTATAGGAGTCCCCTTAGCAGACGACAGGCCGGTACAGGTTCGGATCTCTGCCGCTGCTAGCACCCAAAAAGAACGCCGACGATCCCAAAATAGAACCATCGGCGTCTAGCGGTCTTGACAGGTCAAATTCCATCAATTCGCAGACTCCACCCCATCCAAAAGTACGTTGCGAAGGCCGCTACTGATCGAAAAATGCCCATTCATCCATTCATAAACTTAACCCATTTACACCTGAGGTGTGCGTCCCAATACCTGATCTTTGAGGGCATTCATTTCGCTAGCGAGTTCGCTGCGGTTAGACGCTTTCCACAAATAGCGGTAGATAAACCAGCCGCTGTAGATTAAACCGATTAGCTCGAACAAGGGCGCGAGCACGGGCACATCATTAATCGCATCTAGAATAGCCAGCGTCAGCTTGACCGAAATAAATGCACCAAAGATAAGCCCTAAGGCCAGCAGGGGACGTCTGTACTCTTGAAAAAATTCGCCAAAATACTTAGGTAATTCACCCAAGCTGTCGATCACTTGGGCAGTGACCCGCTTAGCCGTTGCCAGCGTTTCGGAAGACGCGGCATCTGTAGAAGTGGCGGTGGAATTTACGTCAGCGGGCTGACTGGTTTCAGCAAAAACGCTGTCTTCTGTCTTAAAGTCGGTAGCCATAGCGATTTTATAAGGATTGACAACAGTTGGACGGCTACTCCGCCTTTACGCTCAAGTTACTGACAAATGGCAGAGTATAAAGTAAGGCATCATAATAGCGCCTTGATAACGGAGTGACCAGAACAAATAGGTAGATTATTGACAAGCGTAAATCTACACCCTGAGGGGTCATCTATCGTTAACATTTCGGAAGTTATCAAAAATGCGGGGATATTGCCTATTTGCTTCTCTAGATTGTACTGTTTCTTGTACTATAGAACGCCTGGGTTAGCAAAATGTAAGGCGCTAATGTGACGCTTTGAATCATACTATCAGCGGTTTTGAGCTTGGGTTCGTAGAATGAGAGAACCGAATTCTACTTAGGAGTGACCTCATAGAGAAACTTTACGGTGAGCTAAAAGGGCTTAAAACTAGCCAGATAAAAGCGCTCAAGAACATTTACCATCAGCGCCTACCGATCGATCGGGTAACGACCCCGGAGTTTGCCCAAAGGCTAGCGGCAGTTAGTACGGATATTAACCAGGCGGTATGTGCGTATGTCGATCGGCGCGGTCACGTGATTCGCGTGGGCGTAGGCAGCCCTCACAAAACGCAGATTCCGGTGTTAGAGCTGCCTCGCTATGGTGCGGAACGACTGTGCGGCATTCGCTGCATTGCTACGCAGCTAAAGGTAGAGCCGCCGAGCCGCAGCGTGCTGACAGCAATGGCGATTCAGCGGTTGGATGCGATCGCCCTGCTCACCCTTACCGGCAGCGGCTTCAAGCGCAAAGGCGGCGGTGCCACGGGCTACATCCGCGAAGGCTACCTGGCGCACCTGGTGCCTCACCCCGAGGTTCAGTGGGAAGTTTCTGACCCGTTGAGCTTGGATGAAATTGACAAACAGGACTTTTTAGATCTGGCCGAAGGCTTAGAAGAAGAATTTCGCCGGGTGTTTGTGGCGCAGCAGGTCGATACGGATCACGAGCGGGTGATTGTGGTGGGGCTGCTCAGCGACAAAATGACGGAGGCCACGTTTGAAAATGGCTTGGAAGAGGTGGCGCGATTGGTTGAAACCGCTGGCGGCGATGTGTTGCAGACGATTACGCAAAAGCGATCGCGGCCTCATCCGAGAACGGTGATCGGCGCGGGTAAGGTCGATGAGACTGCGTTGGCGGTGCAGACGCTGGGCGCAAATTTGGTGGTGTGCGATCGCGATCTTTCCCCCGCCCAAATCCGCAATCTAGAAGCCCATGTCGGCGTCCGCGTGGTCGATCGAACCGAACTTATTCTAGACATTTTCGCCCAGCGGGCAAAATCGGGCGCAGGTAAGCTGCAAGTAGAACTGGCTCAGTTGGAATATCAGCTCCCCCGCCTTACCGGGCGCGGTCAGGCCATGTCTCGACTCGGCGGCGGTATCGGTACCCGAGGCCCCGGTGAAACCAAGTTAGAAACCGAGCGCCGAGCGATTCAAAAACGGATTAGCCGTCTGCAAAAGGAAGTCACGGGACTGCAAGCGCATCGAGCCAGACTGCGCCAGCGTCGTCAGCAGCATTCTGTGCCTTCGGTGGCTATCATCGGCTATACCAACGCCGGTAAATCTACGCTATTAAATCTGTTGACTGACGCGGAAGTCTACGCGGCTGACCAGCTATTTGCGACGCTCGATCCGACCACTCGGCGGATTGCGATCGCCCAAGCAGAAACCAATGAGGTGCGATCGCTCGTTCTCACCGACACGGTTGGCTTCATTCAAGATTTGCCGCCCGCCCTGATGGATGCTTTTCGCGCCACCTTAGAAGAAGTCACCGAAGCCGACGCCCTGATTCACGTCGTCGATGCTGCTCACCCGGCTTGGAAAGAGCATATCCATTCGGTTATGGGCCTGCTAGGCCAAATGCCAATCGCACCAGGGCCAATTTTGCTCGTGTTTAACAAGCTCGATCAAGCGGGCACGGACACCTTGGAACTGGCCAAAGACGAGTATCCACAGGCTGTCTTTATTTCAGCGGCTAATAACCTGGGCATAGATACGCTGCGGCAAAAAGTGCTTCAGCTAGTGGACTATGCGATCGCAAATTAATCTGTCGTGACAATGCCTAACAGAATCGACATAATCTCTTGAAGAGCATTCGGCGCAGCGTAGAGCAAAATGTCTTTTTCGACCCGTTGCTGTGCGACATCTAATCGCCCAAACACCCAGGCATCGCCAGTCGTCACTGCGCCGTACAGAATCTTTTGAGTCTCTTCCCACTGCGAAAGCGCGATCAGTTCTACGGCTAGCTGCGTGAACTCGCGTGTGAGGTCGTCATTTTTTGCCTCTATCACTAACAAGTTCTGCGGGCCTTGGAGCAGGTAATCTAGCTTGCCTTTAAGTTGATCGTTGACGCTTAGCAAATATTCAATCCGCAGTTGGATCTTAGCCAACTGGGCCACTTTGAAGAGGATCGGCCCGACTAATGTTTCTCGACGAGCTGTTTCACTCGATAGGCGAACCAACTCTAATCGACTCTTAAGATCTGACTTAAGCGTAGTCACAACATCTCGCGGCACATCAGCCTTCGGTAAATCCAGTTCGCGAGTCACAAAACTTACCCCAAACTCCGACAGAATCTCATCTGTCTCATAAGGCATCTCAAAGTACGAGCGAAATGAATAAGCCTGGCCTTTTCCTAAAAGATTTAAACGGGACATGACCCATTCTCGGTGGGGATGACTTCTACAATCTATCTTGTTATTCAGGTTATTTAGTTTGGCGTGCTGTATCGACTGCCTTCAAAAGCCGGATCTTCAGCAAACGGCTCAGAATCGGCACCCTCAAAGCCTGAGAGGACAGCCAATCGACCCAAAGGTTGAGCGCCCAGGTAGCGATCGCCCTCAATAATCCAGGTCGGATATGCCTCTATCCCTAGCTGAGCACACAGTTCTGGCTGAGCATCATAGCCTTGTGGATCGCACTCCACGTACGGGATGCGGTCTACCACGCCATTAAATTCTTCCTTTTGCGCCGCACAGTAAGGGCACCAGTAGGTGCCATACATTTTTGCGCCCGTAGCCGTGAGATGATCGGCTAGTTGCGACTTGTACGAACCCGGCAAAGTGCTACAGCCCGAAAGTGTGACCAAAAAAGCAAGCTGCCCGGCAAAAATGATGGCTTTGCTACGATCCCTAACTCTGACTTCTGATAGCCTCATGCTTAATAAGTGCGCAATAAGTGCGCAACCATCACTGCCGATCAATTATTCTTTGCGACCAATCATTCCCCAGGAATATAGCATTTCAGGTTATCCACACCCCCCATTTTTGAAAGGAGCTGGCAATATATACCATAAGCATATAGTCACCCTTTTTGCATGCGCTTCCTTATTAGCGAGAGATCCGATGAGTTTCCTTAAAAGCCTGCCCGGTCTACCTTTCAAGCCTTTGCCTATTCAGCGTTGGATCCGGTGGATGACCTCTGCGGCTATTGCATTTTTCCTCGCGAATAGCCTGTGGATGTTACCCGCTTGGGCACAGTCAGTGGTTGAAACGGAGCCTACACAAGCAGTTCCGACGCAACCACTTGCCCCCCGTTCGTCAGCGGCAACTGGCGCACTCGCGGGCGAGAGCTTCGTAGCCAATGCCGTTCGCACCGTCGGTGGCGCTGTGGTTCGCATCGACACAGAGCGTACGATTACCCGCAACGTTCCCGACATGTTTTATGACGATCCTTTTTTTAGAGGACGATTTGGGAGCGGGCCAAACCTCTTTCAAAATATCCCTCAAGAAGAGCATTTGCGAGGGCAGGGATCGGGCTTTATTATTAGCGGCGATGGCGATATTCTTACCAATGCCCATGTCGTTGATGGCACAGATAAGGTGACGGTGACGCTCAAGGACGGTCGTGCGTTTGAAGGCGTCGTAGAAGGGGTTGATGACATTACCGACTTGGCGGTGATTCATATCGATACGAAAGGCGAAGCGCTACCAGTTTCTCAGCTAGGTAATTCGGACAGTGTTGAGGTGGGTGACTGGGCGATCGCAGTCGGCAATCCCCTCGGCCTAGACAACACCGTCACCCTCGGCATCGTCAGCACCCTCAAGCGCTCCAGCGCTGCCGTCGGGATTCCAGACAAGCGCATCGACTTTATCCAAACTGACGCGGCCATTAATCCCGGCAATTCTGGCGGCCCCCTGCTCAATGCTCAAGGCGAGGTGATTGGCATTAACACCGCTATTCGCGCGGATGCGATGGGCATAGGCTTTGCAATCCCCATCAACAAGGCAAAAGCTATTCAGGCCAGCCTGGCGAGGGGCGAGCGGATTGCGCATCCTTACTTAGGCGTGCAAATTGCAACGCTGACGCCCGACATGGCTCGGCTGAATAATGAAGATCCCAACAGTGCCATTACGCTGCCCGAAACCGCAGGCGTCTTGGTGGTGCGGGTATTACCAAATACGCCTGCGGCAGAGGCAGGGCTGCGGCGAGGGGATGTGATTGTGGCGATCGCAGGCAAACCTGTCAGCCGCGCCGATCAATTGCAGACCCGTGTGGATCAAGTGAAGGTGGGGGATGCGTTGCAGGTGACCTTGAGAAGGGGCGATCGCACTCAGCGCCTATCCGTTAAAACCGCCGATCTTTCCACTCAAGAAAGCGCCTGATCGTTCCAATCATTCATTCAATAAACGCATATTCATAGCGTAAAAGCCCAGAAGTTGAGCAGATTCAACGCCTGGGCTTTTTGCTTTTTATCAGGGAATCTCTTGTGGAATGGCCGTCTTGGCCGTTCCAATCAAACAGCCTAGCCTTGTCCCACAAGATTCAAACGCTCATTTTAAGGCGCTTCACTCTTGTCATCCACCAAGCCACCATCGCCGATCAGCGTCGAAGGCTTCGCTTCAGCGTCAGTAAGCTTCTTATCACCGCCGACCATCCCGTCGCCAGCAATCAGATCTAGCCCACCTTCGCGGTCATAAGCGCGAGCCGTGCGATCGTCCAGCACCATATCCGACAGCGCCATATCATCGCCCAAGAAAGTTCCGTCAAACGACGTATCAATCTCTGGCGAAGAGGGTTCCTCGTAAGCATTGAAGCCCGTCCCGGCTGGAATCAAGCGACCGATAATCACGTTCTCCTTCAATCCACGCAGCCAGTCCGATTTGCCTTGAATCGCCGCTTCCGTCAACACACGAGTAGTCTCCTGGAAGCTCGCCGCCGAGATAAAGCTGTCGGTATTCAAAGATGCCTTGGTAATCCCAAGCAGCACAGGCGTGTAGTCCGCTGGGGCCATGCCCGTAATCGACATCGCCTCATTCACCTGCTCTAGCTGACGAATTTCAACCAGCTCGCCTGGCAGCATGGTGGTGTCACCACCATCTTCCAAACGGGCCTTAGACGTCATCTGCCGCACAATCACCTCAATGTGCTTGTCCGAGATATCCACGCCCTGAGACTGGTATACAGACTGCACTTCGTTCACCAAGAACGACTGCACACGCTCCAAGCTGAGCATCGCCGCCTCGTGAGTGCCTTTGTTCTCCCGGTAGTACTTAAAGAAGACTTCTAAGATTTGGTGAGGGTTAGAAGGCCCATCCGTCAGCGGTTCACCCACATCCACTTTTTGACCATCGCCTACCACCAGGTTTTGCCCAGGTGTAACCGGATAGTCAATCACGGTGCCGTCCTTTTCTTCCACCTTAATCTCAACCGTTTCATCGTCGGCATAAACCACTTGGGCAATACCCGGACGCTCCGATAAAATGCAGGCTTCCTTAGGCTTACGCGCTTCTAGCAGCTCCTCAATGCGAGGCAGACCTTGGATAATGTCGCCCGTTTTCGCCCGCTCAAAGACCAGCAGCACCAGGCCGTCACCTCGCTGCACCAAATCGCCATTATCAATGTGCAAGACCGCACCGGTAGATACTCGGTAAGGCCGCGCAATTCGCATCACAACCTGGCTGTCGGTGACCTCAACCACCTGACCAGACTCAGAAGACATGATGCCTTCAGCTAGCTGAGTATTGTCCACTAGCAAATCGCCTTTAGAAACGGTTGGGGGATTCCCATGGGTGTCAATCACCATCCGATCCGCATCGCGCACTACAAGTACACGACGTACCGATTCGAGATCTTCGCGAATACCGCGAATCTCGCCGGCTTCCTTGCAGCGAATTTCGGTTCTTGCAATTACCGCACCTGGGGTAATTTCTTCACCGTCCTCCACCAGCAGTCGCGTTTTGGTGCTGCCCTGAGTCTGATCTGCTTCAATGTCGCGGCGCACGACCAAAGTTTCCAAAATCACTAGCTGCAAGCGCTGAGCAGAATCTTCATCTTCGCTGTCGGCCTTTAGCTCAATATCCGCTGTCAACTGTGAGCCGCCTTCGTCAATTTCTAGCACGAGCTGAGTGCGCAAAATCTCTAGGCCGTCCACTGACTTTACGCTTTCGCCATCTTTGTACAGCAACCGCTGCACTGCTCTCAGGCGAATGGTGTTGTCATCACTGTCGCTAACAGACATCTGGCTGGGCACTCGCGCTTCGTCAGGCACCTCAAACTCCTGCACGGGGCGCAGCAGTAAGGCTGCGCCTTCAGGGGTTTCAACATACTCTACGTAGCGCAAAGCGTCGGCCACTACACCGGGCATGACTTCCTCGCCCGCATTGACAATGGTGCCATCTTTGCTGCTGTCATCGCTGGGGCCATCCACCATGTGAATATCACCCGGACGAATCACCACTTCACGCAGGATGTCGTTTTTCTGAGTTACGCCAACGACGCCACTGGTCTGGCAGAAAATATCTTTGACAACTTCTGTACCGGCTTCGATGTACTGGCCATCTTCTACCATCAGTAAAGAAATGTCCTTGTTCACCTCATGAGCTTCTGCCGGAATCCAGAGGATGGTGCCCCCTTTGGTGACTTCATAACCGTTTTTAGCTTTGCCGCGCTTGGCCACTTCTACGCCCGCAAACTTGATGATGCCACCGGTTTGGGTGCGGAAGGTGTCGTCTACGAGTTCGGCAACGACTTGGCCGCTGGTCACTTTGGTGCCCGGTGTGGCGTTCAGCGAGAACTTCTGGCCACTGGAAGTTTTTAAGAAGTAGTGTTCGCGGCCCTGGCCACTTTCGATTTCGACCTCGGACTGGTCGAGCACGACAGAGGCCGTGATGATTTCGACCTCGCGGCCCCCTTTGCCATCGTTGGAGGTATCCGTGAGGCGAACGATACCGCCGCGTTCAGTAATGAGTTTGGTTTCGGCGAGGACGCCTTCGGCTTGAACGCGATCGCCATTTTTAACCACTGGCTCAGCCCCTGGCAGCAGGTTATAGACCTCGCCAGACAGCACCCAAATCAAACCACCGCGCTGTGCCAACCGGGTCATATTCCCCTGTCGGTCAGTCTTCTCCTCTTGCACGAGCCCATCAAAGAGTACCTCGCCCGACAAATCAGAGGTGACGTCCTTACTGGCCTTCTCAGTCACTTTTCTGACGCGGCTGGTGTTAGGCATTTCGGCAATCAGGTCGCCTTTTTGAATCTCAGCGCCGTCTTTGGCAAACAAAATTGCGCCTTGAGGCAAAGCCACCGAGTACTCTTTGCCATTGGTCTCAACGGTAATTTGGCTGTTTGCTTCCATCATCAGCGCATCTTCACCGTGGCGAGTGCGGAAGGGACGCGATCGCATCGTATCGACATTCACATGCACCATGCCCGGACGCTTGGCCCGAATCTGGGGCGCTAGCTCGCCAGTAAAGGTACCGCCCGTGTGGAAGGTACGCATTGTGAGCTGCGTTCCAGGTTCACCAATAGACTGAGCGGCAATAATCCCGACCGCTTCGCCCAAGTCCACCATGTGTGAGTGGGCCAAGCTCCAGCCGTAGCAATGCTGACAGACCGAGCGAGCCGCTTCGCAAGTGAGCGCCGAGCGCACCTTAACTTCTTTGACCTTTGCCGCCCCAATCTCCTTGGTTAGGTCGTCGGTGATGGCCTGATTGCGCGCCACAATCACTTCACCCGTTTTAGGATGAACAATATCTTCAGCCGGAACCCGACCGAGCAGACGATCCTCCAAAGGAATCAGGACTCGCTCACCATCGGTCATTGGTCGAACCGGAATGTACCGATCAGTGCCGCAATCAATCTCACGGACAATCACGTCTTGAGAGACATCTACCAGCCTGCGGGTGAGATAGCCCGAGTCAGCCGTCCGCAGCGCAGTATCGACCAGACCCTTGCGCGCACCGTAAGATGAAATAATGTATTCGGTAACGGTTAGACCTTCTCGGAAGTTAGTCTTAATCGGCAGGTCAATGATTTCCCCTTGCGGGTTCGCCATCAGGCCGCGCATACCCACGAGCTGACGAACTTGAGAGATGTTTCCTCTCGCCCCCGAGTTAGACATCATGTAAACCGAGTTCAAAGGGTTGTGGTCGCGGAAGTTCTCGACTACTTTGTCCTTCAGGTGTTCGCTGGTTTCATTCCAGGTATCAATCACCTTCTGAAAACGTTCTACCTCAGTAATTTCGCCGCGAGTGTAGCGCTCTTCCGTATCGCGAATTTCACCTTCTGCGGTTTCTAGCATCGCCTTTTTAGTGGGCGGTACTTCCAGGTCGTCCACACTAATAGAGACCCCAGCTTTAGTCGCGTACTTAAAGCCTAAGCTCTTGATTTCATCCGCCATCTGAGCGGTGCGGGCAGTGCCATAATGCTCAAATGACCATGAAACCAGGTTTTTCAACTGTTTTTTGTCAATGACACGGTTGCGAAAAATAACCGGTCTCGATTCGCCTTTCTCTGTCATGCTGTTGTTCCTTTGCCCTTGAACTCTTTTGCTGCTGTAGTCTTTTAAAGCTAGTGCGCCTTTAGATCCGCTCTTACCTGCTGCTATTATTCAGCGAGCGCGCCCAACACCGCGTGGTTGTAAATGATTCGGCCCGGCGTAGTGTTCACATACTGCGAAATCACGTTGCCCGACTCGTCTTCCCTCACCCGACGAAACTTGTAGAGTTTGGTGGTAGCGCCATTGTCATCGGTGGTCACTTCCTTCGGTTCGGTGTCGTCCTCAGGATTTTCTACTTCGCCGTCAAAGCGGAGCCATACGTTCGCATGGAGATCGACATTGCCCTGTTCGTAGGCGGCGATCGCATCCTCCATATTCGCAAAGTAACGCCCCGCCCCCTTCTGCTTACTCGGATTATCCGCCGTCAGGTAATAGCAGCCCAACACCATATCCTGGCTCGGCGTAATGATTGGCCGACCCGTCGCTGGCGACAGAATATTGTTAGAAGCCAACATCAGCAACCGCGCTTCTGACTGAGCCTCTAGCGATAGCGGCACATGCACAGCCATCTGATCACCGTCAAAGTCAGCGTTAAACGCCGGACATACCAGCGGATGGAGCTGAATCGCCCGGCCTTCCACCATAATCGGCTCAAACGCTTGAATACCCAGGCGGTGCAGCGTTGGCGCTCGGTTCAGCATCACCGGATGACTTTCAATCACATCTTCCAGCACTTCCCACACACTTGGGTCATTGCGTTGAATCAGCTTTTTGGCCGCCTTAATGTTATTCACCAAGCCCTGACGAATCAGGCGATGAATCACAAACGGCTGGAACAGCTCAATCGCCATCTCACGCGGCAGACCGCATTGGTGAATCTTCAAATTCGGGCCAACGACAATCACAGAGCGCCCCGAGTAGTCAACCCGCTTACCTAACAAGTTTTGACGGAACCGGCCCTGCTTACCCTCAATAATGTCCGATAGCGACTTCAGCGGTCGGTTATTCGCACCCACCACTGTACGACCGCGCCGACCATTATCAATCAGGGCGTCTACCGCCTCCTGAAGCATCCGTTTCTCATTGCGAACAATAATCTCAGGAGCCAAAATCTCCTGCAACCTGGCCAAACGGTTGTTCCGGTTAATCACCCGGCGATACAGATCATTGAGATCAGAAGTCGCAAAGCGGCCACCGTCCAACTGCACCATGGGCCGTAGGTCAGGCGGAATCACCGGAATCACATCCAGCACCATCCACTCAGGCTTAGAACCCGTCGCGATGAAGTTGTCAATTACCCGAAGGCGCTTGATCAACTTTGCTCGTTTTTGCCCCTTAGAAGTCGAAATGGTTTCACGCAGTTGCTCAGCCGTTTCCTCTAGCTGCAAATCTTCCAGCAGCCGCATCAGCGCTTCCGCCCCAATCCCGACCTCGATACCCGCTAGCTGAGAATCTTCGTCATATAGCTGATCCTCAACTTCCATCCACTGGTCTTCACTCAGCAGTTGCTTGTAAGTCAAGTTCTCAGCATTGCCCGGATCCAACACCACATAGGCGTTGAAATAGACAATCTGCTCGACATCGCGCAGCGGCATATCCATCAAAATGGCAATGTAGCTCGGAATACCCTTCAGGTACCAAACATGAGCAACTGGCGCGGCCAGCTTGATATAGCCCATGCGATGACGGCGCACCCGCGACTCGGTCACCTCTACCCCGCAGCGCTCGCAAACAATCCCACGATGGCGCACACGCTTGTACTTACCACAGTGGCATTCCCAGTCTTTTGCGGGGCCAAAGATTTTTTCACAAAACAACCCGTCCATTTCTGGCTTCAGCGTTCTGTAGTTAATGGTTTCTGGCTTGGTGACCTCGCCAACTACCGTACCGTTCGGCAAGGTGCGCTCGCCCCAATCGCGAATCCGCTCTGGCGAGGCAAGGCCGATCTTGACATAGTCAAACCGCTGTTCTACTTTCGGCATCCTTTGTTTATTCCCTTACAACTTAAATGAGGCTAAATCAGCTAATTTATTCACGAATGCATGAGTTATGACTTACGGCATCGGCTGTGATGGCTGCTCCTCACTCTTCTCAGCAGTAAGACCCATAGCAGTTGAACCCAAAATTGATGAACCCGAAGTCGATGAGCCCGACAATGAGCCCGACGATGAACCTAAGGGCGCAACTGCCGCACCTGCTGCGCCTGCCGTCCCCGCAGGCTCGTCTCTAGACACCGACTCGTAGGTGGGTCTTGATGGCGTCCTTCGGTTACCAACATCTGCCATCAAGTCCACTTCGCTATCCCGGCTAGTCCCATCTTCCTGGGTCTCTAATTTATGCACCGCAATATCCAAACATAGCGATTGAAGCTCTCGCATCAATACCTTGAACGATTCAGGCGTACCCGGACGAGGAATTGCCTTGCCCTTCACAATCGCGTTCAGCGCCTCATTTCGGCCTTGCATATCGTCTGACTTCACGGTTAACAATTCTTGCAAAGTGTAAGCCGCGCCAAATGCCTCTAGCGCCCACACTTCCATCTCACCAAAGCGCTGTCCCCCTTGCTGCGCCTTACCTCCCAACGGCTGTTGAGTAACCAGCGAGTAAGGCCCAGTAGAACGAGCGTGAATCTTGTCATCTACCAGGTGAACCAGCTTCAGCATGTAAGACTGGCCTACCGTGACTTCCTGATCAAAGGGCTCACCCGTACGGCCATCGTAAAGCTGAATTTTGCCAGGGTTGTCAGGGTTAAATACCCAATCTTTGCCAGTCGCTTCGCGCGCTTCTTGCAGCTTGCCATGAGTAGTTTCTAGCGACGCTTCTTCGCCATACATCTCGTCGAACGGCGTTACCTTAAACCGGGCATCAAGGTTTTGTCCGGCCCAGCCAAGCAAACATTCAAACACCTGGCCCACGTTCATCCGCGAAGGCACACCTAGTGGATTGAGCACAATGTCAATCGGCGTACCATCAGGCAGGTAAGGCATATCTTCCACCGGCAAAATCCGGGAAATAATCCCTTTGTTACCGTGGCGACCTGCCATTTTGTCACCCACTTGAATCTTGCGCTTTTGGGCAACGTATACCCGCACAACCATGTTGGCACCCGGCGGCAGCTCATCACCTTGCTCGCGCGTAAACACCCGCACGTCCACAACCCGACCTTTCTCGCCGTTAGGCACGCGCAGCGAGTTATCGCGCACATCTCTAGCTTTCTCACCAAAGATAGCCCGCAGCAGCTTTTCCTCTGGGGGCTGGTCGGATTCACCCTTGGGTGTCACCTTACCTACCAAAATCTCACCCGAGCTAACCCAGGCACCAATGCGAATGATGCCCGTTTCGTCGAGCTGACGCAATGCATCTTCACCCACGTTAGGAATCTCACGAGTGATCTCTTCAGGCCCTAGCTTGGTCTGACGAGCTTCGATCTCATACTTCTCAATGTGAATAGAAGTGTAAACATCTTCGATTACCAGGCGCTCACTGAGCAGAATGGCATCCTCGTAGTTGTAACCCTCCCAGGGCATATAGGTAATTAGCACGTTTTGACCCAGGGCAATTTCGCCGCCCTCAGTGGCAGAGCCATCGGCCATTACTTGACCAGCCACAACTTCAGCGCCTTCATGAATCAGAGGTCGCTGGTTTAAGCAGGTGTCTTGGTTAGAGCGCTGGTACTTTTGCAGCTCGTAAGTATGGATATTCCCTTCAGGATCGCGCACCTTAATCCAGTTGGCGTCCAAGAAGGTCACCACACCGTCCGTGCGGCTAATGATCACCATGCCCGAGTCACGCGCCGCCTGCGCTTCTAGCCCTGTGCCGACCAGCGCTCGTTCAGGCCGCAGCAAAGGCACCGCCTGACGCTGCATGTTCGATCCCATGAGCGCACGGTTGGCATCATCATGCTCTAGAAACGGAATCAGCGAGGTTGCTACCGAAATAATTTGCACTGGCGATACGGCTACATAGTCCACCTCTTTAGGCGTTGTTACCGTAAAGTCTTGGCGATACCGCACAGGTACCGTTTCGCCCAAAATGTTGTTATCGGCGTCAATCGGCACGTCGCCAGGCGCTACGCGCAAATCATCTTCTTCGTCGGCGGTCATATATACCGCCGGATTGTCTTTGATAATTTGACCGTTCACTACAGGAAAGAAGGGCGTTTCAATAAAGCCAAAGGGATTGACGCGGGCGTGGGTTGCCAGCGAGCCAATTAGGCCAGCATTCGGCCCCTCAGGCGTTTCAATTGGGCAAATGCGACCGTGGTGTGAAGGGTGAATATCACGAACGGCAAATCCTGCGCGTTCACGGGTTAGGCCACCTGGCCCCAGCGCACTGATCCGACGCTTGTGGGTTAGCTCCGCCAGCGGGTTGGTTTGATCCATAAACTGAGAGAGCTGACTGGAGCCAAAAAATTCTTTGATCGCAGCGACGAGGGGCTTAGGGTTCACTAAGGATGCTGGCGTCAAGGAATCTGCATCGGAAACAGTCATGCGCTCACGAATAATTCGCTCTAACCGGTTGAGGCCGACGCGCACCTGATTTTGCAGCAGCTCACCCACTGAACGCACCCGGCGGTTGCCCAGATGGTCAATGTCGTCGGGGCTACCAATGTCAAATTCTAGATTGACTAAGTAATCAATCGCCGCCACGATGTCTTGGGAGGTCAGCACGCGGGTTGTTTCAGGAATGTTTAAGCGGAGCTTGCGATTGAGCTTGTGACGGCCCACCTTACCCAAGTCGTAGCGCTTAGGATCGAAGAAGCGGGAGTCGAGCAACTGCTGTCCGCCGTTGACAGTAGGCGGTTCACCAGGACGCAACTTGCGGTATAGCTCTAGCAGCGCTTCTTCTTCACTAAACTGACCTTCTTTCTCGATTGTCTTTTGGAAGTACTCAGGGTGGCGCAGCGAATCGAAGATTTCACTGTCGCTCAGGCCGAGGGCCTTAAGCAATACCTGGGCAGACAGCTTACGGGTTTTATCGATGCGAACCCAAACCAGGTCGTTCTTGTCGGTCTCAAACTTTAACCACGCGCCCCGGTTGGGGATCAAGTTTGCAGTGTAAGTACGACGACCATGCTTGTCTGTTTCGGCTTTGTAGTATACACCGGGGCTCCGAACTATCTGGTTTACGATGACGCGCTCGGCACCGTTGATGATAAATGTACCGCGATCGGTCATTAGTGGCAGGTCACCAATGAACACTTCCTGCTCCTTAATTTCGCCTGTTTCCTTGTTAATCAGGCGGGTGGGGACGTACATTTGTACTGAGTAAGTACTATCACGTCTTTTGGCTTCATCCACCATGTACTTAGGAGCCTTGAGGCGATAGTCTCTGCCTAAGAAGTGCAGTTCTAGCTTGCCTGTGTAGTCGGTAATGGGCGAGAAGCTTTCTAGTTCTTCGACTAAGCCTTCTGACAAAAACCAGCGAAAGCTCGCGCGCTGAATTTCGACAAGGTCGGGAAGCAGGTGAACTGGCGTTTGGTTGACGGCAGGGTTGATGGTGGCGGCAGGGTTGGTAGTAGGTTCGATGGTGGCAAGGATGGAGTCAGTCATGCGTTTCCTCAAAGTCGCGCCGAGCAGGGCAAGCGTTTAGACAGCAGGTTTTAGGAGGGGATCTGGGCTATGAAAAAGGCAGAGGCTCTGACGGGCAGGGCCGTCTGATGGGTATATCGAGTGGGTATATCGAGTGGGCATATCAAGTGGACACAGCGGTGCGATCGCCCAACCTCTAAGCAAAGCGTCTACGGTTAAGCAGAGCTATACAGCAGGTTGGGCGGGGGAACCGCTAAGCAATCACCCATGCCAAAGATTGGCTTCAGGGTGGGGATGACGCTCCCATTTTGGGCTTTCTTCCAGAATATTAAGAATTCTAAACTCACTCGCAGTTGAGACAGAAAATCAGGAAAATTCAAGAGCAAACGTAGTAGGTTACTGGCCGAGCAAAGGGGTGAGATGGCTTTATGGATACTCATGCTGGGCGCATATTAAGCCAATATAAAGCGCTGGGTGCCTTACACCAAAAGGCTTTAATGCTGCGCAAAGCGGTGAGACAAGCTCGAAGATAAGGTTGACGAGGATAATAAAAATATTTTTCGCTTATCTATCATAAGGCAAACTTGAACCTTAAAACTATCGGATTGTCAAGACGGTCGAGCGGCGATGTTAATCTTTCTTGTTATTAAGGGCCGATGGCATGAAGTTTTTCATAAAACGAGTTCAGCGGGTAATCGAAACAGTTTTTGAGCGTTCTGCGTGGTTTGAGTCGCTAGATCACATAGCGATACTCCCCTCAGTTCGGCGACATATTCAGCGACATGCCTGACAAAGGCAGGCTGGTTTCGCTTTTCCTTACGTTTAGGCATAGGCGATAGAAACGGACAGTCTGTTTCTATCAAGATGCGATCGCCCGGAACCATTCGCGCAGAAGCCTTCACCTGAGTCGCGCTTTTGAAAGTGACGATGCCGCTAAAGCTAACAAAAAATCCCAAATCCAAAAACCGTTGAGTTTCTTCGGGCGTCCCCGTCCAACAGTGCATGACACCAGCAACAGGGCCATTTTGCTCAAAAAAAGCTTCCAGCAGTTCCGCCATTTCGATAGCAGCCTCCCGGCAGTGAATAATGACCGGCAGGTCTAAAGACTGAGCAACTTTTAGCTGAGCAATAAAAGCTTGCTTTTGCACCGCCTTATCGTCTGCCTTAAAAAAATCCAGACCCATTTCACCAATGGCGACGACCTTGGGTTCAGACAATGCCAGCCGAGCAATCTGCGCAGCCGTGTCATCTTGCCACTTATCCATATCTAAAGGATGTAATCCCACCGCCATAGATACTTCTGGGTAGCGCTGGGCGATCGCCTGAATTTTCTCAAACTCACTGGGGTCAACGCAGGAATGCACTAAGTGAGCAACCCCAGCCTGTCGCCAGGCTGCGGCTACTTGATCTCTATCGACATCGAACGAATCGAAATTGATATGAACGTGAGTATCTACTAGGCGCATACTGTTAGTCGCAGTTAAAGTCTAGTCGCAGTTAAAGTCTGGAAGTCGATTGGGGAATCGCTTGGCAGCTAAACATTCACCAATCACTAAGCCTCAGTCTTTTCCTTAGCTTTGAGCGCATGAGCTAGCCGAGACTTGCGTCTTGCGCCTGCGTTCTTGTGCAGCACACCACGCTTAACCGCTTTATCAATTTTGCTGACAGCAGCCGACATTCTTGCTTGAACTAATTTGCTGCTTTCATCGGAAGGATCGCCTTCGTAAGTTTCTAGCGCTTCGTGGTAACGCTTCGTGAGCGTTTTGACCGCCGATTTATACGCTTTGTTACGCAACCGATTCCGCTCTGCAACTCGTATACGTTTAATCGCAGATTTAGTATTTGCCACGGCTTGCCCTTAATCAGTAATTCAGTAGTTTAGTCAACCTAATGAGTCAGTGATGACTATTAGAACTAGCAATCATAGCACCAAATCTTAATATGTGGTAAGGCAAGTTGCTGAGATCCGGGCGGATAGCCGATCTGCCTGATAATTACACGCTAAGCTAGAAAAAGAATCCCAAACGGGTAGCCCTCACAGTAGAGACAAGATGCTGCGAATTATCCATCAGCTAAGTGACGCCAAAGCAGAGCTACGACGCATTTGCGATCGCACCCACGACGCCCAGGTCGCCGACAAGGAAGCCATCGTTCGTGACATCGTAGAAGCCGTCAGAAAAACCGGTGACGCGGCCCTGCTGCACTACACCGAAAAGTTTGACCAAAAAACACTCACGCCCGACACGCTCCGGGTAGATGGGGCGCAGCTTGATGCCGCTTATCAGCAAATTTCTCAGGGGCTGCTGAGGGCGATTCGGACGGCCTGCAAAAACATTGAGAAATTTCATCGCCAGCGATTGCCCCAGAGCTGGGTCACCTTTGAAGATAACGGCGTGGTACTCGGCAAGCGCTATACCCCCGTCGAAAAAGCAGGGATTTATGTCCCCGGTGGGCGAGCCAGCTATCCCAGTACGGTAATGATGAACGCTATTCCTGCCAGGGTTGCGGGCGTGTCGCGGATTGTGATGGTGACGCCGGTAGGGGAAAGCGGCAAACTCAGCCCCGCCGTCCTCGTTGCCGCCCAAGAATCGGGAATTCAAGAAATTTATCAGGTGGGGGGGGCGCAGGCGATCGCAGCTTTAGCCTACGGTACCAAGACCATTCCCAACGTCGATGTCATCACTGGCCCCGGAAACATCTACGTCACCTTAGCCAAAAAACAGGTATATGGCACCGTCGGCATTGACTCATTGGCAGGCCCTTCAGAAGTGCTGGTGATTGCAGACCATACCGCAAATCCGGTGCATGTAGCGACAGATTTATTGGCGCAAGCAGAACATGATCCGATGGCGGCGGCGGTGTTGATTACGACCGATGAGGCGATCGCACAGGCCGTTACGGCAGAAATTAGCAGACAGCTAAAAAATCACCCCCGCCAGGTTTTGACCGAAAAAGCGATCGCTCACTACGGCGCTGCCATCGTCGTCGATACGCTTGAAACGGCTGCTCAGCTCTCAGATATTTTTGCACCCGAGCATTTAGAACTAGAAGTTGAAGAACCCTGGGAACTGCTAAAGCATATTCATCAAGCAGGCGCTATTTTCCTGGGTCACGACACCCCCGAAGCCGTGGGTGACTATATAGCTGGGCCAAATCATACGCTGCCGACTTCTGGCGCAGCCCGCTATGCCTCACCGCTGAGCACCGAAACCTTTATGAAGCACACTAGCCTGGTGCAGTACACCCGCTCGGCGCTAGCGGAAGTCGCTACCGATATTGACATGCTCACCGAGGCAGAAGGGCTGCCTTCTCATGGAGAGTCAGTCCGGCTGCGAGTGAATGATGCTGGCAAGCCAGCTAGCCACTGATTCTAGCCACTGATTCTAGTCGCTGATCACTTGTAATGGTGGGGCGATCGCACCATAAGTTCGCGGCCCTGCTAATGTGCGTGTCAAAAAATACAGCGGCACAGGTTCTTGCACCCGTAGGGTTAGGGCTGGCCATAAAGTTGGGCTGGCGCGATCGCCTACCTGCAAAAGGCGGCACTGCCGATAGCCAACGTTCGTAGGCGTTGCATAGGTACGCAGTTCGGCATGAGCAAGCGATAGCGACCAGTAGTTAATGATTCCAGCCTGGGCAAGAATGCGGCTACGGCGTTGATCGCGTTGATGGGGCGTTTCGGGGCGGCTCAGTTTTTCTTGAAAAAAATCAAAATAGATATCTATCACCCATTGCTTCAACTCAATGTCGGCATGACCGCGCTTAACAACAGTCAGCGCTGGCTTTAGCTCGCAGTGGTCATTAATTTGCAAGCGTTGGCGCTCTAGAACCTCGCAATCCCGATAGTCTAATGCCTGCAATCGCCGCTGAATCTGATACTGCAACAAGCGCACTTGCCGGTCTATATGCTGACTTGTGTAATCTGCCGACTGCATGATCTCAAAAGGGAGCGGAGCGTTCAACTCAGATTCGACAGGCGAGACGCCTATCCCAGACGCCTATCCCAGATGTCTATTCCACAAAAGCTTTCAAAGCTAGCTTACTCTTTTTTGTAGACAGGCCGAGCTTCCGCTTTGAGCAAATGTTCAGGATAATCTGCCAATGAGTCCTTGTTTTCGGTGATCCACTTCACAATGGACTTGGCGATAGAAGACTTCTGACGGATCGCCCGCAGCGACTTTTCTAGATTCAGCTCCTCAGCCGTCTCAGGATGAGACAAATCAAACATACCTGTGCTCACCAAATCGACAACGCCAAACTCTGACTCCATATAGGTGAACGTATCTAAAAAAAACAGCGCACTTTCCCAGCAAGGCGGATTGATATTAAGTGCTTCATCGCTCGTCCACATGGTGTTCACTGAGCTGTTCTTTACCTCTGCTTTTGCGTCACAAACGCCGTCTACTCTACTTGTTTACCCATCCGCTATAGCCCTTTCAACAGCAACGTTAGCAGGTTCAGCGTTTATACCTTTGACCCACCCCGGCGGCCCAATTACAAGCTGCATATATCTCAATAAAAACTATGAAACAAGTCACCGTGACAGCCTTTGGCGGCATTGAAAATTTGCGACTGCAAGCAGCCCCTAAGCCGCAGCCTGACCCCAACGAAGTCGTCATCGACCTGATCAGCGTTGGCATGAACCAAGCCGACCTGATGGCCCGGCGAGGAGAATATCGTTTGAGTTCAGGCGAGCCGCCCTACGTTCCTGGAATAGAAGGTGGCGGCGTCATTTCGGCCATAGGAGCCAATGTAAAAACCCGTCAGGTAGGGCAGCGGGTCATTTTGACCATAGACGCTCCTAACGGCAAAGGCACTTATCGATCGCAGTTTGTAGCGCCTGCCGAACAAACAGTTCCCGTTCCAAATGGTGTTGCAGATGAGCTGATTGGCGCACTGTGGCTTCCGTTTGCGACAGCCTGGGGGGCATTAGCCTGGCGGCAGCAGGTACAGCCAGGGCAAATTGTACTGCTGCCTGCCGCCAGTAGTAGTGTGGCGATCGCGGCTAGCCAAATCGTAAAGCAACGTGGGGGCATCACCATCGGCACGACCACTAGCCCCAACAAGGTAGAAGCCCTAAAAAACTTGCCTGCCGCTCAATACGACCACCTTGTCATCACCACAGAAGATCAGGCACAGCCCTGGTGGCGAACGGTCAAAAAAATTACCCAGGGAAAAGGGGTAAACGTCATTTTTGACCCAGTTGCCGCCGGAGACTTTTTGAATACCGAAATTCGACTGCTCGCCCAGGGTGGCACCCTTTGGGTTTATGGACTACTAGGACAGCCAGGCACCGTTGATGTATCGCCCCTCATCCGCAAAAGTGCGGCCATTCGGGGCTGGCTACTCAACGACCTAGTAGGTAGACCTGCCGAGGTCGAGGTCTATCGACACATCTTAAATCAGGTCGCGGCGGGCATCTATCAGATGCCGATTGCTGGTAAGTTTTCGCTAGCGCAAGTGCGCGAGGCCCAAGCCGAAATGGAAAAGGGCGGGCATATTGGCAAATATATTTTGATTCCTGAGCGCTGACGTTTGCCGCTACCGCAAACATGGACAGCCAATGAATAGCCAATGTTTGCTTGAATAAAAAATTGTTCAACGACTATTCATTCAGCAAGATGAAGCTAGGCCCAAGCGTTATCTAAAGCCATTGCTCAAAGTTCATAATCAACATCAAAAAAATATTTCGCAAAAGGGAAAGCTTTGCTCTGACAAACAACTCTTACCTCGACATCAAAAGAATTGGCTGAGCCTTTGAAGATTCTATTCATCGATTGCAAATCTTTTAAAAACGGCTTAACAAAAAAACTTGATTAACCGCGAATATTGACTGAGTTCAAAAATATTTTTTAGACTTTTTATCGAGTTTTATACGGATCTGGGCTTCGCATTCACAATCAGCCATTGTGCTTAGATTAAGAGCAACCATAGTTGATATAAAGCCCGACGCGATCGCAACCGTACGTACAACCACTCGCAGCCAAATATCCTTTTTGGACGCACCTATGTATTTATGAGAGGTCAGATAAAAAACGCATCAAGGCTAGTTGGTACCAGATAATTTGCCTAAGTATTTATCAGCAAAGGCGCTGTAATTCATTTATATCAACCGTTCTTGCTACGAACACGCTATGAGCACTAGAGGGGTATTACCCCCCTGATTGTTTCTCGGAAAAGTTGTCTATCTTCTTGTAGGAAGCGAACCTAACAACTCTTCTCTAATCAACTTCAATTGATTATTTGAAAAGTTTATTGAGTCATTTTCCACAGGCGCGAATGAACTAGAGATAGACCCGCTAGCTATCAGCTATTCGGGACGTTTCAAATCTGATTGATACATTAACGCAGTCGGTTACTTCATTGCTCCGCGTAGCACTTGCCACAGAGCACTGCCAACAGGTCTCTAGCCAGTGCGCGTACTTTTGCAAAGGGTGTTTTACTCATGTCACGAGATGCGCTAATTGTTGGCATCAACCAATACCAGTCTCTGCCAGCGCTAGGTGCGCCAGCGGCAGATGCGGAGGCCGTTGCTGCACGCTTACAGACTCAGGGTGAGTTTCGGGTGCAGCGGCTACCAGAAGTGGTTAAAAACGGTCGCCCGGCTGTAGGTAGTCGCCACAAGGTGACTTCACAAATGCTGGAAGCATCGCTCATTCAGTTGTTTAAGCCTAAGGGCAAAAATATCCCGACAACGGCGCTGTTTTACTTTTCGGGACACGGCTTGCAGCGTGAAGCTGGCGTTCAAGAAGGCTATTTAGCGACGAGTGATACTGACCCTAACAAAGGAAACTTTGGGATTCCGCTGAACTGGCTACGGCGACTGCTACAGCAAAGCCCGGTGCGGCAGTTGATTGTGATCCTTGACTGCTGTCACAGCGGCGAGCTGCTTGCTTTTAATGAAGCTGACCCTGGGGCGCGTTCGGGAACCGATCGCCTATTTATGGCTGCCTCTCGTGAGTATGAGTCTGCCTACGAGTCGATTGCAGGCAGGCATAGTGTCTTTACAGAAGCCCTGCTGGCTGGTCTGAATCCTTACCAGCAGTCAGGCGGTAAGGTGAGCGGCTATTGCCTGAGTGAGCATGTTAGCCAGCAGTTGCGGGGCGAAATTCAGCAGCCGCTATTCGAGAATTCGGGCAGCGAAATCGTTCTTACTCGCGTCAGCGGTCTCAAGGCGGCTTTTTCTAAAACACCGATTAGCACCTTTACGCGGCTCAAGAAGCTGACGTTTGGCTTTTGCCCCTATCGTGGCCTATCGCCTTTTGATGAAGCCCATGCTGATTACTTTTTCGGTCGAGAAGCGCTAACCGATCGGCTGGTTAAAAAGGTAGGTGAGGGCAACTTTTGCGCATTGGTGGGCGCATCTAGCAGCGGTAAAACCTCTTTGCTGCGAGCCGGGCTAATGCATCATTTGAGGAAGGGCGATCGCATCCCAGGCAGCGACCAATGGACGCTCAAACTAATCACCCCTACCCAGCACCCACTCAAAGGGCTTGCTGCCGCCTTCACAACTGCGGCCACCGATAATATTCAGCGAGCGGCCCAAATGCACCAGGCCGAAAGGTTTTTGAAAGAGAGCGGCGGCAGCGGACTGTCGCAACTGGTCAGAGCCAACTTGCTTAAGGCGGGGGAGACCTCTATCCCATCCGCCTCTAAGCTATGGCTGATTATCGATCAGTTTGAAGAACTATTTAGACCTACTGCCGATCCAGATGCGATCGCCGAGCGGCAGCTTTTCCTGCGGTGTATCACCGAAGCGCTGGCAGATCCAAGTACGCCTTTGGGGGTTGCGATCGCCCTGCGAGCCGACGCCATGGACGACCTGATTCCCTATGAAAGCTTCAAAAAGCTGATAGAAGACAATACAGTTGTCGTCACCCCCATGACCTACGACCAAATCCAGGCCGTCATCACCAAGCCTGCCGAAAAAATGGGCATCGAGCTTGACCCCCAACTGCTCCACTTTTTGACCCTAGATACCACCGGCGCACCGGGTGAACTGCCTTTGATTCAAGAAACGCTGCTGGAGCTATGGAGACGCCGAGACTCTAGCGAGCGTGGTGGCACAGCGCCTAAGCTAACGTTAGAAGCCTACACAGACATGGGCAGCGTCAGCAGCATCATGACCAAACGAGCCACCGCAGTGTATCAGAGCTTGAGCGAGGATATGCAGTTGGCCGCGAGGCGGATCTTTTTGGGGCTGTGTGAGCTTGGTGAGGGCAAAGAAGACGACCGCCGCCGAGCCTTTAGAAGCGAACTTATCAACGAGCGCTTTCCCGCCGAGATCATTGACTGCACATTAGACAAACTGGTTCAAGAACGGTTAGTCGTCGTTTCGCAAGCCGCGATTTCATCGAGCTGCTGTTGCGCTGAGCCCGAACAAGGCATTGAGCTACCGACAGCGGCCTGGCAAACCCAGCGAGACGAGTCTTCGCCACTGACTACCTGGTTTTTGAACAATGTTTCAGATACTGCAAAGCCTATTGTCGGGTCGCCACGAACCATCGAGATTGTGCATAAGGCATTAGTGAACGATTGGGATTTGCTGCGCACTTGGCTAGCGGAGTCACGTAGCGTCATGCGGTTACAGCGCCGACTAGAGCGGAGCGCCCAGGAATGGGATCAGCGCAGCCGTCCTAAAGGTAACGAGTATTTGCTGGGGGGCACTCAACTGCAAGAAACGCTAGCCTTTTTACAGCTTCATCGAGACGAACTTTCGGGCATGGCACAAGACTACATTTTGGCCAGCCGCAAAGCTCAAGGCCGCCTAAGGCTGAAAACCAGTATGCTCATTCCGCTAGCCTTGCTAGCCGGCATAGCAGCTTCTATTTTAAGTCGGTTCATTTTTCCTACTTCGACTCAGACCCCTACCGCAACTGAAGTCAAAAGCTCGCAGGTGAGCCCCCAAAAGACTGAAGCATCACCGCCCGGTCTGTGGCAAAGGCACGCCATCCCTGGGGCTGCTAATGTACCTTCCACCATGCCTGCTTCCACCATGCCTGCTTCCACTGCCAACCCCATTGAGCAGCCTATACTCACGACCGCCCCGGTAATGCCGGAGATGCTTTCCGAAGAGGACTATATGATGGTGCCCGCAGGCAAAATGGCCTTACCGAGTAACCCTAGCGAGCTGATCGAGGTTTGGTGGATCCAGCCGAGAGCCGCCGGAGAGTCGCCAGAACCTTTGCCAATGGTTGTCCCAGCGGGTTTAACGCCAAAGCCAGCCACGGCGGGCGCTCAGCCATAACGCTAGCCAAAGTTTGGAGTAGACAGACAATGAGTACCTATCCTGACTTTCTATTCAAGAAGGTCAGGATTTTTTTATGGAGAGCATTTAAAATCTTCTGGTTTGGGCGTCTCGCCCGTCAAACTCACAAAAAACTCACAAGGGCATAAGCAGCCTGTTTTTTGTTGTAGTACACTTGTGTCAACTCAGGACTCAACCGTCAGTGCCCATAACATGCAAATTCTCTCTGTTACGCTGACTAATTTCAAAACGCACAAGGACAAGCAGTTTACTTTTGAGCTGGGGACTAACGCTATTTGTGGTGAGAATGGCGCGGGTA
Source organism: Phormidesmis sp. (assembly GCA_049791095.1). Classification (GTDB taxonomy): domain Bacteria; phylum Cyanobacteriota; class Cyanobacteriia; order Phormidesmidales; family Phormidesmidaceae; genus Phormidesmis. The sequence goes on from JBAQZP010000123.1 coordinate 139,691, forward strand.
AGACCAGCATTTTAGAAGCGATCGCCTGGGTCTTATTCAACTACCAGGGCAGCTATACCAAAGAGGATCTGATTCGCAACGGAGCCAAAAGCGCTCAGGTCAGAGTCGCCTTTATCTCTAGCCGCGACAGTCGCACCTACGAAGCCCAGCGCTCTACATCCCAGGGCTATACGCTATTTGATCCACAGCTCAACGAGCGCCTTCCCTACACCCGCACTAAAGATGAAGTTTTGCCCTGGCTCAGGCAGCATCTGGGGGTTGCACCAGGCACCGATCTTTCTCAACTATTTGCCAATACAATCGGCGTGCCCCAAGGAACTTTTACTGTCGATTTTTTACTGCCGACAGAAAAGCGTAAACCAATTTTTGACACAGTTCTGAAGGTGGAGGAATATCGCGAAACTTATCGACGCAGCAATAGCCTGAGGAAATATAGCGAGGCCCAATCGCAGCGACTAAAAGATTTGATCGCGCAGTACGAGGAATCTTTAGAAAGCTGGGATGCGTTACAAACGAGTTATCAGCAATTACAGAGCGAGATTGCAGCGGGGGAGAAGCAGCTTGGTGAGTTAGAAGATCGCGGGAAGCAAATTGATGAGCAGCGTAAAAAGATTAAAGCACAGGCGGATAAAGTGCAGAGCGCGCTTCAGCAGCAGCAAATGCTCGCAGGAAAAATCGAAACCCAGCGGGCGGCTCAAAAACGGATAGAGGCCGCTTTGGCGACGGCTCGGCAAGCTGCTGATATTTGTAAGGTCAGTAAACAGGCTTATGAACAGTTTTTGGTCGCTGAAACAGAAATTAAAGCGTTGAACGAGAAGGGTCAAGCAAAACAACAACTGCTCCACCAGCAGCAGCAAGCTCAACAGGTATTGGCAAAAAGCCAGAATGATTTGGCAAGATTAGAAGTGCGGTTAGAACAGTTTGCCAGTGCAAAGCAGGAACTGGTAGGGTTGGCTGATGCGATCGCCACTCAAATTCAATTAGAAACAGCGCGAACCGCCTTACAACAGCAGACTCAAACCTTTGCAAATGTTCGATTTCAGCAAAAAAGTCTGACTGCTCAAGCACAGGAAATTACTCAAGAAATTTTACGGACAGAGGCCGACATCACTCGCCTAGCCACCCTACAAAGGACAACCGAACAGATCCCGCAGTGGGAAGAACAACAAAGCCGGTTGCAACAGCAGTTGAGCCGGGTAGAAGCGGCACAGCAGTTTGAGCAAGAGTTGCGATCGCTGGCTGAAAAAGGGCAGAGCAAACAAGATGATTACCGTCAAAAAGTGGCGGCAGCGCTGTCGGACATGGAGGCTTGGGTAAAGGAATTTGCGGAGCTGAGCGTTGAGGCGATCGCACCAATCAGAAACACCCTGTTCCAAGGTGGCATTCTCTCTAAAGAGACTTTAGCTACTCTCAACAGCATTTTAGAAGACCTAAGCAGACAAACAGACAAACAACAGATCCAGCAGCAACAGCGAGATTTACAAGCTCAGCTACAAAGAGCCTATGTTCAAAAAGCCGAACTGATGGGCGTAGGCTCTTTGCGGGCCAAGCGAGAGCAGCTTCACCAACAACAGCAACAGATACAGCAGAGTCTGGCTGAGCTGAGTAAACAACTTGAAACAGAGGCTGATGCTGTTAAGGCACTCAATCAATCAGAACAGAAAATTAAAGCATTAGATAATCCTAAGGGCAAGCAACAGCTATTACAGACAGCCCTCAAACAGCAAGCCACCGTGAAGGAACAACACGAGAAGCTGGCGCGATCGCAAGCAAAAAACATGGAGAAAGTAGAGACAATAGCCGCCCAGCTAAAGGCGTTCGATTTGCTTGATGGCCAAATGCAAACACAGCAAAAAGCCAAACAAACCCATCAGACAGGCTACTTGCAATATTTACAAAACCAGCAGGCGGCTAGGCAGATTGAGGCGATCGCCATAGAAGCTAAAACTGTCGCCGATATGCTAAGTCAGCAACAGGCCCAGAAAGCCGATCTCGAAAAACAGATCGAAGCGCTCACAGCCACATTTGACCCAGAAGCCTTTGCCACGCTCGATCAGCAGTTTAGCGAGGTCACTTCACAAGCCGATCGGCTACGGGGTAGCTTACCCCAGCAGCGCCGCCGGTTTATAGAACTTACTAGCCGGATAGAAGGGCTAAAGGCCACCGCCGAAAAAAGAGATCATGCTCAAGCAGATCTGAAGCAGCGCGATCGGATCAAGCGGTTTGTCAACTATGCCCGCAAGGTGTACAAAGATGCCGGGCCACGGATTACCGAGCGGTACGTGCATAACATTTCGAGAGAAGCCGATCGCCTGTTTCGAGAGCTGCTAGGTCGGCAAAACGTCGCGTTGATCTGGAGCGCTGATTACGAAATCACCGTGCAAGAAGGGGCGCATACTCGCCGGTTTATCAACCTGTCGGGGGGTGAGCAAATGTGCGCGGCGCTAGCAGTGCGGTTAGCGTTGCTGAAGGTGCTGGCCGATATTGACGTGGCCTTTTTTGACGAGCCGACGACGAATATGGATAGGCCCAGACGAGCAAGCCTGGCAGAGGCGATCGCTCGAATTAAGTCGTTCAAGCAGCTTTTTGTCATTAGCCATGATGATACCTTTGAGCAAGTGACCGAAACGGTCATTACTGTAGAGCGCGAAAGCTAACACCTTGCTAGCATTTGCGCCCCATTCGGCCCACCGGCACAGTTCATCAAGTCGAGAGAGTATAAAAGCCGCCAAGGGAATCCTTTTATGGAGTCTCGCGCTTATCAGCGACTCATACCCGTTTCTCGATCGGATTTTATGAACACTGATTCTAGCGTGGCAGATTCCTCTTTAGAGAAAGGGTATGAGAGCGGAAATGCTGCGAATAGCCGATCAGCCGATCGCCAATCGCGGCTAGCGATGACTAGGCAGGAGCAGCCGAAGACCATACCTCAAGATTCACTGAATACGAAAACCCTCAAGCAAATCTTTCAGTTGTCACCCATTGGCATGACCATTTTGGACTTGGGTGGACGCTTTTTGAGCGCTAATCAAAGCTTTTGTGATGCTGTCGGCTATGCCGAGCACGATCTCGTGGCGCTGTCGTTTACGGACTTGACCCATCCAGAAGATGTGCCTTTGCTGCGATCGCTAGGCGAGCAGCTACTCTTGGGCCAAAGGCAGCATTTCCAAATCGAAACGCGGCACTGGAGCAAAGACAAAAAGCCTTTACAAGTCGGCCTGACCGTGACTATGGTGCGCGACAGTCAGCAGCGGCCTATCTGCTTTTTGCTTCAGGTGATTAACCTAACTGAGCAGCGGTGGATGGAAGAGCAGCTACATCATCGTGATTTTTACGACGGACTGACTGGACTGGCTAATCGAGCTTTGTTTGTCGATCGTCTGGAACAGGCCGTGATCCGCCTGGAGCGCAATGCCAGCGAGCAATGTGCCGTGCTCTTTTTAGACCTCGATCGGTTCAAGGTGATTAACGACAGCCTCGGCCATACAATTGGCGATCAGTTGCTGTCGGCCCTGGCCGGACGGCTGGCAGCTTGCATTCGGCGCTGCGATACGCTGGCGCGATTGGGCGGCGATGAGTTTGCGATTTTGCTAGAAGAAATTGATGGGTTAGAGGATGCACTGGCGGTGTGCGATCGCGTACACGACACCCTCAAAATGCCCTTCAAGCTAGATAAATACGAAGTATATGCCAACATTAGCGTTGGGGTGGTCTGCAGCAGCGTCGGCTACGAAAAGTCGAGCGATCTGTTACGTAACGCGGACACAGCACTATATAGCGCTAAAGCTCAGGGCGGTAGCTGCCATACGGTATTTGACCAAACCATGCACCAGCGGGCAGTTGCCCTATGGCAAATGGCCACCCAAGCACAGTTTGCTGTCGAACGAAAAGAACTAAAGCTGCGCTATCAGCCCATCATTGATATCGTCACCGGTCAGGTGGTGGGTGTAGAAGCCCTCATCCGCTGGCACCATCCCCAGCACGGTGCCATCTCTCCTGGCGAGTTTATCCCAGTGATGGAAGAGACTGGCGTCATCACGATGATTGGCCGATGGGTACTAAAAACGGCCTGCCAGCAAGTTTGTCAGTGGCGGCAACAGCAGCCCGCAGCCACCCGCTCACTCAAAATCAACGTCAACCTCTCTGCCCGCCAGCTTGCTCAAGACGACCTGGTGCAGCAAGTCGCCAGCACCTTACAAGAAAGCTGTCTGTCGCCCGAAGATCTCAGGCTAGAGATTACGGAAACGGCAATTATGCACAACGCCGAAGAAGCAGTGCAGGTATTAGCACAGCTCAGAGCCCTCAAAGTAGGGTTGTGCATTGATGACTTTGGGATTGGCTATTCCTCGCTGAGTCGATTACAGCAGTTGCCCATCGACATTCTCAAAATCGATCGCTCCTTTGTCCAAAACATTGGCGCAAAGGGCGAGAACACAGAAATTGTACGAACGATTATAGACCTGGCAACCAGCCTGAATATGGGTATTGTTGCTGAAGGTGTCGAGACCAAAGAGCAGCTAGAAGGCTTGCGTTCACTAGGCTGCAAACATATTCAGGGCTTTTACTTCGCCAGGCCAATGACGCCCGCAGCTACCCTGCGCTTTATCCAGAAAGCCAACTACGCTTAACCCCTCAATATTCGCTATTTGAAACCATAGAAAAAGCGCCAAAAACAAGAGTCTTTGACGCTTTTGTTGGGAGATTTGAGGTCAGTCTAAGACACAGACACGGGCTCGCGATAGGAAGCTTCTGCACTATTGACAGCAGCAGCTTTAACAGCAACGGTGGAGGTGGGCTGCCGGGGCGTACTGGGCTGATTGTCGAAGCCTGCCTGGGCACCGAGGGCGAATGCGAGTAGCCAGCCAACAATCAATAGCGCGAGAACAAATGCCATGGGTTGAGATTCCTTACTTTTGTTACGAGTCGTTTGGGTAACTGTTAACTAATGTAACGAAATCAGTAGACAAATGTCAACGAAAAAGTCAATGAGCATAAATACTTTAATTAATGGAATCCATTGACAGTGGCGATCCAGGATGACGTACAGCAGGCGGTAGGCTAAGCTGTCTGAGGGCTTCGAGGCTGTCGATGGCATAGTCAGCGTCAGCTTTCCAAGGGAAATTGCCATCGGGATCGAGATAGACGGCAGCGACTTTGGCATTGCGCCCCGCTAGTAAATCGAACTGATGGTCGCCTGTCATGACGGCATCGGTGGGCGTTGCCGCCCAAGCCGCTAGCAGTTTCAAAATTCCATCAGGCCGAGGTTTGGGCGCACAGCAGCTACGGCCCAGGATATTGTCAGGCTCAAAGAAATCGGCAAGTCCACAGGCGGCGAGGGTTTCATGGGCGATGTCTTTGGTATTGCGGGTGAGAATGCCCACTCGTTTCCCCCCAGATTTCAAGGCCCTTAGCAGCTCATGGGCACCGGGCTGAGGGGTGGCTTTGCGGGCGATGTCTAGCTCTATTTCGGCTAGCAGCCGGTTGCATTTTGCCGCTTTCTGGGGCGGTAGGCGATCTAGCGCTTCGAGAATGGGTTCGTTTTCGGGGAGGCCCAGGGTTCGGCTGATGGCGGGGAAGTCGTGGAGGCTTTCGGTGAGGGTGCCGTCCATGTCAAAGATCCAGCAGGCGCGGGTGTGAAGAGGCATTAGAAGACCTGATAATATTTGTACTGGTTTACTTTCACCGACGACGCACACAACTATGACTACGATTAACGACCATTATCTTAAGCTCAAGGCGGGTTACCTGTTTCCTGAAATTGGTCGCCGGGTGAAGGCTTATACAGAGGCAAATCCAGACGCGCCGGTAATTAAGCTGGGCATTGGGGATGTGACGGAGCCACTGCCGGAAGCTTGTCGAACGGCGATGATTCAGGCGGTGGAAGAGATGGGCGATCGCGCCTCCTTTAGAGGGTATGGCCCCGAGCAGGGATACTTGTGGCTGCGCGAAAAAATTGCCCAGCAAGATTTTCAGGCGCGAGGCTGCGACATTGACGCCTCTGAAATTTTCATTTCCGATGGTTCTAAGTGCGACTGCGGCAACATTTTGGACATTTTTGGCGATGATAACAGCATCGCCGTCACCGATCCGGTCTATCCCGTCTATGTCGATACTAATGTGATGGCAGGTCACACCGGAGAAGCCGATGAAAGCGGCAAGTACACCGGGATCACTTACCTGCCAATTAGCGCAGACAATGACTTTGTCGCTGAAATTCCTGCCGACAAAGTTGATTTAATTTACTTGTGCTCGCCCAACAATCCTACGGGGGCAACGATGACAAAATCCCAGCTCAAAGCCTGGGTTGACTACGCTCTGGCTAACGGCTCGATTATTCTGTTCGATGCTGCGTATGAGTCCTTCATCACCGATGACTCGATTCCTCATTCCGTTTATGAAATTGAAGGCGCGCGTGATTGTGCGATTGAGTTTCGATCTTTCTCGAAAAATGCGGGCTTTACAGGCACACGCTGCGCCCTGACAGTGGTGCCTAAGTCATTAAAAGGAAAGGCCAAAGATGGCTCTGACGTGGAGCTATGGAGTCTGTGGAACCGTCGCCAATCGACAAAATTTAATGGGGTCTCTTATGTCGTGCAGCGGGCGGCTGAAGCAGTATATTCTGACGCAGGGCAAAAGCAGGCGAAGGAACTGGTGAGCTTTTATCTGGAGAATGCGCGGATTATTCGCGAGCAGCTAACGGCAGCGGGCATTCAGGTATATGGCGGGGTGAATGCGCCCTATGTATGGGTGAAAACGCCGGATGGTCTGACAAGCTGGGACTTTTTCGATAAGCTGCTGAAAACTTGCAACATTGTAGGCACGCCGGGCTCGGGCTTTGGCTCGGCAGGGGAAGGATATTTCAGAATCTCGGCTTTTAACAGCCGTGAGAATGTGGAAGAAGCGATGAAGCGTATCAGTGAAAAGTTCACGGTGGCTACTGTTTGAGATTCGAGAAGGTGGAGAGATGTGATAGCTAGGCAAAAAAGATATTCGGTCTCTATAAAATCGACCTAGCCGGTTCCAAACGTAATAGAATCGTAACCGGATAGGCTTTTTGATTGAGTTCTGACTGAGTATTTACACCCCGGCTATGACCCACTCCACCCTCGACGATAAGACAATTGTTCGTGAGTATTTTAATGCGACGGGCTTTGATCGCTGGAAGCGAATCTATGGCGATGGTGAAGTCAATAAAGTGCAGGTTAATATTCGCGCGGGTCACCAAAAGACCATTGACAACGTGCTGGAATGGTTTGCTCAGGAGGGCGATCTGTCGGGGGTAAGCGTGTGTGATGCGGGCTGTGGGGTCGGTAGCCTAGCAATTCCGCTGGCAAAAATGGGTGCGAAGGTCTACGCCAGCGACATTTCTGAAAAAATGGCGGGTGAAGCCCAAGCAAGAGCGGCGGCTGAGCTAGAGGGTCTGAGCGCAGCGCAGATGCCTGAGTTTAAGGCGTTGGATTTGGAGAAGATTGAGGGCAAGTATCATACGGTGGTTTGCCTGGATGTGCTGATTCACTATCCGCAGGAAAAGGCGGATGACATGATTAAGCATTTGAGTTCGCTGGCGACGAACCGGGTGATTTTGAGCTTTGCGCCGAAGACTTGCTTCTATGCCACGTTGAAGAAGGTGGGCGATTTTTTTCCTGGCCCTAGTAAGGCAACGCGGGCGTACTTGCACAGAGAGTCGGATGTAGTGCGATCGCTAGAGGCGAATGGCTGGGAAATTGGGCGCAGATCGCTCAACAAAGCGCCGTTTTACTTTTCTCGACTGCTAGAAGCGACTCGCCCTGAATCTTAGACCGAAATATCTTCTGGACTGTAGTTGTATCAACAAAAGCTGAAATATTGGGAATATTTAGTCTGCGCGTTCACGCTGTGTGACGCGATGTATGGCTTTTATGACTTTGCTAATTAACTTTTAGAACTTTATAGAACCTTGCGTATTTACACTTATATCACTGTAGGTGTTGAAGGCAAGTTCACGTTCGACGGTCAATATTTCAGAGGGTATTATGACTTCTTCAAAGCGCACAAAGCGCGTCTTGGGCCTCGGACTTTCGACATTGGGCCTGATGCTGGGATTTTTATGTTTGGGCAGAGCAGCGGAAACTGCGCTAGATCAAGACCCGACTCGTTTGGGTAAACGAGAGACAATTACCGCTGGGCTGCTGCTGGGCATTCCTTGTACGGTGGGAGCATCGTTGCTGTTGGTCAATTTGGAGCGCGATCGCAGGCAAACTCGCTCCGACCGCCTCCAGGCCCTTTTTTACAAAGCGCTAAAGGCAAATGACGGTAAAATTAATGCGATTCAGTTCGCCATGCTGGGCCAGATTTCGTTAAATGAGGCTCAGCGCTGCCTGGATGCCTGGGCAGGCCCGATGAATGCGGACTTTCATATCGACGATGCGGGGGTGGTGCTGTACTGCTTTCACCTATCCGAAATGTCATAATTTGGTTGTAATCTTTACAGGCAATCAGTGACTATGGCCCGTTTATTTTTCGCGATCGCCTCCCTCCTCGGTGCCCTCTCTGTCGCTGGCGGTGCCTTTGGTGCCCATGCCCTCAAAGGCCAGCTCAGTGAAACCGCCCTCAACAGCTTTGAAACCGGCATTCGCTATCAGATGTATCACACCCTAGCGTTACTCGTGGTGGCGCTATTGATCAAGCAGACGGCGGGTGTCTCATTACTAAGCGCGGCGGGCTGGTGCTTCATCGCTGGTGTTGTGTTGTTCTCGGGCAGTCTTTACGGCTTGAGCCTGGCAGGCATAAAGGCGCTAGGGCCAGTGACCCCTTTAGGCGGCGTGGCTTTTATCGCCGGTTGGATTTGTCTGGCAGTGGGCAGTGCAAAGGCATTTTAGGGCCTCAAACTTTTCGGCAAAGGCCGCTTTGGATGCGGCAGAATAAAAAGGCTTTTTATTACAAGCCATATGTGTCGAATTTTGGGCTACTTAGGCCCGCAGATATCCTTAGATCGGCTTGTGTTGGAGCCAGCCCATTCTTTGCTGGTACAAAGCTACAAACCTAGAGAGCTAAACTCTGCTGTGCTAAATGGGGATGGGTTTGGCCTTGGCTGGCATGGTGAGAGCAGCCCTCCTTTTGTCTATCGCAATATTTTGCCGCTGTGGAACGACCGCAATCTGGCAGATTTATGTCGCTATATTCAAGCGAAAAGCTTTGTCGTTAATCTGCGCAGTGCCACCAACAAAATGCCGTTAGATTTGAGCAACTGTCAGCCATTTACGCATAAACAGATGCTGTTTGTACATAACGGCCTGATTGAAAATTTCTTTGAGTCGCTGTATCGCCCCATTCGTGAAAAGCTTTGCGATGTGGCCTATCGCAAGATTCAGGGGCTGACTGACTCTGAGCATATTTTTGCGCTGTTGGTGCATCATTTGGAAATGGAGCCGGGTTTGGATTTGGCTGAGGCGCTGAAGCGAACCATGGGCGAAATTGCCGAAATGGCAGAACAGAAGGGCGTCCGGGTAGCCGCAAATGTTATCTTGACGAGCGGCGATCGCATGGTGGCTCTGCGCTACGATAACCAGCAAAAAGCACCTTCCTTCTATCTATTAAAGAACTCGTCACGCTTTCCAAACTCAGTGATTTTAACCTCCGAAGCGCCCTTTGAAGGCGACTGGCAGACCTACAGCCAAGGCGAACTAATTAGCATTGATAAAGACTTAACGCTCAAAAGCTACGCTACGATTGCCTAAGTTTTCTACCCGCTTTTCTACCTGTTTCGGCCAATTACACCTTATATTTCATTGCGTTCTCCTGCTTCTGTTCAAGCATCTTCTGTTCAGGCGTTGCTTTCGACCATTCAAGATTGCCGTGCTCATACGCTGAGCTTGATTAAGGGCATTCAGCCAGAAGTCTTTCGCACCGTTTTTCGCACGCAGTCACATCCCGATTTTAGCCCGGTAGGATGGCATTTGGGCCATATTGCCTATACCGAGTCGCTTTGGATTGCAGAACATTTGGGCGGGGGGCCCTGCCCGTTTCCGCAATATGAACAACTGTTTGCAGCAGACGGATTGCCGAAGGCTCAAAGGCAAAATTTGCCAGTACTGGCGGAGGTTTTAGCTTATTTGGCGGAGGTGCGATCGCACACAAAAACCTACCTCCAAGCAGCAAACCTGAGAGACAATATCCGGCTCTGGCACTGGCTAATTCAGCATGAGAGTCAGCACGCCGAGACGATTTCGATGGTGTTGGCAATGCATCGGCACCCACCCCGCCCGCCGGGCACCCCTCCCAAGAGGGGATTTTTGTGGGCTGAGAGGAGGGAGGCGATCGCCCAGAGCCGACATCAGATTAGGCCGACATCTCATATAAATGCTTTGACAGAGATGGTTTTTGTTGAAGCTGGCGAGTTTTATCAGGGTAGCGATGCGCCTGATGCGATTGATAATGAGCGCTCAGTTCATCCGGTTTCGCTAGAGAGTTACTGGGTTGACCGTGCGCCGGTTACTTGCGGGCAGTATCGCCGGTTTATAGCAGCAGGCGGCTATGAACAGCGGCAGTGGTGGTCGCAGGCAGGGTGGCAGTGGCAGCAGTGGGCAAAGGTGACTCAGCCGCTGTATTGGACAGATGATTGGGCTTTTGAGCATCACCCGGTTTGCGGGGTGAGCTGGTATGAAGCGGATGCCTATGCAAGGTCGGTGGGAAAGCGGCTGCCGAGCGAATTGGAGTGGGCCAAGGCAGCGGGATGGAATGCGATTAGCCAAAAAATGCAGCGCTATCCGTGGGGAGATGCGTTGAATGAGGCCGCCTGCAACTACGGCCATCAGGTCGGCTCAACAACGCCTGTCAAGGCTGATGCTCAATCGATGAGTCCTTACGGCTGCATAGATATGATCGGCAATGTGTGGGAGTGGACAGATACCTGGTTCGGCCCTTATCCTGGCTTTCGGGCGTTTCCGTATGAGGGCTATTCGCAGGTCTATTTTGATCAAGCTCATCGCGTGTTGAGAGGCGGCAGTTGGGCGACACCGCCATGGGCTTTGCGCAATAGCTTTCGCAATTGGTACCATCCGCACAGGCGAGAAGTTTTTGCCGGATTTCGCTGCGCTAGATAGATATGATGATTGAAACTAGGAGACAATTTTGAGTGAATCTATTTCTGCGGGTAAGCGGTTGACCATTCATCGCTTGATGGATGGCAGTGAGGCGGATGATTCTGGTAAAGATGTTGTTAAGGGTCTTTTGGCTAAATCGAAATCTTTGCCGCCAAAGTACTTTTACGACTCGCACGGGTCTGAGCTGTTTGAACAAATTTGTGAGCTACCAGAGTATTATCCGACGCGAACAGAAACGGCGATATTGGAAGAGTTTTCGGGTGCGATCGCCCAAATCACCGGCCCTTGTGAAATTGTCGAACTCGGCAGCGGCAGCGCGACTAAAACGCGAATTCTTTTAAACGCATACCAGGCAGCAGGCCATCCCCTGCGGTATTTGCCTGTTGATGTCAGCGACACCATGTTGACCGAGAGCGCCGAAAAACTACTGGTTGAATATCCAACGCTAGAGGTACATGCGATCGCCAGCACCTATGACCCCGCATTAGACAATCTGCCCCCTAAGCAACTACCCGCTCGGATGATTGCTTTTATCGGCAGTACGATTGGCAACCTTCAACCCGCAGAATGCCATGCGTTTTTAGGTCGCATTCGGAAAACGCTACAGATAGGAGATTATTTTTTATTAGGACTAGACTTGCAAAAAGAGACTTTTGTATTGGAAGCTGCCTACAACGATTCTCGGGGCGTGACGGCAGCGTTTAACCTGAATATGCTGCGTCACCTCAACCAACGGTTTAAAGGAGATTTTGATCTAGGTAATTTTGCGCATTTGGCTAAGTACAACACAGCAGAGCATCAGATAGAGATGTACCTGAAAAGTCTTGAAACGCAAACGGTTCGACTAGAGACTTTGGATTTGACGGTTGCGCTTGAGCGGGGCGATCGCATTCTCAGTGAAATCTCTCGTAAATTTAGTCTTGAGGAGATGGTGCGATCGCTCTTTTTCCACAACTTTAAAGTCATCAAAACGTTTACCGATCCAAAGCAGTGGTTCGGGCTAATTCTATGCCAATGTATCGACTGAAATGTATTTTCTGAGGCTGCTGAAAACCGCGCCTGACTGCTACCATCAAACCTACCCTGTATGCAGAATTTTGTTGAGGTGAACTTATGGCTGATACTCAATGCACACATACCGACCAAATCGAGCAAGTAGCCCCTAGCGCCCAAGGCTGCGAAGACTGTCTAAAAATAGGAGACTCTTGGGTGCATCTACGGCTTTGTCTCACCTGCGGTCACGTTGGCTGTTGCGATAGCTCTAAAAACAAGCACGCCCGGAAGCATTTCAAACGCGATCGCCATCCCATCGTCCAATCCTTTGAGCCGGGCGAAGATTGGCAATGGTGCTATATCGACGAAACTTATGTAGAATCTTAGCTCGCTGAATCACGCTATAAAGACTCTAAAAAACTGACGATAAAAAAAGAGGAAGGAGCTTGTGAATGGATAAGCCTGTTATTTTGACGGTGGACGACGATCCAGCGGTGCTCCAGTCGATTTCACGAGATTTACGCAAGCAGTACGGCGATCGGTTTCGCATCGTTCGCGCTGACTCAGGAGCGGCTGCTTTAGAAGTGACCGAACAGCTCAAGCTACGCGGCGATACTGTAGCGCTATTTTTGGCCGATCAGCGAATGCCAGGCATGAGCGGCGTAGAATTTTTGGAGCAGGGCAGTGAGGTGTTCCCCAAAGCAAAGCGGGCGCTGCTAACCGCTTACGCCGACACAAACGCAGCCATTTCTGCGATTAATGACGCCCGGCTAGACTATTACCTGCTCAAACCCTGGGATCCGCCCGAAGAGAAGCTATACCCGGTTTTGGATGATCTAATTCAAGACTGGCAGGCAGGATTTAAGCCCGAGTTTAAAGGCGTGAAGGTGATTAGCGATCGCTGGAGCCCTCAGTCTCATGACCTGCGTGACTTTCTTTCGCGCAATCAAATTCCCTACCGCTGGCTCGACATTGAAAGTAGCGAAGAAGCCCAAAAGCTGGTGGAGTACAGTGATGCTGACAAAAGTAGTTCAAACTTGCCCCTGGTGATCACTGGCGACGGTACCAAGCTGGTCAGGCCCAGCGTCACCGCTTTGGCCCAGCAGGTGGGCCTGCAAACCCAAGCCGCTAAGCCCTTTTATGATTTGGTGATTGTGGGCGGTGGCCCCGCAGGACTGGCAGCGGCGGTTTATGGCGCGTCTGAAGGTTTGCGTACGGTGATGATTGAGCGAGAAGCGCCGGGCGGACAGGCGGGGACTAGCTCTCGCATCGAAAACTATTTAGGCTTTCCGGTGGGGCTCAGCGGCGATGATTTGGCCCGGCGGGCGGTGACTCAGGCCAAGCGCTTTGGTGTTGAAATTTTGACGCCTCAGGCCGCGACCAACTTGCGCATTGAAGATGACTATCGCATTATCACGCTAACTGATGGCAAGGAGATTAGCTGCCATGCGCTGATTTTGGCGTTGGGCGTGTCTTGGCGGCGGTTGAAAATGCCGGGGATTGAACAGTTTACGGGCTCTGGTGTGTACTACGGAGCGGCGAAGACAGAGGCCCCTGCTTGTAAGGGCGAAGAAGTCTATGTTGTCGGCGGCGCGAACTCCGCAGGGCAGGCGGCAATGTATTTTTCTAAATACGCCCGCAAGGTGAATATTTTGGTGCGCGGTGAGTCGCTAGTCAAAAGCATGTCGCAGTATCTGATCGATCAAATTGATGGAACGGACAATATTGAGGTGATGCCTTTCCACAGTGTGAAAGAGGCGCAGGGCGGCGATCGCCTAGAAAAGATTTTGGTCGAGGATTCTCAGGCGGGTGAGCTAAAGACACTCTCCACTAACTATTTGTTTATCTTTATTGGGGCGACGCCGAGTACAGACTGGCTAGGAAATGCGGTTGAAAGAGATGAACGGGGGTTTGTTTGCACAGGGCCAGATATTGGTGAGGAAGTCGCTTGGCCTTTGGAGCGCGATCGCTTCCTACTAGAAACCAGCATCCCCGGCATTTTTGCCGTGGGCGACGTCCGCCACGGCTCCGTCAAGCGAGTCGCCTCCAGCGTGGGCGAAGGCTCCATTTGCGTACAGTTTGTGCATCGCCATTTGGCTAACGTTTAGCAGCGAATTGGCGATACTTTTGGGGACTAATGTTGAACAAATAAACGCATGATGCTAGATCCAGACAAAAAGCGACTGACTCGCAAACAAGCTAAAGCTTTGATTGAATTGGAAGGTGAGTTAGATACGGCGCTAACTGCCAAATTTCGTGAGGAGCGTAACGGTTGGGTTAGCGAACCCAAGATATACAAACTGCCTGAAAATCGCTACCTTTACGTGTTCGACGAAAAGGATATCAGCTTGCCAGGCAAAGGAAATATCTACACCGCCGAAGAGATGCAGCGAACCATTGAATGGCGAGAAGATGTTTTCATGGCAATTGATAGAGGCGGTGGCAACTCTGTTGAAGACTGGCGGTACTATTCCAAGCTAGAGACTCAACTTATCCACCATATAGAACAACTTATTAAGGAGTTGTCTAGAACAGCGGAAATTAAGGCATCACGCCTTGATCGCAGCTATAAAAGCTTGAACTTAGTCTCTGAATATCTCATAAAAATTGGATACAAGAGGGCACGTGGCGAGCTTTTTGACCATTTGGTCGCTTACGTTGGAGAAGTTTTACGGCACAGAAGTGAAGGGAAATGGCATATCATCAACCGCACCTCTGGCGAGCCAGATTACCCGTGCATTATAGGCCCTACAGGGAATGGCGTTATGATACCAATCAACGCAGTTTGGATAGCCTTGGATGCCTATGGAAAATGCCAGCTAAGACAGCCCACCATCAACGAGTATCGGAACTATTGCGTTAGAAATATATAAGGCTGCGTTAATGAATATCCGCCCTATTTTTGTAGCTGTTGCATAAACCAGCTTGCCGCTGCGGTATTTGTCTGTGTTTCCAAACGTTCCAATGTTTGTTCTATCAACGCTGTCGATAACCCCTCTAGCACATTAGAGCTATCGATAGGCTGATAGATCCCTAGCTCGCTGAGAGCAAATGCAAAAAGCCTTTTTCCCTTCACATCGATCACCCAGTATTCAGGAATCTTTAATTTGGCATAGAGCTGTTTTTGCTCGTCAAGATCGAGGCTGAGCGTAGTGTCGCCAATTTCGCCCACTAAATCTGGCAGGCGATGGCGAAGCGTGCTGATTCGACGGGGTTCATCAGGCTTCCATTTGGGAATATCGTCACCTTTGTAAAGCACCAAATCTGGCGCGCAAGCCTGGGTTTCTGGCTTTTCGAGCAAACAACGACCGTATGATTGCAAAGGCACTTCAGGGTTGAAAGCGGCCCAGAATCCAAACATCATCGTTATGAGGTCGCTGAAAGCAGCATGATTTGGCCCTTCTTTACCCATGTCAACCCACAGCCACCCCTGGCTAAGCGCTTGGTTAAACGATATCTTCTGCCAATCAATATCTGCACTGTCTCTGATGTCAGTGTAGTCCTGCCATAAGGCATTGTGGCGCTGACGAATGAGCGCCTGATCTTTCGGTCTTTCTAACGAGACTGTCATGGGCTACTAACACCTGTGCTTTATCATCAGGCATGTCTTGCAAGCTAAGCTTTATGCTAACGCATTGACTCTTAAATTCTGCTTGAGGTAAAGCCTAATGCTCTGTTCAGAATCGCTGTTGCTGATGAAGCCGTTTGAAAAGCTGCCGCCTGAGCGGTTGGATTGGATATGCGATCGCGCCGAACCCATCCACTTAAAGCCCGGCGAAGTCTTGGTGCATGAAGGCGAACCTTCCAAAGGCTTCTTCATTCAAATAGCAGGGCAAATCACGGTCACGCGCAAAAGCAACGGGATGGATATGCCTGTAGGCCGTCACGAGAGCCCTTCTTTTTTTGGTGAAATTCAATCGCTCACCGAAGATCTTGTCCCGGTGACACTCACTGCCGATACGACAACAGAACTATATCGGCTCGACTGCTGCGATTTTCTTGATCTTGTCCATAGCTGCCGGGAGTTTGAAAAAGACATTTTTCGCACGGTGGGTCAGCGCCTGCGCGGGCTAGAATCTTTTGTGCGCACCCGTGAGAAAATGGCGGCGCTAGGTACCCTTTCGGCAGGGCTGGCCCATGAGTTGAACAATCCGGCAGCGGCGCTGGTGCGGGTGATGAAAGATATTAAACCGGCGGTACTGGAATTGCAGCGGATGAACCTGGTGTACGGGCAGCAGCAGCCGGATGAAGCCCATACGCAAAAGTGGCTGGATTTGCGCGATCGCGGGTTTGCCGCCATCGAAAGCCCCGATAATGATCCGCTCGCTCAGGGCGATCGCGAAGATGCCCTGACTGACTGGCTGGAAGACTATGGCATCGATCAAGCCTGGGAGCTAGCCGAACCGTTGGCAGCAGGCCATGTCACCGCAGAAATATTAGACTCGATGATGGCTCAATGGCGCGACGACAAAACCGAAATGCGCGACATGGGCATTCGCTGGCTAGCCCTCTCTTTTGATGTGATGGGCATGATTCGCAATGGGCTCGATGGGGCCGAGCGGATTTCGACGCTGGTACAGTCAATGAAATCCTATTCCTATATGGATCAGTCCGCGCAGCAAGAAGTGAATATTCACGATGGCATCGAAGATACGCTGCGTTTGTTTGCCTTTAAGCTAAAGCACGGCGTTAAGGTGGAGCGCAAATATAGTCAAGATTTGCCGAAAATTATGGCCTTTGGCAGCGAGCTAAATCAGGTATGGACAAACCTGATTGACAATGCGATTGACGCGATCGCAGACGGTACGCCCGATGGCTCAGCGCCCACTATCACCATTCGCACCTGCTACAAGAACAACAGCCTGCTGGTCGAAGTCGAAGACAATGGCCCTGGTATTCCTGCCGAGGTCAAGAATCGGATTTTGGAGCCATTTTTCACTACAAAGCCGATGGGCAAAGGGTCAGGGCTAGGGCTCGATGTGGTTAGAAGAGTGGTTCAAAACCGTCACGGCGGCAGTCTATTGGTAGAATCTACACCAGGAAAAACCTGTTTTTCTGTGCGGCTACCAACAGCGCTCTAAAAAGTGATTGCGAGGAGAGGGGCGCTAGGAGACATATCCACCCTCATAAAGCCCTTCTGTGCCTGGGTTTATAGGCTCAAGCATCATTTCAGTCTCGTCGGGGATGATAGTTTCAGAAGTCTCGTCAGTTTCTAGCTCGGTGACAACCTCATTGCTAACGTCCTCGGCGATTGGCTCAATAGAGACAGTGCCATCTTCGGCAACGACTAGCTTCCACTGGCTTTTTGTCTGGTCTTCTGTTTCTACTAGGCTGGTTTGAGCAGCCATTGCTGGGGGTGAGCTTGCTGTCGTGACGCTGCCGTCGGGTTGCGAAACTAGCTTGGGGGCCGTTTCCAGTATGGTTTGGGGTTTGGGTTCTGAGGCGATCGCAGCCGAGCCAAGCAGGGCCATGCCAGCGCCTGTTTGCAATAGTGCGCCAAAGACGATAGGCAGCTTAGCGGGCTGTTTGTTTGAGCTATCTGACATAACAGGGACTCCTAAAGCAGGCTTGAACAAAATCTTACCCCACGGCAGCCGCGATATAGAGCAATATGAAGAAATCTGTACGCAATGGACGTAAACAGTCAAGAATTTGACGTCAACTTAAAACTTAACCCTGTAGGGTACTTTTTAGCATCGTCTCATCCGGTACGATAGCTTATAGGGAAGCATCGGATCGACTTATAGATCTGACGGGCATAGATCTGACGGGCGATCGCCAACGCATTTGGGAGATATGGTAGATACATATAGCCAGCCTATTTCTGCTGTGAATTGAGTCTATTTTCTATGGTTGGGACAACCTTCCCGCTTCAGCTTCCGTGGGTGATCTATGCGCTAGGTCAAGGAAAAGACGCGCTGAGTAGGGCGTTGGCGATCGCACAGCTTGCAGCCCAGCATCGGCAAGTTGTCATTTTGAGTAACAGCTCATATGCTGCTTCTGCCCAAGATCAAATTTTGCAAGATGCGGCCTTAAAAGAACAGGTTTCAATTCAGAGAATGCCTTTCGTTGAAAACGCTGCCGCCAGGGCAGAGGCCCTTTTGCAAATCGGTCAGCTCTGTTCGGTTTCGCCTTTTGTGCTGATTGTAGATGCGCCACCAACAGGATTTTATAGCGAGCTGGCTGATATTTTGTCAGCGCTATCTAGCCTGCCTAAAATTTTGGTATTGCGAGATTTTAAGCTAGCGGATGCGATCGCCTACGATCTCGAAAATCTGATCGAAACTCACTACGATTTGGCCATTATTCCAGGCGCACATGAAGCACCCGCCACCCTAGAGTTGTTCAATGCTAAGCAAACGAATCCTTGGCTGAGCCAGCCCGCTTCAGGCCATAGGCAAAAGGCCCGAGATTTGATGGGTTTGTCCGAAGCTGAAGAGAGTGCGCCAACAATTTTGGTTTTAGCCTCAGATGAAGCGGCTGAAATGTCGGTTTATGGGTATATCGCAGCGACCTTAGCGCAGCATCGCCCTGACGCTAAGGTAAAGTGCCTTTGCCGGTTGCCGCCAGATCATTGCCCGGTTGAAATTTGGGAAAACCAGCAGCTAGCAATCGACTATTTGCCAGGGGTAGATTTGGTGATTGGGTCGGGCGACTACGGGACAGTTTATGCCTGCCAAGCGTTTGACATTCCTTTGATTGCGTTTCCCTGGACAAGGGCTGACGATCTTCAGCGCGAACGGCTCGATCGGGCGATCGCGCTAGGGAAAAATCCCATCGAGATTGTAACCAGTGCTGAAGAAGCCGTTGCCAGCGCGTTTATCTTCTTGAATCAAAGAATGGAGAATGGCGCTTCTCAAAAGCAGGCGTCTTCTCGACAACAGACCGTTCCAGAGCAAGCAGGCGATGAGTCGTCGATGATGGATGGGACAGGAAGTGCGATCGCCTTGATTGAAGCAGCAATTGTGACTAAATGGAACCAGACGGCTCAGGCCGCAATGGCAGCCGAGGTGAATCAGCTTCGAGCGAGGCGAACTGAGCGCGATCAGGAGAGTTGGTAGCCATGAACGATCACGCCAGGGCTTCTGTAGAACGGGGCCAACGCTATCAGCAGCAAGGCCAGCGAGCCGAGGCGGTTCATGCCTACCAAACCGCTGTGTTCTATGGCATCAAGGACGCCAATCTGCTAGAGCGTATCGGAGATTTGCTAGGTGAGTTAGGCCAGTGGCCGGATGCGGCGACGAGCTACCGGAATGCGCTGACGATGGGCGCTGACGCCGCCGATCTGAACTACAAGCTAGGGAATGCATTGACCTGTCAAGGTAAGCACTCTGAGGCAGTGCGGGCATATCAAAGGGCGATCGCACAGCGGCCAGGCTTTACAGAAGCCACTTTACGGATGGGGGGTGCGTTGGTGGCAGATGGGCGGTTAGAAGATGCGATCGCCTGCTATACCCAAGTCACGCGGCAAGCCCCCAATCGTCGCGAAGCCTACCAGAGTTTAGCGGCGATCTTTACGGTGCAGGGCAATCACGCCGGGTTGGCCTTTTGCCATCGCCGGTTAGGCACAGCAGCCCTTCCAAAGGCTCTGTCAAGCTATGAGGGTTACAAAGAGAACACCAACCCGTTGATCCGCTCTGACGACCTTTCTGAGGGTAATAAGGTCAGTAGGCAAGCAGAAGCTAGGTCTCAAAAGCTGTTGGAATTGGGCCAGTACTATCAAGCGGTAGAAAAGCACCCAAACAGTGCAGAGGCTTATGTTCATCTAGCAGATGCCCTTTTTGAGGCTAACGCGCTGGGTGGTGCGATCGCCTTTTACAAAATTGCCCACAAACTTAGCCCAGACGACTTCAGAATTGCCCTACAGCTACAGCGCAGCGCTGAGAAATTTTATCGGTATAGCAGAGAGCATATTCTGGAGACAGCCAGCACACTCAGTCCAGGGTCAGAGACAGTTGTTCTTGGCAAAGGGAATGACTACACATTCATCACTCAACAGGTTCAACAGTTCGTCCACGCTCGCCAGCCCTATCATCTCCCCGTTTCCATCATTATTCCTACCTACAATCGCAAGGACAAGCTAGCTAAAGCGCTAGCGGCGTTGACCCACCAGCGCTATCCACGACATTTAATTGACGTCATCGTAGCCGACGATGGCAGCAGCGATGGGATTGAAACAGTCATTCAAAAATATCAGCAGCATCTGACGCTTAGCCATGTTCGCCAGCCAGATCTAGGCTTTCGACTAGCTAAAGTCTGCAATCTTGGCATCGCAAAGGCAAAACATGACCACATTATCTTGCTTCAGTGCGATATGATTCCTCGGCCTGAATTAGTTGAGGCTTACATGCAATATCTGCATGTCTCTGACGAAGCCTTTTTGATTGGCGGACGGCAGTTTGTCTGTTCAGATGAAATCACCGATGACCAGATTTTGAACAATGTTGAGATTGCCCTAGCGCTGCCAGAAATTGAGACCCGCAATGAAATGTGGAAGGGTCGCAAGTCCTGGCAGGACTGGAGAGTTTCGGTATACGAGAAAACAAATAATTTAAAAACAGAGCGATATCCCTATCGAGCAGTAGTAGGCTCTAACTTAGCCTTTTCAAAAAAAATGGTGGCAGAGATCGGCGGCTTTAGCGAAGACTTTCACGCTTGGGGTGGGGAAGATCGTGAGTTTGGCTATCGGGCTTATAATGCGGGCTATTATTTTATTCCGGTGAAGGCGGCGCAGTGTTTGCATCAAGAGCCGCCGGGGGGGGTGAATGAGAGCGATCGCAAGCAAGGCCAAAAGCTGGCCGAAGCGGGATGTGAAGAGAAATGCCCGCTGCCATTAGATAGAAAGTATCAGCCGGGCCGAATGTACGAAGTGCCCAAAGTCTCCATTTGCATTCTGGCACATCAGACGGTAGGCGGGTTAAAAGACTCCATAGAGAGTGTGCTGGCCCAAACCTACACCGATTTAGAAGTCTGTGTGTTGACTACGGGCGATGAGAGAGTTTCCAGACTTGAGAAGATCTATTCGGCGAACCCGAGAGTGAGATGGATGAAATTAAGCCACTGTTCTACAGGCGAGGCTACTGATGCAGCAACGAGAATGGCGAAGGGTGCGTATGTGGGCCACTTACGGTTATCTGATGTGCTGAAGCCGAATGCTGTTGAAACCTGGGTGGACTACCTGGACAGCCATGATGATAGCTCGCGGCAAATCGCAATTGAAGGCAGGCGATCGTTTCAGTTGTTTAGAAAGCGAGACTGGATGAGGAATAGGAGATCTGTGCAAACATCCAACCAGGGGCAATACCAAAGTAAGCATGAGGCGCAATCCTATCGCTGGAAGGAATCGAGCCTAGCGCGGAGTTCTCTCTCACTGACGGATAAACTTCGCAAGCAATCTGATACAGCGGCAACAGCCTTTCCTTCTCAAAGATTTTAATTTGTCTATAGGGCCACGGCTGGTTGTAATAGGGTAGCAGCCATTCAAACGCGGCTTGCAAACAAGCGCCATTGTTAGCGCTGTAGTGCCACAGATCAATCCCGACATGTTCGGCCATTTTTGCCAAGTTAGCCCAGCTTTGTAAGTTAAAAGTGCAGTAATGCAGCGTTGCGCTACGCTTTAGCTCGTAGGGCTGCTGGCCATTGGGCAAAAACTGTTTGGCGATTCTCATTTTGCTGTATTCGAGGGTTTTGGATAGGGCGATCGCATCATCACAAAACCCACTCAATGCCGCTATCTGCAAGTCGTAACAAGTGCCATGATTGTTCACCGCGCAGCGTTCCAAGCGCCCTTGCTTACTCTCATTTAGCCAGCTCAACAGCTTTTTGCACCAGCTCTGCATCGCCCGCTGATCTGGCGCTGACCAGGCATCGCTCTGTTGCAGCAGCCTCACAGCATCCAAAAAGTAATAAAAATCTTTCGTATCAATCACGCCCCAGCGCATTCCCTGATTATTGTTCTTTCCTAGCTCGACTTGCGCATAGTTTAGATTTGGGTTCATGCGGGTAGCGGGCTTTAAAAACCAGGTGCGTACTAGCTCGGCGGCATGAAGCGCATAGTCAATATTGCCCGTCATATACCAGGCCAGCGCTAGCACCGTTGTGTTGTCGAGCGTTAGCTGTAGCCGGGTGTGGTCGTATTGTTGGCTTTCGGTTGAATAGAGTTCGGTTGCGGGCGATCGCATCCCATCTCGAAACACATACGGCAGACCATCAGGCTGGGCCGGATCTGGCCAGCTAAACGCCGCAAGTGACCAGTAATCGTGGCGGTCTCCGCTGGGTGGCAAATCCGCTTTTTGCACCACAGAATAAGCGGGATGCGTCAGTGCTTTGTTCGCGAGCTGAATAAGCTGCTGGGCCAAGCGAGTGGCTTGAGGATTGCCGCGCTGATACTGTTCGCGGCACCGGGCGAGGGTCGCCGCGTTAAAGAACAACAGTTTTTCAGGGCCAAAACGCCGCCGAAAAATTCTCTCGTCAATCGCGTCAATAAACTGCCAAACGGCGGCCTGCCGGTCAACGGTGCGACCTCTTAGCCCTGAATTTCCCTGGTCGTAGTCGAGTGAATGCCCAGAAGACAGCCGCGCTACCCGGCCAAGCTTTGTCCATTGCCCTGCTTCGGGTGAGATGCGCCAGTGCTTATTTTCCCAGGGTTTGTAGTTCCATTTGTCCCAAACGCCCGGCACTTTTAGCTGCCGGAACAGCTCTACTTTGGTAAATCGGCCATATTGTAGTGACTCGTCAAAGCGAGCTTGGGAACTTTTGTGCAGGGCGATTTGAGGCTCTTCGGTAGGGGCAGGAATGGCTTGTGGGGTAAAGAGCTGCTCGTTATGGGTGAGCCGAACCATTGGGATAATGATCTGCTTGTAGCCGGGCTGAACGCTAAGTAGGCTGCGCCAGGCGTTATGGGTGATAAAGCAGCCCCCGTCTAGCACCATTGTCCAATCGGCGATCTGTTGGCCTTCATCTAAGATTTGATTGCGGACGGCATTGAGGTTGATAGCAGCGAGATTTTTGGGCCGGTAGGGGCGATCGCATGCCCAAATTTGACTGTTGCGATCGAGCTTTTGGAAGGTGGGCGATCGCAAAAAATCAGCCTCTAAAAAACTCTCGAAATCATAGGAGACTTTAGCATATTCATCTTCATCAAAAGGAATATGCCGATAGGTTTGATGATGCGCTTCTAAGGTTTCTAAGATCTTTTGCTCCTGCTGAGCATCAATAATTCTGTTGACTACCCATGCCTTTTTGCAGCGATGCAGAGGCGGCTCATGATTTAAAATAAACTGCAAATTTGCTAGCGTTTGGCCTGTGTAGTGCCGTGGCGGTAAGTCGCTACCCAGGATTCGATAGAGAATAAAGCTATCAGATTTCTGTTGATTTGGTGCAGGTACTACAGGTGCGTTTTCAATCTTTAGCAGGTGATAGAGCAGCTCATTCCACGCCGTTAAATTGGTGAAATTATCCACGTCAAAAACATGTTTTCGACGCTGAGAGATAGCTTGAAAATCGCTCAGCCAGTCGGCTATTAGTCGAACGGGGGATTGTAGAGTGCCCGCCGCTATATCTGCTAGGCAACGGCTCATGGCTGCGTAGTCACCCCGCCAATAGTGCCACCAGGCAACCTCTAGTTTAGTTTCTCGCCCGTTCATATCCACTTATTCTACAGCTTCACCCTCATTGCATTTTGCGAGAAATCCGTTCAATTCGACTGCGAATGTCGTCAGCTTCTTCTTCTCTGCCCAACGCTTGCCAAATTGCTAGGGCCTGTTGCAGTCGCTCTAAGGCCGAGGCATAGTTTGCCTGTTGCTCATGCAGGCCACTAAGGTTGCGCAGCGTTCTGGCCTCACCAGCGCGATCGCCCACCTCTCGATTAATGTCTATTGCCTGCTGGTAATAGCTAATTGCCTGTTCAAAATTACCTTGCCGTTGATACACCAGGCCGATATCTTTGAGTGTTTTGCCCTCGCTGCGGCGGTTGCCAATTTCTCGGCGTAGGGCCAGCGACTGCTCGTAGTAAGTCAGCGCGTTGGCAAAGTCTCCTAAGTTAGAATAGCTCAGGCCAATATCGTTGAGGGCTCTGCTTTGGCCATTGCGATCGCCCGTTTCGGTGCGAATATCTAGCGCCTGTTGATAATAGTCAATCGCCTGCGCATAGTCTTTTTGAGCGTTGTACACATTGCCAATATTGTTCAAGGTGTCGGCCTTTACCGACTGATGGCCAACCTCGGCATTGATTTTTAGCGATTGCTGATAGAACTGTAGCGCCTCTGCATACTGGTCGCGGTCGGCATAAATTCGCCCAATATTGTTGAGCAAACGACTTTCGCTAGAGCGATCGCCCATTTGCCTGCGCACCGCTAGCGACTGCTCATAATAGTTCAGGGCGCGATCCAATTCACCTTGGTCTTGATAAACCAGGCCCAGGCCATTGGTGGCCATCCCCACGCCTGCTATATAGTCAATTTCCTGGCTCATCGCCAAGGCTTGCTGGTAAGTTGTCAGCGCTTGCTCTCGGTTTCCTTGAGTGCGGTGGTTGAGACCGACTTCAATCATTGTGTTGATTTCACCGATGCGATCGCCTGTGGTTTGGTGAATCGCCAACGCCTGCTGCAAGGCATCTAGCGACTGGTCGTACTGGCTCAAATACCAGTGGGTAAAACCAATGTTCACCAGGGTCGCACCCTGACCGCGCAGATCATCCATCTCTTTTTGGAGCGCTAGCGCCTGCTGATAGTGGCTCAGCGCTTCAGGATATTGCCCCTGTGAGGCATAAACTCGGCCCAAGTTGCGCAGGGTTTTGGCTTCGCTGATGCGATCGCCTACCAACGGCTGTCGGCTAATTTCCAACGCTTGCTGGTAGTAGTCCAACGCCTGCTGATAAAAGCTTTGGTGGTAGTATGCCTCGCCAATTCTATTGAGGGTTTTGCCCTGCCCAGCGAGATCTTCGGTTTCCTGATGAATCGCTAGCGCCTGGTCGTAAAATTCTCGGGCGCGATCGTACTGGGTCTGGATTTGATAAACTTCGCCAATTTGCCTGAGCACCGTGCCTTCGCCGCCGCGATCGCCAATCTTTTTAAACACGCCCTGCGCCTGCTCGTAATAGTTCAACGCTTCCGAATAGTTATACTCATCTCGGCTAACGTCGCCCTGCTTTTCTAGCGTTTGCCCTTGTCCCTGAAAGTCTTGAATGCCATCAGCGACCGCCCAGCTTTGCCGGTACATCTCTTTGGCCTGGTCATATGCGCCCGCCGCCCAATGCATCGTGCCTAGCTTCCTGAGCGCAATGCTTTCACCGAGGCGATCTTTGATAGTCTTTGACAGCTCCAAATTTTGACGGTAGTAAGCCCAGGCCGCTTCCTCATTGCCTTCAAACTCAGCCACATCGCCCAAATAGCGCAGCGTTTCGCTCTGGCCAAGCCGGTCTTTTACTTTTTTAGAAATCTCCAGACTTTCTAGATGAGCAGCTTCGGCCTTTTGCACCTCGCCTGTGGCCAGATAGGTTCGCCCCAGGTTAGTGAGCGCTTTGCTTTCACCGAGGCGATCGCGCACCTCTCTGGCAATGTTCAAATACTGCTCGTGATACTCAATCGCCTTCTGGTAAACGCCCTGATTGTGGTAAACCTCGCCAATATTTCCCGTGGCCTGCCCTTCGCCTGATATATCTTCGATGTCTTGGGCGATCGCCAAATGCTGCTGATGATCCGCCAAGGCCGTCTGATAATCGCCCAGGTTGTTACGCACTACCCCCAAATTGCCGTAGGCATAGCCCATCCCGCGCAAATCGCCTAACTCCTCGGCCTGCTGAAAGCTACGGTCTAAATAATCAATCGCATTTTCAAACCCGCCGAGCTGATAAAACACATTTCGCCAGCGCTGAATTCCCAGCGTGCCAATAAACGAGTCCAGCGCTCCGCCCACTCGCTTCGCCTGCGCCGTTAGGGTTTCCACATCGGCGGCGAGCTGATCTTTTTGCTGCGCTAGCTCATCTGTTTGCGCGGCGAGCCGATCCTTTTGCTGGGCAACCAAGTCAAACTCCGTTTTCACCTCGTTTAGTTGAGTTTGTAACGCTTCAGATTCACCACTTTTCGCGTCCAGTTCTTGATTTACCGCGTCAAGTGCCGTTCGCGTTTGAGCAATTCGCTGCTCGGCATCTCGGCTAGCTGCTTCTGCCGCTGCCTGTGCGTCCTCGGCTTGAGCAATTGCTTGACTCACCTGCTCATTTTCTTCAGCCAGCGCTTGGTTATCGCCTTCTAACGTTTCCTTATCAGCTTGCAGCTCGCCTTTCTCAGCTTGCAGCTCGCCTTTCTCAGTTTCAAGCGCTCGCAATCCGGCCATCACCGCTCGCTTGCCCAGTTCCGCTTGCTGGGTTTCTGCCTGCGCCTTTTCTACCCGCTGCCAAGCCTTGCCCTGCGCCACCACTGCACCTGCCGTAGAAAGGCTGATCAGCCCGGCCCCCAAAGCAGTTAGCCAGCCGGTTCGCCTGCGGACTCTGGTCAAATCACCCCGCGCGGTTGCCAGCCGTTTCTGAATTTCCCTCAGTTGCTCCAAAAACCCCAGCTTTTGGCTTTCTACCAAAAACTCATAGTCCTGCTTGCCCAAACTGCGAGATTCAGCCCAGGCCAATGCCGCCGTGAGCATATCGCCGCGCAGCAGCAGCGAATCATCTTGCTTATCGGTATCAAGCCAGTGATTGATTTGCTCGCCATAGGGGCGAATAGCCAGCAGCGCTTGGTCTATCCAGGCTTGGGTAAACACTTCGCGGTAGATCGGGTTATACACTTGCAGCTCGCCCCGGCGTTCTACCACCAGGCCCGACAGCCTCAGCAACACTTGCTGCGAACTGCCATCTTGTAGAATGCTGCCGCGCGTGAGAATTTGCTGGTACAGGCCCAAAAGCTGGCTGGCGTGGGTTCGGCTGTGGGTGATGCGATCGCGAATCGTCTTCAAATGAGCAGGCTGATCTTGCCGTTCCCAATTGTCAATAATGTGAGTTCGCACGACAGACTCAACCCACTGCTCGGGGCTAGGCGGATGCGGTAAAGGTTTGTCTAAAGCCGCCTGAGCTGACCGGTCGTGCAGGATCAGTTGGCAGACCTTCTGGGTCAAAAACGGCTGTCCGCCCGTCCATCGCAACACGGCCTTTAGCACTGCTGCCGGTTCGCTCACTTTTTTGGCTAACCCCGGCAGCAAAGGCGCGGCCTCCTCAAACGTAAACCCGTCAAGCTGAATCGCCGTCCCGATGTTGAATGGTGTGCGTAGCCGATCTTTCATCAAGTCTTCAGGGGCAGCCACCCCCACCATCGCAAAGGTCAGCCGATAGAAGTCTGGATACTCCGGGCGAGCGTCATAGCATTCGCGAATCACCGCAAAAAAATCATGCGTATCAAACGGCAGACTCAAGACGCTGTCGATCTCTTCTAAAAAGATCACAATCTGTCCTGGAATTACCGTCAGCAGCACATCGCTCAAAAACTTACCCAACCGCTTCACCGCCGACAGCCGCTCGTGCGAGTCCCACCAGCTATCCAAATCAAAACTAGGATCTAGTCGCTCCAGCTTCAAGCGGGCCACCATGCTGTCAATCAAGCTGAAATACCATTCCTTGGGCGTAATGCTAGTCGTTCCCAAGCCGCTAACGTCAATCGAAGCGCAAGCTACCCCCTCAGCTCTGAGACGGGCAATAGTGCGTACCCGCAAACTCGACTTGCCCATTTGCCGAGAGTTGAGCACTGAACAAAACTCGCCCGCGCTCAGCGCCTGATAAAGGGCTTCATCTGCGGCTCGCTTGACATAGGTGGTGGCATCCGAAGGCAGGCTACCGCCGACCTGGTAACGGTATTCAGTGGTGACCATTCAGCTACCCTCACAAACGAGTCTGAAAATACTGCCGGTACAGCTCGCAAAGCGGCAGCACGCTATTGCCCTGATACTTTACTAGCCCCATGCTGCTGAGCTTAAAAGCTTCAGTCGAGCCAATTTGCACCGGCCCTTTCGCCTCAATCACCCGCGTAAAGGCAGCGGCCAGATCAGCGTCCGCCTCAATATTTAGCAGGTGACGGCGCAAGTGATCGTTATACAAGCCGCCTTCGGTAGGCGCTTCTGCCAGCAGCTTTTCTACCGTCATTCGGCCCCGAGCAACGCGGTGCAGAGCGACTCTAAGTAGATAGGGATGTCCGCCTACAAGCGTCAAAAGCTGCTTCAGGGCCGGCTCTGAGAATTGCAACCGATGACGAGAAATCAAATCTAGCTGCTCTAGACGGTTCAGCTCTCGCAATTCAATTGGCAGGCCCACATTGAACGGAGAGCGGTTAATGCTGAGGGGTACATACACTTCTTTGGAATGCACAATCACCAAATGCAGCTTGGCCCACATCGGATCGCTTTTGCCTTCTTCGTGCCAAACCCGCAGCATGCCAAAAAAATCTGTGGCAATTTTGGGATGCTCAAACACCTGATCGACTTCATCGAGCCCTAGCAAAATCGGCTTGTCGATTTCGGCCAGCAGATAGTTTTCAAAA
The DNA here is from genome assembly GCA_049791095.1 of Phormidesmis sp. Lineage (GTDB taxonomy): Bacteria > Cyanobacteriota > Cyanobacteriia > Phormidesmidales > Phormidesmidaceae > Phormidesmis. Next base: position 168,279 of record JBAQZP010000123.1, read on the forward strand.
TACCGCTGGCACCGCCGCACAATGCCCCGTGATCCCTGCCAGTATTCGGCCAGTTTATCGGGCAAGTCTAGCTCTTCGGTTACCAGGCAGCAAAACCACTGCAAAAACTCATTGAGATCGTCTAGGGCCTTTTCATCTGCCGTTTGCAGACTCATTCTCACCGTTTCGTAGCCCTGCTGCTTGGCATGGTTCAGCACTCTAATCAGCAAAGAGGTCTTGCCCATTTGCCTCGGGGCCTTGATGCGAATGAGTGAACCGCGCCGCTGAATGGCTTCGTAGCAGTCTGCTTCGATGGGCGATCGCTCCACATAAAAAGGCGAATCCAGCGGCACCAGCCCCTCCGGCTCCTCAAAATCTATAGGCTGCTCAAACCCTGACCGCCCCCCGACCCAGCTTTCTTTTTGATTTTCTCCTGCCTGTTTCCTTAAATACCCCGCTTGTTGGATAGGCGTCCCGCCTGTCCCCTCCAGCCCATAATTCTCTATACCATCCGCAAACTCAATATCTCGGCTGGCTACCACTGTCACCAAAGATTCCGAACTAGCAGAATTTTCTACCACCTGCGTTTCTACTAGCTGCTTCGCCTCTAACCGGCTGTGCAAAACCGGCGTTGCCGACTCAGGAATATTCTCTAGATCAATCGCCAGCAAGCCAAACTCAAAGGCTTCGTGAATGGGTCTGCCGTAGCCCAATGCATCATAGAAGCCAACGGCGAACTTGATGGCGGCGCGATCGCCTATCGCCCGATTCATCCCAATCACATGATCGACATGCTGGGCGATCGCACTCGACTGCGCCTTTGAATAACAAGCATTCAGCAGCACGCACTTCACCCCAGGGCAAAGCTGAAACAGCTTCGCCAGCGTCTTGCCCTGCACCATCGTCGATTGGCCCGCCTCATTTTCAAACACCAGACCCTGCGCATCTGCACCATGCCCAGAGAAATGCACAATCTGCGGCCTGTGCTTCAGCAGCGAACGGCGCAAATCATCAGGCCGCACCGCCCACTGAGAAATCACTTCAAACTGCTCACGCCCTTCCGAAAGCGCAAGTCCTTCTTGAATTTCTCTGACCTCTTCAGGCAGTCGGAGCTGAGTTGTGTTGGAAGGGTTTGCAGCCAGAATCAAGATTTTGGTCGCTACCATTTGTCAGCCTGCGTCAATATACCCGCAGGCCGATCATAGCCCTTTAGTTCGCCTGAGCCCGTGAAATTACGTAAAAGTACCCGTTAAGAATTGAGAACTCGCCTTCATGACGAGTTTCTTGCTTTATTCGGGCACCAGCTCACTATTGATCTCATTAAACGAACGGCGACGCAGCTCTACAGACTCCTCTCGCGGCAGTAAGTCAAACACTTCTCTAAACTTGTCATCGACCTTTTCATAGGGCACCTGGCCAACTTCATTCAGCACAACGTGATTGTCGGCATCAAATAAAACCGTCTGCGGCACCGCGCCTGCAAAGTAGTAACCTGCCTCATTCTTGTCGTAGCTGTCCTTTACTGGCACCGAATCTGCGGCGACAGCAATAAAGTTTGCCGCCCGGCCATAGGGCGCTTGCAGTTGTGATACCACTGACGAAAACCGCTTGCTGTCGCGACTATCATCTACATAAAAGACCAGCAGCGTTGGTTTGTCTTGCTTGAACGAGGTCGCCAAATCAAACCGGGGCGGCACAATCGAACCATTGCCCGCATACAGCGCAAAAATGTTGCCATCGTAGTTGTCATCCTCTAACCCGGCGAGGGCGGGCGCATTGCCCAAGCTGAACCAGAGGGTTGCGATCGCGATCATGCCGACCAGCGTCAGACAAAGCGTTCGATAAAGTTGCTGAAAAAGTTGAACCGGCATAAACATTTTGGGTAAGGACACTCACTATTGCTATTAACGCTATGAGCCTCTAAAGCTTTTGATGATCCCTTGCAGAATCTCCTGATTGTCACGATAGCTGTCTGCGGTCGTCCAGCCTACGACCTGGTAATAATCGCTATCTCCCTTAACAGTCGTATGCAGATACACCACCGGCACCCCGTCAACTTGGCCCCTAATTTCGTACTGTACAGCCGAATTTCCATCAATAGAGTCGGTTTTCGTCGGGGTTTCTCCATCGAACCTGTCAAGTTCTTCACGAATCAGCCAGCGGTACTGCTCAGCGTTGTTTTCTAAGTCAAACTGACTGAGAACGCTAATACTTTCTGACAGCACCACGGCATAAAGCTTGGCGGGCTCATAGCTAGCATAAATATCGGCAGCGCCTCGCTTGCCATTTCTCACCGCCATCCAACCGTCAGGGACGGTAATTCTCACCTGGGTTTCGTTATTCTCCAAGTCCGACGGCGCAGTCAGCATTTCATCGCCCCTCGCCTCGCCCGCCGCTGGCGAGTCACCACGCGAACAGCCGCTCAGTCCGCTGCCAAAGCCAATTGTCAGCATCACACACAGCGCCACGAACTTAGCAGTCCTTGTCTTCGTGAAGCTGAGATTGAACGGATCGGCAAGTCGATTGAGGTGCATCGTCTTACGGGGGCTAGCGGTGAAGATGTGAAAAGACAATTATCGGTAGCCAAAGCATAGCAGCAGGTGGAGGAAATATTCCCCATTCTCTTTATGCCTATTCCCTTTATGCTGGAGGAAGCAATCTTTAGCTAACCCTTTGTCCGCGTTAATTTACTCCTATGCTCAGAGCCGGAATTGTTGGATTACCCAACGTTGGAAAGTCTACGTTGTTTAATGCGGTGGTCGCAAACGCCAAGGCTCAAGCCGCTAACTTTCCCTTTTGCACCATTGAACCCAATGTCGGGATTGTGGCCGTGCCAGACGATCGATTGCAAGCGCTAGCAAAGATCTCTAGCTCTAAGGAAATTTTGCCAGCGCGAGTAGAATTTGTCGATATTGCGGGCTTAGTCAAAGGGGCCAGTCAGGGTGAGGGACTGGGCAATCAGTTTTTGGCTAATATCCGCGAGGTGGATGCGATTATTCACGTGGTGCGCTGCTTTGAAAATGATGACATTATTCATGTGTCGGGTTCGATCGGCCCCTTGCGCGATATTGAAGTGATTAATTTGGAGTTGGCCCTGTCGGATCTATCGCAAATTGATAAGCGGATGGATAGAATTCGCAAGCAGGCCCGCAATAATAAAGAGGCGCAGGCTGAGCTAGAGATATTGGAGAAAATACAGCCGATATTGGATGAGGGCAAGGCGGCTCGCACGGTAGCACTAGATGAAGATGAGGAAGCGATCATTAAGCCTTTGGGTTTGCTGACGCGCAAGCCAGTGATTTACGCTGCCAATGTTTCTGAAGATGACCTGGCAGAGGGCAATAGTTGGGTCGATGAGGTACGCGAACAGGCGGAGAATGAAAAGGCTCAGGTGGTGGTGGTCTCGGCGCAGGTAGAGGCCGAGCTATTGGAAATTCCAGCGGAAGAGCGAGCAGACTTTTTAGAAGCATTAGGGGTCGAAGAAGGGGGCTTGCAGTCGTTAATTCGAGCGACCTACGATTTGTTAGGGCTGCGCACTTACTTCACCACCGGGCCAGAGGAAACTCGCGCTTGGACGATTAGGGCCGGGATGCTGGCACCGCAGGCAGCGGGCGTGATTCATACCGATTTTGAGCGAGGCTTTATCCGCGCGGAGACGGTGGGCTATGAAGATTTGGTGACGTCGGGCTCGATGACGGCGGCAAAGGAAAAGGGACTGGTGCGTAGTGAAGGCAAGGAATACACCGTCAAAGAAGGTGATGTGATGCTGTTCCGGTTTAATGTATAGGCGTGCTCTGTCAGCGTGCTCGATTTCCGCAGGGTGCTTTAATGGCCGATTTAGTCACTGTATCGTCTGATGCTAGGCGATCGCGTGTTCTTACGGAACCTTAGCAAATACGCTAGGCAGGGCGTGCAGATGCGATTAAAATCTGGTCTTACGATCTCATACCGCAGTCTTTCGTTTGAATTCACCCGTGGTTAAGTGGTTCACTAAAATTCCAAACTGGGCAGCGCTGTCGCTTGTGATGAATGGCGTACTGTTTGGCAGTTTGATGGCCTTTTGGCAAGAAACATCGACTTTTCCTGAAACTGAGCTGATATCGGGCGCGCCGCCAGTGGACACAGCGGCGGCGATCGCCGATACAGTCATGGAACTGCCGCGTCCGGGCGGCGAGCAAACACTGACGTACGAACAGTGGGTCAATGTCCTGAAGGCAGAAGCGAAGTCGATGGCTCTGAAAAATCCAGACCATTTGACCGTGCTGCTAGGAGACTCGCTCAGCCTGTGGTTTCCAGGTGAGCTGATGCCGGGGCGGCGGGTGTGGATCAATCAGAGCATTTCGGGCGAGAAGACAAAGGGCTTGCTGAAAAGGCTGGATTTACTGAAGAACAATGAGGTTGAAGCCGTCTTTTTAATGATTGGCATCAATGATTTGATCTGGGGCAAATCGGATGAGGAAATTATTGACAATTACAAGCAGATTGTCGCGCAATTAAAGCAAGATCACCCGGATACGCAAATTGTCGTACAGTCGATTTTGCCTCACGGCGGCGAGAATTCTACTTGGGAAAGCCGCGATAAGTTACTGGCATTGGATAGCGATCGCATCGTTGCCTTAAACAGCACGCTCGAAAAAATCGCCACTGACAATAACGCCTACTACCTCGACTTGTATCCAATCTTTGTCACCGGCGAGGGTGAATTGCGCACCGATTTGACCACAGATGGATTGCATTTGAACCGGCAGGGATATTTAGTCTGGCGTAGTGCGATCGCGCTATATGCCCAACTAAAACTTCAGTAATACCTCACTAATCGCGTCCATCCTCCTAGAGACCCTATCTATCTGAAGTAAACTGAATAGTTGTAGCAGCCGTTGCGGATACTTGCATAACTTCCATGGATACCAAAGCCTTCAAGCGCGCCCTTAACCACGCCGAAAATTACTATCGCAATCAGGGCTTTGGCCAAAAAGAAGACGTAGCCGGAGAGATGAAGTCGCAATATGAAAGCAGCCTCATCCAAAAAATTAGAGCCAATCGTAACCGCCTAGTTGAGGGCGACGTCACCATTCACCTGGCCGAATCCTTCGGCTTTTGCTGGGGCGTAGAACGCGCCGTCGCCATGGCCTACGAAGCCCGCCAGCACTTCCCCGAACAGCGCCTCTGGATCACCAACGAAATTATCCACAACCCCGAAGTTAACCAGCAGCTCAAAGCCATGGACGTGCAGTTCATTGAGCTAGTCAACGGCGCAAAAGACTTCTCGGGCGTGGGCAAAGGCGACGTGGTGATTTTGCCAGCCTTTGGTGCCAGCGTGCAGGAAATGAAGCTGCTGCATGACAAGGGCTGCACCATCGTCGATACCACCTGTCCCTGGGTTTCCAAGGTGTGGAACACGGTCGAGAAGCATAAGAAAAGAGACTTTACCTCGATTATTCACGGCAAGTACAAGCACGAAGAAACCGTCGCCACCAGCTCATTTGCCGGTACCTACTTAGTTGTGCTGAATTTAGCTGAAGCTGAATACGTGGCTAGCTATATCTTGAATGGGGGCGATCGCGATCGCTTCCTCACCAAATTTACCAACGCCCACTCCCCAGGCTTTGATCCTGATCGCGATCTAAACGCTGTCGGCATCGCCAATCAAACCACCATGCTCAAAGGCGAAACCGAACAAATCGGCAAACTCTTCGAGCGCACGATGCTCAAAAAATATGGGCCAATCGACCTCAACGATCATTTCCACAGCTTCAACACCATCTGCGACGCCACCCAAGAACGCCAGGACGCCATGTTTAACCTGGTCAATGCCGACATCGATCTAATGGTGGTCATCGGCGGCTTCAACTCCTCCAACACCACCCACCTGCAAGAGATCGCCATCGAACGCAGCCTGCCTTCCTTTCATATTGACAGCGCTGCGCGCGTAGGCCCCGGCAACCGCATCCAACACCAGCCGCTCCATCAAGATGATTTAGTCGCCGAGCGCGACTGGCTGCCCGCTGGCAAAATTTCAGTCGGCGTCACCTCCGGAGCCTCCACACCCGACAAGGCAGTACAGGAAGTGATTGAGAAAATATTCGCCATCAAATCGTAGACCATCTTTAAGACGGGCTTTAAGACGGGCTTTAAGACGGATTAACTGGCGTGGCAAACAGCAACACCCAACCACAGGCTAGTCCTAATGCTATGCCAATAGAAAGTAGACTCATTTCACCGCCTATTTCGCTAATACCTGCTTGATTATCGGGTTTATCTAAAATCTATCTAGAATCTATCTAGGCCCGTCATACGGCAACCGCTGCCACGCCGGATCAACCTCCATCAGCCAGTCTTCCCCTACTCGAATCGTCAGGTCAGAGTCAATATCGCCCGTAGAATCAGAGACCACCTCGCCAATATTAATAGATGCCTGCACAGACCGAGCGCTGCCAAGATCGCCTCGCTGAGCCACCACAGCAGTGCTTTGGCTCACATCTGACCAATCGCGCATCACATACACATTATAAAAGCCCTGATTTCTCAGGTACTCGGCCATCGAAGAGCTAGCATACTGATCATTCGTGGCATTTTGTACTGCGATTCGCAAACCGTTGACAACCCGTTCTGACGGCGGCTCATAATAGTTCACGTCATTGCCAGCGCTAGAGGCCACCAGTTCAGCGGGCTGCGTCGCAAAATAAGTCCGCATTAGATCCCGACTGGCCGACGCATCCGAAAGCCAATAGCTCGCCGTGTACTCTTCTGGGTCGCTAAAGCGCCCCGGCAGCATGACCATGTGCAAGGCTTCACTATCGAGATCCAGTCCAAAGCTTGCCAGTGCCAGCATTTCCTCTAAGCTAAGGTTAGTGTCAATATGGGTTTGCAGCACCCGCACAATCTGCGGCAGCTTGGGCAGTATAGTCGGGTTCGTCATTCGCTGACGCAGCGCTTTCAGCAAAATTTGCTGTCGCTGTACCCGGCCAATATCGCCATACGAGTCCTGGCGAAAGCGGGCAAACTGCTCGGCCTGGTCGCCGTCTAACATTTGCAGGCCAGGCTGCAAGTCAATCACCAATCCCTGCGTTTTGTCCTCGTATTGCATGGCCTTTGGCACCAGTACTTCAATGCCGCCTACCAGATCTACAATTTCTTTAAAGGCCTCGGTACTGATCCGCACATAGCGATCTATCTGCACATCATCGAAGTTGTGCATCACCGTTTGCGCGGCTAGCTCAGCGCCACCTTCAAAGTTTGCCTGATTAATTTTATCGACGCCATAACCCGGAATTTCTACCCGTGTGTCGCGAGGGATCGACATCAAGTTAACGACTTTTTCCCCAGGATCCACCCGAATGAGCAGCATCGTATCCGTACGGCCCACTAAATCGCCAGGCTTTGCGCCCGCCACATCGCGAGCCTCATCTAGGCCCATAATCAAAATGTTGACTGGGCGAGAAACCTGATAGCGAAAGCCCGAGCGCCACAGGTCGCTTAGCGGTGGGGCTACCGTTTCACCGCTGACTTGTTGGTGAAACGGAAATGTCAAAACGGCCACCGCCCCAAGCCCTGCCGCTGCAAAGGCGGTAGAGCCAAATACCGCTGCCCAAAGCGCATTTTTTAGCAAGCCCGGAAGGCTAAAGCGACCTGCCTTTTTAGTCGGCTGATTGGTTGATTTTACCAAGACAATCGCCCCCCCTTTTGCGTCTGTAGGTGGCGTTCTATGGTCTGCGCGAATGGGTACAGGGCCAGGGTCACTCCCAAGATTACTCCCAAGGTCACTCAGTGCTGGCAAAGGTGCTGGCAGACGAACAGTTTGGTGACTCAGTGAATCGCGAATTGAATCGCGAGTTGAGTCGCGAGTTGAGTCATGGGGAGCGTCACTTGAGGCATCGCCACTCGGGGCGTCGCTGAGGATCTGATTGGGCTGAGCGTCAGATGAAGTAGTAGGCTTTTCAGCGCCAGGGGTGGCCTCTGGGTTATCAGGCTGAGTGGTCATTGCTGTGGCACTGGAAAAGGATAGTCATTAGTAATGCATTGTGAATTTATCAGATACTGGCGGGCTAGTAGGTGCTTCGCAAGACAGTTATTTAGTCCATGCGGGTAAAGTAAATTGTTTAGTAAATAGATCTGCCACCTATAAGCAGCTACCGGAGTGGACGCTCCAAAATTTTGGCCAAACCCAAAGTTTTGGATAGAACTTTGTGAATCTATGATGTGTTAATCAATTATTAAGCGAATTATAGCGCCTGAACTTCTGCCGGGCGGTAGGATAGACCGGAATCTTTGGATGGCATAGTAGTTGATATGGCGCGTTTTATCCCAATTATTTTGGCCGGTGGTAAAGGCGAGCGCTTTTGGCCGGTGAGCCGGTTGAAGCGCCCTAAGCAGTTTCTATGTCTGGATGGGGGCGATCGCACCCTGCTTCAGTCCACTGCCGACCGGCTTTTGCCCCTCGCTAGCTGGGATCAGCTCTTTGTGATTACCGCTGCGCACCTGGCTGACGGCGTCGCCGAGCAGTTGCCAAAAATGCCCAGCGAAAATATTTTGGTCGAGCCACAAGGCAGAGACACGGCCCCGGCGGTGGCCTGGGCAACGTTGGAAGTGGCCAAGCGCTTTGGCGATGAGGCGGTCTGTGGCTTTTTCCCAGCCGATCACTACATTACTGACGAAGCTCGCTATTGCGATACGCTGCGGGCGGCGATGGCATTAGCGGTTAGAGAGGGGGTGATCGCGACCTTAGGCATTACCCCCACCTTCCCTTCCACCGGCTACGGCTACATCGAACAAGGCAGCGCCGCCGGCACGCTCACCGCTGGCAGCGTCATCGATTTGCCAGCCTACAAAGTCAGTCGCTTCGCCGAAAAACCTGACAAAGCTACGGCTGAAACCTTTCTCAGCAGCGGCAAGTATAGCTGGAACAGCGGCATGTTCATCTTCCCCGCCGCTGTAATGATTGCCGAGCTAAAAGCTCATGCGCCCGAGATGACCCACGCCCTGATCGAAAAAGGGGTAGATGCCTACGCCACCCTTGACAAGCTCAGCATCGACTATGCCGTCATGGAAAAGACCGACCGCGCCTATGTAGTACCCGCTAATTTTGGGTGGGATGATCTGGGCGATTGGAACGCCATCGAGCGCCTGTTAAAAGGCGACAATCAGAATATAGAAATGTGTCAGCACGTCGGTATTGACACCGCCGGCAGCATTCTTTACAGCGCCGACCCCGATGAAGTAATCGTCACCATCGGCCTCGAAGACATTGTCGTCGTCCGCGATGGCAACGCCACCCTCATTGTCAAAAAAGATCGCACCCAAGACATCAAACAAGCGGTTAAAACGCTCGGTGCTCAAGATAAATTTCAGCACCTCCTATAGGGGTTGAGGAAATTATTCAACGAACAGGCTCCCAAAGTTCTTGCTTTAAACACAGATCAAACAAAAATCAAAAATAACCTGAAACTACTCCAGACCATTAGAAATAACTAGGTAGAGTACAAGCGTTGCAGCAGCAAACATCAAATGCAGTTTTTCTAAGTGCTGTTTTGACAGGCTCTGCAAAAATTGCTAGCTCTGCCTTTGACCTTGCTCACTTTTGACCCTAAGCAAAATGAACGGGTATGCTCACCAGGCATGAGCCTTGGCCATCATTCGGGCAAACAATCGAGATAGAGATCATGGGTCGCTGGACTGCTTGGATTCGGAACTTAATAGAGGGAGAAAACGTGGACTCAACCTTAGCCCAGAATACTTTGCGCAATCATTTGGGCGACTTTAACAGCATCATTTGCTTTAGGGCCGTTGTGACTGGCATCGAAGATGCTTTAGGAAAAAGAGCTGCCATGATTGCCTTGGTGGCGGCTGGTCGAGCCAGAGGGAAACAGCTAGCCAAAGAACTTGGCTTGTCAGGCACGCCAGGAGAGCTAAATGAGATTGCAGAACTGATGAATTCAGCGCTGGGTATCAAAGGGACTCGGCTATGCATGATCGACAAAATTGAGCCTGCTGAAGCAGGTGCTTTGCGGGTGTACTGCCGGGAAACTGTTTGTTCTTCGGGTGAAGCGCCAGGATCTGAGCGAGAGTTGTCTTACACAATGGGCGCAATCCAAGGCGTTCTAGAAGAAGTTACGGGGAAGCGGCTGCGAGGAAAACAGGTGGCCTCTGTGTTGCGAGGTGGCGATCACGACGTGATAGAACTTACCCCGCTAATTTAACTTCACGCACTTTAGCTTGACAGACGCTATTTGACAAGTTTAACCCTCATTTTTAGGAATATTTTTTCTTATGGCTATGGACGTTCAAAAAATTCAAATGACTTTGCAAAATCTCGTTAGCAACGGCCCCGACATTCAGGGCGCGGCCTTGGTCACCCTTGATGGTTTACCGCTGGCCTCTACGCTACCTTCTGATATGGATGAAGAGAGAGTCTCGGCGATGGCCGCTGCAATGCTCTCTATTGGCGAACGGATTGGTGGCGAGTTGCAGCGAGGCGAAGTGGGGCGTGTGTTTGTAGAAGGCGGTCAGGGATACTGCATGTTAACTAACTGCGGGCAGGAGGCTGTTTTGCTGGTTTTAGCGGCGGCGGCGGCTAAGCAAGGTTTAATACAACTATCTATCAAGCAGGCGGTAGCGGAGCTGAAAATGGTGCTTGCTTAGGCTTACTGTATTTGATTTGAGAAAGCTCATCTTATGAGAATGCTAGTGCCTGCGGTGTGGTGACTTTAGCGATTGCCACGCTGCTGGCAAACGATGGTACGACGGTTGATACAACCGCTAAAATGACGATGAGAACAACCACAGACTCAAACGATAACCCAAACGATAAATATGGAAATTATGAGGTTGGTCGTCACCGGGCCGGTCGGAGCCGGTAAGTCTACGTTTATTCGCGCCGTCAGTGAGATTGATGTGGTTGATACTGACCGCAAGGCCACGGACGAAACGAGTTTTTTGAAAGAAAAAACGACCGTTGGGTTTGACTTTGGGCGGTTGCAGTTTGACCCTGAGATGGTGCTTCACTTGTATGGCACGCCTGGGCAAGCTCGATTTGACTTTATGTGGGAAGAGTTGATTACCTATGCCCACGCTTATATTTTGTTGGTGCCTGCTCATAGACCTGCTGAATTTCGCAAAGCGCAACTAATTTATGAGTTTATGGCCGATCGCGTTTCACTGCCGATGATCGTAGGGGTGACGCACTCAGACTGTGAGAACGCTTGGAGCTTTGATAATGTTGCGATCGCCACTGGCTTTACAAACAGAATTCAGCGTCCACCTTTCGTTTCCGTCAACGCAATGGATCCCACTTCAGTAACGCATGCGCTAGAAACGCTTATTTATCAGTACATTCGATTTGCGCACCAAACGGCTCCGTAGCGGACGAATCACGGCGAATTAGCCACTCGAATCAACACCACCAAGATGGCCAGCCTGCCAGTCTTTAAAGGGGACGAGATTTAAAATCTCGTCCCCTTTTCTCGTTTGCGAATTTGCCTTAGCACCTGCTCACAGCACATAAATAAGCGCTTGCCAGTCAGCCGTCGATCGCTTGGGCTGGCATTGTTAACATTTATGTCAATTCGTCTTCCATCCGAAAACATACTTATCAAAAGTACAGAGAAATCCTTGGTTATGCATTGAATCCTCTCAATATAATTATGGTATCTACCCCAGTTAATTATCACGGTGCTCTCAATGCCTTTTAACCGCTAGCCCAGTCGGTAAAATTTATGAATCTCCAAGGTCTGACTTCCGAGTTCTCGCTACCTGAGCTGTTTAAGTTTCTGCAAGAGAGTCAGCAAACAGGTCGTCTATCTTTAAAGCCTATTGGGAGCCCCGATCTAGAGGAAAGGGCTCACTACCTCTGGTTTGAGAAAGGAAATTTACTCGCGGCGTCTAGTCGATTGGACGGATTAGGCTTGCTGAACATCTTGCAAAAACGAGCGCTTATCCAAAACGCTACCCTGCCTCAACTATTGCGCCGATGCCCTGCCGACGTTGCCCTCGGAAAATTTCTCGAAGATTGCACTATCTTGACTAGCAAACAGCTAAAATCGCTCTTTGCCTCTCAAGTGCTCAGACACACCTGTGTGCTGTTGGAATCTGCAGATGTTCAGTTTGCTTTTCATGCGCTGAGCGCTCGCCCTTATCTAGAAATGACAGGGGTGAGAATTCGGGCTACCGACATCACCCTGCCGAGCCTGCGCCTGCTCAAAAATTGGGGAGCGTTGCTAGAGAAGCTACCGAGTCCAGACTCTGGATTGAAGCCATTAGAGGGTGACATTCCCACCTATCGGCTCCACAGTCAGGAGAAAGACGTTCTGCGCTTGGCAAAAAAGGGATTGTCTTTGTCTAAAGTTGCAAGAGTTTTGCAGATACCTACGCTGGAGGTTCAAAAAATTGGGTTTCGCCTGATATTTGTGGGCCTGGTTAAAGAGGTACCACTGGTTCAGTTTGCTAAGCCCGTTCATCAACCAAAAAAGCGAATTTCCACCAGAATTAGTACGGCTTTCTTAAGCAGGTTGTCGAACTATCTTCAGAAGACACCTGCGATGAGTAGGCCAGAGGTTAGCGTTCCTATTTTTGGCAATTCGATGCTTTTGCAGAGCACTTCGATCGGCCATAAGCAAAGGGTTAACGAAGACAAGGCGTCTAAGAATTCTGCGGTTAAGCGAGTTACAAATATTCTCAGCATTGACAGAGCCGAGAGACTGCCTGAGAACGTTCAAGCGCATTAAACAATGCCTGGCCGTTTGTCTAATGATTGATTAGCACTTAATTCGGCAAGCTTAATTCGGCAAGCTTAATTCGGCAAGCTTAAGTAGATTCACGGAATCTTTTACAGCATTGAATGTTGCTGTACACTTTTCCTTGTAAGTAAAAACGCTTAAGCATAATTAGGAGCTATGGTATTCAATCACTTCTTAGGGATTCGCTTGTTGAACGCAGCCCTAGCCGCTGGCCTTTTGAGCGTAGGACTGGCGATCGCAGATTCTGCTAACGCCTCCGTTCTCGTAAAACCTAGTATTCTCAGCGACACCGACAGCAGCGAGCCTACTGAAACCACTGATACCAGCCAAAGCATCGTCGATATCGCCGCGACCACAGCAGAGTTCAGCACTTTAGCCGCCGCCGTCCAGGCCGCAAATCTGAACGGAATTTTAGCCAGCGATGGCCCCTTTACCGTATTTGCCCCAACAGACGCAGCCTTTAGCGCCCTTCCCCCCGGTACCCTGGACTCGTTGCTCCTGCCCGAGAACCGGGATCTGCTCGTCAAGCTGCTGTACAACCACGTCGCCTACGGTGACACCACCGCCGACCAGCTAACGTCCGGTGAGTTTGAAACCTTCGATGGCACAGTGGCCGTTGCCGTTCTGCCTAGTGGCGTTACCGTCGATGGCGCAAACGTAGTGCAGGCCGATGTCGATGCTACCAACGGTGTTATTCATGCAGTCGATCAGGTACTGCTGCCCACAGGCTTTACCGATCAGCTCCAAGCTCGCACCACCGACACCCCAACCTCCTCTGCAACTACCAGCACGCCAGCTCAAGTCACGCGCACCACTGACTTGCAACAAGGTGCCATTGATCGCACCACAACAGCCGTACCCGTAGCGCCACCACGTCAGCCTGAGGCTGCTGCACCCGCCAGGGAATCTGCTATTGAACCGATTGAACCCGCCGCCGCCGCACCAGCCAGTGACCCTGAAGTGCAAGAACCCGTCCGAGGGCTCTGGTAAGCAAACCAATGGTAGTCTGCGGGCTCACATCCAAGACTGCCTGCAAAGCTGTCTCTAAAAAAGCTGTCTTTAAAACTGAGAAAACAATGAAGATGCAAAAGAGGTGGCCCCTTTTTACCTTGCTGTCTGTTGGACTGCTTCTAGGCGTCTCTTCGCATACATTTGCTCAGTCTTCACCAAACGCAGCGGCTGCAAATACACCTGCCGCAGCAGGTCAACCGATTGTAACGCCAGCCGATAACCTCAACCGTGGTGGATCCGCGCCTACCGCTGATATCGCCCCTTCTGCGACCACTAACAGCCGCGTTGTTCTAAGCCTGCAAGATCGCCGGGTGCATCTTTATAGCGGCGAGATGCTGGTTAGCAGCTATCCGGTGGCGATCGGCGCAAGCGATACGCCCACGCCAGTCGGTCAATTTGCCGTTTCGCAAATGGTGGTCGATCCCGTTTGGCAGAGTCCGTGGACAGGTGAAGTGCATGAGCCGGGGCCAAACAGTGCGCTAGGGCTGCGGTGGATCGGGTTTGCTAGCAGCGCAGACGGGTCTTTTGGCTTTCATGGTACGCCGACGATTGATTCGATTGGCAAGGCCGCTTCTAATGGATGCGTGCGGATGCGTAATGACGATGTCGTGGCGCTGTTTTCCCAAGTGAGCGTAGGGACGCCTGTTACGGTTCTGCCTTAGCTGATCTGCTTTAGCTAACAGGTCTAGGCGCAGGTGCGGTCTTCCTCAACGACTCTCAAGGCGAAAACGCTACCCTAGTAAGGGTAATTCTTGTTTTGTAGGTTCGTATTTGATATCAAGCGCTAAACTGACGGCGATCGCCCAAAAACTGACGAGTTCGCTGGCCATTTTCAAGAACATGCCTCGGCTGACTCGCTTGGTGTGGGCCGCTACGCCAGTCTCATTAATGGTCAGCATTTTTCTCACGCTGACTAGTTCGTTAATCCCCGCCACTCAAATTTATATCAGCAAGCTGATTGTGGATCGGGTGGTGGCGCTGGTGGGTGAGGGGGCGGCGATCGCATTCATCACCCAATCCCTCTTGCCCTTAGTCGCCGCAGGCTTTGGCTTTTTGCTACTCCAGGCGATCCTGACTCAGCTTGACGGGTACAACACCCAGGTAATGAGCGATCGCTTCCTTCTCTATGCCAACACGCAACTCCTCCAGCAAGCCACCCGGCTCGATTTGGCCCATTACGAATCATCCAAATTTCACGATGTTTTAGATCGCGCCCAGCAAAGCGGTAGCAGCTACCCCATGCGAGTGCTGCGCCTATCGCTCACGCTTTTGGGCCAAGTCACTCGATTATTTGGCCTGCTCGCCCTCCTGCTGCGATTCAATCCGCTCGTCTTTGTCCTGTTATTACTCAGCGCTCTGCCGACCTTTTGGGTTAGCGTTCGGTTCTCCGAGCGTCGCTTTTGGATGACCCGCCGCCAAACCCCCAGCCGCCGTCTCGCTGACTACTTCGGCAAGGTCTTGACCGAGCCTCAGTTTGTCAAAGAAGTCCGGCTGTTCAACTTGGGCAGCTATTTAGTAGAGCAGTACCACAGCATTCGCGAAGACTTTAACCAAGAATCAAAGGTACTGGCTCGGCGGCAGGGATTGGCTCAAGTCAGCTTAGAAATCGTCTCAGCCGTGGGCTTTTACGGGGCCTACGCCCTGGTTCTGTGGGAAACCATTCGCGGCCTGGTAACCATTGGCGATTTGACCCTGTACGCAGGTACCTTTCAGCAGGCCCAAGCTGCCACATCGAGCATTTTGCTGAGCATTGCCACTCTGTACGAGTTCAATCTCTACGTCTCTCAATACTTTGAATTTATCGACCTCAGCCCGCAGGTCACCAGCCCAGCCCATGCCAAGCCCTTTCCAGAGCCTATTCGCGAAGGATTGATCCTCAAAGATGTATATTTCACCTATCCCGGCAGCGATTCTCCGACGCTCAAAAATATCAATCTCACGGTTGGCCCTGAAGAATGCATTGCCCTAGTCGGTCTCAATGGCTCTGGCAAAACGACGCTGCTGAAGTTGCTGACCCGGCTATATGACATTGATCGCGGCCTGATTGCGATTGACGATATTCCTTTAAGCGCCTTTAACCTGAAATCTTTGCGGCGTAATATTGGCGTGCTGTTTCAAGATTTCGCCCGCTATGCGCTAAGCGCAAAGGACAATATTGGTTTTGGGAATTTGCCGGGTCGCACCAACAACCGGCAAATCGAGCAGGCCGCCATCAATGCCGGGGCCAGCGACGTCATCACCAGCTTAGACAAAGGCTACGAAACGGTGCTGGGCAAAATGTTTACTGGCGGCGTTGATCTCTCAGGCGGACAGTGGCAAAAAATTGGTCTGGCGCGGGCATTTATGTCTGGGGCGCAGGTGCTAATTTTGGATGAGCCCACGGCAGCAGTGGATGCGATCGCCGAACATGACCTTTTCGAGCGCTTCCGCCAACTCACCCAGGGAAAAATGACCTTTCTCGTCAGTCACCGCTTTTCTACCGTTCGCATGGCTGACCGCATCGTGGTGTTAGAAAATGGCGAAATTATCGAAAACGGCACCCACGAGCAGCTTATGGCGCAACAAGGCCGCTACGAAGAAATGTTCCGATTGCAGGCCGAAAGCTATACGAGTACTTAACAGCAACTGGGTACGGAAAATCTCACGCTAAAAGGCAACAATTTCTAGTTAGGATTGGGATAGTAATTTCATCCCTTACAGAACTCGCAATGGACATTAGGTTTAAGCTCTGGCTCGGCGTCTTTGGTTCCCTCCTCCTACTTTGGGTCGGCGTGAATTTTTTAGTGTAACCCTGGCTTGAACAGCGATGTCTAAACCAAAGCAAACTACGCTAGAAAAAATCTATGCTCGTCCAACCTGCAAAAACCGCACCACATGGCTCGGACTCGATAGATGCGGGGGCCGTTGAGGGTATCCGTAAATGGCTGAAGGCTAATGGAATAGAACCGAAAGGAAATAAATAATCTTATGGCTAATCTACTCTATGATTTTGAGCATAAGGGCTATTTAGGAAAAGTCGTCATTGATCCAGACAGTGACGTAATTTCTGGATATGTGGTGAATATGGATAAGGCTGGTTTGTCTTTCCGTGGTGGAACTGTGACAGCGGCTAAGCGAGATTTTGAGGCAACTATTGATGATTATCTGGCTTACTGCCAGGACGAAGGCATTGAGGCTGAAGTGCCTAAGACTTTGGCAAATGCTGGTTATTAGATGTTTCGGTAAAGCCTGCTTCCTTTGACTGGCTTGTGTCTGATAGGTTCAGTTCAGCAATGGCATCCTCAACCGTGCCTCGAAACACGCGGTTCGTCTTGTGATCCTTTTCAGCTTGAGCAATATGCTTAGCAATTTCATCTCGCCGCCGCTCTACTAACCGTCTATGTACCAAGTCAATTAGCATCTCTTGGTCTTCAAAAGACAGCACTTCAATACTTTCTAAAACTTGATCGAGCTTAGAAACTGGTGGCATCTTAATCCCTAGCAGCTTGTGGTATCTTTTCATCAGACTCACCTGTAAGCTAGCCCTTATATGCATTGTAAGCTTTTCATAGCTATTGAAGCATGTCTGTTAAGTTTGCTATGAAGGCACTTCTTCGTACGAGCTTAAGCATTTGAGAATAGAGTGGCCCAGTCAATTACGGTGGGGCGATCGCCTTTATTAATCATCTCAAACGCCTTATTCTTCGCCGCCTCAATGTCCAAACAGGCCGCACAAGCCGCTGCCACATCAATCCGGCTCGTCTGCCCGTTGAGCGTATCGCCCGTTGCCATCTCGACGCCTAGCTTGCTATCGGTGCTCGCCTGCACCAAAGAATTAAAATCGCGCGAGGTATGAGGCCCATCGGTTAGCTGACCGGGCCGGATAATGGTGTAGGGCAGACCAGCGCGCAAAATTGCGTTTTCGCCTTTAGCCTTGGCATCTAGCACGCCATAGGCATTCAAAAGGTTGTAGGGAAACTCATCTTTACGCGCTACCCCGCAAGACGACACAAACACAAACCGCTGCAACGTTTCGGGCGCGGCCTGTACCAGGTTGCTTACCCCCATCGCATCCACGACTTCAGGAGAATTCCGGGCCTTGGCATTGCGAAACGCTTCATCTAAATACACCTTGATCCAATTTGCCGCCTGCTCTATAGGATTGCTGCCTAAATCCTCAAAGTCCCATCGGTCAGAAGGTAGCGCGGTGGTGCCCGTGGCGCAGATTAGGTGAGTGATGTCTGCGATCGCCGCCGTCAGCGTTGCGGGCTCGCGAATGTCACCCACCGCAATATCCACTCTGCTTGCGAACATCTTTTGGGCTTTTTCAGCGCTACGGGTCAGTACTCGCACCCGGTAACCCGCCATCAGCAAATTTGCCACCACTAGCTGACCAACGCCACCCGTAGCGCCCGCTACCAGCACCAGCGCGTCACCTTTGTCCGCAATGCCTTCAGCCAGACTGGTCTGAATAGAAGGGACTTGAGTAGAAAAGGTTTGAACAGAGGGCTCTCCAGCAGCGGGCGTTTGAGTCGAAGCAGGGGTTGCAGCCGTCATAATCTTTCCGGGGGCACTTGTATTGTTAATGTATCGTCATAAAGCATAAGATTCTACAAGTGCTTATTGACTGACCCGATCGACTGACAAAAATTCCGTGATTGTCAGGGTTCTGGCCAGCACCCATTGAAAGATAATGCTAACCCGCCGCTTCGTCGCCATAACTAACCCAGTACTATGCTCAAGCAGCCCTCTTCACAGCCAGTCTTGAACACAACGCCTTCAGATTCTGCTGACGCTCATCCTAATGTTCTAAAGCCTAATATCCTAAAACGGCTTAATACCTCCAAACGGGTTAGCCAGCTAGCGAGCAAAGTCACCCGCCTGCCCAAAGGGAAAGCAGCGATGGCGCTCGGCATTTTGGGCGCTAGCACAGGCTTTGCCTTCACCCAAATCGCCCCGACCCATTTGCAGGCTCGGTTGGCTACCCACGTGCCCGCTAAAGCGCGATCGCAGCGAATAGTGCCGCAAGCACCGCTGAGCCGCGCAGGCGATCCGACCGCTGATACCATTCTCAGCAGCCGTCACCTATTCCTGACCAACCAGATCTTCTATCGCAAAATAGAAGCGCTCGCCCGTGTTACAGATGCCAACATCACGCCCACCGAGGCCCAGGCCAACGAGCCAGCCGATAGCAAAAGCGACACCCAAAAGCCTAAGACCGCTGGAAATAACGCAAAAGGCTCTACGGACTCCGCTCAGAAAAGCGCTTCTCGAAACGCTTCTCAAAAGGCCCGGCAAGCCGGGCAGGTCATCGCCGCTGCGCCGCCCGCACCAGCCATTGCCGCCGCGCCCTTTACCGGCACCACTATTGATAGCGTGCTAGAAATGCGCGTGGCCGTTGCCAAAGACGTTAGCGCAATTGGATTTGCCACTTCCGGTAGTGGCGTGCTCACCGATCTGGATGGAAATACGCTCAAGTCTTTGTCTGCTGAGACCGCTTCTTTAGCAGAAATTGGCAATGGCGTCGTCGTCGATGGTAAATCGATGCCCAGCGCGTTTTGGATATATCCAGAGAACGGTGGCTACGTGGCAATTGGGGATAGCTGGTATCGCGGTCGGGTACTGGTGGCCTTGCGTGAGAGAGGGCTGATTGCCGTCAATTACGTGTTGCTAGGCGACTATCTCTATAGCGTAGTTGGCAGCGAAATGTCAGCTAGCTGGTCACTCGAAGCGCTCAAGGCCCAGGCCGTCGCCGCCCGCTCCTACGCGCTCACCCACAACATTAGTCCGGCGAGTGAAGCCTTTTTCGATTTAGATAACACCCCAAGATTTCAGGCGTACAAAGGCATTGCTCGCGAAGCAAACACTACACAAGCGGCGGTACAAGCTACGGCTGGTGAGTTTATCAGTCATGAAGGGGGCATCGTCGAATCGCTGTATGCGGCCTCACAAGACATTGTTGACGATGCGCATAAAGGCAGCGGGATGAGCCAGTTCGGGGCCAAAGACCTGGCCGAACAAGGGTATAGCTACACAGAAATTTTAGGTCACTACTATCCAGGAACCGCGCTCGGTCGCATCGAAACAGAAGCAGAATAGGCAGAACCTGGAAAGTTGATTACGGCTTAATCCAGTCTTTTGCCGCCTCCACAGCTTGCTCCATGCCAGCCGTGCCCAGGCGGAAAAGCAAGTAGAGAATGGTGCTGGTAGTCGCGAGGCCGATGGCGCAAATGGTGAGTCCGCCAAGGCTAATGGCACCATCATCATCGAGTAGGCCAAAGCCAGTGACAAAGATGCCAATGGCAGGCAAGGTGTTGGTGAGCGGAATCGGAATCATCATTGAGAGGGACATGAGGGCGATCGCACTCCCAATCACCATCCGCCCGCCCCGACTCGTACAGACACTCGTCAGCCTTGGCCGCGACACCAGCTCAATTTTTTGCAGCCAAGGCATTCCTTTTTGAATGACGCCCTGAACCGCTTTGCGCTCAAACCCTCGCTTACGAAATCCTTCCGGTAGCCAGGGCTGCTCGCGGCCGACAATGAGCTGAACTGCCAGCAAAAACATCACGATGCCAAACGGCGTAGAGTAGCCCGGTGCCGGAATCGGCAAAGCAGAGGGCAGCGCTAGCAACACGAATAAAAAGCCAAAAGTGCGCTCGCCAGCAATTTCTAGAATCTCGTTGAGCGTTACTTCGCTTAGCTCGCCAACCGACGGGGCAAGACGGCTTTCCGGTGCCTCAATCTCGCTCAAAAAATATCTTTTCAGCTCTACAGATAGCCTTGCCATACAGGAAACTCAATCAATAGGTCAATAGGTCAGGGACATACTTCGTCAGGTCTATAGCAATATATCAATCACTTGCGGGTTGCGCAGACAACCCACCTGAAAAATACAAGTGCCAGAAGAATCGATAAAGACGCTTCTGGCATTTGTATATTCATTGAGCTATGAGCTTTTCAGGCGAAATTAAAGCCAGACAGCCACAACTTAGTGCTTTTAGTACTTGTAGCTATCAGTCTTGAACGGGCCTTCTACCGGCACGTGAATGTACTCAGCTTGCTCTTTGCTCAGCTCAGTAATGACGCCACTGAAGCCTTCTACCATATAGCGAGCGACTTCTTCATCCAGCTTCTTGGGCAGTATTTTAACCGTAATCGCCTCCGCTTTCTGCGCTTCTGGCAAATCAGCAAACTTCTTCTCATAAAGGAAGATTTGAGCCAGCACCTGGTTAGCAAAAGAGCCGTCCATAATGCGGGAAGGGTGGCCTGTGGCGTTACCCAGGTTCACCAAGCGACCTTCGGAAAGCAGAATCAAGAAATCTTTAGGATCGTCAGAGCGATAAACCTGGTGAACCTGAGGCTTCACTTCTTCCCAACGCCATGTTTTACGCATGAAGGCGGTGTCGATTTCATTGTCGAAGTGGCCGATGTTGCATACGACTGCGCCCTGCTTCAGGTGAGCAAGGATGTTTTTGTCACAAACGTTATAGTTGCCCGTCGCCGTCACCACCAGGTCAAGCTTAGAGAGCAAATCGAGATCGAGACTATCGACTGTGCCGTCGTTTTTGCCGTTTTTGTAGGGCGAAACAACTTCAAAGCCGTCCATGCAGGCTTGCATGGCGCAAATTGGGTCAACTTCCGCGACTTTGACAATCATGCCTTCTTGACGCAAAGAGGCAACAGAACCTTTACCTACATCGCCGTAGCCGATAACCAAGGCTTTCTTACCCGAAAGCAGGTGATCGGTGCCGCGCTTGATGGCGTCATTGAGGCTGTGGCGGCAGCCGTACTTGTTGTCGTTTTTGGTTTTAGTAACGGCGTCGTTGACGTTAATGGCAGGAATTTTTAGCTCGCCTTTTTCCAGCATTTCAAACAAGCGGTGAACGCCTGTGGTGGTTTCTTCGGTGACACCGTGAATGCGCTCAAGCATTTGAGGATACTTTTCGTGAATATGCCCGGTGAGGTCGCCGCCGTCATCCAAAATCATATTGGCGTCCCACAGTTCGCCGCGCTCGGAACCACCGGAGCCGTAGCAGGTTTGCTCGATGCACCAGAGGTATTCTTCTTCGGTCTCACCTTTCCAGGCAAAGACAGGAATGCCTGCCGCTGCGATCGCCGCTGCCGCATGGTCTTGCGTCGAGAAAATATTACAAGACGACCAGCGCACCTCAGCGCCTAGCTCGCGCAGGGTTTCGATCAAAACTGCGGTTTGAATCGTCATGTGAATGCAGCCAATGATTTTGGCATTTGCCAGGGGCTTGCTGTCGCGGTACTTGGCGCGAATCGCCATCAAAGCAGGCATTTCGCCTTCAGCGATCGCGATCTCTTTGCGGCCCCAGTCAGCCAGGCCAATATCAGCCACCTTATAGTCAAGCTTGCCAGTAGGCGCAGTATTCGGAATTCGAGTGCCGGTTGCAACCATAATTATTTCTTGGGGTCTCTTTGTCTGTAGGTCAATTCTGTCGTCAGCGCAAAAAGCTGCTGCTGTGCATAGCTTACCTTCCAAGAACCAGAGTGAACCGCCCAAAACGCCCGCTAGGCCATGCATTTCACCGATGCATATATATTGATGCTGCTAATTAAGTCATGAGGAAAACGTTCGCCAAAGGACGCCTGTAGCCTACCGCTAGGCTGATCTAGTCGCGTCCTCTGATGAGCCAAATTGACGCGATCGCACATCCTCACAAAACCGCTTCGCCGCCTCAATCCCCTGCTCTCTCAAATTTGTATAGGGAGTGGCAAACGGCGGCTGCCACTCCGACAGACCCAGCAAATCGGAAGTGACATATACCTGCCCATCGCAGTGCGGGCCAGCACCAATGCCAATCGTCGGAATCGCTAGCGCCTGGCTAATTCGTTGCGCTAGCTCACTTGGAATATGCTCCAGCACAATCGCAAAAGCGCCTGCTTTTTCAAGCGCTACGGCCTCATTCAAGATTCGCTCTCCAGCTTCAGCCGACTTGCCCTGCTTACGAAAGCTACCGACCTGATAAACCGACTGCGGCGTCAGGCCCACATGTCCCATCACGGGCACCCCCATCTGCACGACAGCCGCGACCGTCTGCACCATCGCCTCATGCCCGCCTTCCATCTTCACCGCCTGGGCTCCCGTCTCCTTTAGCACCCGGCCCGCCGCCAGCATGGCCGCCTCCTGGCTGGTCTGATAGCTCAAAAATGGTAAATCTACCAGCACCAAAGTCTTTTTCACCGCCCGACGCACCATCTTAGTGTGATACAGCATGTCATCTAGCGTCAGCGGCAATGAGGTCTCATGTCCCATCACCGACATTGCCATCGAATCGCCCACAAACACAATATCTACCCCCGCCGCCTCAGCCATCTGCGCGGACATATAATCCCAGGCGGTGAGCATTGTAATTGCTCGCCCTTCTTGCTTCCACCGCGCAAGCTTATGCACATTGACGATCATGGTATTTTGCCCTTGCTGAGCTGGCTGTGTTCAATCATGGCCTCGACAAGGACTAGGATATCAAAATCACCGCGCCCCGACGGCGCTGACAATTGACCCATGAGGCGTGCCGCGTCCGGTCGCAGTACTGACCCAGGCCAGTCCTTCCGTCGTGCCTACCCAAATTTTGTTGCCAGTGTCGGGCGAAATTGACAGAATATGTTCCGAGGGCAGACCGGGCACGCGACCCACAATCGCGCCGTTATAAGGGTTTAGCTTGAGTAGGCCGGTGCGCGTTCCGACCCACAGGCTCTGGGTGGCATCAAAGGCTAAAGCTTCTACGCTTTGATCTCTTAGCTGAGTCACCGAGCGCAATAATTGCCCCGTTTTGCTATCTATTACTAGCAGCCCTGTAGGCGTACCTACCCACAAATTACCCTGGGGGCCAACCGCCATTGATTGCGCCGAGCGTCCTGGTAAGTCGCTGACGCGATCGCTCACATAAGCCGACGCGGTATTGACCCGGACAAGTCCTTCCAAAGTACCGACCCATAGATTGCCATCAGGCGCAAGTGCTAGCGTATTCGCGCTAACACCTGGCAGCGCCTGCAAAGTCGTCATCAGCAAGCCCTCATCCGGGCTAATCATCGCTAGCCCCCGGTCAGTGCCCACCCACAAAAAGCCACGTCGGTCTACCAGGGTGGCGAGCACTCGATTAGAAGGTAGCCTGAAGTTCTGTGCAGTCACCTTATTAATACGAGGCTCTACCCGGACGAGCCCTTCAGGCGTTCCTAGCCAAATTCGCCCCACTTTATCCTGCGCCATGGCATCAATAAAGCGGTTGGGCACAGCCACTTGCGCTTGAATCTGCCCGCTTTCGGGGTTGATCCGCGCTAACCCTTGATGAGAACCTACCCATAGGCTACCGGTGTAGTCGGCTTGCAACGCACCAACTTGATAGCTCTGAGCCATTGGGCTAGGTCGGCCCGATGGCAAAGCCTCGCTTCCAGAGAATCGATCTGGGCTTGTCGGCTGGGGGACAGGCACACTTTCTCTAGGTACCTGCTTGGGCACCTGCGCTGTCGCGATCGCCACACTCAAAGCGCCCCACACAAAAGCAGCACCTGTAATTTGACCGACCTTTCTAGCGATGCTCACAAAAGTGTCCTCAAGAACTAGCCAACCCCGCACTTCTTTGCCAGCCAAGATCGCTAAACAAAGAATGCTGATGAGATAGCTTGCCCAAAGGCCCGTGCGAAACTCAGGTTCACTCTTTACAAAACGTTGCGAATGATCCGGCGGTGCGAAAAGTTACGAAATCTCCTGAAACCTTTCTACATCAGCATTCATAATATTTATTTATCAGAGTACACAGAACTTCTAAAAGGAATCTGATCGAAGGACTGGTAGTATTCTGAAGAGCATAGGTTTATTTGAAAGGCACCCAAACCCTAAAAGACCTTATTGTTGCAGTCGTTTCACAGTGTTACAGGCATGTTCTGGCCGCTGTGTGAAGGCTGCTTAATAAAGCTTTGAAAAAGCTTCGAACTTCCAGAATTTCAAGAAGCGTTCAGGTCAATCGCAGTTACCGCTGGTTGTTTACCTTGGTTACTGCCAAAAGTCTTGAGCGCGGGTGTCGGCCTCTTTTCTATGAGGTCTATGGAGTTCGCTCAATATCTAGTTTGGTTCATAGGAAATAGACAGGAAATAGGGAAATATGTCCTACTCACAGACTCAGTCCAAATCGGGCGCGGGTTATAGCGCAGGTGTACAGGATTACCGGCTGACTTACTACGCCCCAGATTACACGCCTAGAGATACCGATATTTTGGCTGCTTTCCGGATGACGCCTCAGCCTGGCGTGCCACCCGAAGAGTGTGCAGCGGCTGTTGCTGCTGAGTCTTCGACCGGTACCTGGACAACGGTCTGGACTGACTTGCTCACCGATATGGATCGCTACCGTGGCCGCTGCTACGATATCGAGCCCGTTCCCGGCGAAGACAATCAGTACATTGCCTATGTAGCTTACCCACTCGATCTGTTCGAGGAAGGTTCGGTTACTAACTTACTCACGTCTATCGTGGGTAACGTATTTGGCTTTAAGGCCCTGCGTGCGCTCCGCTTGGAAGACCTGCGCATTCCGGTTGCCTACCTCAAGACCTTCCAGGGGCCGCCTCACGGCATTCAAGTTGAGCGCGATCGCCTCAATAAATATGGCCGACCCATGCTCGGTTGCACCATCAAGCCCAAGCTCGGCCTCTCTGCGAAAAACTATGGCCGGGCGGTTTATGAGTGCCTGCGCGGTGGTCTTGACTTTACGAAAGATGACGAGAACATCAACTCTCAGCCTTTCCAGCGCTGGCGCGATCGCTTCTTGTTCGTCGCTGATGCCATTCAAAAATCTCAGGCAGAAACCGGTGAGATCAAAGGTCACTACCTCAACGTGACGGCTCACACTTGCGAAGAGATGCTCAAGCGCGCCGAGTACGCCAAAGAACTCGACATGCCGATCATCATGCATGACTTCTTGACGGCTGGCTTTACCGCTAACACCACGCTGGCTCACTGGTGCCGCGACAACGGCGTGCTCTTGCACATTCACCGCGCCATGCACGCTGTGATTGACCGTCAAAAGAACCACGGTATTCACTTCCGGGTGCTGGCGAAGTGCTTGCGCATGTCCGGCGGTGACCACATTCACACCGGTACGGTTGTAGGTAAATTGGAAGGCGATCGCGGTGCTACCTTAGGCTTCGTTGACCTCCTGCGCGAAAACTACATCGAGCAAGATAAGTCTCGCGGCATCTACTTCACTCAAGATTGGGCTTCCATGCCGGGCGTTATGGCCGTCGCTTCTGGGGGTATTCACGTCTGGCACATGCCTGCGCTAGTCGAAATCTTCGGCGATGACTCTGTCCTCCAGTTTGGCGGTGGCACCCTGGGTCACCCTTGGGGTAACGCACCGGGCGCAACGGCTAACCGAGTTGCCCTCGAAGCCTGCGTTCAAGCCCGTAACGAAGGCCGTAACCTGGCTCGTGAAGGTGGCGACATCATCCGCGAAGCTTGCAAGTGGTCTCCTGAACTTGCCGCAGCTTGCGAACTCTGGAAAGAGATCAAGTTCGAGTTCGACACCGTCGATACTATCTAAGCCTCAAATCGGTAGATGTCGGGAAACGAGTAGTCGGCAGATTGGTATCAAGCAGGGCGGTTTGCGCCGCCGTCCAATTGGACAATGGCTAACACAACAGACTTATCGGAGTTCTTTTAAGGGGACTCCTCAGGTATGGATCTCAAGCGAATTGCGAAAGATACGGCACAGGTGCTCACTAGCTACCTCACCTATCAAGCCGTTCGCACCGTGTTAGCTCAGCTCAAAGAAACCAATCTGCCTCGGTTCTACTGGTTTCATGAGTTTTCGAGTCGCGATCGCCTTCAAGATGGCGAAGCTTTTATACAGGATCTGTTTCAAGAGCAGCCTGAACTAGCCCTGCGGGTGATGATAGTGCGCCAGCATTTGGCCGAAGAAGTCACCGAATTTCTTCCCGAGATGGTCACAACCAACATTCAGCAGTCCAATATGGAGCATCGTAAAAAGCATCTAGAGCGCATCACTCAAATGACCTCAGAAGAACTAGCCGCCAGCGCAGACAAAGGCAGCAATTTAGATACGTCTAAAGAATCTAAGCCAACCGACTCTGAGCGACCTGAACCCGAATCCTCTGAACCCGAATCTTTGGATTAACTGTTTAATAGAGCGAAAACACGCGCTCTCAACTTTCGTTTTTTTCCTTTCACCCTAAAAAAGAAACCCATGAAAACCCTGCCAAAAGAGCGCCGGTATGAAACACTCTCATACCTTCCCCCCCTCACTGACCAACAGATTGAAAAGCAGATCAACTACTGTCTGCAAATGGGCTACATCCCCGCTGTTGAGTTCAACGAGAACTCCGATCCTGAAGTTTACTACTGGACAATGTGGAAGCTGCCCTTGTTTGGCGCATCTAGCACCCGCGCCGTTTTAGACGAAGTTCAAGCCTGCCGCTCTGAGTATGGCAACTGCTACATCCGCGTAGTTGGCTTCGACAACGTCAAGCAATGCCAGGCAGTGAGCTTTATCGTTCACAAGCCCGGCAGCAACTCTGGTGGTGGCTACCGCTACTAAGGTTGATCTAAGTTGATAATCTAGGTTGATAATCTAGGTTGATATTAGATTAATACTTCCATTACCCCAAAAGAGGGCGGCTAGTAAAACTGAGCTGTCCTCTTTTTTGAATTATGATATTGAGTGTTAATCGTAAGCCTTAATTTCTATCATGGTTGATGTTAAGTCTGCTATAAGAGCTGCTCGTATTGGCTTTCGTGAGTTTATGGAGGAAGAGCAGACATTTGATAACGTCCGGCTCGAAGAAGTAGAGCTTTCCGAAGATGAGAAGTATTGGATGATTACGCTTGGATACGATGTGTTTTACGAACCATACGAAGTCCAGAACGTATTTCTCACTAATCCCGACTTTAAAGCTCGCAAAAGAGAATATAAACTGTTTCAAGTAAACGCTGACAGTGGGAATGTGGAATCTATGAAAATTAGAACAGTGTAGAACGTGACGGGTTATGTAGACAGCCTCATCCAGAAGTATGCTGCGAAGGGA
Organism: Phormidesmis sp.; assembly: GCA_049791095.1. Taxonomy (GTDB): domain Bacteria; phylum Cyanobacteriota; class Cyanobacteriia; order Phormidesmidales; family Phormidesmidaceae; genus Phormidesmis. The sequence continues at coordinate 196,040 of JBAQZP010000123.1, forward strand.
ATATTAGTCGATACAAATATTCTTCTTGTATTGTTTTTTGGAGCATTTGTTTTTTGGAGCATTAGATCGCAAAAGAATTTCTACTCGTCGAGGAACTGAAAAATTTACTGAGGGAGACTACGACTTATTAAATCTCACTCTAAGGAAATTTAGAACTATCGCAACGACTCCGAATATCCTGACGGAAGTGAACAGCTTTATTAATAATCTTTCTGAGCCAGATCGTTCCAATTGCTATAAGATTCTTGCGGCTGCTCTGGATGAGGAAAAAGGAAGTTCTCTTCTTGAAGTCTACTCACCCAGCAAAGATATAGCTTCTTCAGGCTGGCCCTTTGCTAAATATGGCTTAACAGACTGTGGAATCGCTGAGGTGGCAAATAATGAATATCTCGTCCTTACGAATGACTTTAAAGTCGCGAGCTATCTCAATGAAAAAGGTGTTGATACAATTAGCTTTGTTCACTTGAAATATGGACAGTGACTCCTCCTTTGAGCGTCCTATGAGGCTTCTTCTGTAATGTAATGTAAACTGCAATATACTAAAAGTAGGCAACAAAATGTCACAGACAGAGCGTTTGGTGATGCTGGCTGAAGATCAGCTAACTGAGTACAGTACGGATGCGAAAAAAATTGAGAAGCTGAGGCAGAAGATCTCGCTGTCTGTGTCGCCTACGCAGCAAAAGCAGGTGAAGGCGGAGCTTGAGGAGAATTTGCCACGTAACTTTTTTGATGAGATTTTACTGGAGCAAAGGCAGGCGGTTTCTTTGCCGTTTTGGGGCATTGCCGGATTAGGGCTGTTGTTTGGAATTTCGTTTACGCAGCCAGTGGATTTTTTGGCGACTGGAATTGGGGGTGCGATCGCCATCCTCATCCAAAAGCGCGGCTGGAAACTGCAAGCCAAAAACCTGGTCATGCAGGCCCTCACCGAAATCGAAGAACGCACTCAGCAAGTCCAAACCACCAGTGATTAAGAAATTATCAGCCTATGTCAGATATTCGCATTTGCTTTTTCGGTGATTCTTTTGTTAACGGCACCGGCGATCCAGCGTATTTGGGCTGGAGTGGCAGGGCTTGCCAGGCGGTTGACCATCCCAATTTGACCCACTACAACTTAGGCATTCGCGGCAACACCAGCGAACAGATAGAAGCCCGTTGGCAAGCTGAAGCCGCCCTACGTCTTCTATCTCCCGCCGCCGCTCGCTTAGTATTCTCATTTGGCGTCAACGACAACTGCCTTGAAGACGGCCAGTTACGGGTATCGGCCAAAGGTTCGATTGACTGTGCCCGTCGAATTTTGACGCAAGCAAAGGCTCAATTCCCAACGCTGATGGTTGGCCCACCCCCGGTCGAAGACGAAACTATCAACGATCGCACCGTCGTCACCTCAATGGCCTATGCCGCGCTTTGCGAAACGCTAGAAATTCCTTATTTAGAAACCTATGCGCCGCTCAGGCAAAATCAGATTTGGATGCAAGAGGTTGCTCAAACAGATGGGGCTCATCCAGCCGCAGCGGGTTATGAAGCGTTGGCTCAGCTTGTTTCCACCTGGTCGGATTGGCAAGCCTGGTTTGTATAAGGTGTTACAAAATGGGATAATCGAACAACTGCGCCTCAATATCCTCATTATTCATGGCCTATTACATCGCGCCTAGCTTCCTCGACAAGCTGGCCGTTCACATCACCAAGAACTATTTAGACCTGCCGCAGGTCAAAGTACCGCTTATCTTAGGCATTCACGGACGCAAAGGGGAAGGCAAAACCTTTCAGTGTGAACTGGTTTTTAAGCAGATGGGCGTTGAGGTCGTTTACATTTCAGGCGGCGAGCTAGAAAGCCCTGACGCAGGCGATCCGGCCAGGTTGATTCGACTGCGCTATCGGGAAGCGGCAGAATTAGTGCGCGTACGGGGCTGTATGGCGGTGCTGATGATTAATGATTTGGATGCAGGCGCGGGCCGATTCGATCGGATGACGCAGTACACCGTCAATACTCAGCTCGTCAACAACACGCTGATGAATATTGCCGACAATCCCACTAATGTGCAGTTGCCAGGCAGCTACGACGAAAAGGCGCTGCCCAGAATTCCGATTATTGCGACGGGGAATGATTTTGCCACGCTGTATGCGCCGTTAATTCGCGATGGGCGCATGCAAAAGTTTTATTGGGAACCCAATCGCGAAGAGCGCCTTGGTATCGTCAGCGGCATGTATGCAGATGACGGGCTTTCACGTTCAGAACTAGAGGCGCTGGTCACGCATTTTGACGAGCAGGCGATTGATTTTTTCGCGGCGGTGCGATCGCAAATATACGACGAACAAATCACCCGCTTCATCCACACCGTCGGCATTGAAAAAGTCGCCAGCAGCATCGTCAACGCCGTAAAAATGCCCACCTTCGTCAAACCCAACTTCCAGCTTAACCACCTGATCGAAGTCGGCGAAACCCTGGTATACGAGCAAGATCGCGTACGAACCATGGGCCTCGTGAGCGAATACAACCAGGCCGTCACACCCGCTGGACGCTCGACCCATACACCATCTCGCCGAGATTCTGCACTCCTAACCCCCCCTGAGCACAATCCTTTACAGCCTTACCGTCGATCGAGCCAAAGATTGGAAAAAAAAGATGCCCAACAAGCCGCATCGGCGCAATCTGCTCACCTCAGAGCAGAGGCTTCTAGTTCTGCCCCTAATTCGGCATCTGCCTTTTCAAAGGCTACGCAGTCCCATGTGCTACCGGCAGATATACTTCAAACCCTACACTCTATCCTGGCTCAAGGCCATCGACTGGGCATAGAACATGTCGATCAGCGGCGATTTCGAGTGAACTCATGGCAAAGCTACGCGACCTTGAATGACTCAGATAAGGCTGAAGCCGCAGACAAGCTAAAAAGCTGCCTGTCACAATTTCCCAATCACTATGTCCGGCTCGTCAGTATTGATAGCCAGACCAAGCGGCGAATGACTGAAACCATTATCCAGCGACCCCCACAGCCTTAACCATGCGCCGACTGCTGCAAATACTGTTTCAGCCGCAATAAGCTAACCGTTTGGCCCAAATTCAACGGCAGCAGCGAAACGCCCTCCAAGCGTGACTGGATCCAGCCGTCTCCCCACTGCCACTCATGAAATCCATCAATGCTACCGCTTAGCAAAAACCGTATGCCATCCGCCGAGAGCCTCTCGACTTTATGACCTACCTTTGCCGGGCCTAAGCCACTTTCAAAGAACTGACCTTCCACTAGCTTCGTAGTCAAAACAGTCTTGCGATTAGAAAGCTTGATTTGCTGGGGCCATAGCCACTGTCTCAGCCTTTCTGGCTCAGTCAGGCTCTCACGAATTTTTTCGGCGCTAGCGTCTATCTCTATGCGGAGGTCACTGTGTTGATAAGTTCCAAACATTAGCTAGCAACTTTTGCGGCAGGGGTTAGCTCGGCTTCGCTCGGCAATTCCAGGCAATAGCCTGCGCCGTATACCGTCTTAATATACTGAGGATGCCTGGGGTCGGGCTCTAGCTTTGTGCGGAGGTGGCGAATATGTACGCGAATCGTTTCAATATCATCGTTGGGGTCGTACCCCCAAACTTCTTTGAGAATTTCACTCGGAGAAACTGTTTGCCCATGGCGCTGAAGCAAGCAGTGCAGCAGCTCAAACTCCAGGTGAGTGAGTTTGACCGTCTTATCCAGCCAAATCGCTTCAAATCGCTCTGGCACTAGCGTTAGCGGCCCGTAGCTCAAAATCTCGCTGTGCTTGGCCGCCTGCGGAATTCTGTCGGTACGCCGCAGCAATGCACGCACCCTGGCCAGCATTTCTTCTAGCTCAAAGGGCTTAGTCAAATAGTCGTCTGCACCTGCATTGAAGCCGTCTACTTTGTTTTGAGTCTCGCCTAAAGCAGTCAGCATTAGCACGGGGATATCAGCGGTGCGATCGTCCCGGCGAAGGCGCTGGCACACCGTAAAACCGTCTACCTTGGGCAGCATCAAATCCAGCATAATTAGATCAGGCACGATCTGCACGGCTAGGGCCTGACCTTTGACTCCATCACTGGCCTGGCTGATGTCATAACCAGCCATCTCAAGGTTGATAGAGACTAGCTCTACAATGGCTGGATCATCATCAATGACGAGTATACGAGGCATTTTAAAAGAAGGGATTGCTATTAAATATAAGACTACCACTTCGGTCAAGCGTTAATGAGTACAAATACTCGATTTGCCTGCCAAAAGGACTGACATTTTCAATGCTGTCTTAATAGTTTATTTATCTTATACGCACTGTGAGGGGTATGGCTACCGCCGCTTATCTCAGAGGGCGAACGACCATTTTCACAGCAAGCTGTGGCAATGAAAGCCTGAGGCAACCGATGCAAATTAAAACTCCCCAGGTAGGATTCGAACCTACGACCAATCGATTAACAGTCGACCGCTCTACCACTGAGCTACTGAGGAATGGGAATTACATAGTACATAAGGCAGTGACCGTTTGGCAAGCAGAAACTTTGCCTGTACCCATGCCAATTGTTTTGATAGTTAAGCGGCTTACTCCATTTGGCCCATTCTCATTCTGTCGAGTCGGGCTTGCATATCTGGCGTCAGGTTGGTAAAGACGCGCTTGGGCTTCTTTTTGGGTGTTTTTTGACGTTGTTTCACGCGCTGGCTCACGCCGACAACTTCACCTTCTAGGTGCAATGCTGACATGCCTTCTGCGCCGTAGCCGATTGCGGTCTGCCGATGAACATTATCAGAGGTCGCGACAATCAGCCGCTGAGTGAACTTGCGGGCGTCATGGCGAAACTTGGCGCAGGCTCGCTCTATGTAGCTGTCTGCTGTTTGCCCGAAACCGGTGTAGTGAACAGATAGGTAAGGGGTAACGACTTCTTGTGAGGCCGGTGTGCGCTGTCCGTAGGCATCGAATACCGCCCAGGTTTCGTAGGCTTGGTAAGCGCTGTAGTTAGCCAAAGCGGTAATCAGCTCCTCGCGAGCAGCGTCTAGCCCTTTTTCCGCCTTAATGGCAGCTAGCTCAGTCCATGCGCCAATGATGTTGTATGCATCTACCAGTAGAATCGCCTGAGAAGGTTTGGCTGCCATGGGAAGGCGGATAGGGTGGAAACTTTCTTAATATTAGGCGATTTTCTAAGAATAGGTAGCTGGTTGATGAGAGAGGGGCAAAGGGCAATGAGGAAGGGGCAAAGGGGAGATAGTCACTTAGCTAATGTAGCTGCTTTTTAGTTTTTGCTTGAGACGCTGGGGGTCGCCGCTGTCGCTGACTTTGCCGTTTTCTAAGAGAAAGGCGCGATCGCAATAATCCAGCTCGGCTAACCGATGGGTCACCCAAAGTGCCGTGAGTCCTCTACTTTTTACCAAAGCTTGAACCTGACGCACCAAATCTATTTGACTATCAGGATCCAGCAGGGCAGTGGGTTCATCTAGCAGTAAAACTTGGCAGTGTTGGGCGATCGCACCGGCGATGGCAACCCGCTGCTTTTGGCCACCGCTTAAGGCGTAAATTGCCCGGCGCTGTAGGTGCGATAAGTTAACAGCGCTCAAAGCTTCTTCCACTCTCGCTCTGACCTGAGGGAGGGTGAGTTTTTCCTTGACCAGGCCAAAGGCAATATCAGCGCCGACGGTCGGCATCACCAGTTGGTGATCTGGATTTTGAAAAACGAAGCCTACCGGCCCTAACGCTTCTAGAATGCCCGTTTGCCGGGGAAGCAACCCTGCCAAAAGCCTGAGCAAGGTGGATTTTCCACTGCCATTATTGCCTAGCAGCATACAAAACTCCCCTTTGGCAATGCTCAGTGAGCAACCCTGAAGAACAGCCACGCCCGAAGGCCAATAGAAGCTGACACCATCGATGACGATGGCAGGCGATTGCTCAGCACCCGTCTCAAACGCGGCATCCTTAAACGTCATGTTCTCAGACGCATCCCGATCAGACATATCGCCTTCTACCGCTACATTTCCAGGTGGTTCACTGCATCGAGAAAATCCAAATCTACTCGTTATTGTCAGCAAGCGCAAAGAAGCCCGGTGCCCGGCCTCCAGCGCCCGCACTGCCAGACTTTTCATAGACTTGAATAGCGGCTAGCTCACTGACTGCGATCGCAATCTTCTTATCAGTCACCTTGTCACAAGCTGCCTCAAAGGTCACAGGATTGCCAGACGAAATCGCCGCCAGCGCTGCTTTATAAGTTTCTTCAGCAGCTTCTTGATCCTTTTTCTGAACGGTTAAAGGGAGAGGACTGTTCTTCAGGGCAAATTCAACAATATACATAGATGTCAGTTACTCAGGCCAAGCCTATAAGTGTAGGGTCGCTCTCTAGTATTACAAACAATCTCAGGAAGTAAGGAGTTTAATATTTTGTTCCAAATCTCTACCCCTATTGGTAAGACTTTTTATGAAAGGAGTCCTATAATACTGATTAAGTAGGGTAAAGATTAGTAAACACTTACTCATAATTCTCACAGTAGGATGTTATCTGCTGTCCTTGACCGGCTCAGCCGATTATCTTTACCCCGTTTTATATAGATAATCCTTTTGGAGACCTCTTTTATGACCATAGCAATGGGACAAGCGCCCGCCGCACGGGGACGTTTCGACGTCGTCGATGACTGGCTAAAGCGCGACCGTTTCGTATTTATCGGCTGGTCTGGTCTACTCCTGTTCCCCTGCGCCTTCA
>JBAQZP010000124.1:0-9469 GCA_049791095.1 Phormidesmis sp.
ATGATTGAGTGCAAGGCACTCAACAAGATGACCAAGTTGGGAATGCCTGACAGCTACCCGGTTGAAGCTTAGAAAATGACTGCTACAGGGTAACCCTGTCTATTTCTCGATTCATGCAACAAAGCCATATCTAGCTGAAGATCGGTAAAGTCTTTGACGTTGCGAGTTGCGATCGCTTCGTAAAGGCATTTGCTCAGGTCTGTTGATTGGATAGCGGCTCGTGTTTATGATGATTTGATGTGAATCAATTGACACGTTTGAAAGCATACTGATACGCTTATTTTGGTGGCGATGCGATCGCGCCAGCCACCCCACCGCCTTAAAAATTTAGTCGTTGCTACCAGTGGTACCAGCCACCGATAGCAACTCGCCCCCAGTCTGAAGTCGCAGATAGGAGGTTATGCCCATGATGGCATGGCCACCCTAACTCTTGGCAAGTTGGGGTGGCTAAATTTTTAAGGTTTCTTCCCACTCGACCATTCAAAAGAGACCCAGAAGAAACCATGAAAATGCTCCTTTTGCCAACGGCTCAGCCCGCTAGCCACAGCCGATTCAGCCAGCCCAGCCCAGCCACCGCGCCCGACTTTTGCCCGCTCACGCCACCCACCGCCAACCCAGGCAGATCGACTGTTCGGCATATTTTGCTAGGCAGTCCAGAGGCCGTGCGGCAAACCATTCACCTGCTGCATAAGCTGCGCTATAGCGAAACCTTGCTTTGGAGTCGTGCGATCGCCATCCAAGAGCCGCTCGTCATCCCGCCCGCCCCCAGAGAGGTCATTAGTCTTTTGCGAAAACAGGTGTGATGGTATGAATGCCAAGGGCGCATAGCGTTGAAACCTGCCAAACGGCCCATCAGACACCTATCACTAATGGATAGTCGAATGCCTGCTCAACGTTAGTGAGGCAGATTGGATTTGCCTGTTCTGATTGGGCTTCTAAAAGCTTCTTGGCCACGTCGCGAGCAATTTCAATTGTTTCAGACACGGTGCGACCTTGCGCGACTAGGCCCGGAATGTTGTCGGAGGTTGCTAGGTAAACGCCCTCTGGAAGTCTTTCTATGTGCAGCGTAGCTATTTGTTCCATACTTGGCTCAAGTTGTTGTATTTTTATGATTCTATTTTAAGCATGGACGGCTCATTGTTCGACATCTATGCCCTCCCACATTTGGGAGAGAGGCAGGGTTTGGCCGTTAAGGGCTTCTTTTAGTCCTTGCGTAATTCCCTTGGGTCTAGCAAAACAAGGCCGTGACGTATTGCCAGTGGCTGACATGCCTTTTGATGCATAGACAGCGAGGCCGTAACTTTTCACACTTGGCTCAAAGAGCGAATGGCCGGAATTTCGGTAGGCTTAAGTGAAGAAATGGCTGACTGAGGGACAATCACAGTATCAATTGATTCGCCTAGTACATTGAAAATTTCTAGAACGTAACCCTCTTCAATCCCGTCAGGGTCGGGAACTGTGTCAACGAGAGTGGCGATATCACCCGCTTTCAGGTTGTATTCTGAAAAGTCTCGGTTGAGAGAGACGCGGTTATACAGTTCAATCGAAGGAGTGTTCATCTCTTCAACACGATAGAAGGTGCCGTATTTGTTTTGCCGGTCAGCGATCGCATCATAGTCTTGAATCAATTGTAGTATTGCTGCTTCGAGTTGGTCGGAATTAACTTGAGTAAAGCCAGCTTGAGCCAGAAACTTAGATTTGTCGTCTTGATCTCGATAAACCAGTAGATAATTAGTCAGTTTAGCAGTGGGAATATAGACGTTACCTTGAATTTTCATCGGTTAAGCTGCTGCGTCTATTGGTCAGTGTACTCTGCTGCCTGAGTGGCTTCGGCATTGTGCCAGTGGGTGATGTTGCCTATCGTGTTGGAGGCGATGAGGTCGAACCATTCGAGGCGTATCTACTGCTTGGGAACGATCGCGAGTGTGTTTTTAGCCCGAGCAATCACGCCAAGGGCATGAACGATCAGGGCAGGATCGTCATTGGCTTCTTCAAAAATGGCCTCCAGATATCGCTGAATGTCTTCTTTCTGTTTTTAGATGTTCTGCTGAATCCCAGCGGGTTGTTTGAATAACCATTGTACGGTTGCCTGACGGCGTTTTTTGAATGAGTTGCGCGTTAGCCTATTATTTAGCTATATAAGTTGATATACGCCCTATTTATCTCAAAACTATTATGACTGACCCCGCAACGGCCCTGACGGTGACGGTGATTGCAGATTTGGCGTTTAGGAAGTTTTTGGAGACGGCGGCGGGGGAGGCGGCGAAAAGGTTTACGGAAACGGCGCTGAGTAAGATGGATGAGCTGCGGCTGAAAATTGTGGGGCGCTTGCAGGGGGTTCCGGCGGCGCAGACGGCGATCGCCAACCTAGAAAGCAAGGCCGGAACATCGGCAGACATAGAAACCATTGCCGACTACTTGAAAATTGTGATGCGTGAAGATCCGCAGTTTGGCGATGAGCTAAAGGGGATGGCGCAGGAGATTAATGCCGGAAAGCTGAAAGACGATAGCAAAATGGAACAAAACAATTACGGCAACAGCACTGGTATGCAGGGTAAGGCCGAACAGGGCAGTACCTTACAGCAAGCTGGCACTATGAACATCACTTACAATACTCCACCGCCCCATTAGCTGTATTCGCCTGTGCCGGAGCGGGCAAAGAGTAATCCGGATGACTACATTTATGATGGCTTTCGCCCGGATACGCAAGATTGGCAGGGGCGCGAGCAGGAGCTAGCGCAGCTAAAGGCGTGGCTGAGCGATTCGGCGGTGCGGCTGGTGGGCATTAAGGCGGCGGGCGGCTTTGGGAAGTCGGCGCTGGCTAAAAAGGTGGCCGAGCAGTTGTCCGACCATTTGGCTGATCGGGCAAGCGAGCAAGCTGAAGGATTTAGAGGATTTGAGAGAACGCTGGCGCTGACGTTTGGCCGAGCTTACTCGTTTAGCCTGTGGGGGCGGTGGCTGATGGCGCACTTTGGCCAGCGGGTGGAAGATAGCGTTAGCGATCAGCGACTGGTGCAGAGGGTGGTGGCGCAGTTGCAGCAGTTGCGCTGTTTGCTGATATTAGACAATGTGGAAACGCTGTTAACGGATGGTCGGCAGTGGCAGGATACTGGCTATGGTGAGTTTTGGGTGCGGTGGCTAAGCTCGGCGGGGGAGAGCGTTGTGCTGGTGACGAGTCGCGAAGAGCCGGATGTGCCGAATAATTTGATGCGGGGCTGTCGCTGGTGGCCGCTGGCAGGGTTAGCGGATGAGCCGGGGGTGGCGCTGCTGCGGAATCTAGAAATCATGGGGGAGCGGCAAGCCTTGGGTGAGTTTGTGGGGCTGGCGGCGGGGCATCCGCTGCTGCTGAAGCTGGCGGCGGGGTGGCTGCGGGCCGAAGAGCCGGATGAGCCGGATATTAAATACTTAAAAGACGTTGACGGGTTGAACTTGTTTGAGTTTGTGGGGGCGCATCGGGGGGAGCCGGAGACGAGCGTGGGGCAGATTTTGGCGGCGACGCTGGCCCGATTGCCGAAGCAGATGGCGGCGCTGCTGCCGGGGCTGAGCGTGTATCGGCGGCCTTTTTCGCGGGCGGGGGCGGCGGCGATGGGTTCAGAGGAGGTGACGGTGGCAGCGCTGCGGAAGCTGGTGAAACGATCGCTCTTGCAGGCTAAAAAGCAGCAGGTGGGCGATGAAAGAATCTGGCTGTTTGAGTTTCAGCCGTTGGTGCAGCGCTATTTGCAAGCTCAGGCGACCGGGGAGGCTCACCAGCGGGCGATCGCCCACTACCAAAGCATAAAGCCGCCGACCCTATCGGCCACCGATGAGCCAGAAGCCACGATCCCTTATCAAGAAATCTTTCATCACTATTGCGAGCTAGGGGAATACGCGATCGCCCTCGACTTTATTAGGACACAGACAGACGAAGATGATCGCTACAGTAGCTGTGACATGGTGCTACAGCTCAGCGGCTACAACGCTATCCGGCTGTCGCAATACGAGCGCCTAACGCAGCAGTGGCAACCTGACAACGATGAGGAAAAAAGGCTATTTAGCGATGCGCTAAAGGCGCAGGGCGATGTCTTGCAGTTCCTCGACCGAAGAGATGAAGCGATTCAAAACTATGACCAAGCCTTAGCGATCTATCGCCAGGTGGGTGATCGCTTGGGCGAAGCCAACACGCTAAAGGCGCAGGGGTTGCTGCAAGCAGATGCTCAGCAAGGAGTGGCTTACTTGCAGTCGGCTCAAACCCTGTATGAGCAAATCGGCGACTTCTACAGTCAAGGCGTGAATCTATTTTATTTAGGGCAGCGCTATGCTCAGCTTCAGCAGCGCGATGCGGCCATTGCAGCGTTTCAAGCAGCGGCCAGCTTAGGAGAGCAAATCGGCTTTGCCCCGCTAGTAGAGTTTGCGCAAAAGGCCATTGAAGAACTGTAGGCTTCAAAGGCTCTCGTCCCTAATTCAAACAGCTCACGCCTTCATCTACATAGGTTGCATCCCAACTCAAACGTACAGCTACCCAACTCAAATGTGCGGCTACCGATCTTAAATATCTTTTTTCTGATCTCAAATACCTTTTTCCCAATCTCAGATAGACTGCTGCCAATCTTAAATAACCTGCTGCCGATCTCAAATATCTTTTTCCCAATCTCAAATACCCTTTTATTCGATCTCAAATATCTTTTTCCTAATCTCGATATCCCTTTACGCGATCTCAAATAAACTTCTCCCGATCTCAAATATCTTTTTCCCAATCTCAAATATCCTTTTATTCGATCTCAAATAAGCTTCTCCCGATCTTAAATAGCCTTCTCCCAATCTCAAATAAACTTCTCTACAGGTGCCCAAAACAGTTGCCCAACCCGTAACCTTACGAGACATATCAGCTCAAATGATTCCTGATGGTGCAAAATCTCCGTAGTTGTGGCTAGCGGCTGCTGTGCTTTTTGCCATTCGTAGCGGGCATTGTAATGTCGGCAAAGCGGCAGTCACCGTCAGGCCAGCGCAACGCCCCCAAAAGCCAAGCCGCCGCCATTCGCAACAAAAACCCTTTCAACTTAACCATCATGTAGGAGTTTCCCATGGGAAGACGTAAGAAAAAGTCTGCTGCCCTGCTCAAAGCTCAACAGCGACTCGCAGGCATCCGCTCGATTGATCCTAAGCTCGACTTGGGCAACGGCGTCTCGGTAGCCTCATTTACCAAAGATGTCGATAGCCTGCGCGTCGCCATTGACAATTACAACGCGCTGCTTTCTACCGTAGACGATGCCGCCAATGCCATAGAAAAGCAAGAACAACAGATTGTCATCGCCGCCGAGAACGTACTGCTGAGCGTGAAAGTAAAGTTTGGCAAAGACAGCAGCCAGTATGAAATGGCAGGGGGAACTAGGTTGAGCGATCGCCGCCGCTCTCCTCGACTGGCCACCACCGCGCCCTCGACTGCAACCGCTTCTGCCGCAACCGCTTAAGCAGCTTTATCACAAAACTGTTATTAGCACTTCTTTTTAGGGCGAATGTCCCGCTAAGGCTAGCCGTGCATATACAAGCTCTCGACCTTCATGTATGCACGGTAGCTATCTATGGGCTTGTCTTGTTTAGCAATTTCTCCATCCACTTTTTTGAGCCAAGCTGGCCGCGTACCAACTGAGCTATCTCGAAGCATTGTTCAATATCAGCATCGTTTGAATGAAGGTAGGCAAGCAAAAAGCGGCTTGATGCACGTCTGGGTTGTAATATTGCAAGTCATGGGCTTTGGCAAAGCGAGCGGCGTTGTCTATATTTAATGCCTTCACCGGATGAATGCCATTTTTGGTGCAGTAGCTAAAGCTCCACATGCCGGTCGGGTAGGTTTGAATAAAGGCCAGATAGGTGTGAGCATTTTCAACGTTAAAGATATCTCGTAGACAATGGCTCAAAGAGACGAAAGCTTTTTGGTTGAACCGGGGTGATTCGCTTTGGGCGACCATCATGCCGCTGGGCGTTAGGCAGCGGTAGACGTCTTTGTAAAAGGCGGTGCTAAAGAGCCCTTCGGCGGGGCCAACCGGATCGGAAGAATCGACGACGATGAAGTCATAGCTTTCGTCGCTGGCATTTTTGAGGTACTCAATGCCGTCGCCAATGATCAGGTCTAGCTTGGGATCGTCTAGCGATGAAGACAGTGAAGGCAAAAACTCACGAGACGCCCTGACAACAACTTCGTCAATCTCGACCATGGTGACGCTTTCGACTGACTCATGCCGGAGAATCTCGCGGACGCTGCCACCATCACCGCCGCCAATCACTAAAACCTTTTTGACCCCCGGATTAGCCAGCATCGGCACGTGGATAATCATCTCGTGATAGGCGGTTTCGTCTTTTTCGCTGCACATCACCATTTTGTCTACGGTGAGCATTTTGCCGTATTTGAAGGTATCAAAGATTTCGACCAGTTGGTAGGGGGATTTTTCTTGAAAGATGCGATCGCCCCGATGCCGAATAGAGAGCGCAATATTGTCATCTCTGTCGGTAAACCAAACGCTGCGGCTGTGCTTTGGCGGCATCAAGGTCTGCGTCGCCTGGTCGCGAATTTCACCCAAATCAATATCGATCTTCTCCAGCAAATCTAGCTGGCCTCGATTAATTTCAACGGCTGAACCATGCTCTGCCTGAAAAGCGGCCTTCAAGCTGGCATAAGACACCCAGGGATTAACCGTATCGCCACAGGTAAATAAATCGACCGCAGCATAGCGATATTCGGGCCAGGTATGAATCGCTAAATGGCTTTCTTGAATAACGATCACCCCCGAGACCCCAAAAGGCGAAAAGTGATGAAACACTGAATTAATAATGGTCGCGCCCGACTGGGTCGCGGCGGCCAACATACCCTGCTCAATCCGAGGCACATCGTTTAAAATTTCAGCCGAGCAGCCGTGAAACTCTACTAGAATATGGCGACCAAGAGATTTCATAGATAAATAAACGGCAGACGCTGTTTAGATAGAAAGTGATTGCGAGGCTATTATCCAACGCCATGCCTTTAGTCGCTAGTCTATTATCTAGGGGTTCATACCACAGCAGGAGAGACCAACTATGACCGTAGGAGGGGGGGCAAATGCATCGTCATCGCCGCTGGGCGATCGCTACACAGTAGAGCGTGAGCTAGGGCGCGGCGGATTTGGCCAAACCTATCTGGCCAAAGACCGTCATCGTTACGGCGAGCTGTGTGTGGTCAAGGAATTTGTCCCGCAGGTAGAAGATAAGGCCACGCTGGCAAAAGCCAAAGAGCTGTTTGAGCGAGAAGCTAGCGTGCTGTACCAGCTAGAGCACAAGCAGATTCCAGAATTTCGCCAACTGCTAGAGGTAGAGTCGGAAACAGGCGGACGACTGTTTTTAGTACAGGATTACGTAGCCGGGCTCACCTATCAGGCACTGTTAGAAGAGCGGCGGCGGTTTGGAGGGCAGTTCACTGAAACTGAAATCACCCAGTTGCTGTACCAGCTTTTGCCAGTGCTCTGTTACATCCACAATTTTGGCTTAGTCCATCGCGATATTTCACCCGACAACCTTATTCTGCGGCAGACCGACGGACTGCCCGTACTGATCGACTTTGGCAGCGTTAAAGAAATTGCAGCGGCAGTGCGGAGCCAGCTTTCGATTGAAGGGCTGGAGCCCGCCCCCACGCGAATCGGTAAAGTAGGATACGTCCCCCAAGAGCAGCTCAGTACCGGCAACACCGATCCTACCAGCGACTTATATGGATTAGCCGCAACACTTTTGGTGCTGGCAACGGGTAAAGATCCCCAGGTACTCAACGATCCTTATCACGGCACCTGGAGCGGTTACGAATCGCTGAGCCCCAAGCTAGGCGGAATTTTACGAAGAATGCTGGCCGCGAATCCTGAAGATCGCTTTCCGACGGCTGAAGCAGTACTCACAGCATTGGAGAGCGAGGGCACCCGTGATGCGAATGACGAAGCCGTTTCATCTGATTCACTGTATGCAGCGATTGATGAGGCCGGATCGACCAATGTGCTACCGGTCGCTATCCCGCATGACACCGACTATGAAGACACGCCAGTGATTCCGATGGCCCCTTCAGGCATGGCGGCAGCCGGTATGGGCGCAGCCGGTATAGCTGGGGCCAACATGGCTCCTAGCTTTTCTGAGCCAGCCACCGAGGGCGCTGATATGACTTATTTAGAACCGGCTGAGACAGCGGCAGATGAGTCGGATGTATATGAACCATTGGGGCCAGATCGGGTAATTGGTAAGCCTGACACGAGTCAGGCGGCGATTGGCCTGCTGGTGATGCTGGGCTTAGTCGGGGTGCTGCTGCTACTGGCGCTATTGCGAATGACCAATCGCCCCAACCAGCCCGAGCTAGCTGGGGACGCGCCAGCGACAACGCCTGATTTAGTGGCGGGGGATTATTCACCCGAAGAAGAAGCGCGCAAGCGTGAAATTGACAGCCGCCAGGAAGCGTTAGGCATCGACAGTGGTTACT
Source organism: Phormidesmis sp. (assembly GCA_049791095.1). Lineage (GTDB taxonomy): Bacteria > Cyanobacteriota > Cyanobacteriia > Phormidesmidales > Phormidesmidaceae > Phormidesmis. The sequence goes on from JBAQZP010000124.1 coordinate 8,462, forward strand.
TTACTCGCCTGGTCGATCAGCTATTTTACCAACAGTATCCCACCCTACTGACCAGTGGGCCGGGCGGCGGGCGTAAGTCTTTGTCACCAGCTCCAGCCGATGAGCCGTTGCGGATTCGCTGGGATAATATTGCGCTGGGTTTGCTAGAAAAACTGGATGGAAATTTGAGCGATCGCGCCCTCTCTTCCCTGGGCAGCTATAGCGAAGCGGATCGCGCGGAGTGGCGATCGCAGATACGCTCGACCAATGTGGACGGGCGATCGCTCGACGACCTCACCGATGCCCGCTTCTTCAGCCTATTTCCTCAGCAGTCTGGCCGCGACTTCCTGACCCGGCCTGTCGGTCAGCTTTACTATGCGATCGCCGACGACCGCGCTCGCGCCATAGAATCAGGCGACATCCGCACAGACCTGCAATTTGCCGAAGGCTCTTTTAGCCAGGATGTCAACGGCCAGCTTCGGCCAGGCAATGGCCGCGTGTATACCATGCGCCTATCTGCCGGGCAGCTATTGCGGCTCAACCTCGCAGCCCCAGATAACAGCACCCTGCTGTCGCTATATCCGCCCAGTTCCGGCGACGGAGGTTCATCTGTCTTTGCCGATTCAGAGCAAACCACCTGGTCGGGCGGGGTAGATCAAAGCGGCTATTATCAGCTAGTCGTCGTCAACCGCTCGGCAGAGGCCATCGACTACCAAATGGTGATCTCGGTCGATAGCGTGACCACGACGCCAGTGACCCCGCCTTTACCCGCAGTAGAGGAAGGCACCGACAGTGACGAGACTACACCATCCGCCGAAGAAACCGACAGCGCGCCGGAAAACGATGACGCTACGACAGATGAAGCTGCCGATGACGTTACCGACGAGCAAAGCAATTAGTGGCGTGACATTCTCCCGACGCTGACTCTACGAGTACAGCACGGGCTTCCCAGCTCATGTACCACAATTGAATGGGCACCGCTTATCGGGAAGTTCCTGCTTCATTCGGTCTTGTCTAGGTCGCACCGTT
>JBAQZP010000125.1:0-17303 GCA_049791095.1 Phormidesmis sp.
GGTAACGGTCACTAAAGATGAGTTAGCCAGCTTTGAACAACAGTGGCTACGCTCTGAACTCTTGCCTAAATGGGATGTGTTGGTTGTTCCCATTTAGCCGGTACCTTTTTTGTTTGCGCTTCCCTTACTGTTTTTATAAGCTAAATCCAAGCCGTCTTGCATTGAATTCTAAGACGGTCGAAACGCTTTAGCTCTTTTTTTTCGGTGGCGTGATCGCTTAAAAAATTCCGCAGCATCATCTACAAAAGAATACACAACGGGCACAACTACTAGCGTAAGCAGCGTAGAAATCATCAAACCACCCAGAATGACGGTGGCAATCGGCGAGTAGGCGTCCATGCCAGTTTCAGGAAAGAACGCGAGTCGCACAATCACAATTAGGGTAGTGAGGGTGGTCATAACGATGGCTTTTAGGCGCACTGGGCCAGCTTCTCGAATAGCGATCGCCCTCGGCACCCCTTCCTTCCGCTTAGCTAAAATCAGCTCCAATAATAGAATCGCTGCTGATAGCGAGATGCCTGAAAGGATCACAATGCCTAGAATGGATACGGTAGAAAGGGTGTGATTGAACAACAGCAGCGCGCCAAAGACGCCCACAAGCTGTAGCGGAATAGAAAGCATCATCACCAATGGCTGCACAAAGGAGCCAAACTGAATTACCAAGATGATGTAGAGCAGTACAAGAGACACTAATAGTCCTTTCAGCAATCTTGCAAATTCGATCATCATGTCGGTCATATCGCCCATTGAGTCAATGCCGTATCCGGGTGGGAAGTCGAGTTCTGCGCCTGCTTGCATGGCGATCGCCATCGACAAATCCATCGACGCAGGCCCGTTCTTCCGGTAGTAGCCATTCACATAAACCACTCTCTTCCCATTCACATGCTCAATTAGCGTCGGCCCTCTCTGCGGCTCCATCGTCGCTACCGTACTTAGCGGCACCTGCTGCCCCTCTTTTGTGGTGATGTAAGTACTGGAAAGATCTTGCATCGTCCCGCGATCTGCTTCGTCGTAGCGCACGAGGATAGAATTCTGCCTCACGTTTGGTCGATTGTAATAGCGCCGGGTCATCCCACCGTTGAGAGCATAGTACGCCTGCTGCGACACCATTTGCACCGTCAGCCCTAGCTCCTGAGCGCGGCGGCGATCAATATTGAGTCGATACTCAGGCTGAGTCATAGCCGAGCTAGTGAACGGCATGTAAATATCGGGATTAGCTTCAGCGATGTCTAAGACGCCCTGCGCGAGCCGGTGGAGAACATCTAGATCGTCACCATATACCGCAAGCTGAATCGGGGCAGCGGAGGTCGCCATGACATCTACACCTATTTCCTTAAGGGCAACGCGGCGAATGCCGGGAATGGTTTGTTTGGCTTCGGCTTCTATGCCGTCCATGATTTGCCAGATGTCGCGCGATCGCTCCGTCAGCGGTGTAATCGTCACTGTCGTAGAGGACGTATTGACTCCACCCATGCTGTAGCCGGTAAAGTAAGTGCTGTTGCGCGTCAGCTCAAAGCCAACCTGGGCCGAGACTTTCTCAACTTCAGGCTGCTGTAGAATAATCTGCTCAAACCGGGCGGCAGCGGCATCTGTCGCTTCAAAAGAAGTCCCCGCTTCCATTTCTAAGGTCGCCATAAATTGGCCTGAATCACCCAGCGGCATCATCTCCTGTGGAATAAAACTGTAGAGAGAGATCGCCAGCACTACAGAAGCACCTGCAATAGCCAACGTAATCTCTCTGTTTCTCATACAGATATCCAGCAGCCAAGCATAGCCTCGCTCTAGCTTACGAAAGCCATAGTTCACAGGAAACGTGAGCTTTTGCAACCAAGTACGACGCTTCGGCTTTTCAGAATGCGGCTTGAGGGTAAAAGCAGCAACCAGTGGAATCAACGTAATTGACACCAACAACGACGCAATAAAAGCGAATACCATCGGCCATACTAGGCCGACGAACATCAACCCTGTCAATCCACCCGAGAGAATCGTGGGTAGCAGCGCGGCAATCATGACGCAACTCGCCGCCGCACTCGCCAAGAAAACTTCTCCAGTGCCCTTAATCGCTGCCTGCATCGGCATAAAGCCTGCTTTCAACTTTTGGTCAATAGAGTCCAGCACGATAATAGAATCATCTACCAGCTTACCAATCGCCATCATCATGCCGATAAGCGTAGAGGAATTTAGTGACATGCCAATGGGTATAAACGGCAGCGTAGAAAGCGCCAAGCTCGTGGGAATGGAGATCATAATAATCGCCGTAGCCCGAAAATCTTCCAAAAAGACTAAAATCACCAAGCCTGCCAACACTACACTGACTAAAAGTTCCTGGAACGTACTGTCAACAATCAGATTTACCAGGTACGAATTGTCGTAAGCTTCTGCAAATTCAATTCCTGGATACTCGCTTTCAATCTTCTCTAGCTCCATTCTCACCCGCTCAATGACCTGAGGCGAGCTAGAATCTGGCCGCTGAATCACATTCACCGCCAGCGCTGAATCTCCGTTGTAGCGATAGCCACTGCGCCGCTCTTCGTAGGTGTCTTTCACTGTGGCCACATCGCGCACATACACGACCCGCCCGTTCTGTTCTAATACGGGATAGTCCATTACCTCAGCCGCGCTAAGGGTACGCTCGTCTGTGCGTACCAGAATCTCACTGTCGCCTTGAGTGAGCGTACCGGCACTTTGACTAATATTATTTGCGTCAATGGCATCTCGCACCTGTACAATCGAGAGTCCATAGGCGGCAAGCTGCTGGCGATCTACCACAATCTGCAACTGGCGGCGATAGCCCCCAAAAATGGACACTGCCTGTACATCTTCTACCTGCGTAAGCCGGTCTACCAGATTGTTATCCGCAAATTCTCTTAGCTGAAGCGGATCCCAGCTATCTCCTTTGAGCGCCAGCGTCAGCACAGGTCTATTTAATGGGTCAATTGGCAGCACCCAGTAAGAGCGAAAGTTCACCCCGTCAAAGAGCAGGTCACTTTCTGCCGCCGTCATCACGTTTTGCACGGACTGCACGGCTTTTCCAACATCGCCCCCCCAACCAAACTGAATCGTGACAATAGAGTTGTCTTTTTGAGAGCTGGAGCGGATAAAGCGTACCCCATCGAGAACACTCAACCGCTGCTCAATTGGCTTGCTGACGTAGGTTTCTATTTCTTCTGGGGAGGCACCGGGCACCATTGAGACGACCGATACCAGCGGGCTTTCCACATAGGGCATCATCCGTACGGGCAACAGAAATAAAGTCAGCAACGACAGCATAATCACCGCAATGTAAATAGCGGTAACAACGACTGGATTTTTGATTGACCAGCGGGTGAGGAACTCTTTCATAATGTAATTACTCAGCCTCAATCATCAAGTGACCGACACCTTCTTTGCCATTTTCATCTAATACAGAATGAACGACCCACGGCCCTGCCATACCGAGATAGGTATTTACCATATACGTACCGGGTTCTGAACCAGGAGTCACTTCAGATTCGGCGGTCATTTCATCCATGCCTTCCATTTCCATCATATAGACGTCAACGCTCAGGTTATCTGTGGTCACAGGTTCGCCAGTCGCCGCGTCTTTAACCGCAACAACAATTTCTGCATCGCCATTGGGCACTGATTCAGGACTTACAAGCGAAAATTCATAGTCACCTTCGCTAGTGGATTCCATGCCTTCCATGTCCATGCCTCCTATGTCATCAGGCATCGCTTCGCTCGTCTCGGCAGCATCAGGAATAGCGGCAGTATCGGGTTCTGAGCTAGAGGCACAGCCCGTTGCAATTAGGCTAATGGCGCACAGGCTGAAGAACAGTTTTTTCATAGGTCTAAATAAGAAAAGGTAAGAGAGTATGTGTGAGGAATAGCCACTTTGGAACCGGCTATTTTGCAGGCAGACTAAGACGAGCTTGACCTGCCTGGTCGGTATCGGTGACGGTAGCTTCTAAAACCCAGTCACCCTTCATACCGAGAAAGGTATTTATCTTGAATTCTCCTGGCTTGTCAGCCGGTTCAACCTCAACTTTGGCGCTCATCGGTGCCATATTTTTCATCGGCATAGAGAGATCCACGGCCAGATCTTCAGGGGCGATCGCAATCGGGTCGCCAGTCTCTCCATCTTTGAGCAAAATCGTAAAGTCAGTTTTACTACCCGATTTCACCGAGTCTGTACCCATTAGTGAGACTTCGAGATCGCTGGCGGCAGTGCTAACGAAGCTATCAGTCGGGTTGCCGAGTTCATCAACAATCGCAACTTCGCTGTTAGGTAGCAAGCGACTGTAGCCAGAAGTAATCACTAAGTCTCCAGCGTCCAGTCCACTTTTAATTTCTACTCGATCGCGACTAGTCAGTCCGGTCGTCACCATCTTCCGCTGCGCTGTTTCTCCATTCACCACCCACACCGCAGATTCTCCATTGAATTCAGTGACAGCAGCAGTCGGCACAGACAATGCATTTGTCCGTCGCTCGGTAATGATCTCCATATCTACAAACTGACCTGACAGCAGCTTTTGGTCAGGATTATTTACCACAGCTTCTACGGTAACGGTGCGGGTGGTCATATCCGTTTGAGGAAAAATGCTGGTGATTTCACCACGCACTACACCAGCGGAATCAGTGCCTGGAACCTTAGCAACAATGGGTGTGCCGACGCTCACCCGGCTAGCATCTTGTTGAGCAACATTGGCTCGCAGTCTCACCTGCTGATAGTCACCAATTTTGAAAATTCCCGTTCCCGGTTGAACCACCACCCCCGGATCGGCCATTCGCGCTTGCACAATACCGCTGATAGGAGAGGTAATTTGTGTGTAACCTTCAAAAGCAGAAGCGCCCGCTAGCTGGGCTTCTGCGCGATTGGCTAAAGCTTGGTCGCTAGTGACCTGCGCCTGCAAGCGATCGAGCTTAGCATAAGCCCCTTGCAGCATTGATTCTTTCGCGTTTACTTGAGAGATCAGCAGGTCATATTGGTCTTGGGGCGTGGCTCCGGCGGCAGTGAGACTGGCAAAGCGATCGCGCTGAAGTCGCAAGTATTCCAAATCAGCCTGCACCTGATCGATCTGCTGTCGTTGTTCTTCTACTTCAGCTTGAGTCGCCTGCACATCAGATCGTAGGGCCAGGGCAGTGGCTTCGGCTTCTCCAGTTTGAGAGACGCGCTCCAGGGCATCTAGGGTAGCGAGAGTTTCTCCGGCTGCGACGCGATCGCCCGGATAAATCTGATAGTTCGATAGCTGACCTGCCACCCGAGGATATACCGTCACCTCTGTGTAGGGATAAATTGCCCCGGTGTAGTTCACGCTCACATCCAGCTTCCCGGCCTGTACCTCTTCTACAGTTACAGGTGTCGCATTAAACGCGCCATCAACGCCCATCATTTCATCATGGGACATGCTGCCATGATCCATCCCGCCCATGTCGCCCTCCATGCCAGCCATATCGCGATCCATGCTCATCATTTTGAACATGCCGCTGGTAAAAACAATCACAGTAGATAGACCTGCAAACACAATCAAGCCCAACAGTGCTTTGCTAGATGTTTTCCACCAGGGCGCAGACGGTGGCTTTTCGTACTCGCTCACAGGCACATCAGCAAACCCATCAGAAGAACCGTTAGCAGCAACTGTGAAAGACTCTATCGTAGATGCGTCAGTCCCGGAATTTAACTCAGACGGCGGCTGCGACTCATCAGGTGGCGTTAGCGATTCAGGTTCGGTGGGTTCAGGTGGATGGTTCATTGACACAGTGACTAAGCAGTACTCTAAAGCTGGTCAGCAGGACATTCATCAGCCCCGATTTGAACAATAACCGCTGATTATGAAATGGGAATGAAATCGCAGAGGCTTCTAAAATTCAGTCCCGCCGAACGAGCTAGCTGTAATGACAAAATGTAGCTACAATTATTCACTGTAGCTGCGGTTTTGCTATGGAACATGAGTGGGATGAGGCAAAACGGCTTTCTAATCTTAGGAAGCACGGCATTGACTTCAACGATGTCCCTTTTGTGTTCAGTGGCGACACTGTGACGGTTGAAGACAACCGTTATGGCTATGGAGAGCAACGTTTCGTGATGTTCGGTTTGTTACAGGGGGCGAATCATTGTCGTTGTCTATACCGAGCGTGATGACTCTATCCGTATTATTTCTGCAAGGAAGGCGACTAAATATGAACAGCGAATCTACTTCGAGCAACTCTCAGACTGACTGGCAACGACTTGATGCAATGAGTGATGAGGATATTGATCTATCAGACTGTCCAGAAGTCACACCAGAAATGTTCGCCAACGCAGTCGTGCGAAAGGGATTGACTGGTGAGAGAAACAAAGCGCAAGTGACACTCCGTGTTGATAGTGATGTATTAGATTGGTTCAAGTCCCAGGGACGGGGTTATCAAACACGAATCAACGCCTTACTGCGAGCCTATATGAATGCAAGTCAGTAACAATTTTCGGCGAGGATAAACTACGCCTCATTCATGCGCTTTTAATGGCAGTAGCAAAAAGGATGGCTGTGAGCTATCAATGATAGACATTCAAGCTCAGGAAGATGCTTTGCTCAACCAGCTAGCCTCTACAGAGGCGGCTGTGTGGTCGCCTTACAGTGCTCATGATGCAGTCCAAATCCTGTCTGACTTGCTAGCAGCTTTAAAGAGAGAAGAGAGTGCATTGACATTCTGCTAAAATTTAGTGACGGCGACAGTGACGTACTGGAACTAGGGCACTAAATTGACAGATACTACAATTTCTATCCGTGTTGACGAGACCACGGCACTTGCTTACAGCCAAGCATCAGCAGAAGAGCAAAAAAAGATACAGATTCTCTTGGGTTTGCGAGTGAATGAGCTATTTACACAGTCTGGTATTTCATTGCAGCAAGTGATGGATGAAATCGGAGCAAAAGCAGAAGCTCGGGGACTGACTCCTGAGATCCTAGAGACGCTGCTTCGTGACGAATAGTTAACTTGTTGATAATGGTAACGAAGGGTAAACGTACTGCCTTTTCCTATTTGGCTAGTAACACTCAGAAAACCATGATGGGCTTTGGCTATGGCTTGGGCGATCGCTCAGTTCCACTCACGGTTACTCAAAGCACTCCCTAGCACCGCTATCGAGCTTGAAAAGTCACTGATTCAATTAAAACTATTGCTACCTCTTCGTTTTAGAAGGTGGCGGCGTATCATCAGGGAACATCACTCCAGTTCGAGCTGCTATTTTCTCAGAAAGCCTCCTAAAATCTTGATAGACATCTCTCACTGCATACACATGCGCACCAATCGCACCATCAGCAGGCTTTAGATGAAAAATAGGCTTACGAGACTCTTGAGCCATCGGCATCAAGCTTTGATAGTGCTTGAGTAGCGCTAAGCGATTAGGATCGTTTGATGGCACTGAGATAGTTTCGCTTTTTTCTCTTACAACTTCATGGCTGTAAGTATGAGGAATCCGTTCAATCCACTTCTGAAACGCTTTTACAGGCCGATCGGATCGAACGCCATGCTGAAGGATAACATACCCAACAGGCTGCATTTTTCCTTTTGGCAAAGCTAAGTTTGAAGCTGGATTTTCAGGGATACGCTTATGCCATTCTGCTCGCCAGCGCCTCACGGTCGGCCCCAGATTTTTGAGTCCTTGTAATGAAAAGAGATCGGGCGACAGCGGAACAACAATATAGTCTGAGGCAATCAATGCTGCCCGGTTGATAGCACCTAAATTAGGCCCTAAATCGACCAGAACAACATCAGCGCTATGACTAGATGCGGCCTGACTAAGGACTCGCCAAAAAGCTGAAATAACTCTGAATGCTCGTTCTTTGCTATCAAGGCAGTCAGACCATTGAGAAGACAACTCGTCTTCAAAGCTAGAAAGCTGCAGATCTCCTATTAGAAGGCTTAATTCATCCTCTATTCTCTCTAGGCTTGGAGCCGCAACGTCACCCACCCCGCTTAACAACGGCTTGACGCAGCGGAAGATAGTGTTGTAATCATTGGCGCTATTGCCTTCCCAAACCTCTTCTAATCTATCTTCATCTAGAAAAGCGGCTGTTAAGTTAGCTTGAGGATCTAAGTCTGCTGCGACTACTTTAAGCCCTAGATCGTAGTACATCCAGGCCAGGTGATAAACCAAAGACGTTTTACCAACGCCTCCTTTGTTGTTGAAAAAAGCAATAATAGGTGGAGTCATGTCTCTTTCCTCACGACAACCGAAATGTAAGCGTCTTCGATGATAAATTCTGCTGGTGGATTTCTATTTTTCTCCAGCTCTTTTTGAGCAGTCGGAATGCCAATCCCAAATCGTTGAACATAGCCAAGATTCTTCATCGCTTCTGCTAAATGGGGATTTCGATAGTCTGTTACGCCTCGGCCAAAGTTTTGACGATTCACCTGTCCAAATAATCCGCCTGGATTTTGAATTTCAATTCGATCTTCAAACCAATATACGCGAACCGGCGCATTCGTTTCTTCGTAAGCGCGATGCATCACAGCATTTCGTACAAGCTGCTGTAACGCGACAATAGGATAGTCAGGCCGTTTTATCTCAATTGGCTGTGTGGTAATATCAGAGGCAGTGGAGATATTTGCTTGCAGTACTTCATCTCCATAGCGCAGCAGGTCTATTAAAGAGCCGCTGATATCTTTCTGATCTCGAATAGGATCGGTTAACTCTGTTCCATCAAAACGAACAAATTGAATATAAAATCCTGGGACGAACTGCCTGGGTTCCTTCCCAGCCACTAAAATGCCCAAGGTAGTCGGGCAAGAGTCGGGTTCTGGCGTTGTGAAGCGCAGTGAGGTTAGCTTTTGAGCAAGCGATCGCTGATTTTCATCTAATACTTCCGGCGCTAACGCTGAAGTTAAGTATTCTCTCTGGAAAATCTCTAAACTCAGGTCGTCAATAGAGGCAGAAACAAAAGGGCGCAAGTCAAAAGGCAAATCTCTTGCTCTTCTTTTTTCATTGAGGCGACGTTCTTCTTCTGGAGTTGCGGTTGCTCTTCTAGGCCCTATCCGAATCCACGTCCGCCCTTCGAATCTTACCGGAGGTGCTTCCGAGGGTTCTACAATAATGACAACCAGTTCACAATCATTTAAGACGCGTTTGTTGACCTGCAATACTGGAAATGGTAAAATTTTACCTTCCGAACGTATATTAGCAAGGCTTAATAAGAGTTCGTCTGTAATAGGCAAATTAGCACAGGTGCCGTCATCGTTAACGCCAACGAATAGAACACCAGGCTTTCTGTGATTAGGGAGATCGTTAGCGAAGGCGCAAATGGCTTGCCGTATCTTTTTCCCATCTGAAGCTGACGCTTTTCGCTCAGCCCTATCAGATTCGATATTAGTTAGAACGACCTCTAGATCTTTATCATCCATTCGCTAGCCCTTACCATTTCTCTGCCAGTCTTCATAATAAGGGGTCGTTGCTCTAATAGGCAGGTTTTGCGTTAAGCCTATTGCTAGGCTCCGAAATCTATGGTGAAGTTGGCAGTGAGAGAGTAAACGTACTGCCTTTTCCTGACTGGCTGGTAACGGTGAGGGAACCGTGATGGGCTTTGGCTATAGCCTGAGCAATCGCTAACCCCAAACCAGAATTACCCAACTGCCCTACTCTAGCTTCATCCACCCGGTAAAAGCGGTCGAAAATCTTAGACTGCTGCTCAGGCGAAATACCAATGCCATTATCACTGATTGAAATTAATGCTTGCTGCTGTTGACGTTTGAGCGTGAGCGTTACCTGACCGCCTGCCGGGGTATAGGTAATAGCGTTGTTCACCAAGTTCAACACAATTCGATAAAGCTGTTCTTCATCGCCAGATACAACAACAGGCATCTGAACTTTAGAATCAATCACTAATGCAATCTCTTCTGCGATCGCAAAAGCCGCCATCTCTTCGACAATATCACTAATCAAATCTTGCAAACAGCACTCGCTTTTTACCAGGGGCCGCTGTTTGCTATCTAGCCGAGAGAGCAAAAGTAGATCGCTAACCAACGTTGTCAGCCTTTGATTTTGGCGATTAACCACCGTCAGCGTTTCTTGCGCATCTTGCTCTGAAAGCTGTGGTAGCCGTAGCACCGACTCTACCGTTGCTCTAATGGCGGCTAGCGGCGTCCGCAGCTCGTGGGCAGCATCGGCAGTAAACTGTTGGATCTGGTGGTACGACTGATAAATGGGACGCATGGCTAAGGCTGACAGCCACCAGCTCGCAGCCGTTACCAACGCCAGTGATAGCAGTAGCCCGATCAAAAGACTCCAACGCACTGAGGATAAGTACTGATCGAAATCTTGAAAGGAGCGACCTACCATTAAGTAGGCCCACAATTCTTGATCGTTATTTTCTAAGGCGAGCGCTACCTGATGATAGTCCTGACCCTGCTGATCTCGTAAGGATTGCCAGGGTGGGGAAGGTGAGGTAACGGGCAATCCTTCTGGTCGAATACCGCCCGTTGCCAAAAGCCGCTTGCCCTGCGAATCTACAATTCGGATGTAATAATCGTATTGATAGGTTCGCTGTAGACGATGGGGTGGCCCGGTCACTGGCCCGGTGCAAGACTCGTCAGCTAAACACAGGTCGGGGAGTAGCTGAGGCGGAACTTCGCTAAGCTGCTGTGGAGTGGACACGGTTGCTTCAATAGCATCGTGGATGGCATCTGCAACAGACTTTATTTCGCGGTCTATGGTCACTTCATGCGCGTGAGCGATCGCCCTATACACGCCCAACCCTAATAGCGTCAAAATCGTTCCCATCACCCCTGCATACCACAGGGCTAGCCGCAAGCGAGAGCGGCGAAAGAGCTGATATTGAGCCTCGCTAGACGGGCTTTGCTCATCCGACGCTCGATCAGAGAACTTATTCAGGACGGTTGAAACGATATCCCATGCCATAGACGGTTTCGATGAAGGTGCCATAGTCTCCTAGCTTACGCCGCAGCAATCGCATTTGGGCAGCGACTACGTTGCTATTGGGTTCAGCACCTACTTCCCATAGCTGGTTGAGTACCTGGTCGCGAGTAACAATTTGGCCAGGATGTTCCATTAAATACCGTAGGAGCAGAAACTCTTTTTGGGTCAGCTCAATGGTTTCTTCTAGGGCTTCGCCGGGACGAAGTGCCGCAATTCGACGGTCGTAATCCAGCAATAATGCACCAATCTGAAGCTGGGCCGATTTAAGCTCGGGCGATCGCCGCCGCAGTGCCCGTAGCCGCGCCAACAGCTCAGCCATACTAAAGGGTTTTACCAAATAGTCGTCTGCACCGGCATCAAGGCCAGTGATCCGGTCTTCGATTTTATCTTTGGCCGTTAGCATCAACACAGGTAACGCTATAGATCGCTGCCGCAGCCAGTTGCATAGCTCAATGCCAGTCATTTCTGGCAACATCCAATCAAACACAGCTACTTCGTAGATGGAAGCATCAAGTTCTAAAAAACCGAGCGCTTCGCTGCCTGAGAGCACCCAGTCCACAACATAGCCCTCCTGATTCAGCACACGCTTAACCGCTCTACCCAAATCAGGTTCGTCTTCAGCTAAAAGGATACGCATAAAAACTTTTATCGACTATGGGTGCAAAAAGTTAGGCGGGGTCAAGAGAAAACTATCATACATTTCATCCCCATTTCATAATCATCTGTCATGCTAACTTCTACATCTCAGTTATTAATCCTTAAACAGAACCCTATACTGTCTTTTAATTTACAGAGTCCGGTGAAACGGCTGCTTTCGCTGAACACTCCTAACATTTCCGAGATAAACAAACCGTTAGCCAAGATAACAGTGACAGTCCGGTTTTTCGATGAGGGAAGCCGCTAGTCGATTGAGGGCAACTGCCGCTAAGAGTCCGCCGCCTAACGCACCTTCTGTTGTGAGATAGGGGACTTCTAGCTGCATCAGCCGTCGTTTCGCTGCGGGAGCATGGCTAAAGCCAATAGGGAGACCGATTACTAAAGCGGGCCGACAGTTTTGGGTTTCGATGATTTCACAGAGCTTCATCAATACAGATGGGGAGTAACCAATAACCCAGATGTTACCGTTAGTGAGATTACTCAGCCGTTGGTGCCAGCTATCATCCTGCCAAAGGGTTCGTTCGGCGTCGGCAACCGTATCTACATGAGGATCGTCTAGTAAGATTTTGGATTGACAGCTCAAGTGAGCTAGGCGAGTTTGGTCTAATGCGGTGGCGATCGCACTCACATCACTCACCACGCTGCAACCGTTAGACAAATTCTCTCGGGCAGCTTTGATAGCGTCGGCGCTAAAGCGAACGAAGGACGCTAGGCTGACATCACCACAGGCCAAAACTAAATGAGAGATAACGTCTACTTCAATTTCAGGGCGCTGCGAGAGATCGGGTAACAGGCGTTCTAGCGCCTCTTTAAAATTTTCGGGATGGTGGCAGGTCGCGGCGTCTAGCTGTTGCCACAGGCTTTCGGTTAAAGACTGCACCGTTTGAGTTTCGGCGTTTAGCCGTTGGAGCTGAGCGATCGCTTTTTCTGAGGTGGATTGACAGGTGCGATCGCGCCCAAGAATTCCTTCTAGCGCACTCGCAGTTTGCCGTAGCTTAACAAGCTGTTGCAAAACAACCTGATACTGCTGCTGTAGCTGATCAGTTAGCCGATCCGACTGCGCTGCTTGTGGAACAGACGTTAGCATCTGCTTGATATGAGAAAGCTGGAAACCCTGCTGCTTGAGCGCCATGATGCGCCGAAGCGATTGCAAATCGGTCTGGCTATACAGGCGATAGTTACTGCGAGATCTCGCAGGCTGCGGCAACAGACCAATCTGGTGATAGTGCCGAACCATACGCGGCGTAACGCCACAGCCCACAGCTTGAGTCAGTTCTTTAATCTTAAGCATTTTTAGAACGAGCGCTACAGATAGCGAAGGGTGGATTTAGTTAACTTTTTGCCCTACCGATTGACCTTAACACTTGTGTCAATGTTTATCGTAACTGTTTAAATCGCGAGATAAACGCTATGATTGAACCGTTTGCCATGACTTTGAAAGCACAATCGCAGCGCTGGATAGAAACGTACCCCGAGCTAATAGCCGCCCTCCTTTGTGCGTTGCTCACGCTGACAGGATGGATTGCGCTGAACGGAAACTGGCTAGGACTGGGCGTTTGGATATTGCTTGCCGCCTATGTGATTGGGGGATATGAGAGTACTCGTGAGGGGCTAAGCACCCTTTGGCAAGAGCGAGAGCTAGATGTTGATTTGCTGATGATTGTGGCAGCGGTGGGGGCTGCAACTTTGGGACTGTGGCAGCAGGAGTACTATTTGCTAGTCGATGGTGCGGTGCTGATTTTGATTTTTGCGATTAGTGGCGCACTAGAGGGTGTAGCAATGCATCGCACAGAGCGCAATATTCGCGGGCTGATGCAGCTTGCTCCAGATACTGCGAGGATGCTGCATGGGGAGCGAACGGAGACGGTGGCGACTCAACAGTTGAAAGTGGGCGATCGCATCTTAATCAAACCCGGCGAACTTATTCCGACTGACGGCATCGTTAAAGAGGGGACAAGCACCGTCAACCAGGCTCCGATTACGGGAGAATCTGTTCCGGTTGAAAAGGCGCTAGGTGACGAAGCTTTCGCAGGCACTATCAACGGCAGCGGTGCCTTAGTTCTAGAACTTCACAAATCGCCTGAAAGTAGCCTAATTCAGCGGGTGATTCGACTGGTCGAGGAAGCTAAAACGACTCAGCCGCCCTCACAACAGTTTTTAGAGCGGTTTGAGCGCGGCTATGCCAAAGTGGTTGTTGTTTCAGCGCTAATGCTCATCCTCATTCCGCCTTTTCTATTGAATTGGGACTGGGAAACCACCATTTATAGAGCGCTGGTATTTTTAGTGGTCGCCTCGCCCTGTGCTTTGATGGCCGCGATTATGCCGACGCTGCTGTCTGGCATTGCCCAGGGTGCGCGACAGGGAATTTTGTTCAAAGACGGCGCTCAGTTAGAAAACATAGGCCGACTGCGGGCGATCGCCTTCGATAAGACCGGCACTCTCACGACTGGAAATTTACAGGTGTGCAATGTCGTTCCATCGCACGCCATGACAGATCGCCAGGTTTTACAAACTGCTGCCTCGCTTGAAGCCTACTCAGAGCACCCAATCGCGCAGGCGGTCATCAGCGCTGCTCAACAACAAGACCTATCAAAACTACCTATCACAGCCGCACAAGCTCAAGCCGGTCAAGGCATCTCTGGCACCTCAGCCGGGGATTTAATCAAAATAGGCAAGCGCTCTTTTGTCATGGCTAGCGGCATAAAGAGAGGGAGCGAAGCCAATCTTGATCGTGCCAGCCAGCAGTTAGAAGCCGAAGGGAAAACCGTCATTTGGGTTAGCCGACAAAATGAAGTGCTCGGGTTACTTGCGATCGCTGACCAAGTTCGCCCTGAGTCCGCCCATCTGCTAAGCGTACTGAAGCGAGTTGGCGTTGCCACAACGGTGATGCTGACGGGCGACAATGCAGCGACGGCTCAGAGTGTGGCTCAAGCAGTAGGCGTAGACCAAGTACACTCCAACCTGCTCCCAGAAGACAAAGTGAATATCGTGAAAAAATTGCAGCAGCAGTACCGTACAGTTGCAATGGTAGGTGACGGCATCAATGATGCGCCAGCGCTGGCTCAGGCGTCGGTAGGAATTGCCATGGGTGGCACAGGCTCTGATATGGCTTTAGAAACCGCCGATATTGTGCTGATGGCCGACCGATTAGAGAAATTAGAGCAAGCCATTCGCCTGGGTGTGAAGTCGCAGCAAATTATTAAACAGAACATCGCATTAGCGCTGACCTCGGTTGTCTTCTTAATCATTGCCAACTTTTTTGGTGACCTGACGCTACCGGCTGGCGTCCTTGGACATGAAGGCTCAACCCTGTTGGTGACGCTGAACGGTCTGCGGCTGCTGAAATCTAGTTAAATTTCGACAGTAGGATCGTACAGAGCACAGAAGAAAATGACCTACAGCTCTCAGGTTTCATTTTGATTTCACATTTATAGAAGAGAATAAGAGACTGGAGAGTTTAGCGACTGAGCAGTTAGAAACTGGACTCTACACAGACGATTTTCCCGCTAGAAATCAATTATTACTCCAGGTAGATTATGAAACGCAGGCAATTCCTTTCTGTAGGCGCACTAGGTGCGAGTTCGGTTTTGCTCTCTCAATGCAGTCGTACCCCTACCGATCAGTCTAAATCAGCTAGCGATTTATCCGCTAATAACCGTACAGCCGTTCAGCAGGCAGATCTAGCCGCTTCTCCATCGGTGTTTGCCAGCGCAAATGGCCTGCTAGATCTGGATCTAGAAGCTAGCTACCGGACAGTTGACATAGACGGCAAACAAGCTAAGTTGATGGCCTACAACGGCCAAGTTCCTGGGCCACGGCTAGAAGCTAAACCAGGAGACACCGTTCGCATTCGATTCACCAACAATCTGAGCGAGCCAACCAACCTTCATTACCACGGGCTAAATATTTCGCATTCTGGCAATGCCGACAACGTTTTCCTGAGCGTCGAACCCGGTGAAACATTTGCCTACGAGTTCATCCTTCCTGAAGATCATCCAGCAGGCACCTTTTGGTATCATCCGCACCGGCATGGTCATGTTGCCGATCAAGTGTTTGCGGGGCTGTCTGGATTTTTTATCGTACGCGGTGGCCTGGATGAAATTCCAGCCGTAAAGGCCGCTGCCGAAGAATTCATTGCGCTTAAAGACTTTGAGCTAGACAAGGAGGGAAACGTTGCTTCTCCAGACCGAATGGCGCTAATGATGGGCCGAGAAGGGTCGCTAGTAACTACGAGCGGACAGGTCAATCCTAATATTGCATTTCCAGCCAATGGACTGCTGCGCTTGCGACTGCTCAATGCCTCGATTGCGCGATTCTACCGTCTACGGATCGAACAACATTCGATGCAGTTGATTGCAACGGATGGCGGTGCGCTATCGGCACCCGTAGAAGTCAAGGAACTATTACTAGTACCTGGAGAAAGAGCAGAGGTTTTAATTCAAGCAGACCAGTCATCCGGTTCGTATCGTCTGCTCAATTTGCCCTACGACAGGGGTGGGATGGGGATGATGGGGAGCGAGGCGATGGGCGGAATGAAAATGAAAGATGACAGCATGGACATGGGCGAGGGTCATTCTATGGAAGATATGGGTCAAGGCATGGGGACTGAGCCGACTGAAAGTAGCGGTACGATGCCATTAGCAACGTTCATCTACGATAATTCTGTTGCCGAAATTCCTGCCCTTCCTACACAGCTAATCTCCGTTGAAACTCTGCCCGTAGCGCAAAACGTGCGGCGAATAGAACTTTCTATGAGAATGTCATTTGCAAGAGGAATGGCTTTCACGCTGAATGACAAAACCTACAGCGAAGATCGAACCGATATTCAGGTGCCGCTTGGTGCGGTTGAGGAATGGGAGATTGCTAATGTAGATGCAGATATGATGGATCATCCTTTCCATCTCCACGCTGCTCCCTTTCAGGTCGTGAGTCGTAACGGTAAGCCAGAACCGTATTCCGCCTGGAAAGATACGGTTTTAGTGCGCGGCGGCGAAACTCTTCGCATTCGGGTTCACTTCAAAGATTTTCCGGGTAAAAGTGTTTACCACTGTCATGTTCTTGACCACGAGGAGCTAGGGATGATGGGCGTTATCGACGTTCAAGCATAGTCTTTGTTACCCTCTAGAAAAGAAAAATCGAGCACGATTGTGCTTGCTGAACACTGATAGCGGTAACTCATGAAACGTCGTCAATTCAACCGCCAGCTCGTAGGCGCGATCGCTGCCGCATCCAGTGTGCCGTTACTATCTCGGTGTACTCGAAACAACAATATAAGTCGTAGCCCTGCTATGAAGCGCATTAGCAGTGTAGAAGGCTTACTAGACCTGTCGCTAACAGCTAAAGCACAAACGCAAGTCATCGCTGGTGAACCTTTAGAGCTGTTCACCTACAACGGTCAAGTTCCCGGCCCTGTTCTCGAAGCCCGTGCAGGCGATACCGTTCGACTTACCTGGTTGTTGAATCCAATTATTGCCGGGGCTGCGATGGCGTTCAGTCAATAGATGTGACCGTGGATGGTGGCTACTCTCCTGATCAGATTGTGGTACGAGCTGGCAAGCCAGTACAGCTAAATTTCTTCCGAAAAGACCCCAGCAGTTGTTTAGAGCAGATTATTTTGCCTGACTTCAACAACTGGACAGTGCGAAGTTTTTCTTTAACGAACATTCCCAGACCCAAAGGGCAAGGAATGTTCGAGACTGGTTGAATCATCACACTCAACCAGTCCAATTATGGAACTCTATACCCGGATTGAGCA
>JBAQZP010000126.1:0-23426 GCA_049791095.1 Phormidesmis sp.
CTGTCAGCTTGCAGGCTGCGTCTTTCATGGTTTCCTTCATCTGCTCATCTAGCATTCCTCAGCCACTCCCAACTGACTCAAGTCCGCCTTATAATGACTGGTAATGTATTTTATTGCTAGTCCCTAAGGCCAATTCTATCGACTTATCAAACATCAGGACTACCTGTCTCGTTGCTTTACCCTCCTGCAAGATATCTATCAGCTAAAATGCGCGTATTTTCGACATTTATGAAAGAGCAGTTCTATTCCATCGAGTCAGATCAGTAAGATGTAGGAATATGTCTGAAGGGTCTGATCATAGATAATGATGTCTGCCTTCTCGCGTATAGCCCATCAGCAGACAGATTTCTATCGACCGTCGAAAGGCAAGCCTCAAAGGGTTTGTCTAGCTTTGAGTTTCAGACAAGTTTCTTCGTGCTCAACAGAATCGAGTTACCGTCGAAAGACTATCATTCAGAGATTTGCCTTTTACTGGAGCAGATATAGATAATTGTACTTTAATGAGATCCGCCAACAGTACGTTTTACTCTCAGAGTACGGCACTGTTTTAATATGACGGGATAGATCGAGTCAAGCTAGTGCTATCTCATTCATTCGTAATGAGTGTATTCACAGCTCTTCGGACAACTGGAATTGCTAGTAAAAGAACTGGATAAGCTAGTATCCACGCTGAGACATAGGTTTTCATCCAGGATTGGAAGAACGCAAAAGGTGCGCTCACTAATGCGCTAGTACCGACGACTTTTACAATTGAGATGTCAGTAATTAGAAGAGTCATAAACCCTGAGAGTAGAAAAGGAAATAGAACAGGCACAAAGCGTTTTGGTATCCTATGCTTCCAACGTAATCTTCTTTTGTTCATCACTGCTTACTCCTTCACATCTCTTTGTAGAACCAAGCGAATGACAGACGCTTTGCCTGCGTGATAAGCGCCTTCATCTAACGTTGTGATAGTTTCGGTGAGTTCTAGCACATTTCCATCAGAAAAATCCTCTTTCAACAGCTCAGGAGAGTACAACATCTCAGTTTTCTTTGGCCCACCCGAATCATACGCAGCTTGATACTCAAGCTGCTCTAGGTTAAAAGCTTCTAAGATTATCAATCCGCCAGGATTAAGAGATTTCAACATCGCCTGGTGCATTCGCGCTCGAACATCGGGTGCGAAGTGAACGTAAATAGAAACGACTACATCGTAAGTAGTCACCGGCCAGTCCCAGGCTGTAAGGTCTACGCACTGAGTTTGAAGCTTCACTTGGCGCTGACTGGCTAAGGATTGAGCTTTTTCCAACCCAACTTGAGAGAGGTCAACCGACAAGACATCAAGCCCTTGAGAAGATAGCCAAACACCGTTCCGTCCTTCGCCATCGCCGACCGTTAGCGCCTTCATCCCAGGAGACAGACGGTGTTGCTGTTCGACAAGGAATTGATTTGGGAGTGTTCCATAGGCGTAGCCATCTTCGCCGTAACGCTTATCCCAGAAACTAGGAGTGTGATTTGTAAACATGTGGAGAATCAAACAACCTTGCTCGTGCTAATATGTTACTGATCAGTACAGTAATGCATTGACCTGGGGCTGTCAATCATTTTGTTACTGGCCAGTAGATAATTAATTTCCTTGAGGGGCACGACTACATGTCACGCGGACGACCGATGGCTTTTGAGCCAGAGCTAGCGTTAGAAAAAGCTATGTATACTTTCTGGCTCAAAGGTTATGAGGCCACATCTATAGAAGATCTGACCATGGCTATGGAAATTAAGCGACCTAGCCTATATAGAACTTTTGGAGATAAAGAGGCGCTGTTCTTAAAGACCGTTGACCGCTACATAGAAACGATGGGTGAAGCACCTCGAAGGGCTTTGGAAGAAGCAGATGACATTCGACAAGCCATTGAGCACTTCTTTCTGGCGGCGATCGCAAACGTAACGACCCCTAATCAGCCGACAGGTTGCCTAGTTGCCTGCGTACTAGCCGCCGCCGCGCCTTTGAATGAGCGCTTTGCCGAAAAAATTAAAGAATGTTTCAAGCAAACAGACCAGATGATATGCGATCGTCTCGACCGTGCCGTTGCAGACAGACAGTTACCTAAAAATACTGACACCCAATTACTGGCTCAGCTAATCAACAGCTTTCGCCACGGTTTTGCAGTTCGTGCGCGGAGTGGAACTCAGGCAGAGACTCTATCTCTACAAGCACGCTCTGTCACACAAACCTTGATTCCTTGGCAGTCAAACGGCGACTGTTAACTATGCCTTATTAGCTCTTATAACCCTTTGAAAAAAGTATTCTGAGACGTAGACTAAGATACATTTTTCAAAGGGTGTAAATCAATCCGCTTCCTTTTACGTTGTGCCTGCGCCCTCTCCAGATATGAGTACAGGCCGCTGATAGCCAACAGGCTTATCGCCCACTGATGCACCGCCGTGAACCATCCCCTGCAAGCTGGGTTCAAAGAAGGTATAGGGAAAGCGTGTTTCTGGCTTACTCACCTCGTCTAGCCGCTGCTGTAACTCAGGCGGTAGCTCGAAGTCTAACGCGCCTAAATTATCTTCTAACTGATGCAGCTTCGTCGCGCCGACTAAAACGCTGGCAACGCCAGGTCGATTCACCACCCAGTTCACCGCGACCTGAGCCATAGAGCGATCTAGCGCTTCAGCAACCTGTTCTAACTCAGCAACAATCTTCCAGTTTCGCGCCGTAAACTTGTTGAATGCAGGGTTGTCACCGCCCGCTAATGTGGCTAGTCGGCCTGAGCCTTCAGCCCCTGTTTCAGAAGGCTTGTACTTTCCTGAAAGCAGTCCGCTGGCGAGTGGCGACCATACCATAATCCCAGTTCCTAACGCCTTTGCCAGCGGCACATACTCAAACTCGATGTTGCGCTCTACTAAAGAATACTCAAGCTGGACGGTGCTGATCGGCTCCAGATGGCGTTCTTTTGCTAACGTTTGAGCCTGAGCGACATACCAAGCGGGTGTGTCTGAGAGCGCTACGTAGCGGACTTTGCCTGAGCTGACGAGATCGTCTAATGTGCGCATGACCTCTTCGGCAGGCGTGATGCTGTCCCAGGTATGCAAAATATACAGGTCGATATAGTCAGTATCTAAGCGCTCCAGAGAACCCTCTACTGCCCGCATAATATTTTTGCGCCCATTGCCGCCCGCATTAGGATTACCGGGTTCGGCGTTGTAGCTGAACTTGGTGGAGATGACGACGCGATCGCGACTCCCACTTTCCTTTACAAACTGACCCAGCATCTTCTCACTATTGCCGTTAGTGTACAGATCAGCGGTATCAATAAAGTTGCCACCGGCCTCTAGGTATTTATCGAAGATTTGTCGAGCAGCAGATTCTCCCGCACCCCAACCCCAGTCTTCACCAAACGTCATCGTACCAAGGGCAAGGCGGCTGACTCGTAGTCCGGTATTCCCAAGCGTGTAATAGTCCATATTGGCTGTTCTTGAAACCTCAATTCGGAGCTATATTTTAGACAAAGACGCTCCTGCTCTCTAGTACGAAATTGCTTTTTTCCCATGAGAATCCCAGCCGCTGAGATTTCTGTCCGAGCCTACGAATCTGACGGTCTGCTTCTAGAGCACTATGCCTATACCGCTGGCCTCGTAGCCCCTATACCTAGTCACAGTCATGAGGAGTACCAGTTTGCGCTGAGCCTCGATCATCAGGGCGAGTACACTTATCGGGGTGAAGTTCATCAGATCCCGATGGGTCGGCTAAGTATCGTTCACTCGGGTGAAGTTCATGCACCTAGCGATCGCCCCTCCCTGAACGAACCCGCCCACTTCGCGATGGCACATATCCATCCGAAATGGCTGAACAAAGTCGCTGCTGAAATTTCAGGCAAACCCAATAGCGCCCCTTTCTTTTCAGCAGTGCTGCCGCAAGATGCGCTATTGAATCGCTCGTTTCTAGAGTTGTCTACAGCCTGCGAGCAAAAGAGTTCGCAGCTAGAGCAAGACGTTGCCCTCTGGGACTTTCTATCTTATCTGATTGGTCGCTACGCGCTTGATCGGCCTGCAACCGTTCCGTCCAAACCCGCTCGAAAAGCTGTTGTACTAGCCCGAGACTATCTTCGCGCTCACTACAGCGACGATGTTTCGTTAGACCATTTAGCGGCTGTCGCGGGTATTAGCCGCTTTCACTTCTGCCGTCTCTTTCGGCAGGAAATAGGCGTTTCGGCAAGTACTTATCAAACGCAGCTACGGCTAGCAGAGGCTAGAAGACTACTGGCGCAAGGACATCTGATCTCAGAAACCGCAATCTCAACTGGATTCTACGATCAGAGTCACTTTGGTAGGCACTTCAAGCGGCACGTCGGGACAACACCTGCAAAATATACCCGCCAAATAGCAATATCTTCCTAGAGCTATCTTTGAATGCTCGCTAAGCTACCGACTTAATCAGTCGATCGCAAGAGAGCCAATTCTTATGTCAGAAGTCAGCCGTCGCCGCGTTCTGTTAGGAAGTGTAGGTGCAGCAGGAGCCGCTGCTGTCGGCGTTGCTAAAGTAGAGACTGCGATCGCGCAACAAATGCAAGCATCGCCGGACGTGCAAAGGACAGGTTCCGGCAGACTCAGCGGAAAAGTAGCCATGATTACAGGTGCCGGTCGAGGGATCGGACGCACCACCGCTGTTGCGTTTGCCAGGGAAGGCGCAGACATACTCGCGATAGACATTGCTCAAAATATTCCGACAGCGCCTTACCCGATGGCCTCTGAAGCGGATCTCAACGAGACGAAGCGATTAGTAGAAGCAGAAGGGCAAAGGTGCCTGACTGCAAAAGCAGATGTCAGGGAAATTGAACAGTTGCGTCAAGCCGTCGATCTAGCTGTAAGCGAATTAGGCAAAGTAGACATCTTATTTTCCAATGCGGGTATCGCCACAATGGACTCATCGCTCGTCGATATGACAGATGCCCAATGGCGCGATGTATTAGAAGTCAATTTGTTTGGCACCGCCAACGCAATGAGAGCCGTTTTGCCCCACATGGTTGAAAGGGGTTCCGGTAGCATTGTTGCGAACTCATCGATTGGTGGCCGAATTGGAACGCCAGGAGTTGCTAACTATGGCGCGGCAAAGTGGGGGATCATCGGACTCGTAAAGGCGGCGGCGCTTGAGGTTGGGGAGAACGGTATTAGAGTCAATGCAGTCTGTCCTACTTTTATCGACACGGTTCTCACTACGCAAGGAACTGCTCTGCCTGGAATGCCAAATCCGACGGTCGAGGAATTAGAGGCGATCGCGCAACAGTCTCACGCGCTGCCAGTCGGCATCCTTGAACCTGAAGCCGTATCCGATACGGTTGTATTTCTCGTTTCAGAAGAAGCTCGCTATCTTACGGGCGGTGCTATCGACATCGCCGCAGGCAGTAATGCCCGCTGGTCAGCCTAAGACAGGCAGTTGTTTCACTATCCAAGTCACTATCCCAAATCAACTTTCAAAGAGGTCGAAAAAGTTTCCTATGTCTAATATGAGTCGTCGTAGAATTATGACAACTGGAGCGATTGGAGCAGTTGGACTGACGGCTGCTGTCGTCGCTCAAAGCGCCAAAGCAAATACTCAAAATCCGCCCGAGCCTCAAGCCGCTCTCTCAAACGGTAGTCGTTTTGCAGATAAAATCGTTTTGATTACAGGGGCTACTTCGGGCATTGGAGAATCTACCGCAAGAGCTTTTGCTGCCGAAGGAGCCACGGTTCATTTCTGCGGGCGACGACAAGAACTTGGCGAGCAGGTTGCCCAAAGCATTCGAGACGCGGGTGGAAAAGCGACTTATCAAAAGGCAGACGTTCGCTCTGAAGCTGAGATCAAAGCATTTGTTGATACCTGTGTGTCGCAATACGGTGCAATTGATATAGCCTTCAACAATGCGGGTGTCGAAAGCTCTCCGGCTACCATTGCCGAGCGTTCTCTCGAAGACTGGATGAACGTGATGACAACGAATGCAACCGACGTCTTTCTGTCAATGAAGCATGAGATACCCCAGATGCTCAGTCAGGGTGGTGGCATCATCATCAACAATTCTTCTGTCTCGGGGCATACCGGCTTTGCGACAATTGCTCCTTACAGCGCCAGTAAACATGCGATTGTTTCGCTGACGAAGGTGGCAGCACTGGAATATGCAGACAAGAACATCAGAGTGAATGCGATCGCTCCAGGTGCTGTTGATACGCCCATGCTTAGAAGAGCGATCGCCGCCTGGAACACCGATGCTGAAACAATCTCGCAGGACTATCCTATTAAGCGCATCGTCATGCCAGAAGAGATAGCTAGGAGCGTACTGTTCCTCTGTTCAGACGAGGTAACCTGCATTGTTGGCACGGATTTAGATGCGACAGGTGGTTATCTAGCGTGATGAGAGCGTTCAGTTGACTAGATTATTACGACCAATAAAGGAAACTCAGATGGCAGAACGTATCGCGCTGGTCACGGGTGCCAATCGGGGCATTGGCCTTGAAGTCGTTCGCCAGTTAGCTCGCGAAGGCATGACCGTTTTACTCGGTTCTCGCAATCTAAAAAAGGGAGAAACGGCTGCCCAAGCCTTACGAGCAGAGAGGCTGAACGTTGTGGCCTGTCAGCTCGACGTGACGCAAACTGCTGACATTGCAGCGGTCGCTGCACAGATTTCGTGCGACTATAGCCGATTGGACATCCTAGTCAACAATGCTGGAATTCTCTATGACACTTGGCAGACAGCAGCAGGTGCAGATCTAGCGGAGGTACGATTTGCTTTAGAAACCAATGCGCTTGGGCCTTGGCAAATGGCACAGGGGCTGTTGCCACTGCTAAAAGACAGTTCGCATGGCCGTATTGGGAATGTCTCAAGCGGCGCTGGATCATTGCACGGCATGAGCGGTGAGACACCGGCCTACAGCGTCTCTAAAGCCGCGCTCAATGCGCTGACGATTATGTTGTCCAAAAACCTCAAAGCTGATGGTATTTTGGTCAATGCAGTTTGTCCTGGGTGGGTAGCAACCGACATGGGTGGTTCTGGTGGACGCCCTGTGGAAGCAGGTGCAGCCAGCGTTGTCTGGGCTGCGCTGTTGCCTGATGATGGGCCTACAGGTGGATTCTTTCGCGATGGTAAAGCGATCGCTTGGTAGCTATATTTACAGGGCATTCCAGATGGCCATATTTTCTTCTAAATGAGTGATAGATGTTGTGCCGGGAATAACAATAATGTTTGGCGACCGACGCAAAAGCCACTTTAATGCAGCCTGAGCAGGTAGCGCAGCGCCTTGTCTCAAAGGATGTGCGCCTAAAGGGCCATATGGAATGAACGCAATTCCCTGCTCGGCGGTATAGTCCACGAGCGAACCCTGCGCCTGATCCGCTTGGTTAAAGCGGTTTTGAACAGAGGCGATCCGGGCAATTGCTTGCGCTTCTTTCAACTGCTCTAACGTCACGTTAGAAAGTCCAATATGTCGAATTTTTCCTTCTTGTTGTAGTGTCGCTAGCGCTTGAACTGACTCAGCAAAAGGCACTTTAGGATCAGGGCGGTGTAGCTGATAGAGATCAATTCGCTCTAGTTTCAACCGTTGCAAGCTACCTTCAACACCGCGTCGTAAGTTTTCAGGGCTAGCGTCCGCTTGAATGTTGCCAGGAGTGGGCTTGAAGATCCCGCCTTTAGTGGCGATGATCACATCCTTTGTATATGGATAAAGCGCCTCGGCAATGATGTTCTCGTTGTCGCCAGGGCCGTAGGCTTCAGCCGTATCTATAAAATTGACGCCTAGCTCAACGGTTCGGCGTAGCAGCGCTTTACCGCCTTCCCAATCAGCGTAGGGGCCGAAGTTACTGGGCTGTCCCGTCAGGCGCATTGCACCATAGCCAAGACGGTTAACGGTTAAGTCACCGCCGATATTGAATGTTTTCGGGGCTGGTTGAGTACGAGTCGTCGTGTTCATCTTCGTTAGTTACCTTTTATCTAGAAATGAGCGGTGGTTTCTGGCATATAGCTAATCGTGAAAGCGGTGCGTCATCCGGGGCATCACGATGTAGGTCATCAGAAAAACGAGCAATACAGTCAAACAGAGCGTTCTCAAAAAAAGCGGCATCGGGTAGAGAACCGGCCATAGTAAGAGCAGGATGAGATTGATTAGCGGGTAAATTGCTAGCCAAGTGAGTAAGAACGTTTTGTAACGTGGTGGCTTAGCGCTGAAAGCTCTAGAAGTGCCTTTCATGATTGCAGCCGTTAAGGGGTAAGTTTGCGATCACGAAATGTCTGAAACAGCGAGAGAAACATCTCTTCGCTATCAACTACGCTATGAAACCCAGCCTGCTGAATCTTCGTTGAACTGAGCAAAACGTCCCACTCGCACTGAAAGAGAAAGTCACCGAGCGGCCAAGTCGCGAGAGCTGATAGCGAATGATCTTGAAGTCCATAGCGCTCGGTAATCTGAGTCCACAGCGGCTCCTTATCAGCCATGACCTCGGCTAATGGGATAGCCTGCGGTGGTGCATATTCCATCTCAAAAAACTGAGCGAACCGAGGCCATAGGTTTGCCCAGCGGAAGGCATCGCCATTCGTTAGGTTAAACGCCTCGTTAGCCGCGTCCGGAGAGGTTGCTGCCCAAGTCATAGCTTCAGCCAGCAATCCAGCATCCGTCACCTGCACAAGTGCGTTATAAGCGGCCTGCGAGCCTGGAAACCGTAGCGGTAGTCCAAGCTCTTTGGATAGCGCAGCATAGGCTGCTATCAGCAGCGGCAAGCTTGGGATGCCGACTATCTCACTACAGAAAGCTTCTGCTCGCAGTGCTGTCCAACTCCACTGCTTATCGGCGTTTCTAGCAGTCAAGAAATCTTCCTGGTCGAAGTAGAAATTCGGTGGCATGTGGCGAGAATCTGACTCTTTCGCAGGTGTTTTGAAAGACCCTAGCTGCCTACCATAGACCTTACCACCCTGAATGAGAACTACACGCTCTAGGTTAGGTGCAATAGGTTCTACCGTCTCTACAACGTTAGCCAGCATGGCCAAGTTTTCAGCTACTGGCCCTGAGAAGGTAGGGCCACCGTAGAAAGCTGTATAGAAGATGTGAGTGATATCGCTCAGCTCGCTAAGTTCGGTCTGCACATCGTCGATGTTTAGCAGATCGACAGAGATGAACTGAGCCTTGCTTTCAAAGTTAGGAGTTCTCCTAGACAGACCAATAATATCCCAGTCTTCTAAGCTCGATAGATGCTGAGATAAGTTTTGCCCAATGCCGCCAGAAGCGCCGACAATCAATGCTTTTTTGTGAGTCATCCTTAGCTCCGTTGTTGCGTATGAACTAACTATGACAGTACTATCAAATATTTGGTAGACGAGTAATAAAAATAGTAGTTATACAGAAAACGTATGAGCAAGTCGCTTGACCGATTAACCCTACTACAGACGTTTGTACAGATTGCCGATGCGGGTAGTATCAGCGGGGCTGCTCGCGCACTAGGACTGTCTCAGCCATCCGTCAGCCGTCAGCTAGCCGAGCTAGAATTTCGCTTCAAGTCACAGTTGATGCGACGTACAACGCATGACCTTTCCCTCACAGTGGCAGGGGCCGAGCTATTAGCAGATGCCCGACAGTTGCTGGATGAGTGGGACGCGCTCGAAGAAAAGCACTTAGAAGCCAAAGATGTCATGCGAGGCCGTTTGAAAGTTGTTGTACCTGTCGCTTTAGGACAACTGCATTTGCTTGACACGGTGATTAAGTTTCAGCAACAGTATCCGTCTATCTCAATTTCGTGGCAGCTAGAAGACGGCGATATTCGCTTTGCTGAGCTTGGCTGTGACTGTTGGGTGAAGATTGGCCCGGTCTCAGACGATTCGTTGGTGGTAGAGCCTTTGGCTCAGGTTGAGCGGATGGTTGTTGCCGCGCCAGCTCTGATTGAATCCTATGGAAAGATCAGCTCACCAACTGGCTTAGCAAAGCTTCCCTGCGTTGCCCTATCACCGTTTGAAGGTGGGCGCATCCCTCTTACAAACGTACAGGGAAAAACAATTGTTGTCGCACCACCGATACGAATGGCAACTAACAACATCTCTGCTGTTCGTCAGGCCACGCTAGCGGGACTAGGCTTCTCTGTGATGCCGCGCTGGTTCATAGAGCAGGCGCTAGAACAGCAGCTACTCATAGATATATTGCCGAAGTGGCGTGCGCCGACATTGACTATCAACGTAGCTTCCTTGCCAGGACGCCATCGCCCACGCAGACTACAGCACTTCTTAGATATACTCAGAGAGGCTGTTCCTCAGATTCCAGGTATTTCCTAGCTGGGCCGCAAGTAGCTAGGCAGTACAGTGCAACCTTCTAGTCAGTTATTCTTTAACCTGATTGCCGTAAGGCACTCCCCGTGATGGATAGAGCCTGTTGAAAATTGTACGTTGCGATTCGAGATCGGCTTGTGGTGAGTGTTTGTTTAAGAGACCGACCGATTGCAGCACCTGCCCTCCATGCTGACTCGATGTCCTCAGTAAAGCCATGCAGGAACCCTACAATTGCCTTACCCCAAGGAGATTCTTGAGCGAAATGCTCACCGAGGGAGAAAGCCCCTTCTTTGAGACCATTGAGCGATCACTTAAGCTGTAAAAGATTTTGCCATTTTTGAGGATGGCCCTGTCTAATTTCCACAAACTCAGCCTCAACAATAGTGGTTGCTTCTGCCTCAGTCGTCGTTTCTAGCCAACGGCTTAAGCCCGAAGCCATAAGAAACGGCTTGAACAGCGTTGAAGAACTGATCGCGCAGCTCAACAATTTGACATTCAGTCAGGCGGTCTGCCTCAACGCAAGTGATGAAATTGATCGCAGCGGCAGATTTTCTGAAGCCAATGAAGTAGAAGCTGTTGAACTCCTGATTTCTAGAGAGGTCATAGACAGCTTTTTGCTCAACGAGGAGCCGTTTGAGATAGGTGATAAAACTCATGCTGATAAGACCGAAGCTTTTCAAGTAGGGATCTGCGCCGCACCATTCCACTTTACCGCCAAAAGAAGGCTGTCCCATTCCACGGCTGCGAATCGTTGAGCTTGATTTTGAAGAGCGTGTTCTCAAGTAGTCATCAGTAAGGTATAGTCCGCCTCTCCTCCATCCCCTTCTATTTTTGACTTTTCGCCAATTTGAAAAGTCGAATTGCCTTATTCCTGCTGTCCTATCTTGTCCACCACCATTACTTGTCCATAGAAGTCCTTCTGCCTAAGTTCCCAGTTCTGTTGTCCGAGCAGCAGTCCGAGGAACAGTGCCCCAGTAGAGAGCTGTGTCATGTCTCTAAGCCTGTCAAAGTCAGCCGTTCCCCCTTCGTCCCTCAACGCCACCCTAATGGCCTGAATCCACTCTTTGGGTTGTTCGATGTGACTGACGGCCAGAGCATCTTCAAGAGACTGCACGGCTTCCTGCACGGCTTTTACCACCGCCTTCTCATCCGGCCCCTTCGGTCTCCTACCTCTTTTCCGTCCCGGCAGCGCCTCCTTCTCCTTCTGCTTCCCGAGGTTGTCCGTCGAGAAGTAGAAGTTGTCGTTCTCCCCAATCAGCTCGTCAATCCAATCATCATCCAACGAGGGTTCCTGCCCGTGCGCCTCGATTTCGTCGAACACGCCTTGGGCATGATTGCAGAACTCGCCCGTATCCTTTTCAATGAGTTCACTGGCCATCCTAAAGACCTCAGGAAAGAAGGCCCTCCCTTTTTGCCCAGTGGCATTCTGATGCGCGATCGCCACCACCCTCTGCCTCCACTCCAGTGCCCTCCCCTGCACCTCCTTTTTCTGCTCATCCGAGAGCCTCCCGTTCCCCCCCTTTCCTCCCTCCGCCACCACCATTACTCGCCCTCCTCTTTCTTCAAGCAAAGAGGACAAAGTTTAACAGGCTGCTTATCCTTATTGACGGGCAATTCATGACCAAACTGAGCATTGAGCACCCCCAACACATTTTTGATATGCCTGCGGAGCTTAGACTGCGGCACGCCCTTCAAATGAATCGGTTTTACGTTAGTCACCGTTTTCCCGTCCTCGACAACGCTGAACGAGATTGCATGAATCGGCCCATCGGCTCTGTCGCGAAAGAAAGTCATCAGCACCTCAGGCGTAGTCTGAAGCCCAAAGAGCGGAATATCCAGCTCTTTGATCTTTTCAACCCTGTCGCCTCGCTGCTTAGAGCGCTTCTTAGCCTTATTTACGCTGTGCTTCTTATAGTAAGTGCGCTTAGAGCGGCAAGTCTTAGGATTCTCAGTATCCCAGCAGCTTTTAGCTTGGGCTACCTCAATAGAATCGGCCGCACAGCTAATACAGGCAGGGTTTTTACGACGCGGCATAACGAGCAGACAAAAACGTAGTCTGATTTTAGTCTGACTTTAGCATTTGTGCCGGGTGTATTTGGAGTAGTAGAAAGGCTAATCCGAGATTTGACCCAAAATAGCGTACTTATCACGCCCGCGACCAGAACCCGATGCGTCAATACTACCCTACCACCCAGTCAGCAATTCAGCAGGTCAACATTTCACAATCTCGAAAATCCACTAATTCAGAATTTCGCCAATACGAAAACTTATAACTTTGTAT
Source organism: Phormidesmis sp. (assembly GCA_049791095.1). Lineage (GTDB taxonomy): Bacteria > Cyanobacteriota > Cyanobacteriia > Phormidesmidales > Phormidesmidaceae > Phormidesmis. Next base: position 12,535 of record JBAQZP010000126.1, read on the forward strand.
ATTCACACCTGTCCGCCATGCTATATTTTCACCAATTCAAAAATTCGAAATATTGATAAAGTGCCTATCCGCCATCCCCTCTCCTCGCCCATCCACCATTTCACCAATATAAAAATACAGATTTTCGCCCAGACAGATATCCTAAGCCTTAACAATCCAACGATTCATCATTTCGCAAATACAAAAATGCAAATAAGCAAAATCCTCTCATATCAGTGCATCCAGCTCATTTCCCAAAGCTTTTCTATCCACCTTTGTAAAATTTCACCAATTCAAAAAGCTAAATTCCCAAAAATCTGCCAAAATGAAGCAGTAGCCATTTCAAAAAAACATCCATTCACCTTTCTGCTAATCCAGCATTTCGCCAATACAAAAAGCTAAAGTAACCTTAACTCTGCGCTATTTCGCCAATACAAAAATATAAATTCCCAAATTCTCGAATTTCAAAAGCCACCCTTCTAACTTCCGTCCTCAACCTCCTCTCCTTTTCTTTTCTTTCCTAATTTCACCAATTTGAAAATAGACAAATCTGAAAAGTTGAAATACTGTAAACCCATAAATAAGAAGATGCAATGATTATCACAGTAGCGGGATTCAAAGGCGGGGTCGGCAAAACGACCACCGCCGTCCACATCGGCTGCTACCTAGCGGCCACCGCCTCAACGCTGTTAGTCGATGGTGACCCCAACCGCAGTGCCACCGGCTGGGCCGCCCGAGGCACCCTCCCCTTGAAAGTAGTAGACGTAATGGCCAGCGCCAAACACGCCCCGAACTTCGAGCATATCGTGATTGACACCGCCGCCCGCCCGGATCGCGAATCGCTCGAATCGCTCGTCGAAGGCTGCGACCTGCTGATTCTCCCCACCGCCCCCGAAGCCCTAGCCCTAGACGCGATGATCCAAACCATCGACCTGCTCGATGAACTCGGAGCGCAAAGCTACCGCGTCCTGCTAACCATGGTGCCATCCGCCCCGCGCAAAACAGGCCCGCAGGCCAGAGCCGCCCTCAAAGGACTACCGCTCTTCTCAAAATCAATCAGACGAGCCGCCGCCTTCGAGAAAGCGAGCTTGAAAGGTATCCCCGTGAACGAAGTAAAAGGAGATGCTAACGCCAGGAACGCCTGGAACGACTATCGAGCAGTTTGCAAAGAAATGATGGAGGTTATCAGTGGCTAACGAATTTGACGGCTTATTTGCAGCCAGAAGACAGGGCAAGCCAACTCAAATCCCTGACTCAGACGCTAACAAAACTCAGAACACTCAGAATAGTAAGACCTCTAGCAAATCACCCCCACCCCCCGCCTCCACCCCCGCCCCTGCCGCACCCGCCACAGAATCCCCAGCCGAAATCGCCCCAGTCGCTGAACCTGCTTCCCCCCCAGAACCTACAGCAGTTCCCAGAAAGAAAAAGCGAGGCCGACCCGCCACCGGGAAACGCTCCGACGAAGGCTGGATTGGCCGCACCTACTACATCCAAGAAAAGACAGATATTGATATTGCCGAAGAACTCGTTGCCCTGCGCCGTCAGGGCGTCTCTCTCGATAAATCAGAACTGGTCGATGCGCTGCTGTCCACCTGGGTGAGCTGGAGAAAAGGCGAAGACGCCAACAATTGCTTTGGTGAATTTTCGCCAAGGCAAAAAGACATTTAATCTGTAGAGCCAAGTTGTCACGGTAGACAACGGCTACGCCACTTCCCAATCTTCAGCGGCACAAGGCACGAGATACTGATCGCTCATGGGCGTCAAAAGCCGTCTTTACGCCAGCTACAGTATTCTGACGCTGACTGTATTTACGGCGTTCCTACCCAAAGGGGGTAGCGGTTCAAAGCGCTATTCGTGCCACCTTTTTCGGAGTCATTATAAGTAACACGAATAAAAAGTAGCTGTTGCTATATCAAGCGCTAGAGGCGATCGCGACCATGACGAATTTACCAGCGACAGCGCCTCCTTTCCCTAACTCACTTTGACACCTATTCAACGCCTCCTACCGGCCCAGTCTATCGCTGTCGAGTTTCTGTTGGAATTTAATTTGAGTCAGTCTGATCGCTTCATCGTGAGCGCGTTCGAGGTCATCGAGTTCCATGACCGCGACCATCTTCTCGCAGAACCTGACCATTTCGAGGCCCACGGACTCAGGAATGTAATTACGAGCTATATGCTTAGAGCCACTCATCGGCGCTTGCCAAGCCTGCTTCATTGCAGTCGCATCCATGCCGAACAAGCCTTTGTAGACATAGTTCGTCCACTTGCCATATTTGAAAGGACTGCTGCCACCCTGCTCAGAGATGGCCCAGGCCCAATCCTTGCGAGCAGGCTTACCCGCTTCGCGCGAGACCAACCACTGCTGAATGCGCTGGCTATCTTCATAGGTGTAGGTGCGCTTAAGTACAGTGTAGGCCGCTGCATAGAAACCTTCAGCAGCAAACCAACCTAGAAAATCAATCAGACCGTTCTTAGTTTCAGTGCCGAGGCGACCGGGTTTTTTAGCCCATTCTTTGGACAGCTCAACCCAATCAGCCGCTTCAATGACCTGATAGGTATTGCCGTCATTGGCATCAATAGACGTGACCTTGAACGCCTGACCCGAAGGCAACTTCAAGTATTTTCCCGCTGCAATCCCTTCATCGGTATCTTCTTCTGACACCTCAATGACTCTGCGCACTAAGGTACTGACCGGCATATTGGTATGCCGACTCATCCCGCGCAGCCCAATCCCGACCGTCGGCTTCCCTGGCCCCAGCCCATTAGGGTCAATAACCACGACGGTAAAATCGCGACCTAAAAAACTAAGCGGCAGTAGCTGGCCAATTTCAAGCATAGGAAAAACATCGCCTGTAGCAGTAGCGCCCACATGTACTAATCAGTGTACTAACGAATGTGCTGACAACCCTATTTGTAACGGTAAGGCGAGAGCTATGGAGAAAGTCTTGGCAGCTCGCCGACTGCCGGGAGTTTCAGGCATTACCCATACATCCGCTCGTAGCTGTGACTCAATAGCTGTGACTCAAAGAGTGGGCTGGTCTGCTGGCGATGCCATGGAACCGGGCGATTGCTCTGAATTGTAGCATTAAAATAATCAAACTGTGACTAAAATAATCATGCAAACCCATATTTTCATGATTGATTCAATCATGCTACTAAAACAAGCAGATGCGCACCTATAAAATCATCAAGCGAGCGATCGCCCTGCGTAACCGCGACATCCAGGAGGTTGCCGGTGCGATTGGTACGAGTCGGGAGCATCTATCGAGGTATGTGAACGGGCGATCGCCCAACTTTTCGCAGGAGCTGTTAGACAAGCTGTTTGAGGAGTTGGGGTTAAAGGTGGTGTTTGTGATGGCAGATATAGAGGTGCTGATGGGGGAGGAGTAAATATTCCTTTTAGGTTTATCGCATCACCCTTAAAGCCTTGCTAAAAGGACGCTACAGCGATTTATGAGTGATTAGCGCATCACCCTATTTCAACGAGGCAAGGATGTAAGGATTTGAGCATTAGCGTTTGATGACTAAAGCAAGCGATCGCAATGATGGCTCTTCACTCTCTCAGGGTTATTCAGCAAGGAAAGTTGGCAGATTTTAGCGAAGGTGGCCGCGAAGGATATGGAGGAGCGTGTTTTGCACCGGGTTCAGGTTCATTCGTAGATGCTAATCGCGATTTGAGGATTGGTGCCTGCACCGACGAGCGATACTCCTTCGGAGTGGCCTTGCCATCGCGTACTCGCAAAATCAAAGCAGAAGTTGAGATCGTCGTCGCTACCAATGGCGAATACCTTCTTACGATTGAATACATAATTACCAATTCAAAAAATTCAGATTTTTGAATTGGTGAAAATCCGATTTCTGCGATGTCAAGTAGTTCTAGTCTATTTTATTTAATAAATACTAGAACTATTTGAGAGATGCTTGACAATATAGATTGTGGCCTAAGCGCCTTCATGCCATTACGAATAATCGCCATGGTGCTTTTTTGCCTTGGCGAAAATACGATGGCAATAGCGGTGACGACTGAAAGCGGAATAGAGTGAGCGCATCTTGTCTACGCTTGTAAGCCGCTACGCCAGCCACGTTGCCATAGGTTCAATAATTACACCATTTTGAATTGTCGAAAATATAAAAAGTTGAACTATGTAATTTGTCTGTTAGTTCTAGTAGATATATACTAAGATAGAACTAGAAATGCAGGCATTGCGAAAATGGCTGAAAAGCGATGTGGACTAGGCTTTAGCTGCGCATCTATGATGCAGCAGGTCGAGCTGCGCGTTGAAGACTGTCCCAATCTAAATGTTTGTGGCGTCGCTCAACGCCTAGAACCAGACGCAGAATTTGAACTCGTCTGCGCAGGTTCCTCAGGCGTTGCATCCATCTCGACGACCCGCCGTGCTGCCGCTGTAATGATGCTCATGAACCGAGGCTGTCCGCAACCAGTGGAAGCCTTTGGGTTAGCAGACCAAATTGCCACGCTAGTTGTCGAACTAAGCCAACTAACCGATGAGATCGCTCAATACGACGGCCACTACATTGCGCCTGCCGACGCAAAAGCCGTTGCTTACTCAGTAAAACGACCCGCAGGCATCGTTCAAACCTCTGAAGGTGCCGTGCAGCAGTTCAATGTGTATTGGTACAACAAACTGATGTCTCAAACTGCCATCTTCGCCCCCGCCGAAAAAGATCGACCCGTCAAAGTCATCCACCTGAGTAAAAACGACGACCCTCGCAACCTGGAAGGACGCCAGGGCCTAGAACGGCGCAATCAACTGAACCAGATCGCCACGCAGCTACGGACAGCCGAAAGTGCGATCTCCAGAGCAAGAGATCTGGCCTCAGGCGCTAGGGAAGCTCATCAACCACAATCACCGCTGGAGCAATAGGAGATGCACGACCACATACTGACCGTTGGAGACTTGAGTGAGATTATGCTCATCGCCAGACTCGGAATATAAGCAAAGTCGTGTCGAATAACCTACTCAGCAGCCTCACCCTCCGCTGCGCTGCGGGATCACCCGCCGAGCGGGAGCGTAGATAAGGTCAAAGCTCAAGCCCTGAGTTGTGTTGTTTTAGAGCGGTGCTGTGCGAACTGCTGTGTTGCGAGATCACTCCCTGTGACATCTGCTGTAGCTCATCTCTTAGTTGCTCGTAGGTAAACCCAGCTTCTGTAAACTGTTCCGGGTCAGCGCCTTTTTCTCTCATCCATTGCTGAATACGCGGTGTCAACTGCCCAGTGCGTAACATCCAAGCGATCTGCGCCCGAGAAGGCCAAGGAGCCTTTGCACCCCGCAGTCTCGTATATCCCATCTGCACCAGCGAGGCGAAATCTTTCTCAGGCTGATAGCTAACCTGCTGAATCTTCTGAAGCCCCGGCAAACTATAGCCTCTCCCAATCACAGACCCAGCCATTCGATGCTTTTGGTAGAGGTAGGCAATACCCGTTATCTTCCCTTCCCGTTGATACAGCTCAGGCACCAGGCCCTGTTTCTCCAGCCGCTGGCAGAAGGTCAATAAACTCGGTTGGTCAAAAGCAGCTTCATCAATAAGCGATCGCACCTGCTGCCGAAGATTCTTCCCTGGCTTCGCTGATAGAAAGTTAAATTTCTCTTCTAATGCTTGGGTGGCCTGAATCGTTTTCAACCTGTCCCAACGGAGATGATGAACGCTACCATCTTCCCCGATGCGATTTGCCACAATATGGACGTGACCCTGAGGTTCATCATGATGCCGAATGACTACATACTGATGATTGCTGCGATCGCATTCCATGCAGTCTAAATAGGCGATCGCCACCTGCTGCCACTGAACGTCATTGAGCTGTTCCTGGATGGGTGAACTCAAAGCAACGTGCCAGACCGGGTTCTTAATGTGGGGTTTCGCCCGCTGGTTTTGAGCAAATTCAGCAGAGAGTTCAGATGCGCTACTGCCGATGGTGTTGCCGCCGATGATGTGCGCCTGCTTGAGGCCACCCTCTTCATTCAGTGCATATCGCACACAGGCATAAAAGTCGTTGCCGGTTGTAGACTTTCCGATCATTTTAAAGCCGTGTGGAAGTCTTTTATCTCAGTGCGTACCGTTTCTAGTAACCCGCAGGTCTCTTTCACCAGTGTAGGGTTCGCGGCATCATCCTGATTGAGCCGGTGCGCGATTTGGTTGAGCGTGTTGCCCAGGTGACCCAGTGTCATTCTGAGCGATCGCACCTCGGATAGCATCGTCAGTGAAAGGATCGTAGGCCGAGCGCGACCGTGTGACAGTAATCTTTGCCGACAGTAGACAGCCGGTTGCTGCTGCCCTGCTGCTGTTGCTCTACTAACGACCTGTTGATATTCATCTTCGGTGAATCGAACCGTGATTAGCCGATTGCGCAACTCTGAATTAAAAGTTTGAGTCACGATGCAAGTACTCGCTAGAAAATCAAAAACCGCTTGCTGTCGTGACTAATTCAGAGTGTTGCCACAACCGTATTCAGCTCTTCTAGAGATGCTCCAGTCACAGCTTGCTACTTCTGGAATGGGCGGCTGTAATGCAGTATATGTCAGGGCCGTAGCTTATGCCAGCGAGGTGAAAAACGTGGGAAAATGGGGGATAGTTTGTTGTAAAAATGGGATGCTAGGAGAGATGAAAAAGAGAGGCTAAGGAAGGCAATATGTGAAAATTTGGTAGTGCTATGGGTGATATTGTTGTGGTTATGCACCCTTTTTTTACAATATTTAGGAGCGATACTCCGTAGGAAATGCTCCGCCAACGCCCCATCCTCCTTCTACCGTTGAACTCCAAGCGCCGATTTGAGCAGGTTGATATCCTTGCCCCGATTGGTGGCTCTACCGTGCAGCCCGTATTTGTTGTGATGTTCTACTAGCGCTTGAGCGATCTCGTCATCTTCAATAACGCGCTTGATAATGGCCTGATTGCGCGTCGTGAGCTGCTTGAGTGTCGATTGGTTAATCATCCACCGCTCACTGTCATCAGCGGCTTGCTGGTCGTTGTATTGGATGATCTCATGAATCAGATTGGCAATCTCCCGATCCGCTTGGTCGGAGTAGCTTTCATTTCTCTTTTCAGGCTGAGCGATCTCCGCCGTCTCTACCATACGGGCTGGTTCCGATGACGCAGCAGCAGGTGTCGCAACAGGCTGTCTAGTCGCATATGCCCGTTGTGGCGTAGTGGCCGGTACTGATGCCGGTGCAGTAGCTGGTGCTGCGAGTCCCCCACCATTCAATAGCTGTTGTAGCTGCTGTAACTGCTGCTGTGACGCTTCAAACCGAGCAAGCTGAGATCGCAGAGACTCGGTTTCCTGACTAGCTGTAGCTAGCTGCCCTCTAAGCCGCTCATTTTCTTGCTCAAGATGGCTGTTGAACCTATTCGCCATCGCCAACGACTGCTCAATGACTTTGCTAGTGCCGGTGTTTTCTCCTACCGCGCTGACCATCTTCTCAGCTTCAGCGAGCTTAGCCTGTAGTGCTTGGTCACGCTGCCGCAGCAGCTCAATTTTCTCAGTGATTTCTTCCGGCTGGCATTCCAATAAATCAGCCAGAGCGATCGCCGTATCAGCCGCATCCAGCAACATATGCATCGTGGCGTGCTGAGTATCAATATTCATCTCCTTTTGAATATCCAACACGCGCTGCTTATCTTCTTCAGTGACACTAATTCGACTCACGGTGGTTGCCTCCTGCGGTGCAATTTCTGTTTCTGCTGCTATTTTTATAGGTGTTCTAAATGCTGATATCACTTCAACGCTAGGTCGCTCCAGCATGATGCCCTTACGCTGCCCTTTGTGTGCTGCAATCACCTGGTCAGCTATTTCATAGTCAAAGTAGTGACGACTGGCCGCAAGCGATCGCCTCGGCTCCGTTTCCCCTTCTTCGAGGATTTTGTAGTGCCCCTGAATAGCTGCTCTGAACTCTAGCTCTGGTACATTGGGCGGACAGTACCAGAAGGTGGCGATAGTACTGTAAACGGCTCTAAAGAGGTGCGTGTACAGATTATCCTTCCCTTCGCGAGGCGGCACGATGTCGGCAAAGGTTCGGTCACAAGCTTGAGCGATCGCATGACTATAAGCCCGATTGATCTCCCGATTACTCATGCCATCGGTGTCCAGCATCTGTCGTAGCCGTTGAGTGGCTTTGATAACGCTAGCGGCCTTAACTAGAGTCGGTATCTCAAACCGCAACTCTTCAGGCTCCCCATGCCGCTTTAAGGCCCCTATGAACCAAACAGACCACTGAGAGGCTTGCTCAAAATGGGCCGTTTGTATGACCTCCGCAGCACGTCGCCCGGTTGCGACGGCGAGTCCCGCTGCTACCTCACTCCATGAGTCCGAGTCCAGCAACACAGCTGCTCGCCGTGCGATTTCATTTGGATCGGCAATTGGCTTTGCTGAGCGTTGGGCTACAGCCTGTTCAGAAGGCATGTTGATCTCTGTCCACTCTTCTGGATTGAAGCCCACGTCATCTAAAGCTGGGTGCTCCTCCTTGATGGCTTTGAGTACTCTTCTCACATCGGTAATAGGATTCTTTTGTTGTGCAGGCGTAGTTAGCCCCCTACTGGCCATTCTTTCTTTCACTAAGGCATCCCACTTTTGGGCCTTCCGGTGCCCAGGTGGGGTGTCAGGCACGTCAATAATTTGTGGTAATAGCTCTCTGAGCAAGGTTTTGAGCCATTGCGTTGAGCATTGGTCGAGTGCCTTGGATACTACTGGTGGAAGTGCTGTCGTCATTTTCGTCAAAGGAAAAATTCGTTACTGGACGGAATGAGCAGGTGTGAATTGGTTTGGCTCAGCACCCATCGTCTACTAAACCTAATATACACATTAGTTAAGTATAAAACAAGTAAATAACAAAAACGAATATAAATAATAAGTATGTAAAATTAAATTGAGTATTAATGAGTATATAGCGGCAGTGATTTTCCTATTAGACATACCAAGCCAGAAAGTATCTTCCAATGAAATGGTTGGCTCGAATTCAATACAGCTTGTCATTAGCTTTCTAACGTCTAATCCCCCTTGCTATTTGCATGTGGGCCTCTTTTTGCCAGAGCGCGATCATGCCTGTTGGTGCCATTCTCAGAAGTGCGATGGCAAGGCCCGCCATAGGCGATCGCGAAGATAATACTCCAGCGCTTCATCAGCTTTAGGCCATGCAAGATAGAAAGTGCTTCCTGTGTGGCTTGTAACCGTTCTGATGGGCCGATAGGCACTGCACACAATCTAGCGCAGCCGTTCTGTCTCTCCATCAGCGCCCGTGCCAGCCACGTCGTTAGCGTGGAGAGCCTATTCCAACGCCTTGAGCATGAAAGAAGCGAGGATTTTTTCTCAGGCAGGAGCGTTATAATTAGGGTCATATGTAAGGGAAACGCGACTGATGGAGCCCCAGACGGTTACGCTACATCTGCCAGATGCCACCTATCGACGACTCGTGGAGTTATCGACACAATCTGAGCGACCTTTGACGGAAGAAACGGTGTTTCTTTTGAATGCAGCGCTGGCGACAGATGAATCGCAGACGTCAGATATCACCGCACGACTGGAGCACCTGTCTTTGCTGACGGATGAAGAACTGTGGAACGCGGCAACCTCCACAGCGTCTGAGGAAGACAATGAGTTGATGCAAGGGTTGCTAGAAAAACGGCAACGAGCCGGTCTAACCTCAAACGAGACAGAGCAGCTTCAAGTTCTATCAGCGCACTTTAACCAAATCATGATGACTCGGGCCAAGGCTGCGACTATTTTGCTCGAACGAGGTCATGATATTTCAGCGCTAGCCCCTCACTGATGAGTAAAACTAGGATTCCGGAGCCGCTGCGCCGATCAATTGTTCAACAATTTAAGTCTCGCTGTGCCTATTGCCAAACCCAGCAGCAAATATCGGGTGTTCGTCTAACGGTTGATCATATTATCCCAGAATCTTTGGGCGGGCAGACGGAGGCCCCTAACTTATGTTTGGCGTGCTGGGATTGCAATCTGTACAAAGCGGCTAGAATTGCTGTATTTGATGACGTTTCTCAAGGAGCAGTTCGCTTTTTTCATCCTCAGAAGCAGTTATGGGCCGAGCACTTTAGCTGGAGTGCTGACGGCTCGTTGGTGATAGATAAGACAACTGTGGGCCGAGTTACTATATCGGCGCTTCGGATGAATCGTACAGAGTTGATGCTCTCTCGAAAACTTTGGACAGACGTAGGCTGGCACCCACCAGATTAATATTTTCCCCTTCTGACTGAGCAATCACGTTAACGAATTCGAGTATCCACCTAGCCATAGTTAGGCAGATGACTTCTACCTAACCCCTACCGCAGAAGACCTTCAGCTTGCCCAAAAGCTAATGGCGTAGAGGCATAGCTGTAAAGCCGTTGCGTTCCCGTCCATTGCGATCGCTACTGTTCTCCAGCGATGCGTCTCTAAGGTTTTCGTCCCCCTCCTTTACTCTACGGTTTGAGTGCCTCAACCAAGCTCAATTGCACTGCCCTTCCCCAGCATACGATCTCCGTACCCGATACAGCCGACAAGAGTGTGATCGCGAACGTCGGATTCCAGCGTTTGACGAGCCCTAGTGTTTGTAGGATAGAAAGCAACCTGTTGTTAGCCTGTAATCGCTCTGCTGAGTCAATGGGTAAGGCGCTAAGCCATTTCCCCTGTTGAAAGCTCCAACCGCTTTGTATCTCCATCAGTGTCAGCTCCAGCCACGTCGATAGGTTGTGCTCAGCCCCGTTTTTGATATCAGTAGCTGAGGCCAAAACACACATTGAGCAAGATAGTCGGCTGTTCCCGCTCACATATGCCCAATAGACTTTATCGGGAATTAACGCGGTAAAATAAAAATTGGCCAGGGAAATCGGAGCAGTGTGATGAGAATAACCTACGCAGAGCTGAAGGGAAAACCTCGCATATTGAAGAGCTTGACGGGACT
>JBAQZP010000127.1:0-2296 GCA_049791095.1 Phormidesmis sp.
CCGCTAAAACCCCTGAGATGGTGCGCAAGGAACTGTGGACTCACCTGTTGGCCTACAATCTGCTGCGCGCTGTGATGGAACAGGCTGCGCCTCAGGCTAATTATGCTAGGGCCAGGCTCTCGCTTCAGGGCGCACGCCAACACTTCTCTCAGAGTCTCGCACCACTAGCCATTACGACCAAAACTATCCGCCAGCGGTTGTTTGCTCACCTGCTTAAAGAGATCGCTTCAGACTTACTTCCACTTCGGCCTGACCGACATGAACCCGGAGTGGTGAAACGCAGACCGAAACCGTTTCCCCGAATGCGTCAACCTCGCGCTGTTCTCAAGGCCAAGCTGGCTGCTTGATTTAGCTTAAATCAGTGCCATTGAACTTTAAGATAGGACGTATTAGGTTGTTCCAAAATCCTTCGTTAAAGACACATAGGAATAAGAATAAAGCTACGTGCCTGTCTGACGTTTTTTCTGCCTGTCTAGAAGGAACCACTAAGCAGGTAGAAGCCGTTGAACATTAAGCAGCCCAGGTTCTAGGTTCTACCTGCTCATGAGTTAAAACAGCTAGTTGTCTGCTTCATACCTCTTTTTCAACTCCAGCTCTTCAGCAGTCAGTCCATCGTTTCTCATATACATAAACGAGTCTGGTGAAGGCTTAGGTACTGAAGGGGGCTTCTTTTTGCTAGGTTCAGATGGCGAAGGGGGTGGATTGTCCGCTTGAGGATCTTGTTTCTTAGGTTTTTCAGACATAAAAATGACAGAAGATAGCAATAATGCAGAATTCATCTACGAGTACGCAGAGAAAACGGCTGAAAACATCAATAAAAGCATCGATATAGTCACTGATAAGCTAACAAGAATTCTGGCTTTTAGCGGCGTTTTGCTTAAGTTTGGGGTCGATATGCCGTCGGATGGCTATCTATTCAGCCTGAAATTTGTGGTGATAGCTTGCATCGTCATAGCCATCGGCTCTTGCGCTGCTGGTCTTAGAACGCAGAATCGGGAGAAGCTATTAAAGCCTGATCGATTGCTCAATGATCATTACGGTCTAGACAAGGAAAGAATGCATGTAATGCTAACCAATGCTCTGGTTGAGGCGATTCCCGAACTAGAGAAGCTACGAGACTACAGAATAAGCTTTTTGGATCTTTCCATAGGCTGTCTTGTCCTCTCAGGTTGTGTGTTTGGACTCGCTGGGATACTAAGCAGTCTTCGATAGTTGCTCGTTGTTAATAGGCCACCTTAGCAAGGCCGCAGCGCGCCACTCAAAAAAACGGTCGTTTTTTGAGTGGCTTATATGTACTGCCCAGTGCGTCAGCAGTGCCCTGATATGCGATCGCACAGTACTCTACATACTCTGCAATAAGAGGCCACAGCCCGGTTCCACCCGAGGTAAGAGCAACTACTTGAGCCTAGAATCGGGCGATCGCACACGATACGAACCATCGCATCCTTCAGAACGTGCGATCGCTTAGAATGAGGCTGAATCTATCAATCCAGGTAAAAAGTTCAGGCAAGCATAATGGGCAGCGCCATGGTACAGACTCCCCCTAAACTATTGTCCCTAGACGAGTTTCTGGCTCTACCCGAGACTGAACCCGCCAGTGAATACATCAACGGCAAAATTATTCAGAAGCCAATGCCTCAAGGAAAGCACAGCATTATCCAGCGGGAACTGAGTTTTGCCTTAACCCTAGCCTTTCGGCCCGCTGGCGTTGCTCAAGCTTTTCCAGAACTCCGCTGTACCTTCGGTGGCCGCTCAATTATTCCAGATGTTACAGTTTTTCGTTCAGAGCGCATTCCGTGCGATCTTGATGGTCAGGTTGCCAATTCATTCAATTTACCGCCGGATTGGACAATCGAGATTCTCTCGCCAAGTCAGAGTTACTCGCGGGTGACTCGCAACGTTATCCATTGTCTGAATCATGGGTCTGAAATGGGGTGGATAATAGACCCAGCGGAGTCCTTGATATTCACCTACGGCTCAGGTAAATCAGTCAGTGTGTTTGAAGACCCATCAGAAAGCCTGCCTACGCCTAAATTTGCAGAAGCGGTAAAACTAACACAGGGCGAAGTATTTTCTTGGCTGAAAGTGTAGCTCAGCGCGGGGTTGTTTGCTTAGGCTTTCTGATCGACAGTCTGAAAAGTCGCGGCGTCGGCGCTGGTGCCAGTGCCCGGTACGAATTCCTGTATGCGATTGCGTACACAGCCTATACCCTTCAGGACTTCCAACCGCTTGCGGGCATTAGCCTATAGCTATGTAGTGCGACTTTTAGCGTAACCCAAATAAGTTAATTTATTTG
>JBAQZP010000128.1:0-2308 GCA_049791095.1 Phormidesmis sp.
CTTAGTATGCTTGAGCGCTTTTCGATACAGGCTGTGCAAGGCATTTGAAAAGTGTTGTTTCTTCATCCGGGGGTGTCCTTAGCCAACATATTCATCATCGCAGGTGAGTGAGTTGCCGTCAGGTGTAGATAGCCCACCTAACCGCTGCCGGTAGGTGCGTCCGACCAATACGGTTTACCGAAGGAATGAGAAGCGGTTTACCGAACTGGACAGTCCGAAGTTTCTGTTGAAGAATTAGGCAGCCAAAGGCGGTTGTTGCTGGGTTTCAGGAGGTATGAATTTGGCTGCGAGTAATTTAGCGAGAAGTAGAGAGGGCCTACGTTTGGCTAAAACCATCGGTTGTAGATGTTGAAGTGCCATTCGCACAATTTGTTCACTGGGCAAGCCATGCTTTGGCAGTGTCCGAAACCATTTCGGGAAATGTGCCCAAACGAGATTAGGCAGCTCTAAAGCAAGCACTTGCAGCAGTCCTAAAGCAATGGCATTGAGATTGACAAACCTCTCAAATGCTTCGACTTTGATGGCGACCTTCGCCTGGAACTCAGCATCGAAGTCAGCCAGGACGAGATTCTTAGGCCAGCTAGATGCTCTGGTCATAGAGCGTAGCCAGAAGCGATAGTCAAAGCCGCCTAGTAGCTGGACTAATGAGCGGAAGCTGACCTCAATTTTGAACCGCCAGCCATAGGCTTCAATCACTTGCGATCCGGTGAGTGTGGTGTCACTAGAGAGCAAAATAATCTGCTTGCCGTTGGGCAATTGAGTCAGGACAAACAGCACTAATTCATCGGGAGCGTCCCAATAGAACTTGAAGCACTGATAGTAAACGATCTGACGTTGACCATAGAGCCAAACGGCTGCTTGTGAGCAGGTATCTATCGGTGCAAATAGCTCTCTGAGTTTTACCTCAGCACCCCAGACTCTGGGACGACCAGGGCCACGAATACTCGGATTGGCTGAAAAGTCTGCATTTGCAACAGTAGAAATCGCCGCTCGGCTGATTAAATGTAACCCCTGTGCTCGAAACGGTTTCAACACCTTAGCCGAAGCGTAGTAGGCATCCAAAACGGCATAGCTTCCTTTCTCCATATACGTGACACAGACCGCTGCCATTTTATCTACCAGTGTCAGTTTATGAGATGCCACCGGGTCAATGCCATCATGTAACTTCAAGGCGATGGGTACCGCAAACAGAGCTTTGCTCTGACCTAGCAACAGGCCCAGCGCACTGAAGTAGTGACCTCGTATCCACTCCGGCTTATTGACATCTGCTGATTCCTGATGGAGACCTTTGACACCTGGCATTTTGCGTCCTTCCTTGCCGACTTTTATCCCATCGCCGAGATAGACGAGTTGGCCTTTCAAGCGCTGGGCTGCGGTATGCGATGAAAGCCACTGCCCCCAGCGCTGGCAAACGTCATCTATCCTGAATGCCTTGGAATGAAACCAGTGCAGCGCTGCGCCGTAGTAGAATTCATCTAGCCCTAAGCCGTTCACATAGCTCGTCACCGCTGCCGGTTGATGACTCAATAGCACTCCCCACATCAACAGCACAAACCATTCAAACGGGATTTCTCGACTGAAGGCAGGCCGTAGCTGGTTTAGGATTTGCTCAATGCGACCGTAGAGTTCCATAATTGAACTGGTTGTTTGTAGTGATTCAACCAGTCTCGAACATTCCTTGCCTTTTGGGTATGGGAATGTTCGTTGCTTTTTGCGTTGGCTTTGCCTCTCCTATGGAGAATCGTACTTCGCACTTCAAGAAAAACTTTGCACTGTCCAGTTACCGAAGTAAGGTGGTCAAATGTCTGATCTCTGGCAGAATTAGCGCTTCCATCGCTAGCGCAACGGCTTTGCTGGAGCCAGGGAGTGAGAAAATTAGGGTTGCATTGCAGACACCGGCAACGGCGCGTGAGGCGATCGCCCGTGAGCCAATTTCCGCGTAGCTGAGCTGACGAAAAATTTCACCAAAGCCGGGCAGCTCTTTTTCGAGCAGGCGGGCCAGCGCATCGTAAGTCGTATCGCGCGGTGCAATGCCCGTGCCACCGCTGAGGAGAATGGCTTGGATATCTGAACGTGTTGCCAAGCTCTGTACCAGCGCTGCAATCTGCTCAGGCTCGTCTTTAACGACCTGATAGTGGCCCACTCGATGGCCCGCAGCGGCGAGCTGAGCCTGCATGATCCGCCCACTTTTATCAGTTTCGGGCGTGCGGGTATCGCTCACCGTGAGCACCGCGCAGGTAACGGCTGGTTGATCGGCGCTATCGGGATGAGGCTGGGCCATAGGGCGAGCAGTAATTAGCTTTTAGTC
>JBAQZP010000129.1:0-41012 GCA_049791095.1 Phormidesmis sp.
ATTAAGGTGGCAAAAGATGAGTTAGAACCGTTCGAGCAACAATGGCAGCGTTCTGAGACGTTGCCTAAGTGGGATGTGACGATTGTTCCGACATAAACGGTAGATTATTTACTTGCGAGTCCCTAACAGTCTCTAAAATGTTGTTTCTTCCGGCGTAGAGACCGACAGATGTGACGCTGCGAATCTCTACTTTCTGGGGGTAAAAAATAACTGATTTACCCGCTGTTATAGGAGAGACACATTCCAAAAGGAGACTTTTATGGTAATTTCTGCTGATCAAATCCCTGCACAAGCGCAAGACAAGCAGCCCGCGCATGAATCGGAGATGACGCCGTCCCCCATTTTTGATCGCGATAGTTACAAAGGTAGTGACAAACTAAAGGGTAAAGTCGCCCTGATTACAGGCGGCGACAGCGGTATCGGGCGTTCGGTAGCGGTTCTGTATGCCAAGGAAGGGGCAGACGTTGCAATTTCTTATTTAGATGAGCATGAAGATGCCGAGAAAACTAAGAAAGAAGTAGAGGCTCGTGGGCAGAAATGCCTGTTGATTCCAGGCGATGTCAGTAATGAAACGTTTTGTCAGGAAGTTGTCCAGAAGACGGTTGATGAACTGGGTAAGCTCGATATTTTAGTAAGCAACGCGGCTGAGCAGTACATGGAAGAGGACTGGGAAGAAATAGATGCAGCGAGACTTGGCAGCATTTTTAGCACCAATGTGTTCCCGATGTTCTATTTTACTAAGGCGGCGCTCCCTCATCTGAAAGCGGGCAGCGCGATTATTATCACGACGTCGATTAACGCCTACAAAGGGAATGGCCCGTTGCTGAGTTACTCGACAACGAAGGGCGCGAATTTAGCTTTCTTGCGATCGCTCTCTCAGCGCGTCCTCGAAAAAGGCATCCGCGTCAACGGCGTGGCCCCTGGCCCGATTTGGACACCCTTTATTCCTGATGCATTCCCGGCTGAAAAAGTGGAAGGCTTTGGTAAGCAGGTGCCGATGAAGCGCCCTGGTCAGCCGGTAGAAGTGGGAACTTGCTTTGTGTTCTTGGCTTCTGAAGATTCGTCTTATATGACCGGTCAGGTGCTGCATCCAAATGGGGGTGTGGTGGTTGGCGCGTAACAGCGACAACTCGTAGACTCAAGCTGTAGAAGGCTAGCATCAAGTCATGAGCATCGCCTTCTGCGAAAGACTATAAACCTTTTGCGGAAGGCGATTTGGCCTGAGCGATCGACCATCTCCGATTTATAAGATTTTCTACATGCGATCGCGACTCCAATCACCGCCTTTTTCGTACCTAACCCGTCGGGAACAGGGCAAAAGTGACAAGGTAGCTGATGAGGCTGCAAATTAAGATAGAGGCAGCGTTGAAGAGGGCAGCGAAGTTTTTACGGAGCTTGGGATTGTATTCCAAAGAATCGCCGACAATTTCTAAAGTAGGGCGGTAGTTTTTGCCGTCGGGCATTTCGGCGTCAGCGTGAAGCTGTTGGGTGTGCCTGGCCAAGTCGTTTAGCAGGCGGCGCGTCCAAAAGGTGAGGGCGATAACGCTGATCAGGGCAACGGTCGCAATCATTAGTGGATCAATCAGGGCGTTGATGGTGGCGATCGCCTTTTCAGAAAGCTCATAGCGCAGCAGCCGCAGCACCGCCCATATCAGCCCAGAAACGCCGGTTTTATACAGCAGTGAAAGGTAGGCCCGTTTGTCTTCCTCAAAAAATCTACGGGTTACGGCTTGTTCAACCGCTTCTACATCAGCTTGAGCGGCGGCGGCTGGAGTCTTCTGGCTTTTTCGGGCTTTACCCTTGTTGGCAGCAGGCGAAGAAGTCGTTTTTCCAGATAGCGATCGCGACTTTCGACGGGTTGATTTGCGGGTGTCGCTAGCGGTTTCTGTGGCGGTAGCAGAGGGTTTGATCGTTGGAATAGTAGGAAAGCTGCTGGCTAAATCGGGCGATCGCGCCCCGCTCGTCTCGGTGCTGGCAGTAATTTTCGGCCCCTGATCTAGCCCATCAGCCAAAGGTGGTTTAGAATCGGCCATTTCCTCAAGGTTTTCAGCACTCTCTGGCTTTCCCGAATTTCCAAACGGGCTTTGGCCATAGGTTTTAGAATCGTACGCCATGGGTCTTCCGTCACAGCACCAGTGGGTTCAGACTACCAAGAAAAGGTTAAAAAATAGCCTTCCGCTTCGCATTCAGCGGCAGTCAATCGCTATAGCGTTTCGCCTGCTTTAAATCGAGAAGCGGCTTCTTCGAAGAATTCTAGCGGTGCGCCTGCCGGAATTAACAGATCGTTCATCAAAAAGGTGGGCGTGCCTCTCAGCTCTAGCTTGGTGGCTAGCTCGATGTCTTTGTCGATGGCAGCTTGAGCTTCGGGGCTGTTGCGATCGCGCTCAAACTGCTCCATATCCAACCCAATCTGCTCGGCTAGCTCGACATAATAGTCTTCACCCAGCTTGTCTTGAAAGGCAAACAAACCATCGTGATACAGCCAAAACTGATCTTGCTGCCCCGCCGCCCAAGCCGCCTTCGCCGCTGGCATGGCCTGATCGTGAATGCTCACCAAAGGAAATTGCTTATACACATACAGCACATCCGATTCATGGGCCTGCGTAAACGCCTTCATATCGGCAGCCGCCACCGCACAGTAAGGGCATTGAAAGTCAGAAAACTTGAGCAGCACCACCGCTGCATCCAGCGGGCCTTTTGTCGCCGAAGAACCAATCAGCTCCTGACGATCCATCGAGTCTAAAACGCTTTTAACCTTTGCGAGCTGCGCTTCAAACTCAGCGCGACGAGCCGCTTCAGCCTCGGTAGGGGACAGGTCGCCTAGCTCGACGTTGGCCCGATCGGCAGGTACCTCAGTCGCCTGATCGGGTGCAGTCGTCCCCCCGCTACAGCTCACCAGCCCAACCGCCATAGCTAGCAACAGGGCCTTCTTGACGTCGGCAGTTCCCAAGCAGACAGACCCCAAGCAGACAGGCAGATTAAAAGGCATAAAAATCTCCATCACAGGCACTCAGTGATTATAAACAATTCGCCCAAATCTCACCTTGAAGGAGCCGTCTTAATCAACCCAGCCAATATCGTCATCGTCTAACATGCTGTTATTTTGCCCGCCCGTAGGGGTGCCGCGCTGAATTGCATATTCGGGAATAGACTTATAGCTACTGTACGGTCTGCGCTGCAAGCTTAGCGACTGGCGCTCGGCAGGCTTAGGAGCTGGTTCGGGGGGCGCTGCCTTTTCTGCGGTTGGCGCAGTCTCTCGGCTGTCGGCGGCTTTGGCAGCCGTCAAGCTTACTATCGTCTGCTTAGCTTCCTTAAGTTCGGCCACTAGCTTGTCAATCGAAGCCGCCTTTTTTGTACGATCGCTTTCGGCTTTTTCTAACTTGTCTTTCAGCTCAAAAATGCGATCTTGATGACTGTTGACATCGGCTTGCAGCCCCATGATTTGCTCAGCAGATTGCGTCAGCGCCGCCTCTAGCTCAGCGACTTTTTGAGTGAGGTCGTCAGACGGCTGGCCTGCCGTTTTTTTGATCGCTTTCGTGGCAGCTTTAGCAGTTGAACGAGGTGTTGACTGGGTTGTGGCAGACTTCGCCGCAGACGGGCGCTTGCGGGTACGGCCTTTGCTCTCAGCATCACCATCTTTGCTATCTTTTTCACGCTTTGGCTCAGTCGTTGCCTCTCCCACCGGCTTTTCGACTTCTTCTTTGAGCAAATCAGCAATCCGCTTTTTAGTCATAAGTCTTTCCAATCCGTTTGAATTTCTTCAGCAACTCGGGTGTAATCAGCACTGGCTTCGGCGGCGTTTCGCCCTTTCCACTGGGTAATGGCCAGCCCTTCTAGGGCGGCACGCTCATGGGCTTTGTAGGTTTTCACAAAGGCTTGAAAGGCCGGAATTTCTAACTTCATTAGCATATCTCGGGCCTCTTTGGCTTCGCTTAAACTGCGCGAATCGACCTTGGTCAGCAGCACCCGGTGCATTACGCCCGAGGGCACAATTGCCTTTTTGACAGTTTTCACCAGAGCGGCAATGTCCATCGGGGCTGGGGGTGTCGGCAATAGCAGATAGTCGGCGATGGGAATCACTGCGGCTAGTGCTTGCGAACTTAGCGCAGGCGGCGTATCTACCACAATTAAATCGTAACCACTAATGCTCTTTAGTTTACCAAGCAACGTCGGATCTTCTTCTTTACTGACGTCAAATCCCATCGCCCTATCGGCCCTATCGGCCCACCAGCTAGCCGACCCCTGACTATCGGCGTCCACTAGCAAAACAGACTGAGTTTGAGCGAAAACAGCGGCAAGGTTAACGGCAGTTGTGGTTTTGCCAACGCCACCTTTGCCGTTAAATATGGCCAAAATTTTGGGGGGCATGGACAAAGCTAGCAACCAACGAGTTTAAGAATAAAGGCTATCGGTACATAGACGCTAATTGTGTGTAGCTTCTGTTACGCCCTTCGCTATCAAAAGTCCAAATTGTCCGGTGTGCGCGGAAAGGGAATCACATCGCGAATATTTGTCATGCCCGTAATGAACTGAACCAGCCGCTCGAAGCCCAGACCAAAGCCTGCGTGGGGGACTGTTCCGTAGCGGCGCAGATCTAAATACCACCAGTAGTCTTCCTTAGGTAGTCCGGCCTCTTCTATTCGCCGCTCTAGCACCGCCAAACGCTCCTCGCGCTGCGCCCCGCCAATAATTTCACCAATGCCGGGGGCGAGTACATCCATCGCCGCTACGGTCTTGCCATCGTCGTTCAAGCGCATATAGAAGGCTTTGATGCCGACAGGATAGTCGGTCACGATCACTGGCTTTTTGAAATGATCTTCGGCCAGGTAGCGCTCATGCTCGGACTGCATATCGATGCCCCAAGACACGTCGTACTCAAAGGTTTTACCCTTTTCGACGGCGGCTTCTAGCAGGGCGATCGCCTCTGTATAAGTAATCCGCGCAAACTCGCTATGGATAATATTTTCTGCCCTCTCCAGCACGCCATCGTCAATTCGCTGATTGAAAAAGGCCATATCGTCCGCACAGTGCTCTATCACATAAGCGAACACATACTTCAAAAAGGACTCGGCCAAGTCCGCATTGCCTTCTAGGTCACAAAAAGCCATTTCCGGCTCGACCATCCAGAACTCGGCGAGGTGACGTGAGGTGTTGGAATTTTCGGCGCGGAAGGTAGGGCCAAAGGTATACACGTTGCTAAAAGCCATCGCCATACATTCTGCTTCGAGCTGGCCGCTGACGGTAAGGTAGGCAGGCTTACCAAAAAAATCTTGACTGTAGTCAGCTTTGCCGCCTTTGTCGGTAGGAATACTATCCAGGTTAAAGCGCGTCACGGTAAACATTTCTCCAGCACCTTCGCAGTCGCTGGCCGTAAGAATAGGCGTATGCATCCACAAAAAGCCCTGCGCTTGAAAAAAGTTATGGATGGCGGTAGCGCAAGCATTGCGCACCCGAAACACTGCGCCCAGGGTATTGGTGCGGCTGCGCAGGTGGCCAATGGTTCGCAAAAACTCAAAGGAGTGGCGTTTCTTTTGCAGGGGGTAGGTTTCGCCATCCGATTCACCAAAGACTTCAACTTTCGCGGCCTGCAATTCAACCCGCTGGCCTTTACCCGGCGACTCGGCCAGGGTGCCGCTAACTTTGAGCGCAGCGCCCGTGCTAATGCGCTCCATACTTTCGGCGTAACCAGGAATGTCCTCACCCGCAATTATCTGAAGCCCGCTCATCGCCGAGCCGTCATTGACTTCAATAAAAGTGAATTTTTTAGCAGATCGTTTGGTTCTGACCCAGCCTTGAATAGTCAGAGACTCGCCGGGCTGACCAGCGGTGAGAATGTGTTTGATACGCTGGGTTGTCATGGTTGAAAGAGATTCTACCTATTCTCAGTAAAGATTTTACCTATTTAATAGGTTAGCCGAGCCAGCCACGTAGGAACCAACCAATCACCAGGCCAAGGCCGCCGAAGCGAACAATTTGCCAAAAGGGTTCGGACATTTCGCGCCAGGAGACGAGCTGGCTTTCGAGGGTGACCTTTAAAGCTTCAATCCGGTCTTGCATTTGAGCCAGTTCTTCGGCAGGCAAAGCCGCGAGGCTGGCAGTCGTGGCCTGTTCGTATTTGGCTTTGGCCCGGCGGATGGCAAAGAAGCGATCGCGCAGCAGCAAAAACTCATCAGCCGTTTCTTTCAGCGCGCTTTCAAACGTAGCCAGCTCATCATCGCTAGGCAAATGAGGGGTTCTGTTAACCGCAGAGGGCCGTTGACGACGAAGTAATTTCATACGGATTAAGCTATAAATAGCCATTACTGTAAAAGGAGATTCACGACTTGGCAAACCGACCGCCCGTAAACCTACCATCTGCAAACCCGTCGTCTGCAACGCTACCAAATACCGATCATACCGATTTGCCAGATCCTCGCTTGCTCAAGACCTTCAGCCCCGAAGCTTTGGCTCAAGCATTGGCAGAACAGCTTGCGATCGCCCCAAACGACTGGCACCGGCTAAACTCTAATCGGAATGTACGCGCCCGCGAACAAGCCGCTGCCGCCCTAGTATACATGCTCAAAGATAAACCGGAAGAAGCGCTGCCTCGACTCGCCCAGGCAATCGGCTGGCTCGATAAAACACTCAAGGCACCGCCCTGCCCCAGCCATGGCAAAAAATCTGGCTAAAGGAGCAGCAAATCACCAGCGCCGAATCAAATACCCAAACCGAGCGTCCGAACCAGATACTCCGGATTAGATACCCAGATAAATACCCAGATTAAATGCTATGTACGGACGTGGGCGACCATCGTCGCCACCAGCTTTCCACAACTCTCAAGCAGCCAACCAAACTCATTGCGCTCACGATGGGCTTAGCCTGTAGCTGCTTAGCCAAGTGAATTTCCTTGCCGTTTTCACTCCAGCCAACCTGATCAAAAACCTGATGCAAGATATAAAGCCCGCGCCCACAGTCGCTCACAAACGCCTCTTCTGCTGATGGGCAAGGGCAGCTAGTCGGCTGCTTGAATCCATCCCCCTGGTCAGTGACAATCCACCAGTAATAGCCATTCGCTTTGGCATGGCGAACCGAGACGACCTTTTTGGGGTCTAAACGGTTGCCATGTTTGGCCGCATTCACCAAAGCCTCTTGTAGACCCAGCCGCAGCTCGTCACGCAGGGGGTTGGGGGCAGGTTCTAACAGAGCATCCAAAACCGGACGCAAATAAAGGGTGGAGGTGAAGCTAAGGCTTTTCCACTTCTTAGCCGGGGGCTGAATGGGGGACGGCTTCACAAGCGACGACTTTCCAGTTGCAGCATAAATCACTCAGCTACTCTCCGATGCAAACTTAAAGTATTTCAATGGGTTCTTGTGCGAACCACTCACAGACGGACTGTTCAACCGAGTCCCCTTTACCAGTAGATTGCTGACCAGCACATTGTCTCAGGCGTCAAGTAAATTTTCTTAGCCCTCAAGAAGCTCAGCACAGTACGCAGCTCAGCTAAAAATCTCCATTAATCTACTGAAGAAGATTGGCGAAAATGTATTAAGAATTACTTTTTTCGATTTTTAAAATTAATTCGCTTTGATATATCTCCAGTCTATCAGAACATCTAAGTAGATTGTGAAGAACCGAGGAATATTGCCTCTTGGTAATATCCCTAGCTTCAATCTTACAGCAGCTTTTTAAGCAAATTGACTGCCATCGCAGGCGTGATGAAGTTTCTATGAGAATCGATTAAAAAAGTAAAGCTGAACTTTATAAACTCGCAGAAGAATTCCCAACCGGAGAAGGATACAAGCCACCTTAAAGCCGCCTTTACAATAACTTCACAAATTATCTCCGGAGAAAAAGTATTTCAATTTCTCGTAGATATAGATAGGAAGAAGGCTCGAATTGCCTGAAAAAAACCGTTCTTTGACGCTTGAAATACGGTGTTTGTTAGAGTGAACATAGCGGCTGTTAAAACAGGCATTAAACCTTACTTTGTTACTGAATTAGATCAGGTTCTAAGTAATAGCTTGTGCTGTTAAATACATGAACGCATAAGCAATTTCAAGGGCAAAGATTGCGAATACCCGGATAAAGTTATGGAAGTTGCGTAAAATTGCCGTTGTGATGGCTCGCGTTGGCAGATCTGCTCTAAATTTTCCCAGGTAGATTTAAAGCACATTTGCTGCGATCGCAAATTATTAAGAATTGTTACTAGGCGGATGTCAGGTGACTCTGAGCGGCTTCAGCGACTAAAGCTGACTCATCTTCTGAAAGCGTTTGGAGAGCAGCGCTAACGTCGGGATCGGTCAGAAAATGGCTCAGTGATTGAGCTAGTCGGTGACGAATTTGCCAGTCGTCATGAGTGACGTAGGGCAGCAACAGTGGAATTGCACGTTTGTCTTGCAATTCACCTAACGCACCGATCGCAGAAACTGCGATCAAAGAGTTATCGTCGCTTAGCGCGGACTTTAGTAAATCGAAGGCCCGGCCGTCGCCCATTTCGCCCAGGCAAGCAACGATGCTCATCTTAACCAGCCACTCGGACGTCATTTCATAGAGTTCTTTGAGGTCATCCAAGGCGGCGGTGAGCTTGAGTGCCCCTAACGAATCGGCGGCGGCGGCCTGCACGTCGGGCTCAGGGTCACCTAGTGAGGCTGTGAGTAAGTCGAACGCGGCGGCTTTGTCTTGCTCGCCGAGGGTGGAGATTTGGCTGACGGCGGCGTAGCGAACGCGGGTGTTGCGGTCGTCGCACAGCGGCACAATTAGCGAGAAGGCGACGGCTGGGTCGATGTCGCGAAGCTGGTTGATGGCTTTGATGCGATCGCCAAAATTCTCAGACGTCAGCAATTCACGGATTTGGTCAGGGCTAGCTGTCATATCTTTGCGGGGTATCGGTCTCTACCTTATTTTAGGTGAGGGCACCAGCAACCTTTGCGTCAGCGGCCAGCAGAAAACAATTCACAAAGAAACTACTCACAAAAAAGCTATGGGTGTTCTGATCTCGGCAGTGCTACCCATTGCCCTCGTGGCCCTGTCAGGAATGTGGATAGGGAGAGCCTTTCCATTAGATCTCAAAACGCTCGCTCGGGTCAGTATTTACGTTTTATTACCGGCGCTCGTGCTCACCGGACTCTATAACAGCACGCTGGCTTTGGGCAGCGCCATCGGAATTGTTATAGGCTTTTTGCTGAACTGCGGTGTGCTGTATTTACTCACTCGCGCTTTGGGAAAAGGGTTTAACCTACCGCTCGACACGCGCAAAAGCCTGGTGGCCACCACGCTGCTAGCCAACTCTGGCAATATCGGCCTGCCTTTTGTCCTGTTCGCCTTAGGAGAAGATGGGCTAGCGCGTGGCGTTATCTACCTCGTTGCCTCTGCCATTTTTATTGCCAGCATCGGGCCAATATTTCTGAAAGGAGAAGGGCTCACAGCAGGGGTCAAAGTCACACTCAACCTGCCCGTCTTTTGGGCAACCCTGGCAGGCATTACTCTCAAAACCTTGGTATGGGAAGTTCCTGTCCCTATCGACCGCGCCCTAGAACTGCTTAGCGGCGCGGCCATTCCAATTGCCTTATTAATCTTAGGTATTCAGCTATCGCGCGTCCAATTCAGCTTTGGACTATACGAGCTGTCTGCCGCCTGCTTGCGACTACTGGTATCGCCCCTGTGCGCCTATGGCATTGGCCGATTGCTTGGTTTACAAGGGCTCGATTTAGACGTATTGGTGATGCAGTCAGCCATGCCCGTCGCTGTGAATACTCTGATTTGGGTAACCGAGCTGGGTGGCGACACGGTGCGAGTGGCCAAAACCATTGTGCTTTCGACAGTGATGAGCCTGATTACTTTGCCGCTGGTGCTTTGGCTGATAACTCAGTAGTGGTAGCGGGGCTAACGGTCGCGGAAATAGCAGTGCAGGGAGCCGCCACTATTTGCTCGCCAGTTTGGTAGATATACAGGCCAATATTACCGTTATAGTCAGCTAGTGCATATTCGTAAAACTCACCGCCCTGCGCCTGCTCAAAGCTATAGCGAATGCCCTGCGTGGGGTCTTGAATAATCAGCGGCTGGTTTAAATTAGGATCAATATCGTCATAGACAATATCGCTTGTGAGCGTCAGCCCATCAGCGATGTATACCAGGCTGCCTGCATCAGGGCGTTGCAGCGTTACTTCATAAAGATCGTCGCCACAGTTATAGCGAGCATTCCAACCCACCTCAGGCAACTTACTGTAAAAGGCTTCTGAGGTAGGCGTATAGGTTTGCTGAAACGGTGGTTCAGGGATTTCTTCGCGGCCTCCCACGCATTCATCAGCGCGGCCATCCCCATCAAAATCGAGCTGAGAATCGTTATTCAGGCCATCCCCATCGCAATCAGTAGCAGGGCCAACCGGCTCACCGGGATCAGCTTCTGTTTTGTTACGAGCAGCAGCACTAGACAGTTTAATTTGGGCAGCGGCGGTATGGGGAATCTGTGAGGTACAGGCTGTCAAAAACGCCGCCAGGATTAAGCAGCGAGCGTAGGACTTTAGCTTTGGGGCTGATTGCATTTTTCTGGTATGTAGATGCCGGGGAAGCAGTTGCCTGAAAGATAGTTGAGAATGTATAGGAAAGATCCTAGCATCGACCTTTTTTGATGCTGAAAGGAGTGGTCACCTTGTCTAACTGTACATCCCCGGCATCTTTGGTTAGGCAGCGTTACCAACTTAAAAAATTCCGTCATTTGACTGGCCAGCGTAGTGGAATCGAACGGCTTGTTGGCGTTAAACCAAACCTGCTGAAAGTTTGTTAATCGTTTGTTAATCCCTTAGACTTCAGGCAGCTTCAAGCTTTACAGGCTGCTGAAAAGTCATTTTTATGAGTCAAGCTGTCTCTATAGGCATAGAGTCAATCCATTCTATAGAGACGCAGTCTCAACTTTTGAAGCGATCTTGGCAGCGGATTTTGATGAGATCGCACATATCTTCATAATTTACTCAGATTTGGTTGATACTCTAAAGACAGTAGCATCAGGCAAGACTATGCAATATCTCTATTACTTTGCTAATACGAGCTTAGTCGTGCGCCTTCTAACTTATCTGGCCAAACAAATCACCCTGACGCTGCATTCGGCAACGGTGATTTACCTGGTCGATCGGTGGGTCGTTCGCATCCAGTTAGAAGCGCCGCTTTCCGTCACCCAACAGCTCAACTTCAAAGCCTTCTTAAACGAAAACGGTTACGAATATGACTCGTCACCTTCAGTTACCCAGGCGTTACAAGGGCTAGACTTAGGTCTGTCTCTCACCGAAGTGATGAACCGATATCATACGGTAGTCGTCTCTCATGGGGCACTACAACCGGCTGATGTCGAAGAATTTAAAGACAGGTTTGTGCGCGGATTAGGTTACTGTCCGCCTAGCTTGGTCTAAAGTCGGCCTGGTCGCAAGGTGGTAGCGAGGGCGACCGGTCGCGCCGCTCGCGTCATCGACGGCATCACAGCCCCACGGCTAGTGCATTTTAGCGGCTGACTGTGCGGCTTCACTCTAACGGCTGACAGTGCGGACAGTAGTAAATTCGGCGGCTACTCACCCGCTCTTTCACAACCGGTGTTTGGCAGATATAACAAGGTTTTTGATCGCGCCCAAAAACCCAGTAGCGATAGTCTCGGTAGCGTGCTCCCGCCGCCTTCAGCTCATTGGCCAAATCCAGATCGTTCGTTACTCCCTTATTTTTGTAAGACTGATACGATATCTTAATAGAGGCACGCGCCAAGGCGAGTAACTGTTCGTCCTGGCAGTCTATTGGACGCAATTGAGGATGTAGCCTGGCCACAAACAAGATTTCGCTGCGCAAGTAGTTGCCAATGCCCGCCAAAAAATGCTGATCGAGATAGAGCGTCGAGAGCCGACGGCGGTAGTGTTTCTTTAACTTCAGGTGAGACTTTATCTGCTCGGGCGTAATGTCAGCGTTAAGTATATCCGGCCCTAGCTTGCTCAAGAAAGGATGCGTTTCTATCTCTGGCTCGCTCAAAATTTGGATATCTGAGGCGCTGTACAGCAAAGCCGACTTTTTGGCATTATGCACCGCAAACCTGAGCTGTCGATTCGTCTCAGGAAAGTTATAGGCTTTGCGTACCATCCACTTGCCATAGAGCTGATTATGGCTATACACACTCAGGCCATTGTCAAAATGCGTCAGCATTGCCTTGCCCCTCGTTTCCAGGCTAGTCACCCGGCAGCCCGTCAGTTCAGACTCAAAAGGCTTGAGGTGCTCGAAGGCGAAAAAGACCTCGGTTGTGGGATAGGGAGTTAGTGCGCGTTGTATTTTGTCAGCGGCGAGACGGATTTCGGGGCCTTCGGGCATGGGGGAATGAGAAAAATTACAAAAGGGGCGATCGCCGATGAATCTGCTAGAGCATTACGGTATCGTGATCATAAGTTAAATCATGGTTACATTGCTTTAGGCAACGCTTCAAATCTATGACCACAGCCCCTCTTTCGGCTCACGAATCGGCTCACGAATCTAGGCCCCATGCTAAAGCAAGGCCCCTCAAGCCCGGTGCAGCCAAGCCTGCCAAAGAACGGTGTAGCGAATGTGGTCTCTGTGACACGTCTTATATTCACTATGTCAAAGATGCCTGCGCTTTCCTTAACCAGCAAATTCCTGATCTGGAAGCTGCCAGTCATGGCCGCAGCCGCGACCTCGACAATCATGACGAATTGTACTTTGGCGTGCAGCAAAAAATGGTTGCCGCCCGCAAGCTAGCGCCTATTGAGGGCGCACAGTGGACGGGCATTGTCAGCACGCTGGCAATTGAAATGCTCAATCGGGGCTGGGTCGAAGGCGTTGTATGTGTGCAAAACACCGAAGACGACCGCTTTCAGCCGATGCCCGTAATTGCCAAAACACCGGAAGACATTTTGGCCGCACGGGTCAACAAGCCGACCCTATCGCCAAACCTTTCAGTGCTCGATCAAATAGAGCAATCGGGTATGAAGCGCGTCTTGGTCATTGGTGTGGGCTGTCAGATTCAGGCGTTGCGAGCCGTGCAAAATCGGCTGGGCCTAGAGAAGCTGTATGTGCTGGGAATGCCCTGTGTAGACAATGTCACTCGTGCTGGATTACAGAAGTTTTTGGATACGACCAGTCGCTCGCCCGAAACCGTGATTGCTTACGAGTTCATGCAGGACTTTCAGGTGCATTTTAAGCATGAAGATGGCTCGGAAGAGAAAGTACCGTTTTTTGGCCTGAAGACAAACCAGCTCAAGGATGTGTTTGCCCCTTCTTGCATGAGCTGCTTTGACTATACCAATGGGCTGGCGGACATTGTGGTGGGCTATATGGGCGCGCCGTTTGGCTGGCAGTGGATTGTGGTGCGCAATGACACCGGGGCAGAAATGTTTGAGCTGTTGGAGGGGATTATTGAGACGCAGCCGGTGATGAGTGGGGGCGATCGCACCCAAGCCGTGCAAAACAGCATTCCCGCCTACGACAAAGGCGTCACCCTGCCGATGTGGGCCGCCAAACTGATGGGCGTCGTGATCGAAAAAATTGGCCCCAAAGGACTCGAATACGCCCGCTTCTCGATCGATTCCCACTTTACCCGCAACTACCTATACACCCGCCGCAACCATCCTGAAAAGCTAGCAGCCCATGTGCCCGAATTTGCCAAACGAATTGTGGGGCAGTACAAGCTACCTGAGAAATAGCTATATTAGTCCTTTGGTAGTCGCTACGTTATCTACAGTATGCGCTCTTTAGAAAGTTACACGGTCGTGTTGCGGCCTGACGATAATGGGACTTTTGTCGCGTATGTTCCGGCGATCGCAGGTTGTCACGCCTGGGGACAGACGTTAGAGGAGGCTAGAGATGAACTGGTCAACGTATTTGAGATGATTCGAGAGGAATATCAAGAAGAAGGGAAACTGCTACCAGAAGATGTTGAAATCGCTGTAACTCATGCCCGCTAAAGCGAAAGAAATTGAGCGGGTAGCCAAAAAGCTAGAATTTAAGTAGGCTCGTCAGAAAGGTAGCCATGCTTGATGGAAACATCCTGATGGAAGGGCTACTACCCTTCCAATCCATGGAAACGCGGAATAGGAGCAATTTCAACGCCACAGTCTCCGCCAATCGTCAAAATACGAGCTGGGTCGTGGGTCTCAATAATGCGGCAGGCTTCTGAAAGTTGAGTCAGAATTTGACTGTATCCCAAAATGTTCTCACTGACCGTCAGTGAATAAGTCGAAGCTATAGGGACTTGAGAAAAAGACGCTTCTTCTTTAAAAGCTTCATACAGCAGATGAGCACCCCGACAAAGCCCCCTCATGCCTGAGCCTTGCCATTGCGGAAAGAAAAGCTTCAGCGTTTCGTCCAAAGGAGTATGCATGGTAAGTTTTTCTAACTAATATGTCCATTCCAGACGACGCTTCAACTTATTGCCATAACTCATTGGCAGATAATTTTCGTGCTGAAGCCTGCCTACGACAATACCAGGGGCAATGTCAAGTTCTTTTGCAAAGCTCTGAATTGCGATCGCGCTTGGCCTAGCTCCATTGCCTGATAGAAACGACTCTAGCTGCGCTGATGGAATTAAAAAATCTGCTGCAAAGCGATCTGCTTCTATCTCTACCTGAGATTTTTCTTGCTTGCGATTGAACTCAAGAAACACCTCGCGCTTTTGGTGAAGTAAAATATGAGCTGCTTCGTGAAAGAAGGAAAACCAAAGGTGATCCTCCGTTTTGTATCTGAAGCTTAACTGTATTAAAGCCTTGTCTTTGCTTATCCAGCGGGTGGCACCGCTTGCTCTTGTTTTAGGTAACTGAGGGATAAAAACAACGGCAACACCAGCGTTAGCGCACAGCTCAACAACCTGAGGCTGAATAACGTCTAAGGGCTCCACAGTCAATGCTCGGACTTGCTTTAAAGTGTCTCTGAATTTCTTTGATTGATACTGAGCACATGGAATTCTTTGAGCCTCAAGTTCACCTTGCCGCAGCCATGCGGTCAATGCACCAGGGTCGCTATCGTAGCTTTTAGACTTGCGAAACGCAACGGTAATCCTGTCTTCCCAAAAACGCTGCCACTGTTCGCAAGACGCGATGCTGAAAAATTTTAGAAGCGCTTCTAACTGTTCAACTTTGCTGTCGCATTCTAAAACCCAGCCTAATTGAATCATCTCTTTCACAGGGAATTTTTTCAGCCAGTCCACTTGCTCCTGTAAGTGAGAGCGTTCCTCTATCCTAGCTAAAGCCTCCCTATATTCCTGCTCGCGATTGTTCCAAAACCGTGCGGGAATACCCAAAACTCGCTCTAGCTGTAATGCAGTTTCAGGCGTAAGCGCAGCCTTACCCCTAATAATTTCGTTAATAGTCTTTTTTGGTCTGCCTGTTCTATCTGCCAGATCCACCTGACTCATACCTCTCTCCTCTAAGGCTTCGAGTAAAGTTTCTCCAGGAGGAGAAACATAGTCTGGCCAAAACTCGTTCAAAGCTGCATCACTCATGAGTATCCTCCACGCCAAGAATTTTAATAACCGTTACCTTGTGCCAGTTAATGCCACCGTCCGGCTTTCTGGGGACTGGCTCATTGGCTGGCTCAAAAATCAATCGATAAGGGTGATCTAAATCTAATGAAAACTGGCCGGCTCGGTCATGTCGTAACTCATGACATCGCCCAGGAATGTTTCGCATATCTTCTAATACTTTCGCCGCTCTGAGGTCAGATAGTCTTTGGAGTATGCGCTTTGCCCTTTTCTGTCCATGGCGCTTTTGTAAAAGCCTTTGATCATTGCATTCCTCCCGCAGCTTCTTACCGACAAACGTTACATCCATATTAGCAATAAATACAAAAAATTAACCCTTCAGGTTAATCAAACATAGCAGGTATTCTTGCCATATTTCGAGAAACATCTACATGTAGTGATTTTTTAGGGCTCTAGGAAAAGAGGACGCCATATATAGTTAGGGCGATCGCTTTCGTTATTGCCCTAATTCTCACTACGTTTGCTAATCACCGCAACTGGCCCGCCGCCCGGAGGCCCCTGGTGCTCGCCGCCGCCCGAGACATAGATCATTGGGTCTTGCAAGATGGAGGCGATCATTGCGCCGACGACTTTGTTTGTGCTAGCGGCGGTAATGAGCGGGCATTTGATTCTGTTTTTCCCATTATGGCTACGATAGTTTTGGGATCTAACGTTTTCTGTTCAATCAGGTGCTTTAGCCCTGAGAGATCGTCTGGGGCATTTTGTGGAATCTTAAAAACATCAACATTCATAGCGTTCAATCTCTATCAAGATACTCAAGTTACGCTATTATCCTACCTGTCAACTACATCGAGACTATAGGCGAGGATTCTCTCTTCTTAGAATGAAGAAGAAGGGCTGCGGTGAGGCTTTGTAATCCATCAATCCTAGCAAGGTGTTCTCATCTACCTTCCTAAAAACGTCGTGAATGGGCAGGTGATCGTAAATCATGGTGGCGCTGAGTTTGTCTCGGTGCTCCATCATTCGTAGGCGGGCCTGACTCTCTTCTGTTTTTAGCAGCGGATTGAACAACGTGAAGAGAGGTTTGACGTTTTCACTTTTGGGGATGGGCAGGCGTAAACCTAGCTTCATCATAGAAGGGCTAGGTGAGATCTTGAAGATGCCGTGGTTGCCATCGGAGAATAGCAGCGGATGAACGCAGTCGGGGCTGATAAATTCCTTGCCGTACCAGTTAGCGACTTCTAGCAAGCCGTCCATAGGATGGTCTGTGTGAAAGCCAGACCCCTTCCATCTACCTAGCATGAAGTCGAGATCTACTGGCGCTAGCTGATCGAATAGAGCTAATGCTTCTGGCAGAGTAGCTTTTTCTTTTTGAAACGTGGATTGTGGAAATGAGATGGGCGTTTCTTCGGTAAGCATATTTTTTCTAACTAAGGTCGTACTAGATTAAGAATAGACAGCGTTTGCTTTACAAAGCCCGAGGGCAGGCGTATATATAGCGAAATGTCTTAACTATATTTGAACGTACTTAGATAGCAAATGTATAACTCATTAAGAGGAAAAACCCTTGGCAAGAGATACTTCTAGAGACGGCTTTATTAACCGACTGGAGCTGTTTGTCTTAACTAATTTTGCGGGGCTGTGGCGCTGGGTGAACCGTACGCCCTGGCTAGCTCGCCCGATTAACCGCTTTTTGATTAACAATACGGTGTATAAAGTAGCGACGCGGCCTTATCCCTTTAGCCTGATGACGCTGGATGCGACGGTTCCAGATACCAATCGGCCAAAGAATCCGGAGCCTTATACCTCTTGGGATTCGTTGAGCGATCGCACCTACACCAGCCGACATCTGCCCCCGGCCCGTACCTTCAATCAAAGCGAAGCCCTACCAGATCCCGAAGACCTGGCGGTTCTTTTTCGCAAACAAAACGGCGAAACTATTTATTCTAAAAAGTCAACGCTGCTGTTTCCTTACTGGGCACAGTGGTTCACTGACGGCTTTTTGCGCACCGACCGTAACAGCCGCTTTAGAAACACTTCTAACCATCATATTGATCTGGCCCCGGTTTATGGGCTTAACCGCAAAACCACTCACTTGCTGAGAACTTTTACCGGCGGCAAGCTTAAAAGCCAGCAAATTAATGGCGAAGAATATCCGCTCTTTTATTACGAAGATGGGGAAGCGGGGGTGGTTAGAGAAGAGTTTGAAAAGTTGTATGCGCCGTTGAATGATGAGATTAGGCTGGAGGGCGATCGCAAGGCTAAACTGTTTGCCATGGGCGTAGAGCGGGCCAATGTCCAAATTGGCTATGTGATGCTGAACGTGATTTGCCTGAGAGAACACAACCGCCTTTGTGAAATGCTAGCGGTAGCCTACCCCAACTGGGATGACGAGCGCCTGTTTCAAACCGCCCGCAATATTTTAATTGTCACGATTTTGAGAATTGTCGTCGAAGATTACGTCAATCACATTACGCCTTACCATTTCAACGCACTGTTTGATCCATCGTCGTTCACCAATGAAAAATGGTACCGCGAAAACTGGATGTCGATTGAGTTTAACTTTGTGTATCGCTGGCATAGCGCCCTGCCAGAAACCTTTGTTTATGATGGCGAGCAAATGCCCATAACCGATTCGCTATGGAACAATCAGCTAATTTTGGACAGGGGCATTGGTGAAATTTTACAAGAGAGTTCGGCGCAGCCCACTAGCCAGATTGGGTTGTTCAACACGCCTGAGTTTTTAGTCAACCTCGCTGAGGTACCAACGATTAAGCTGTCTCGGACAACCCAGATGGCCAGCTATAACGACTATCGCGAAGCGTACCAGTTTCCTAAAGTGACTCGCTTCAATCAAATTTCGGGCAATCCGCAAACGCAGGCGCTACTACAACAGCTTTATGGCACTGTAGAAAATGTAGAGCTGTATGTTGGTCTTTTTGCTGAAAATGCGCCAGAAAATGCGTTATTAGGGCCATTGGTCACCCGGTTGATTGGCATTGACGCCCTTTCTCACGTGTTTACCAACCCCTTGATATCCGAGAATATCTATAACAAAGACACGTTCTCACCAGTTGGCTGGGACGTTATTCACGAAACTAAAACACTGTCTGATCTGGTTAATCGCAATGTTTTAGCAGGAGAAGCACCCCTGAACATTACCTTCTATCAGAATGTTTAGATCAAAATATTCGAACTATAGCGAAAAAAGCCCACGTTTAGTCCGAGGTGAGGCAGACCTAGCGCAGGCATAGAACACTTAGATTGAAGTCCCTTTGTGTTCTTTCTTTGCTTAGAATACTGCATATCAACGGCGGCTTAAATGAGCAATGCTACGGATTTTTTCTTACTTTTCTTACTTTTGCGGCTGGCGTTTGGGACTGGTTAGCCGCCCATCCGCTGCTGGCCGTGAGGGCAAAGGTTGAGAAGCGGGCAGCGATCGCACGCGGGCTGATGGTAATAGCAGCATCGTTGACCATGCAGCATCAGCACTTCATGATTGTCGTAAACCTGCTGCGCCGACCAGTCAGCCGGAAGCTGCGCTTCCAAAATTTTGTGCGAGGGGCCAACGGAAACCTTTGCAGAAATTAAGCCCGTACGCATCGCGACGCGGTGGTGATGACTATCGACTGGCAGCGCCCGGCGTCTGAGCGTGCTAAAAGCCAGGACGGCAGCGCTGGTTTTTGGCCCTACACCCGTTAGGGTTTCGAGCCAGGCTCTGGCTTCTGTGACTGACATCTCTGCTAAAAAGTCCAGAGAAAGCTCACCTTTATCAGCAGTAATCTGCCTCAAAATTTGTTGAATACGCGGAGCCTTTTGCTCTGGCCAGGTACAGGCAGAAATGGCCGTTTGAACCAATTCAGTCTCGGCATCGCGAACGGCTTCCCAGGTGGGCAGCTTTGCTCGAAGCTGCTTAAAAGCCTGACCCGAGTCTTTGTTTCGCGTTCGATGCGAAAGTAGCGAAGAAATCAGCTCGCTCATTGGGTCAAGATTGTGGAAGTAGGCGATGGGGCAATCGTATTCCTGACACAAACGTTGGTGAATCGCGATCGCCTTTTGTGAAAGTTCCTTTTGTGAAAGCTCTTGTGAAAGCTCTTGTGAAAGATCCGTGGCCGCAAGCATGTCGAGTTGCAAAAGTGTTTCTGATAGGGCGTACAGTAGTCAAAATCATAGCCAGACAGCGCGATCGCAGCATCTATCTAAAGATGAATGGCCCTGACTTCGGCAATGAATAAGCGGCTGTACGCCCCCTTGACCATTCTCAAGCCACGGCAATAGGCTGCACATATCGCTCTAAAACCTTGGCAGTCACTGACTGAGGCACAGCGCCGACAATCTGATCGACGACGACGCCAGATTTAAAGAACAACACAGTGGGGAAACATTCAATCCCGTATTGTAGTGCGATCGCCTGACTCTCTTCAACGTTAACTTTGACCAATGCAATTTGATCGCCATATCGTCCTAACAGCGCGTCTAAAACGGCATCTAATTGAAAGCATGGCGTACATTTGGGCACCCAAAAATCCAATAGCACCAGCCGATCTTGAGCTAGCGCGGCCTGTAGTTCCACAGCCTTGGAGTCTAAATTAGACAGGTTACCCTCTGGATTCAACAAGCTGTTACCTAAATGCACAAAGTCTTCTGAGCGATTGCTATGGCTTGCATTGGTTCGCTGACTAGGACAGTTTTGTACGGCTAAAACCAAGTCACTATTCCCCATCTCATACGATGATTTGCAGTTGACTTGAGCAAAAGCAGTGAAGTTTAAAGCGCGAACGACTTTGAAGCTGCTGATTTGAGAGAGTGGAATTGTCTGAGATGGATGGGCTGGTGAAACTGGCTGTAGAATGACGCGCTGGTTAGTCAGATGACAGCTAAAATCAACAGAAGATTCGACGCGATATCCTAAATGATGCTTTTTGGCTAAATTAGCGCGAAAGGAATGATGGAGGACTTCATTAGGTTGCAGTGTGACTTGCTCGGTGGCAACAGGCGCGTATTCGGCAATGCAGTTTTTCAACATGATGTTTTTGGGGTAAAGGGGTTGGCAACCACTATGTATGGCGGGTCTGTATGGCTAAATACTGAGGCCAAAACTTAGTCTCTATAGAGTAAAAAAGTTTCTGTTCAAAACTAAGGGGGATTTCGGCTAGAGGCATCGAAGTTGTAGGTCATGCTTTTTACCTGAATCAACCGGGTAACTGACAGTTTTCGGCAACAACAGACCTTGAACAAACTCTTGAACAAGCCTTACAGACCGCTCCATAGCCTACCCTTGCGTAGAACAAATCGCAGGAAGGTTTCTCGCTGGGAGATGATGCTGGCCGTGCCTGACATGCCAGATTGAATCGAACAGGTTGGCCCGCCTTTTTGGAGCGTGGTCGTTTCGGGCTGAATGGTGACATTAAAGGTGCGATCGCTCTTTTCGGTGCCTTGGCTCTGGCTGGCCGAACCTTGGGTTGCAGACTCAGCGCCTCGGTTGGTCGCACTGGTGCTATCGGGCGCGATCGCCCCAACGACGCCAGACAGCACACCATAGTCTGGATAAGGACAGGCATCTACCCGTAGCTTCACAGTTTGACCCACGGCCACTTTATCAATATCCTGATTGGCGACGGTCGCCCGCACCACCAGCGCAGTACCTTTTGGAGAAATTTGGGCGATGCTTTCACCCGCTTGCACAACCTGATTGGCATTGGCCAAGTTGAGCTTAAAAATGACCCCATCGCTAGTCGCTCGAATTACCAGACTTAATAGATCAGCCTCTAGTCTTTCCAAATCTTGCTGATCGCGCATCAGCAGGGCCTGAATTTCTGACTGACGCTGCACTAAAGCCTCTCGCTCCTTTTGCAAACTTGCCAGCGTAGAGTTACCCCTGGCCGACTGTTGGGCAACTTGCTGCTGCGCAATTGTAACCGGTGCCTGGGAAGGGTTGACAGCAGCCTGGCTTCTTTCTAGTCGAATTTGGGCAGTTTCAACAGCGGTTTGTTTCTCTTGAAATTGGATTTGAGAAATCGCCCCGGCTTCTAGCAAGGGTAAATGGCGATCGCGATCGCCTTGAGCCTGCGCTAGCGCCACCTGCATCTCTTCAAAATCAGCCTGCGCCGTTTGCGCTTTTTCTGCGTATTCTCTTTGCGATCGCAGTACATCAGATTCAGCCGAGGCAACGCTTTTGCGAGTGGATTGTTCTTCTGCTAGCATTTGCAGATTCAAAAATCGGACTTGCGATTCCAACTGTGAAACCTGTAGCTGATTTTGTTGAATGCTCGCTTGAACCTGGGTCTTTTGAATTTGCAGCTTAGTATCGTCTAGGTAGGCGATCGCGTCACCTTTTTGCACCGCCTGATTCTCTTGCACCGCAATCTGTTCGATCTTTCCTTCTAGCGCCGTCTGCACAACCCGCAACTCTCCAGATGGGCGCACTGTAGCAGCGGCCTTAACCGCCACATCATATTTAGCCACCGCTGCCACTGCCACCGTCACACCCAGGCTACCCGCGATCAAAAGGCCAGTCCAGGTCGCCCACCGACTGAGCGCGGGCATGAGGTCATCGGTTCGCAGCGTAGATCTCGGATTAAGGGCTGGATTCGCGGCTGGATTTGATAGAGCCGCCGAGCCAAAGTCGTCGGCAGGACTAGCCGTAGAGGAAACAACAGTAGGTTGCATAGTATTTTCTCTCTCATGTAATGGTTTTAGAACGGCTACGCGCCCTTATGGGGTGACGTATAGCGCTTCAATCTGCTGCCCCACATGGGCCAGAACATCTTCTCGTTTACCTTGAACTTTTAGCTGCCCGGCTTCTAGCATGACTATCCACTCAGCTCGCTGAATCACGCTAGGCCGATGGCTGATCAAGACCGTTGTTTTATCCTGCCGGTGGGTCAGCAATCGATCTAGCACTTGAGCCTCGCCTAGCGGGTCGAGCCCTGAAGTAGATTCATCGAGAATTAGAATCGGCGGGTTGTTGATTAATGCCCGCGCGATCGCCAGACGCTGCCGCTGACCGCCTGAAAGATTGGCGGCAAATTCTCCTAATATCGTTTGATATCGATTAGGAGACTTGCTGATGAATGCGTCGGCTCCGGTAATTTGACAGACGGCAACAATGTCCTCAAAGCTGGCATCCGGGCTCGCAATCCGAAAATTTTCCAAAATCGAGCGGCTCCAGAAGTGAGACTCTTGGGAAACGAGTACGACTTGCGATCGCAAACTAGCCAGCGCCAAATCTGAAACGCTGTAGCCATCAACTTGAATATTGCCTGACTGAGGAGCATAAAGCCCAGCCACCAGCTTTGCCAGCGTACTTTTACCACAGCCTGACGCCCCAATCAGCGCAGTTATTTGACCGCCTGGAATGCTGAGCGAAAGATTGTTCAGCAAGTTGGTGCAGCCTTGATAGTCAAAGCTCACCGCATTACAAACCAAACTGGCCTGGTCGCGCAGCGTGACCGCCGCTTTCGGATTCTCTCCTTCTTCCAGAGCCAGCTCAGTGACTTCACTCAACCGCAAGATAGAGGCGTTAGCACGAGTAAATTCATCGACCAGGCCAATTAAAACGGTGATGATTTGCAAAAAATTATCGGTCATCCCGCGAAAGGCCAAGAGCTGACCAATACTAAAGTTGACCTGAGGATCCATCACCAGCTTGCCGCCGTACCACAGCAAGCCAATACTTCCTATCCCCGACACTAGCCCCGAAAAAGCGCCGTTAACAATCCCGATTTGCCCTGTACGTAAATTGAGCATGGCTAAACGACTAAAGCGATCTTGAAATTCCTCCCAGAAGTACTGACTAGCAACCAGTGTTTTGAGGGTTAGAACGCCTTTGAAGGTTTCGACTAAAATGCCTTGATTTTCGGTATCCATCACCAAAGAGCGCTGGGTTTGTCGCTTTAGAGATGGCTGAAAGATAACGACTGAAAGCGTCATGGCGATGCCGACTGCGATCGCAACCGCCGTCAGCATAGGGTTGTAAACCAGCATCAAGCCTAACGAGGCAATCGAGATAAAAAGCTGGCTGGGCAAGCTCACAAAAAACTGAGAGGTGAGTTGATTGAGATATTGCACATCCTGCAATCGGCTAATGACTTCGCCACTGCGGTGTTTTTCGTAATAGTCCAAAGGCAAGTGCAAGATACGACGGCAAAACTCAAGTGAGAGCCCCAGCTCTATTCTCTGGGCGAAATGAGTAATCAGGTTTGACTGCAACAGGCTTAAAAGCTGGCTAACCGCAATCATGACAACAACAGCGATGGTCACCGTATTCAGCAGCGACATATCTCCTCTAATCAGCACATCGTCAGTCAGCATCTGAATCAAAATAGGAGAGGTCAAAGACAGCACCCCAATCAGCACATTCAGTAAAAAAGCCTGGGTCAAGATGCCTCGATAGGCCATTACTCTTTTAAACAGGTTCCCAAAAAGATGCTTGGGTTCGTCCGCCTGCGTCGCAACTATTCGAGTAGGATCAGGATCTAGCAAAAG
Organism: Phormidesmis sp.; assembly: GCA_049791095.1. GTDB lineage: Bacteria > Cyanobacteriota > Cyanobacteriia > Phormidesmidales > Phormidesmidaceae > Phormidesmis. The sequence goes on from JBAQZP010000129.1 coordinate 23,922, forward strand.
CAGTACAAAATCTTGCCAGCCTTCAACCAGCTCTTCTAGCGACAGACGACGCAGACCCACCACCGGATCGACCACCATATAGTTTTGTCTTTGTTTGCCATACAGCACAACCCAATGATTGCCCTGCCAGTGAATAACAGCAGGCAGCGTCACCTCACCGAGTCGATCGACCACATCGGGCGCAGCTTTCACCGCGCGAGCATTAAACCCTAACTGTTCTGCCCCTCGCTGCAACCCCCAAAGGGTCGTACCTTGGTGCCCCGTACCCACCCGTTCTCGAACCTGCCGCAGAGATAATCCTAACTTGTAGTATTTAGCAATAGAGGCCAGGCAAGCAGCGCCGCAATCTTCTTCACTCTGTTGTTCAATGAATGGATATTTCATAGGGCCGATGTTGAATAACATTCTGACTAAGTGCCCTTAGCTTATAGAAAGCGTGTCTTTGGCATAGGGCTGGTTTCTACCAAGTTAAAAGTGGAAAGCAGCCTTAGCTTTGTTCAAAAAATGCTAGCTAGATTGCAGAAAACTGCCAGGCAAATAGCAAGCAGTAAGCAATCGATTTCATGCAATATCAACTTTGTGGCCAAAAAAGCAGCGGCGCTCCTCTCCGGATAGAAACGCCGCTGCAATCAATTGCTAGCAATGAGAATTTAAGTGAAATCTGCGCCATCAGCTCGTAATAGACAAAGTGAGAACTCCGCTATTGAGTTGTGAGCTATGCTAACGCTTAGTAGCAGCGAATTACCCAGAAATACTGATAGAACCAGTAGAACCCACGGCGAACGCGGCGTACCACGCGAACGTAGAAGCAGCGACGACCGCCGTTGAGCTGGGCGGTTTCGTCTTCGCTCAGGTCGGTCAGCAAAGCATCAGAGTTGAATGAAGTCATGATGTTGTCCTTAGGTACTAGTGTGTTGTAAACCAAGAGAGGATGGCATCAGAGTGATTAATTTCTTTTGCTATCCCTTCGAGCATCGGGGCGGTGGAAACCTGTGGTTGGATTGGAATCCCTTGCCTCTTTGCTTGTCAATACAATAGGAGAAAGCTACTTTTGCTTCACGGTTTGTTTCTGTCAACCTATGGCCAGTTTTCTGCAAGTTCTGTGGCTGCAAACAACTTAGCGCTTGCGATAGATGAATTTAGCAGCATTGTTCGTAATCATTACGGCTACCTTTCTATCCTCATAACGCTATGAGTAACGCCATGAGTAACGCCATGAACAGAGTTTCTGTTTTAACGCTGACACGCGATCGCACCTCCCACTTATACAACCTGCTCAGAGGACTCGCTCGCGCCAGCCAGCTACCCGACGAATGCATCATCGTGCATATGAATGAGCCTGCCCAACCGCTCGGCATTTGGCCCTTTCCCTGTCGTCAATATAGCTACCAAGATGACGACACCCTGTTGCCTTTAGCCAAAGCTCGCAACTATGCGGCGCAACAAGCTACTGGCGATATTCTAATTTTTTTAGATGTAGACTGCATTCCATCGCGTAAACTGGTCGCCGCCTATGAAACAGCCTGTCGGCAAGCCCGGCACGCCATTATGATGAGCAGCGTTCAGTATTTATCTAAAAAGATAAAAGCGGATTGGACAGAATCCCTTTTGATAGCCCAAAGCAAGCCTAACCCTAAAAGAAACATTTCAGCCGTTGCCGAACTAATTATAGAGCCCAGCTATGGGTTGTTCTGGTCTCTTTCTTTTGCGCTGCATCGGGCTCTTTTCGAGCAGTTGGGCGGCTTTAGTGAATGCTATCTGGGCTATGGCGCAGAAGATACTGACTTTGCCTGGAAGGCGAAACAAGCCGGTATTCTACTCATGTGGGTACCCGCCGCCATGGCATTCCATCAATATCACCCTAGCTGTGTGCCGCCCTGGAAAAACTTTGAAAGCATCGTGCGGAACGCTCGTATTTTTCATGAGCGCTGGGGTCAATGGCCGATGGCTGGCTGGCTAGAGATATTTGCCGAGCAAGGCTACATCAACTGGACAGATCAGGGGAATAAACTTGAGATTGTTCAGTTGCCAAAGATCGCCACGTAGATAAAAAGGGGATAGAGATATAGAAGTTGTCTATGCGGTCAGCGCTGGCTCTTTTACGGCTATTGTCTGTTCGGGGTTTGCCGTTGTGACGGTATCTTTGGCATTGCCAAAGCGGCGATCGCGCCTCTGAAAAACCCGCAAAGCCTGATGAAACTCACCCCGGTCAAAGTCTGGCCAAAAGGCGTTGGTGAAGTACATTTCGGTATAGGCCAATTGCCACAGCAGAAAATTACTGAGGCGCTGTTCGCCGCTAGTGCGAATTAGTAAGTCAGGATCACAGCCTGCGGTATACAGATGCTCGCTAATAATCGCTTCACTAACGTCGGTGGCTGCCATCTCACCGCTTTCTACCTTTCTCGCTACCTGCTGACAAGCCTGAACAATCTCGCTGCGGCTACCGTAGTTGATCGCAACATTGAAATCAATGGCTGTATTGTTAGCTGTTTCTGTCATGGCGCGGGTCATCTCCTTTTGCAAAGAAGGCGCTAGTCCAGAAAGGTCGCCAATGAAACGAATGCGAACGCCTTCAGCGTGCATTACTTTTAGCTCTTTGCGCAGCATTTTTTCAAAGAGCACCATCAAAAAATCCACTTCAACGGTAGGTCGTCGCCAATTTTCAGTAGAAAAGGCGTAGGCGGTCAGGGCGCCAATACCCCAGTCTTTGCAGCAGCGAAGCAGATCCTTGAGCACTTTTGCACCCTGACGATGTCCGGCGATGCGAGGCAGGCCGCGCTGGTTGGCCCAGCGGCCATTGCCATCCATAATCACGGCGACATGCTTAGGAACCGCTTGAGGGTTGAGGTCGGTGGGTAAAACAGAATATGGATTCATGGTGGGTGCGGTACAAGGGTGACTACTGGGGTGGGCGCTAGTGTTGCTGGGCCAGCTAGCGGATACTGAGCGGGCCGTCATCTGGTTTACCCTCATCTATATGCCATAATTCCCGGAGGATTTCAGGACTGAGCCGGTGATTCTACGGCAATAGTTAAGGCGTGACATTACCCAAGCGGTTAGATCACGCTGCGAGATTGGGGGCCGCTTAATAGGGATAGGCGGCATTCTCTATCAGATTAGGGCTGAAACTGGTGAGCGTCAGTCGGAAAAAGTCGGGAATCGTCTGAGCTTGGTTTGCTCGGGGTATGGTGAAATAAAGGGTAGATAAAGGGAGGCAAGAATGGTTTAAGGGGGTTCGGAACTTGTGGCGAGTAGCTGGTAGTCTACTTTTGCAGTGAATTAGCTTGTTGAATATGGGGATAGAGGCGGCGATTGAATATGCCGATCGGCTGCTGTACGAGCGTACGGGAAGGCATTTAAGCGATTTGCAAAGCAGCATTATTCAGCAGAGCTGGCAGGGCCGTACGTATGGGCAGGTGGCGAGCGCGGTCGGCTACAGTGAAGGCCATATAAAGGATGTGGCATCGCAGCTCTGGCGGGTGCTGTCGGATGCGTTGGGTGAGCGAATTACGAAGGGAAATTTGCGATCGCGCCTGATCAACCGCATCAAGCGCACCCTAAAAAACGCGGCGACTTTACGAGAAGGCGACGCCCAACCCTCTCTCCAAACCTATCCGCAGCCCGAACAGCGTAACAATCCTGCCTTTTTGGGCCGCGAATCCGCCCTCTGTACTCTCCACAGCCTTTCACAGGTTCACCGCATTATGGTGATTCAGGGCGAGGGAGGCATTGGTAAAACGACGCTGGCTCAGCAGTACTGTCAACAGTTTGGTCGAGTGCTTGAACTGCTGATGGCCAAAGAATCTGCCAATATTACGCCCGTAGAAAGCGTGGTCGAAGAATGGCTCAGGCAGAATTTTAACGAGGAACCAGGCCGCGAATTTGGCGTGACGCTCTCTCGGCTAAAGCGTCATTTATGTACTCAACCGGTCGCCATTTTTATTGATAACTTGGAGCCCGCCCTAGATAGCAATGGCCAGTTTATTGCCGGGCATCGTCACTATGTAGAGCTGCTGCGGATGCTGACAAATACGTCAGCCAGTGTGATCATGACGAGTCGCGATCGCCTCTGCGAACCCAGTGTCACAGTGCATCACTACCGTCTACTGGGTCTGTCGATAGCAGCCTGGCAACAGTTTTTTGCTTCGCGTCAGGTGACCTGCCTGGAAAGTTTGCCAGCGATGCACCGGGCCTATGGTGGCAATGCCAAGGCGATGGAGATTTTATGCGCTGCGACCTGCGAAGATTTTGAAGGAGAGTTAAGCGCTTACTGGCAGGAGAACGGCTCTGACTTGTTGGGTAGCGCTGATTTGAGAAATTTGGTGGTGAGCCAGGTCAATCGGCTGGCGGCGCTAGATAAAGCGGCGTATCGGGTGTTTTGTCGGCTGGGCTGCTATCGCTATCAGGCGCAGCCCAGGCTAAAGGCAGACGCGATCGCTGCCCTGATGTGGGATATTGATCCTGCGTACCATCGGCAAACGCTGAATTCATTACGCGATCGATCTCTGTTGGAGTTCCATAAAGGAGAGTATTGGCTGCATCCGGTCAGCCGTGCGGAAGCCATTGCCCGGCTGCGTCAACAGACCGACTGGCGGCAGGCTAATCGAATAGCGGCGCAGTATTGGAGCGATCGCGTCACCGCAGTGACTTCTGTAGAAGAAGGTTTGCAGGCACTGGAAGCTTACTATCACCTGATGGCGACGGCAGATTATGACGCGGCGGCGGCAGTGTTGTTGCATAGCCGTCACAACCAATGGCAACAGTTTTTACCACTGGCCAGTAGCCTGTATCGGATGGGACTGTTGCAGCCGGTGATCAATGCTGTAACTGAGGTGCTGCCTTTTACCACCACAGAAAGCCGCAGCGAATTGAACAACATTTTGGGAGATGTATATTGGATTACAGGGAAAATTCATAGCGCGATCGCCTGCCAACAACAAACGCTCTGTGATACCGAAAACCGTTTGAGCGAGCTGGAAAACTCAATAGAACAACCCATTAACAAACGAGATGCCTACTATCTAAAAATGCTCGTAGTGGACGCTCATCTCAGCATTGGGCTTTACTGCATTGACCTGTGGGAACTTTCTCAAGCAGCCAAGCAGTTTGAGCAGGCGATCGCCCTAGCCGATGGCAGTGACCATCAGCCCTGGGCTGACAAAGCCTCGGTGGGGTTAGCTTTGGTGCAAGCTTACCTGGGCAAAACTCAAATTGCTTCTGCACTGGCGCACGGTCTATATCAACAGATGGCTGACGGCCCGGACGATCAGCATGGCCGCTATGCCTATTTTCTACAGCTACTGGGTCAGGTGTTTAGCAGTTTGGGCGAGCTGCAAAAAGCACAAAGGCTCTATGAGCGGGCGATCGCATTTGCTGAGGCAGGCCACTATGTGCAGGTAAAGGCTAAGGCGCTGACTGGATTGGCAACCTTGCAGCGACAGCGAGGCAATTATGAGGAGGCGATCGCGCTGCATACTCAGGCCGTTGCGCTGTGTGAAACCATTGGGGCTAAATGTGATTTGGCTGAAGCTTACTTTCAGTGGGGGTTGAGCCAGTTGGATTTGAGCAAAGGCGATCGCAGCGATCGACAGCGCCAGTCAGAACACCTTAAGCGGGCGATCGTGATATTCTCAGAAACTTGCGCTCCCCAACAGGTGCAGCGCGTTACCCAGTTTTTGGCTATATGCCCGGAATGATCGCCCAGAACGCTGTTGAATGAGAGCAGTGGTTTATACGATCGATCAGCCCATGAAGTCGCTTACGAACAGGATGATGAACAGGACTATGAACAGCACCCTTGCTAACCGTCGCTTTGCCCATCGTAGTATGACGAAAATAAGCGCGTGGAAGCTCGGCGCGATCGCAGCCCTGACGCTGGTAACAGGAAGTGCATTGCCTGCCCAAGCCGCCGTCAGTTCACAGCGCGTAGCCCTGGTGACACCCGCACAAGCGCAGCTTCGGGCGCAAATAGGGACTTATGAATCACTCATTGAGCAGGCTCAGCAGCAGCTAGACATGCTGAACTACGACAATGCGTTAGCTACCTTCCAAACCGCGATCGACTCAGCCCCCGAGCAGCCACGAGCCTGGGTGGGTAAAGGTGAAGCGCTCTATGGTTTGGGTCAGTTTAGCGAAGCGGTGACGGCCTTTGCCGAGGCCACCAAGCTAGCGCCCGATTACCAGTACGCCTGGATTTGGTTGGGCAATGCTTATGATGATAATGGCCAGCTAGAGGCGTCTTTGGCAGCTTATGCCCAGGCGATCGCGCTAGATGGCACCAATCCACTGCCTTATTACCATCGAGGCATTGCGCTGTGGTATGACGGCCAGGGTGCCGCAGCGACAGCAGATTTTCAGCGGGTGAGTGAAAGCGTGCCTGATTTTCCAAAGGGCTGGATGTGGCTAGGGCGAAGCTTGGCTCAGGTAGAGGATTATGAAGGGGCGATCGCGGCTTTTGACCAGGCGCTGGCATTGGATGCCAATGAGAGAGATGCGCTATTTGGCAAAGGGCTGTCTCTGATTGATTTGGAGCGCTATGACGAGGCCGTTTCTGTGTTTGATGAGTTTGTAGCCCTCGTGCCTGACGCGGCTAGCGGCTGGTTTTATCAAGGCTATAGCCTGTTTGGGCTAGAGCGATATGACGAGGCGCTGGAGGCTTATGCGCGATCGCTTGAGATCGACAACATGCGAGCAGACACCTGGTACAACCAGGGCTTGACATTAATCGAGCTAGAACGCTATGAGGACGCAAAAACTTCGTTTGAGCAAGTACTGGCTATCGACCCCGAAAACAGCAACGCTCGCCGCCAGCTCGAAGATCTGCCGTAAGCGACAGCCGCGACGAATCCATTGGTGATAAGCTGACCGTGTTTGACGCCTCGTAGACATACACTCGTAGACATACGCTCGTAGACATACAGAGGCATCGTCGTCACTGGCACAAATAGGGTTATGCGCTGGAAATCGGGTCGTCGAAGTAGCAACGTCCAAGACAGGCGAGGAGCAAGCGGCTATCGCGGCGGCGGCAGTCCCTTAGTCGTTGGCGGCGGCGGCATTGGCATGGTTGTTGTCGCCATTATCATCACCTTACTAGGCGGCGATCCCACCATTTTGCTAGAGTCTGGCCCGCCCGTCAGCCGTAGCCCTGCTGGCGAACAGTACGAGTCCGCCTCGCCCGAAGAAGATCAGCTAGCAGAATTTGTATCTGTTGTTTTGGCCGATACCGAAGACACCTGGAACAACCTTTTTCCGCGTGAATTTGGTGAAAGCTACCGCGAGCCAACGCTGGTTTTATTCACAGATGCTGTTCGATCTGCCTGCGGAACTGCCCAGTCTGCCGTTGGCCCTTTTTACTGCCCTGCCGACCAGCAAGTCTACATCGATCTTAGCTTCTATCAAGACTTAAAGTACAACCTCGATGCCCCTGGCGATTTCGCCCAAGCCTATGTCATTGCCCATGAAGTCGGCCACCATGTTCAAAATCTGTTGGGCATTTCCGAGCAAGTCCGCGCTGCCCAAAGCCGCGTCAGCCAAACCGAAGCCAACCAGCTCTCCGTCAGGCAAGAACTTCAAGCCGATTGCTTCTCGGGCGTATGGGCCTACCACGCCGACCGCCAGCGCGACATTCTAGAGCCTGGCGACATCGAAGAAGCCATCAATGCCGCTAGTCAAATCGGCGATGACCGATTGCAACAGCGCCAGCAAGGCTACGTCAACCCCGATTCCTTTACCCACGGCAGCGCCGCCCAGCGCGTAGAATGGTTCAAACGCGGCTTCAATTCCGGCGACGTTGACCAGTGCGATACCTTCAGCTAACTTTTCCTAACCACTTACAAAGACCATGGCAACTGCTGACCCAAACCGTTACACCGCCCGATTGTGAATGAAACCAGGGCTTTAAATCAAGAGATCAGTGACGAGGTGTATTGATTAACGATAAAAGAGAGGAACGTAAAGTGACGAATGGACTATTGCCTCAGTGGCAGCGGCTGCAAAATGGCTCGGATATTCGCGGGGTGGCGTTGGCAGGCGTTGCGGGTGAAGAGGTAAACCTGACGCCAGAGATTGCCTATAAGCTGGGGCAAGGATTTGTGAGCTGGCTGGTAGATAAGTTAGCTAAGGAGGCGACGGCGCTAGTCGTTTCGGTGGGCCGCGATAGTCGAATTTCGGGGCCTGCGCTGATGGCCGGGCTGGCTGAGGGGATGATGGCGATGGGCGCGAAGGTCTATGACTTTGCTTTAGCGTCTACGCCTGCTATGTTTATGAGCACTGTGACTGAGGGTTACCATTGCGATGGCGCTATTATGCTCACCGCTAGCCACCTTCCTTTCAATCGCAACGGACTCAAATTCTTTACTGCGCAAGGTGGGCTCAACAAGCCCGATATTACCGCTATTTTAGCTTTTGCGAGTGGGGATAGCTTTGCGATCGCAGACAAAAAAGGAGAAATCAAACAAAGAGACTTTATCTCCGTATATTCTGACGGCCTGGTACAACAGATTCGCCAGCAAGTGAACAGTGCTGAAAATTACAAACAGCCGCTGAAAGGATTGCACGTGGTTGTCGATGCTGGCAATGGGGCGGGCGGCTTCTATGCCGGTAAAGTGCTGGCTCCATTAGGCGCGGATACAAGCGGCAGTCAGTTTTTAGAGCCGGATGGAAACTTTCCCAACCATATTCCCAATCCAGAGAATGCGGCGGCGATGGCGGCAATTCGGCAGGCGGTGCTAGAGAATAATGCAGATTTCGGCATTATTTTTGATACGGATGTGGACAGGTCGGCGGCGGTCGATCCGCAGGGCAATGAGCTGAATCGCAACCGGCTAATTGCGCTGATCTCGGCGGTTGTGCTGAAAGAGCATCCCGGATCTACAATTGTGACGGATTCGATTACGTCGGATGGTTTATCGGCGTTTATTGCGGAGCTAGGTGGGGTACATCACCGGTTCAAGCGAGGCTACAAAAATGTGATTAATGAGGCGCAGCGCCTGAACAAAGCTGGTCAGGAATCGTGGCTGGCAATAGAGACCTCTGGCCATGGAGCCATGAAGGAGAACTATTTTTTGGACGACGGGGCTTATTTGGTGAGTAAGCTGCTGGTAGAGCTGGCGCGGGCCAAGCAGTCTGGGAAGGTGCTGACGGATTTGATTGCGACGTTGCAAGAACCGGCTGAGAGCGAAGAGTATCGATTAAAGATTTTGGCGGAGGATTTTCAGGCGCATGGCAATGATGTGATTGAGCAGTTGCAGGCTTTTGTGGCCGAGCAGGACGGCTGGCAGGCGGTGCCCAACAACTGTGAAGGGCTGCGGGTGGCTTGCGATCGCGAAAAAGGATGGTTTTTGCTGCGGCTGTCACTGCACGATCCGGTGCTGCCGCTGAACATTGAGTCGGATGTGGCGGGGGGCGTTGCTCAGATACAACAGAAGCTAGCAGGCTTTTTTGAGACAATTGAGCGGTTAGATATTTCAGCGCTTTCTGAGTAGAGGCGGAAGGTGAAAGATATTTGTTTGCGCTAAAAGAGAATGGTAGGAAGTGAATGAGGCGATCGCATGAAAACGGCATTTAAAGTGGTGGGACTGCTAGGTTTAATCGCGGTTTTGTGGTGGTGGTTTAGCAGCGCTCCAGCCAGAACACCTGAGGTCGATCCAGAAGGTGCTACTCGCAATCGTGATGCACAGGCGCAGGCAGTAATGGAACCGAATGAAGGGCGGATGGTGACAAACTTTGGAGCGGGGCAGGCGGAGAGCGATCGCTGGCGATCGGTCGATGACACGGTGATGGGCGGCGTTTCGCAAAGTACCTTTAGCGTGACGCCTGAGGGCATTGGCGTGTTTAGCGGCGAGCTATCGCTAGAAAATAACGGCGGCTTTACGTCGGTGCGGCGAGCGGCAGATGATGTGGATTTTGCGGGGGCGCGGGCGATCGCACTGCGCATAAAAAGCGACGGACGCCCCTATCAACTGCGCCTGAAAACAGACAATTCCAACAACAGCGTTTCTTACAAAGCTTCATTTGACGTACCAGCGGGCGAATGGACGACCGTTCAGCTCGCCATTCCAGACTTTGAACCTGTGTTTAGAGGGCGCGTGATTGCAGATGCGCCTGCATTAGCACCGGCTGACATTCAACAGATTGGCTTTTTGCTAGCCGACCAGCAGCCCGGCAGCTTCAGGCTAGAAACAGATTGGATTAAGCTGATTTAGCCTGGCCTGTTTGCAGCAACGACCCGCAGCAATGACAAATATTTGCTGACGAATATCCATTGGATACAGACCCGTACAATGGATATATCGAAATAGGTCGAAATCAGGCCATTAATTTAGATGAAACTAGCTGCGATTGATATCGGTACCAATTCAATCCACATGATTGTGGTTAAAGTGCTGCAACGACGAAACTTTGAGGTGGTTGACCGTGAAAAGGAAATGGCAAAGCTGGGCGTCGGAGTATTTGCCACTAATCGGCTGAGCGATCGCGCCTTCAAAACCGGCCTAGACACGATCGAACGCTACGTGCAGCTAGCCGATCAACTTGGGGTCGATGAAATTATCACAGCGGCAACCAGTGCCATTCGAGAAGCGCAAAACGGCGAGGCATTTCTAAAAGAAGTCGTGCGGCGGACGAAGATTATGCCCCGGATGATTTCGGGAAAGGAGGAGGCGCGGCTGATTTTTTTGGCGGTGAGGAATGCGATCGCGCTAGAGCACGAAAATGCGCTTGTTTTAGATATTGGCGGCGGCAGTACCGAAGCCGTGGTGGGCAACCGGAATGACGTTTTGTTTGGCCATAGCATGAAGCTAGGCGTCCTGCGGCTGCTAGATATGTTCAAAGATTCTGGGCCGCTAGGCGACGAGGCCCGAGGCGTACTGGAATCGCATATTCGGTTTTTGGCGAAAAGTACGCTGGCAGAAGCCAAAGAAGTGGGCTTTACGAAGGTGATTGGCACTTCAGGTACAATTCGGACAATGGGCGAGGCGGCTTATGTAGAACGGCATGGGCGATCGCTCAAGTCGGTGAATGCAGAAGTCGTGCAGCTCAAAGATTTACAAAAGCTGACAGATCGGCTGATTGACCTGAAGCCAGATCAGCGAGGAGACATTGAAGGAATCAGTGAAAAGCGTACAGATGCGATTCATCTAGGCGGTGTTTTGCTGTGTCAACTGCTACAGATGGCAAAGGTAGATTCTTTGACGCTCTGTGATGCGTCACTGCGAGAAGGGCTAGTTTTAGACTATATAGAACGACATTCTCAAGAAGTTGTTGCTTTTCATGATGACAAAGATCTGCGACACCGTAAGGCCGCGCAGCTAGTACACAAGTACGAAGCTGACTGGATGCGCAACCGCCATATTGCCAACCTGGCGCTGCAACTGTTTGATCAAACCCAAGCACTACACGAATACGGCGAGCTAGAACGCGATGTGTTGGAATATGCAGCCCTGTTGCACAATATTGGTCAATATATTTCTTTTAAGAGCTATCACAAAATCTCTCGTTATATTCTAGAGCGCACTGACCCTCGGGGCTTTACCGATGAGGAAATGTTGTTGATAGGTCATGTAATTCGCTACCATCGCAAGGCCAAGCCAAAAACAAAGCATAAAAAGTTTAAGCGTTTGAGCGACCGGCATCGACAAACGGTAAGCCTGTTGGCTGGGCTATTGCGGATTGCGGTGGGCTTAGACCGTAGTCAAAGTCAGCTCGTGAAAAGTTTGACCTGTGAGTTTGACGATGAAACGCTTAAGATTGCGGTTGCAGGCTCTGGCAATTTGGCTTTGGAACTGTGGGCGGCTGAGGGCGATCGCACCGTTTTAGCAAACGCCATCGACCGCACTGTTCATATTCAAATAGCTGCCGACTCCAAATAGGGCAATGCATTCGCATCACGCTCTTTGCATCACGCTCACAGTGCTAAAGGCTCTTTTGCAGGTAGCGTTTGCATCCAAGCAAAGTCTTTTTCAGATAGCGCTGGTCGCGGTTGATCAGCGTAATCAATATCAATATCGATCATAGTATTCTGGCAAACTTGCTCGACTAGCTTTTGCAAGTCTACGACAGGCTCTATATCTTCATCTTTCAGGGGCAGCGGAAATTTTGGCATTCTATCTCGTAGATTAAAAGCGTATCGTTCTGCCATAGGACGCTCGCTGGCTCGACTGACCACTATTTGATAATCGGCGTTCTGGCCGCCTGCTACCGGCATCTGCTCGCCTTTCCTTAATAGGTCTATCTCAATAAAATGAGTTGTGCTACTCAACACAGCCTGTCGTTTTTTCAAGTATTTTTGCCGTCCTTCGCCGTCATTTCCTGTTAGTAGGGTTGTGCGGTGCGATCGCGAAAAAACTTCCCACTGTCTGCCATTGTTGCTTCAGTCGCCAGCCAAATAGCCGTGTCAGCCCCTTCCTGAGGCGATCGAGGCGCAGCCTCTCCCCCCATATCTGTTCGTACCCAACCAGGGCACATCGCATATACCGCAATATTCTTAGGCTTCAGCGCCCGCGAGAGCAAAATAGTGGCCCCATTAAGCGCCATTTTAGAAAGAGAATAGCTCGGAACGCTCGCAGAAATGCCCTCTAGCTGACCATTCCCGCTAGACATATTGATCACTCTGGGGCTTGCTGATTTTTCCAAAAGCGGAACAAATGCTTGAGTCACGCCAATAGAACCAAAGGTGTTTGTGGTCATCGCCAAATTCAACAGCTCGCGTGAAACGGTAAGAATATCCACCCCTTCATCGGGATAAATGCCTGCATTATTAATCAAAACATCTAGCGAATCTTTGTGCTTCTCTATTTGCGCTACCGCCGCTTGAATGGCCCGATCATCTGTGATATCTAGTTCTACTAGCTCTACATAACCCGCTGCATCAGAACGCTCATTCGATAGCTTTTTGATAGCCTGCTGACCTGCTTCGCTGCGCCTGGCTGCCAAAAAGACATCGAACCCAGCAGCCAGCAATCCTTCGCAAATGGCAAAGCCAATGCCCTTATTGCCGCCCGTTACAAGCGCTGTTTTCCGTTGAGATGAAGTCATTGTCTTTGATAATTACCAATGTTGTCACGTCGCTAAATCATAACGTGTGATAACAACACCAGCGCTCTTGTGACCAGGCTGATAAATTTGTAACCGCTTAAAATATGCACATGGACGATACACTAACGACTTTAAGATCGCAGTATTTGGAGCTGATTAACCATCAGTTGCCCGAAAAGGCGAAGCAGGTTTCAATGCCAGTGCGGTTCAATCACTGCTTTGCCAGAATCGTGCTCGACAACCTGTTTGAAGGCTGCTGGTATGACTATCTCTCACGCCAACAGGCTGCCTATAAACAGCTTGATGCCAATCAGCTATCGCGGGCGATCGCCCTCGCTCAATCTATGCTATCTGAGCCCCAAACGGTAGCAAGACTCAATCAAAAAAGCCTTTACTGGCGAGGAAAACTGTAGCAACAGTAAAGCCTCTCTCTGAAGATAGGTCAAAGCTTTCCCTTAGATAGATAATAGTTTCTTATCGGATACCCTATCTTGAGTTCATAACGTTAAAGATCGAATAAACCCTTTAATAAATCCGAATAAGTCAGCGGCCCCTTTTCCCTCTTGTGGCCGTTCACTCGTGGCCGTTCACTCGTGGCTGTTCACTCGTGGCTGTTCACTCGTGTTTATTCACTCGTGGCTAGCCTACCTATAAATACAACAATTAAATCAAAAGAGCCTTAGCCAAAAGGAAGCCTTAGTGTCCAGTTGCTTACGCAGTGACCAAGCAGCTTGGATGTTATTCGGCTGCCGATTCCCAACAACTTCATCAGCTATGTAGAACATTCATGAAAATCGCCATCGTTGGACTGCTGCACAATCCGATTGCCGAGCCGTTCGCAGGTGGAATGGAATCCCACACCTGGTGGCTTGCTAAAAAGCTAATCGAGCGAGGTCATCAAGTTACCCTGTTTGCCAGCGGTGACTCTGATCCCACCATTGGACTAGTGCCCTGCATTGAACACTCGCTTGCCGCTCATCCTAAAGCCCAAACTATGCTGGGACGCCAGGCTTGCAACACGTCAGCCTATGCGAGTGTCATTCGACAAATCTGCACGAACAAGTTTGATATTGTTCACAACAACGCCCTCCATCCGCTCTTGTTGTTGAGCGCGGCAGATTTACCAACGCCGATGCTGACCGTACTGCATACGCCACCCTACAAGGAGCTGGCAGCAGCCGTTCAATACGCTACAGCCTGCAACAATCTAGGGAACTTGGCCGCTGTCGCTGTTTCTAAAAGTCTAGCGGCTGAGTGGCGATCTTTAATCTCAGCTCGGGTAGTGTACAACGGTATTGACATTACGAGCTGGCCGTTTGTGGAAGCGACGGCTCCTGATGTGGCGCTTTGGTATGGTCGCATCGTGCCCGAAAAAGCGCCTCACTTAGCCATCCAAGCGGCACTCATGGCGGGTTATACCATTCGCTTTGCCGGGCCGGTAGGAAACATCGATTACTTTAATGCTCAGGTGCAGCCGCTGCTAAACGATCGGCGGGTGCAGTATTTGGGCCATCTCTCTCATGTGGAAGTTAAGCGGGCATTGGCGATCGCGAGCGTTTTTGTCAATACGCCTTTGTGGGAAGAACCCTATGGTTTTGTTTATGCAGAGGCGCTGGCGTCTGGAACGCCTGTGGCGACGTTTGACAGCGGCGCGGCTAAGGAGATTGTGACGGCGCGATGTGGGGTGATAGCGCGTGAGAAAACAACTGAGGCGTTGGCGGAGGCGATCGCCCAAGCAGCCAAACTCTCTCGCAAAGACTGTCGTCATCGGGCCGAAACTTTTTGCCATATCGATTCTATGATCGACGGCTATGAGCGCATGTACCGACGGTTAATGTACAAGCAGTGGCAGCAAAGCCAGCGACCTCTCCAAATTTCTAACGCGATTGTTCAAGATTCGGTGCAGCTTATGGGCATTGCCACCTGATGAGAATTGCTTTTTATTTGAACCTTCAGGGGGCGGGGCACTGTCGGCGGTTTGAGGCGATCGCCCCGCATTTCCCCTCAAATTGTCAGCTTGCCGTAGTCGGCATGGATGGCCCGCCGCCCATCATCCAGGTTAGCCGTCCGGTACATCGCGTGAGCGTTCCTGGCTTCGCGCCCCCTGCCGACAGTGCGTTCTTACAACAGCAAACGCTGCACGACTACCACGGCTTTTTAGTCAACCACGGCGGCAACGCGGCCTTTGCCCTGGCGATGGTCTCTTTTTTAAGCGAGTGGCAGCCTGATTTGTTAGTGGTAGATGTCGGCTTAGAAGCGGCTATTTTGGCGCGGATGTGCGGCATTCCAACTATCTATGGCAGGCAGCATGGCCGTCGCTGGGACAAAGGTCATACTTTAGCCTATGAATGGGCGCATTCACTATGGGCACCTTTTGCAGCGGCGATGGAACAAGCTGACTGTCCGCAGTGGATAAGAGAAAAAACGGTTTACAGCGGTGGATTCTGTCGATTTACTGGAAAAGAGAAAGCCCGCCAAAAGCCCGTGAGCTATTCGGGAGAGAAACCAAATGTGCTGGTGATGACCGGCTTTGGGGGCACAGAGATAACGTCCGAGAAAATTGCGGATGCCGCAGCGGCAAATCCTCAGTGGCAATGGCACTTTTTGGGCAAACAGACGGCCTCTATTAGCGAGATTGTTGATTGCCCCGGCGTGGTTGATGATGTTTGGCCCTACCTGTGCGGGGCGGATTGGGTCATTGCGAATGCGGGCCACAATGCGGTGATGGAGATAGCGGCGGCAGGGGTGCCCTTGGTTTGTATTCCGGCTGCGAGACCTTTTGCAGAGCAGACCTGCAAAGCTGAAGTACTACAACGTTTAAAACTCAGCGTGGTTTCGCAGTGGCCCGCGCCCTCTGAATGGCCAGGCTTGTGGCAAAAAGCAACCCGCCTGAACCCATCAGCTTGGGAGGGTCTGCAATCTCAGCAGGCCCCACAGCAAGCCGCACAGTACATAACCTCCATTGCACAACAGTGTGTAAGTCAAACCTCCGTAGACAGTACCTGATTAATCTCAAAGCATTCTAAGAATATAAAAACCAACAACTCACCTGTCGGTTGGATTTACGGCGCTGTAAATGGCAGAGTAATCTTGGTTGGCCAAGCCTTGCGCGATCGCCTTTTCAGCAATCTCACTCACCCCTGCCGCCACCGTCGCATCAATTCCCCGGTTCTCAGCCGCCTGCACAAACAGATCCATGTCTTTGAGCAGGTGTTTGGTCGGGAAATTGGGATTGTCGAAGTTGCGATCGCACATCCGCGCCAACTTCTTATCAAACGTCGGAGCATACAGCGCACTCGCCCGCACAACTGCCATAAACTTCTCAATATCTAACCCTTCTCGTTGAGCCAGCCCCAAGCTCATCGAAAAAGCTGACGTCAGCGTGCCGATCAACTGATTCATCGCCAGCTTAACCGTCGCCGCCGTGCCGACCTCACCCATC
Source organism: Phormidesmis sp. (assembly GCA_049791095.1). GTDB lineage: Bacteria > Cyanobacteriota > Cyanobacteriia > Phormidesmidales > Phormidesmidaceae > Phormidesmis. The sequence continues at coordinate 40,396 of JBAQZP010000129.1, forward strand.
CAACGAGGCGCTGGCCCAAAGCACTCAAACACCGGTAGCCACTGCTCATATTGCTCGGGCGTTGATCCAACTATCACAATCAGCGAGCCTGCCTTTACCTGCGGAATGCTACCCAACACAGGCGCTTCCAAATATTCCCCACCGGCTGCTTGCACCTGCTCGGCCAGCGCCCGACTTTCGGCAGGGGCAATGGTGGCCATTTGCAATATTGTCTTATCTGCTAAAGCTTTAGGGTCAGCCAGCAGCGCCGATTGAGTTGCTGCCGCATCGCTCAGCATGGTGATCGTGATGTCAGAAGCTGCGATCGCCTCCGCCGCCACTTCTACCGTATCTATCCCCGCTTCTCGCAAGGGCACCAGCTTCGGAATCGTCCGATTCCAGGCCGTCACCTCAAACTCCATGCCCTCACCAGCGCCCTGCAACCGCAGTGCCATCGGCGCACCCATCAACCCTGTTCCCAAAATTCCAACCCGCATTAGCCTTTACCTGTCAACTGGACAGTGCGAAGTTTTTCTTTAACGAACATTCCCAGACCCAAAGGGCAAGGAATGTTCGAGACTGGTTGAATCATCACACTCAACCAGTCCAATTATGGAACTCTATACCCGGATTGAGCA
>JBAQZP010000130.1:0-2017 GCA_049791095.1 Phormidesmis sp.
GATTTGTTCGGTCATGATGTTTGAGTTTCCTCTCTTTGAAATGGATTGAATGGGTGAATGGATAAGTTAGATTAAGGTAGCTTGAGCTTCGTCTTTATTCTCTTCCGTCGAAGCTGGCTCATCATCGCTGACATCAGTGCCGGATTGCACAAAATCCGCGAGTGTGAAAAGGGACAAGTCTTTCTCAGTCAGGTGTTTCATCTTCTTCGCTACCGCATACACATCATCGAAGCGAATAGGGGTTTCACCATCCCAGAGCTTGCCATCGATCAGCCGTCCTGCCAGCATGGTTGCCTGACGATAAGCCGCCGCATCGCTTTCACCGCCGAAGATCTTGAGGTGGCTGATCTTGACCGCTTTTGTGCCTTTCTTGAGTGGAATCTCAATGGTGGGTTCTTCGTCAGGTACAGCCTCTTCTTTGATGGCAGATTTCGTTTTGCGTTTGGGTGTCGATTTCGGTTTTTCTTCGGGTAAATCAGGGATGACGGGTGGGTTATCTTCGAGCAAACCCAGTGACGTGCTTGCTTCACGAACAGCATTGAACAGATCATCCAGCATCCCGGCATAATGAAACTGCCGGACGTGTGCCAGATCACCACGCTGAATCAGCAGGGTTGCGGTTGCCCGTTCCGGTGCAATGCCACCACCTTCGGGTGTCGGCAGTGTCAGTGTGATCAAAGTTGGGGGTGTTTCTTTGGGTGTTGCCATGGTGCTTAATCCTTTCGATTAAATGAAAAGCCCACCATAATCAGCAGGCTGAATTCCTAAAGTGAGACAGATATCTTTCAGCAAAATTGAGCCGCAAACATAGCAATTCCCATAGCCTGTTCTGGTGTTGAATCCAAAACTGGGATGGCGATCATCATGCTGGTGTTGATGCGGATAGAGACAGTGACCACTCAGCCAATCCCCGCGTCCGACGTAGCCGCTATGACGCAGATGGTCGGAAACGACTTGTAAGAGGGCTGGATTGAGCATATCTCCTGCTCTATGATGGTGTTTTGGCTGCCTTGTTCGTTGAGGAGCTAGCTTTTTTGTCGGACGTGGTAGAAGATGCTCAAATGCCTTTTCTGGATAATAACTATTCTGCTGTTCAACGATATGGCAAAGCACATTGTGACGCGACGGCTTAGTGTTCTGACTGCCTGGTAAGCGTAGCGAATTAACGACACTCAAGGCATCTCCACCAGCATTAAGTTGCAATCCACGTAGAATGTTACGTGCCAGTTTCATGTCAGACAGGGGTTTATCTAACCACCAATAAGCGTGATAACCGCCACCAGTGAAGGTAATACACGAGGGTCGGGGTTGTATCGCTTGCAATCTTTGAAGTGCTGTATGGCTGGGATCATCAACATCAACAAATGCGGCAGGCAGAGCCAGAATATCTGACTCTGTCCCACGCTGATAACGGCTCAAGCCAGACCTTCGTAAAGCAATTGCCACAAATGCACCCCAACACAGTTGATTGCTTTCCAGCAACTTCGTTAGTGCATTTTCCAGTAGATGAGATTGATTCAGTGGAATATGGCGTGAAGGTGTTCGATGTTTTCCATCGGGGTGAATGGCAGTGAGTGTCAGACAGGTATCCTGTCGATAAGCATCACATCTTGCCAGCAGTGCATTGATGAAGTGAATCGTTTCAGCAGAGATTAGAACATTGCTAGCTGGGTGGGCAATTCTTCCTCTGTACTTTGTTTCTCCACTAAAGGGCGCTTTGGGACAGTTTCCTCAATTGACTCATCATCTGGAATTGCCATCAGGTCGAGTTTGCCACGCTTACGCTTTTTACCTGATCGTTCTGCACTTTGTTTAGCAAATACCTCCTGTTGTTCTTCATCGTGTATGTCTTGCAACTTCTCAAAGATTTCAAGCTTGATGGGAGTCATCCCTAGTGCCTGCTTTGCCAGATCCACGATGGTCGCGGCACTTTCGTCCTCACAACCCACGAAGACAAAACGATGTTGCTTGAGCCATCCTCGAACATAGCGCACCATGCTCTCTTCGTGAACAGAAT
>JBAQZP010000131.1:0-37273 GCA_049791095.1 Phormidesmis sp.
AGACCACGCACAAACAGGCAGACGAGTTCAAAGCGGTCACCCAAACCATCAGCGAAGCCACAGACATTGCCAATCAGACTGCCGACAACTCCAACGAACTGGCTCAGTCGATTCAGCAGGTGCTTGACACTGCCGAGGATCTCCAAACCAGTGCTGGCAAATTCAAAGTCCAGTAGCGCCTACAGACCCAGTCAGGTTCCTGAACCCATCGCCGCCCCATGCTTACAGACCCCTCAATTTCCCAACAGACCTATCAGCACTTCTTGCAAGAATCCGCCGATCTTTTGCAAGCTATGGACAACGAGCTGCAAACCCTCAGGGCAGACTTTAGCATTCAAAAAGTGCATAGCCTGATGCGGGCAGCCCATACGCTCAAAGGGGCCTCTGCCAGCGTGGGCCTGGATGCCATCAAAAAAACCACCCATTCTCTAGAGGACGTTTTTAGAGCCCTGTGCCATCCAGACACCGTTTTGACGCTCACCGTAGAAAGGCTGATTTTTGAAGGTTTTGACTGTCTGAGCCTGTTGATGTCAGCCCAGCTAGCCGGGGCACAGGTTGATGAATCCGATATTCTCGATCGAATGGCAACGGTCGTCAGCCAGCTTCAGGCAAACCTGGGCGATCGCCTGGGTCAAGGTGGCCATTTACCTACCTCTAGCGAGCTAGGGTTTGACATTACGCGCTCTATTTTTGAAGTGGGCGTCGCCCAGCGAATCGCCGCCCTCGAAGCCGCTCTCGACCCGGCCCTCACAGCCGCCGATCCAGCCGCGCTAGATCCGGCCTTACTCAGAGAGCTTTTACAAACCCAATCAGAAGTCTTTACGGGCTTAGCAGAGTCGTTAGATTTGCCCGGATTCGGCGCGATCGCCCAGACCACCCTACAGGCCCTGGCGCAAAATCCCGATCGGGTAATAGAGATTGCGCCGCTCGCGCTGGCCGATTATCAGGCTGCTCATGCTGCGGTACTGGCGGGCGATCGCAGCCAGGGCGGAGCCCCTTCCGCCGCGCTCAATCAATTTTGTCGAGACCAGAATAAAGCCCAGAATAAAGCCCAAGGCAAAGCAGAGCGATCGCACTGGAGCAAGCAACTGTGGAGAACGCTCACCCAGCCGATTGGTAACCCTTCCGCGTTCGAGGCCAGCGGCCTAGACATGGGCGCGCTAGCTATGAGTGGCGTGGGCGTCAGGACAGAAGATCTCACCGAGCCGACGTTCACCGAGCCGACTGCCTCAGAACCAGATGAATCGGCCAGTGAGCTGCCTTTTGAAACAGCGGGAGAACCAGCCGCACTGCCCGATCTGGTGGGCCTAGTTGAGCCCGGCGATCGCGCCCCCTCCACAACGGCCTCTCAGCCGCCAGGCCAGGCCAGCATTCGGATGAGCCTTGAGCATCTCGACCAGCTCACCCAGGCCATGGGCGAATTGCTGACCTACCAGAACCGCCAGGCCCTCTACAACGAGCAGATTACCCCCCTCGTCCAAAAGCTGCTAAACCGCATCACCCAGCAGCAAAAACAGCTCACCCAATTGCAAGGGCAGTGGCAAGGGCAAACGCTCTCAGATCACAGCCTGGCAGCTCGCCGCGCTCAGCGCCCAAACCCGGCCAGTCAGCCTGCCAATTTTGCCTATGCCCAATTTGACGCCCTAGAACTAGACGAATACAGCGATGTTCAACTGCTAGCACAGTCATTTTTAGAAGAAACGGTTCAGCTTTCAGAAAGTGCTGAAGCCATTGAGCTGTTTGTGCGGCGCTCCCGGCAAGACCTAGAAAAGCAAAAGCGTTTGTTAGCCACTACGCGGGAAACCTTGCTCGCCGCTAGAATGCTGTCGATAGAAAAAGTTTTTCAACGGTTCCCTGCCGTTGTCGAACGGCTTCAGGCCCATCACAACAAGCCCGTTGAAGTCACCTTAAAAGGACAAGACATCCTGGTCGATAAGATGATTGCTGACAAGCTGTACGATCCGCTATTGCACCTGGTGCGCAATGCGTTTGATCATGGCATTGAGCCTGCCGAAGTCAGAAGGCAGCAAAACAAACCGGCCATCGGCAATATTACAATCGAAGCGCTTCAGCAGGGTCGCCATCTGGTCATTAGCGTACAGGACGATGGCCAGGGCCTCGATTTAGAAATGATTCGCCGCAAAGCAATCGACAGCCAGATCATTACAGCAGCAGCGGCGGCGGCTTTGACCCCGACTCAAATTGTCGATTTGCTGTTTGAGACAGGGTTTTCGACCGCGAGTAAAGTAGACGACCTCTCGGGACGGGGCCTGGGATTAGATGTGGTAAGAACGCAAACGCGATCGCTCCAGGGATGGAGCACCGTTAGCCACAATCCCGGTATAGGCACCTGCTTTACCCTCCAAATTCCCGCTAGCCTCACGATTGCCAAGCTGATACTGTGCCAAACGCAGGGCCGCATTTATGCGCTAATTGCCGACGCCATCAAGCATGTGCTAATTCCCACCGCAGCGCAGGTACGCACCTGGGAGGGCGGCAAAATGCTGACCTGGCAGGCCAGCGGCGAAGAACATTTAGTACCCATTGATGCCCTCGCCGATGTGTTGCGCCACGCCTCACCGCTCCCTCACCACCGCCTGCTAGAAACTCGCAGCAACATCAAAACCTCGGATGCCAGGCCCGTCATTTTGCTACAGCACCAGAACGCCTTGATTGGCCTGGAGGTCGATCAGCTACTAGGCGAGCAAGAGATGGTGATTAACGCGCTAGGAGAGACGATTGTGCCACCGCCTTATCTCTATGGCAGCAGCCTCTTGCCAGACGGGCAGCTAACGCTGGTGTTAGACGCGGCCATGCTCGCCAAAATGATTGTAGAAAAACGCAGCCAGGGCAGCATTGAGATCGCCCTGGAAGAAGGCGGCCCGACTCGCATAAAACCCGCGAAAGATCAGCCCATTTTTGCGAAAAAACAGATTTTGATAGTAGATGACTCGATCACGGTACGCAATGCCCTGGTCGATGCCTTGCAAAAGGCTGACTATCAGGTCATTCAGGCCCGAGACGGAGCCGAGGCCCTGCAGCAGCTAGCGCGCTCCTCCGATGTTCAGGCCATTTTGTGCGATATCGAAATGCCAGGGATGAACGGCTTTGAATTTTTGAAGGCGCGGCGACAACAGCCCGAAATTGCCGCCATTCCGACGGTGATGCTAACGTCACGAGCGGGCACAAAACACCGCCTGCTGACCGAAGAATTGGGTGCGACCGCTTACCTGACCAAACCATATCTGACGCCCAATTTACTCAAGACAGTGGCCGAGGCGATCGCCCGCCAAACCCATCTACCACTCAGCCTTGCCGGAGAAACCTATGAGTGATCTTTCTGAAAACCGCTTAGCGCCAGTAGCCTCTACAGCCGTCGATGAAGCGGCTGCAAAAGTCACTCAGTACATCACCTTCGAGCTGTCAGATTATTTGTTTGCACTACCTAGCCAGAAAATTCTGAAGATTGTTGCGACCCCATCGCCCAAACAGGGCGGACTGGTCAGCATGGGGTTAGTGCAGCTAGCGCAGTACAGCATTCAAATTTTGGACTTGCCAAGGATATTGGGGCTAAAACCTGCGAAAAAAAGCGATCGCCCGTCCCTGACCACCAACGCCCTCTCGACCACTAACGCGACCGTAAACGACAAAAAGACCGCCCAAAACCCCCCTTTTTTGATGGTGTTGCAAAACACCGAACAGAATCGCGAGCAGAATTCCGAACAAAGTCCCGAACAGGACTTGTGGGGCATCGCCGTACAGACCCCGCCAGACCTCATGCATATTCCTGACTACGCGCTCCGGCCCATTCCGCCCAAGCAGCGCTCAACGCGAACGCTGCAATGGGTTTCGCATGTGGTGAACTATGACCTAGCGCGCGATCGCCACACCCTGCTCATCTTAGATTTACCGGCTCTTTTTAGCTCGAACGTACGGACAAACCCGGCTAACCCCAGCCCCCAAAGCACCAATTTGCTGGAGATATAGCCCTACATCAGGGCGATAGAAATTATCGATAATCTGTCAAAAGAAAGCGGTTTTCAGCCTGCCTTTATGCTTTTAGGAGTGTTAAATAAACTACCGATCTCGTAGTATTTGAACGAATAGCCCTTACATTTTTACTATCAAAACACACTTATCGTTCAGCAAGGAACATGGAAACGCCATGACGTTCTTTCAACGCAGCCGTCGCTGGTTCACAGCCCTAGCCCTGGTACTGCTGCTAACTGTCACGACAGGCTGTGCTACGGCCACCACCGAAGCCCCCGCTGGCAATACAGTGGGCTACAGCCAATTGGAGCGCGGCAACTCTAGCGCTGGGCAAGCCTACGGTGACTGGGTTGTCGGCGCTGCTCAGGGCCTAATCTCCGACGCCTACGTGCGCGACAATGACAAACTCGGTGTCGTAATTACTAACGAAGTTCGGCCCAGCGAAGTTAAAGATCTCTCTAGATCTTTGCTGCAAGGCTTCACCCAAAGCTTCCCTGACAAAGACCTTCAGGTTTTGGTATATGCCCCTGACAAAGAGTTGATTTTGCAGGCTAATTACGATGCTCAATCCAACGAAGTCGTCTACGAGCAGCCTAGCTAGCCCCCGTATTAGTCCCGGCCTCACCGCCCTTTGTAATATCACTGCAATATCACTGTAATATCACTCACTTAGTAAGGAGTTTTCTCCATGTCTTCAAGCGACAAGTATAAGCGCGAGATTATGAAAGATCTCGCCAGTGGCAATAAAGAAGTCCTCGGCGACAACGAAGAAATTGGCAAAAAGTACAACAGCTTCGATGATTTTGCCGATCGTTCTTCTCGCGATGAGCGCCACGGTCTGATTAGGCGCTCGTTTCACCCCGAGCGTGTCCCTGCTACCCAGATGGAGCCTGAGCTAAAGCAGGCAATCGAAAAAATTAAGCCCAACGAGCGCGATGATGTTGCTCGTGATTTTTTTAAGCACTTTAAAGAGCGCGGCCTGAGCGATCGCGATCTCGAAAAGCAGCTAGGTCTTTCAACGCACAGCCCTCGCAAAATGAACGCCGATGACGTCGGTAAGCTGGCTTCTTTTGCTTACACCGCCCATCCCGATATCTTTCAAGAAGTGCTGGCCGACCAGCCAGCGATTTTGAAGTTCTTGAGCAATCCTTTGGTCGGTGCGGCGATTGGGGCGATCGCTTCCAAGTGGTTTAGCAAGTAAAGCACTCGAAAGTTCTCTGCAACTGTATTTGAAATCGTAAAAGGGGTGCCATCAGGCACCTTTTTTAATCAGGCCGCAAGGTAACCTTATACCCATAAGTTGCCTTCAGCGTTGCCTTTGACTCCCCGTTATGATTATTGTTTCTAATAACCTGCTCTCCGTCCTCCTTATGGCCAGCACCGCCACTAAAGCTAACTTTGACCCGTTTATTGTTGCCAGCGGATTAGGTGCGATCGCCTACGCAGGCATTTGCTTGGCTCTTTACCAATACCAGAGCAAACTCATCTTTCGCCCCCTGCCCACCTTTATCGGCACCCCCGCTGATGTTGGCATCCCTTACGAAGATGTTTGGATTCCGCTGAGCCCGGTTGGCTCTCGTCAGTCGAACGAAAAGCTACATGGCTGGTGGCTGCCCAACCCCCGCAGCGATCGCACGCTGCTGATGTGCCACGGCAACTACGGCAACATTAGCTACAACCTGGAGCGGATCCGCTTTCATTACAGCCTGGGTTTCTCCGTTTTTGCCTTCGACTATCGCGGCTACGGCCAAAGCAGCGGCCCCGAACCCACCGAACTCAATACCTACGCCGATGCAGAAGCCGCCTGGCAATATCTCATAACCCAACGCCAGTCAAAGCCCAGCGAGATTACGGTGATGGGTCATTCCATGGGCGGGGCGATCGCCATCCACCTTGCCGCGCAGCATCCCGATATGGCCCACTTGATCGTCAAAAGCTCCTTTACTTCTATGCAAGCTGCCGTCGAAGCGCGATCGCTCTATCGCCTTTTCCCAATCAAGCAGCTCCTCGCCCATCCCTTCGACTCCCTCAGCAAAGTCTCCTCGCTCAAAGTCCCTGTGCTTTACGTTCACGGCGATCAAGACCCCGACCTGCCGCCCGAAATGAGCCAACAGCTTTACGAAGCATCCCCCGAACCCAAGCAGCTCTGGTACGCAGCGGGCGCACATCACAACAATATCCACAGCGCAGCGGGCAATGGCTATGCCAGAGTGGTGCAAGCTTTCTGTACGCCCAGGCAGCTACAATCAGCTTAACGGTGACAATGAGCAAAGGGAAATCAAGGGAAATAGTGGGATGGCTCAATCAAACGCGGAAGGCGCACAAAACACGTTTAATATTGCTAATAGCTCAGTGACCAATCTGGCGGGTTCGGGCTCTATTTACCACACTGAAGCCGCTGAGAAGCCGTTTGATTTAGAGAAATTTAAAAAGGTCATCCTGTTTTTAGCCGCTAATCCTGTCTCGACCCAGCGCTCGCGGCTAGATGAAGAAGTGCGAGAGATTGAGGCCGGATTGCAGCGCTCAAAACATCGCGATCGCTTTACCCTCAAACAGCAGTGGGCCGTTCGTCCCAGAGATTTGCAGCGGGCAATGCTTGATCATCAGCCTCAGATTGTTCACTTTGCAGGGCATGGGGCCGGTCTCACGCTAGAAGACAATATGGGGCAACCGCAACCAGTTACGACTGAAGCCCTGGCTGCAATGTTTAGTTTATTTGCTGATTCTCTCGAATGCGTGGTGATGAGTGCTTGCTATTTACAGCCGCAGGCGCAGGCGATTGCGCGGCACATCCCCTACGTTATTGGCATGAATCGAGCGGTTGGTGATGGCAGTGCAATTGAGTTTGCTGTAGGCTTTTATGACGCGCTAGGCGCGGGCGAATCCGTTGAGTTTGCCTACAAACTAGGGTGTAGCATGATTCAGCTTTCTGGTATTACCGAACAGGCAACGCCCGCCATTCAGCGTCAGCTTTCATAATTCGGTCAGATCCAACGGGTTTCTGCACGCGGCCCTGTATCACCAGCGCCTGATAAAGAATAGCCGCAATTTCTGCTCGGGAAGCTTCCGCGTCTAGATCTAGCGTGGGTGAGCTAGCATTTTTGTGGACAATCAGGTTGTGTTGAAGCGCGATCGCAATGCGTTTACGCGGAATCCATTTACAAAATGGCTGTGGCGCTGACGGAACATCTTCGTAAAGCGCCAGCGTTTGTTCGCACATCGGATCAATATCATCATTGGCTAACGTCGAAAAGCTGTCCCAAACTTCTCTGAGCGAATCAAAAATAGCCGAGATTGCCACCCCCCGAGTCACTGTGCTACAAGGATTAAACGTAATTTCAAACGTACTGCTCAAAGTACCTCGATGAGCAGGTTCTTTGGTATTCTCTTGGATCACATCGCCCGAAATCAGCCCCAGCCGCCACACATACTCTATATCCGCTAAATACTTCGATTCAATTTTGCTTTTGTCTTTAAAGTTTAAGATTGTATTGGCGCGATCGGCTTTGGGCTTGCCCCCAAAAGTATTCAGCAAAATGACTGCAAAGGTCTGCCGCGTCATCGTCGCATCAGGTCTAAACAGCATTTCAGCCGTATCTACAAAGGCCCCTAGCAAACCCGCCTTTTGCAATTCCTCGATAAAACAAGCCCCCCAATGCTGCTTGTCAACATCCCAGAACTCAAAGGTTTTGTTCTCGGAAATAATTTCTTTGATACCACGAGGAACCTGTTGAATCAGCGATCTTGTCCCCTGATTGATTTGGGAAACTAGCTTATCTTTTTGGTCAAATCGCCAGTAAGCCATCAGGTCACCCTCAGCGTCTGCGCTCAGGTGCTGGTATAGATAATCCTTAATCAGGCTCTGCGGGCGAGCCACTCTCCACAGCCTGAGTTCAGCCATAGAGCAACAAAAATCTTGCTCTTCGCCCTGTTCGTTTTTAGGAACCAAGGTCAGTTTTTTGGACTGAAGTGCAAACTGGGTGACCGCAAACCTCACAACTGTATTGTAGTTGTTTCTATAGCTGAGCGTATAAACGTCAGCCTCAAGGGCAACCACATTCTGTCGTTTGCCTTCCAAGTACAAATTCACTTCCTGAGACACCGCTCCCCAAGAAAAAGCAATATGGTGCCAAACCTGCGCGTTTGCCACTGGTGCTTGCGTTTCAATTTTGACGATGGTAGGCGATCGCAGATCTGCTTCGGCCTGATTGTTCTTTGAGGGATTGTTCAGCTTTAGCATTAGCTGAATTTTTCCCTGTATCCATCTCAGAACATAAAGCCCCGTTTCAGCATTGCCACCGCTCATAATCACGCCATCGCCATGTTCGTGCTTTATCCAGCATTCAACCGTGATACCGGCCTCCGCTGGTGCAGCCGCCCTAGCGATCTCGGCGGCCATCGAATCTGGCAACTGCTGCGGCACGGTTAGCGCTAGCGCTTTCTCAAGCTTGAGGCCAAAAGGCAGAGGAACGGTCGGAAACCGACAGGCACTTCGAGCCAGAATGGCGTTGTTGATATCTTGATTATGAAACTTGCTTTTCGTCGCATAGGGGCTGGCAGCGCCTGCATAGTTATAGACATAATATGGGTGCAGGCTGTGGCCGCACCTTAAGGCAATTTCTTGTAAAAGCCGCGTTTTGTCCGAATCGCTGCTCTGCCCAGAGAGCACCTGTTGAAACTGGCTGGCTAGCTTTTCGTCAACAAACAGTTCATCTTTCACGCCGTCTACCACCAGTCTTTTGGCGCTATCAAAGATGCGCACATAATAGCGGCTGTCCACTTTGGCAGCAAACACCAGGCTTTCCCCGGCGGTTGGCAGCTCGCGCTCATCGCCCATTGCGGCAACTTCTAGCTGATATTGGCTTCTCTCATCTTCCAGCTTGCCTTCTTCTAGTCGCCAATAACCCATTAAGTTAGCGTGGTCTGGCTCGCGATCGCCCAAACGACGATGCAGCCTTTCGCCAATATCTGCGGCGGTAAGACTCTTATTCCACAGCCGCACTTCGGAGATAGCCTCTTCAAAATAAGCATTGCGTTCACTGCTTTGACTGTTGGAATTGGAACTGCCAACAGAATTGCCGTCAGCACTATCAAAGTCAAAAGTGCGCGGTCTTGCCCCGATCAACGTTTGACGGATATGGCCAACGCTGTGCTTACCCGTATATCGTCGGTTAGACAGTTGACCGTTAATATAAATTTTAATTTCTTCCCCATCAAAGGTGACGGCAACATGACTAAATTCGCCCAAAGGCAGACTCTCACGAGAAGACACCTGGTAAGTTTTAGCATCTGCTAAAGCCGCTAACGACAGCGAGCCCACAATCCCATCGGCGTACTGGCGAGAAGCCTGCTGTAGCGTTTTGACAGCATAAGCAGTCGTTTTTTGGGGGTCTACATCTGGCGTATCCAACCAGCTAAAATGGCCAGTCAGCTCTACTTCGGGCACCTCAACCCGATGTCTTCTGCTAAAAGGACTGTGGATGTTTGTACAAAACGGACTATTTTTAAGAAACGGATTGTTCTGCCAGTCAAGGCTTTTTAGACAGTGCTGTAGCTCCAGAACTCTAGGGCCATAGTGATCTTTTATCTTCTCTTTAGTATCAGCATCTTTCTCCTGATTCGTTCCCGAACCCAAGTTAATGCCCTTTTTGTTAAAAATATCAATCACATCCGCAGAAATAATCACCGTCTCTGCCTCTATTGCAATAGTTGGAATCACCCAGCTATTAAAAGCTTGAATAGCAGCTTTTGTACTTTCGTCTAGTTCTCCACTCACCGCATTAAAATAATTTTCTCGGTTTTCTGTCGTTCTATCGAGATTGTCCTTTTTAGTAAAGAAACCTAAACAGTACAGAATTATCTGCAACGCCTTCATTTTATCTACTTGAGTAGGGTCGTCCGATTTGATTTCTATCTGAGGTGGATCGGTATTGGGTAAAACAAGAACATCTAGCGGGTGTTTACCTTTGGTTGAGCCCACCATTAAATAGGGATATAGTAAGCCGTTGCGAGGAAACCTGGACGGAGAGAATTGCCAACGGGGCTGACGAGAGAAAACGACATTGCACTCAGGCGTAATTTCTAGAGATAGGAGATATTCACCAAACGCTGAATCTTGTGAAAATTCTTCGTACCAGGGCTCTGTGCAAAATTGACTAAAAATTGTGGTGTTCGCATCTGACAAGTAAGGACTGACCCAAGCTTCAATACTAAACTGGGAAAAATCTTTAACTGCATTTTCGTCCGGCTTATCCGCCAAGGATGGTTGAGTTAAGTCAATATAATCGTTGATGCCGTCAAACGTTAGGGCCGCAGGCAAAGGCGGAAAACTGAGCTGCTCTTGAGTCGTGACAAAGTCATCAATAAACCCGCGAAGCTTAGAGTTTCTAACACTTTTTTGCTTTAGATCGGCAATAATACGGCAAATCCTAACGCCTTGATGACAGTCTATCTCTACAGAAAAGCCAGACTGACTCTGTTGCACCGGCTGTAAGTCATTTTCAGCGCTATCTTCAACTTTCTTGGGAACGGCTGCATGATGAAGCCCGACCAGCTCCCAGCTAGCGTTAAAGACCGGGCTGCCCGACGAACCATAGTCTGTATCTGCCTCATATCTCAAAAAGTCTTTATATAGCCCATTTGCAACGACTCTGTTATTGTTCAAAACAACCTGCTTTCTCCGCCCTTTGGGATGCTGCACAATAATCACCGAATCACCGGGCGACTCTTGCTGACGCGCCTGCTTGCGTGGCAGAACAGCACTATCTTGACCCATCAGCAGCGCTAGTTCTTCTATCTCTGGCTGTTGGTAAACTTTGGCATCAGCCGTGCCACTATCCGGATGCCAAATAATCAAAGACTCTCCTAAGCTAACCGTATAGCCATGCGCTAATAGCTTATCTATATGGGCTTTGCCTTGATTCGCCACATCAGTAACGTCCTGCTCGCCATGCCTTTGAAACTCTACCCATGCAAAATGAGGAGAAACACTTTGGCTATCTTCCACTAGCTGAATCCAACCAAATTCATAGCCCGCCTGTTGCGTCATCAAATTTGACTTTAGCTGAACCAGCGTATAGTCAAGGTCAGGATTAGAGACAAAGAATGATGAATTAAGCTCATAGTCAACAGAGTCTTTGCTTGGCCCTTTTAAGCTTTCCACAAAGCTGAACTGAGCCACGCACTGATCGGCAATTTCCACCGTGGGCACGACATGATGGTTCGTTAGCAGATGGCTACCCCCCACTAAAAACCCGGTGCCAATCGGAATCGGTAGAATTTTAGCAAGCTGGGTTTCGGTGATGTTTTGCAGGGCGCAAAGGGCGGTTTCGTCACCCGCGCCAATCTGCTGCCGCACAGCTTCCGTAAAAAATTCGTCGGCCACCTGCTGAGGAATAGAAAAGACCTCGCTCACCTTGGCAATGCTGTCAAAGTTATGGGAAGAGTTGCCTAACTTATTAATTGCGATCGCCAGCTCTTTCACAAACGCCCTAAAGCTTGGCAGATCAAAATATCTAGCAATCCGGCAAACAGCCGCACTTTTTTGAATGCCCTTTTCTAAAAATGAAACGGGTACAAAATCTTCTTCACCGATCACAACCGTTACTAAAGAGCGCTGTTTCGATCGCTCTCGCTGCTTAACGATTGCCATTACCGCCTCGAAGGTTTCTAGCTGCAGAGCCCCCGCCTCCATCAGCGTACCCGTCGTCGAAACCTTCCAGTTTCCCAACTCCAGATTTCCTTGAAGCTGTAGAGCAAGCTCTTTTGAGTAATTCACGAATCGTGCCCCCACTTTTGATACAAAGTGCTCAACTTATGAACGCATAAGACATCAGTGCCAATTGTACTGAGAACTTTTGGCATCCGGACAATCTTGATAATTAGTAATCTTAAGATTGTATTACGCCAAATTGTCTGCTATTAAGAGCACTGTATTAAAAATTGTGGCAGTATTCGCGACCATCGACCAAAAGCGATCGCCTTAATTCTTTCTAGTCTCTAGGAGTATTGGAGCATGGAAAAACAGCCGGAAAGTTCAGGGGCTCAATTTGTGCGGGGTCAGCGTTTCAGTCAAGCCAATTTAGGCCCGGATTTTCAAGGCAAAATAGCCGGGCAAAGACGTCTATTCAAGTACCTGCTGCTGCTGCTGACGGTTGTTTTGAGCGTTGTCGCAAACTTGCTTTTAGGCTTTGCTGGCGGCATTCTTAGTGCGAACAGCATTCTCGCTAGTGAAGCCCGTTCGCAGTTCCAAATGGTGACGCCTATCGTCTTGATCATTATGGCGGTGGCAGTCACTCAAGATGTTGTCACGGTTGCGCTAGTCGCGATTTTTTGCTTTGGCGCTGCCATTGGGTTGTCTATCCTGTTGGCGATCGCAGGCTTAATCACCGGCTTACCTACCTTTTTAATTACCCTCGTCGTCGGTACGGGGCTTTGTTTAGGACTCAGTATTGCTAGCTTTTTAACCGTTCGCTTTACGTTCGCGATCGCCGACATTCTATTAGTAAAATCTGGCCCTCTAAAGGTGACGATCACTGTCATTAGCTTACTAGCAGCGGCAGTTACCAGCTTTGTCATGATTGATGATGCGCTATCGCGAGCAGATGACGGGGCGGCGCTGACATCCACAACCTATTGGACAATGCTAGCTTTAGGGGCCGGATATGGGCCTTTGTTGACAGTGGGCGCGTGGCTCTCAAATCGATCTCGGGGAACGCCCTGGGTACATCCCAGCCCGCAGCGATCCTTCTCACTGGCCGTGGGCTCATTCCAGGGAACTTCTTTTGCCAATTTAGATATCAGTCAGGTCAATTTCACCAACGCCAAATTGGCCAATTGCGATCTGCGAGCGCGGCAGCTATACCGAACTTGTTTTCAAAACGTAATTGGGCTAGAGCGAGCGCGTGTCGATAGCCAATATCTAGACCTGGAATATCCTAAAGTGCAGCAACTGCTAGTAGGAAAAAAAGTTGAGCGTAACTTCAAAGGGCTTAACTTACAAGGTGCCTATCTTCAAGGCGCAGATCTACGAGGCTTCGATTTTACAGATACCAATCTAACTGGCGCGGATCTAAAAAATGTAGATTTACGAGAAAGTTTGCTGGTGCGAACCCAGTTAGCCGGAGTGGACTTGGGCGGGGTGGACTTGCGCAAAAACATTTTGATTGATGCAAACCTCACAGAAGCCAATCTTCATTCTGCCGACTTACGAGATTGCATCTTGGTGCGCGCTCAAGTGGCTAGAGCCGATTTTACGGAAGCCGACTTGTCAGGCATCTGCATCGAAGATTGGAGCGTGAGCGCTCAGACTCGGTTTACAAACGTACGCTGCGACTATATCTATCGCAAATATCGAGAGGGAAAGCCAAGCGATCGCTATCCCATCGGGCGTAATTTCGAGCCCAACGAATTTGCCACCCTGTTTGCTGAACCCGAAGATATTGTTGAACTTGTGTTTAAAGGCGAATTTGACTATGCCGCCCTCAGCCTTTCACTTTATAAGCTACAAACCGAAGCGCCCGATCTGGGTATAGAACTCAAAGGCATAGAACAACGCGGCAACCTTTGGGTGGTAAAGGTCAAAAGCAGCAATGATAAAATCAATGAATTCCTGATCGAAGAACGGCTGAACGCTGTTTATCCATTAGCTCCTAATGGCGAAACCAGGGACGAAACCGTAGCGGCCACCATTAAAGACTCTATCTATCGAGATTATGAAGAAACTAAAAGCCGATTAGCCGAAAGTGAGCGGTTAGTCAGGCAGCTCGCAGGGCTTTCGGGCAATCAGGCGGAAGCGCTCAAAGAGTTAACAAAACGCTCATTAGGCAACAACTTTTTCATCTCAGGGAGCACGATTACTAACCTGGCGGGCTCGGGAAATATCGAATACCAGGAAGCCGCCGAGCGCGTACGCAGCCTGGTAACCAGCGCTGACGATGCGGATGCAACATTTCAGCGGTTAATCAGCCTGCTAACCCGTCAGAACGTAGCTACAACCGATGAAGCCCAGCAGGAATTAATTCAACAAATTCTATTATCCGAAGCCGAGCAAGATCCTCGATTTCAGCAGTTTTTATTACATCAGGGGCCGCAGATGATCAGCAGCTTGCCCAATAGCGGCGTTGCTAATGCACTTCAAGCCGCTATTACAGCCTTAACAGCGTGACCTCAATAGACTCAAGAATCGGCTGACGGCTTGCCAGGTTTGCAACTCAAAGCAGCTACCCCAATGGTCACCAGGCCAATTCCTGCCATCTGCTGACCTTGAAGCGCCTCTTGCAAAGCAACCCAAGCAAAAAGCGCGGTCAGAGCTGGGGTGCTGGCGCTGATCAAGGCGGTGAGGGATGCGCCAATAATGCGGATGCCAAAGTTGTTGAGGACGTAGGCAATAACGGTGAGGATAGCCGAGAATAGAGTCGTGATCAAAACGGGCAGCCAGGTGGCCGGGGTGATTTCGATGTTGCCGATGATAGGCAGGCTCAGACTTGACAGGGTGGCAACCACGAGAAAGGTAGCCAGAGAAAAGGGCACCGGGTGAAGGGCCAGGCTGCGGGCTTGATTTTGCAGGGCCAGTTCGGCGAAAATGCCATAGAGACCAAAGCTGAGGCCAGCCGTGAGGCCAGCCAGAATTCCTAGCGTAGGGTTAGCAGAACTGGCCGCGTTAGACTCCAGGGTCGTTAGCGCGACGCCGATAAACAGGAGCGTCATCAGGCCAAGCTGGTAGGGACGCAGGCGCTGGTGAAGGATGCGCCAGGCAAGCAGAACGGTGATGGCGGGGTAGATAAAGAAGGCCGCGATCGCAATCCCAGCAACCACTTGACTCAGCGCAAAATACAAGGACGTCAGCCCCACAAACAGGCAAAGCCCACTGCCCAATACATAGCCGCATAGCTGGCGATCGCGAGGCAGTTTTTTGAGCGTCGTGAAAGTCTGGGCATGGAGGATGGGTGCGATCGCCCCCAACAGCACCGCCATGCCTCCCATCCGCAAAGCCAAAATCAGCACAATATTGCCGAAAGTTGGCGGGATCCAACCGCCAAAAGCAGCCTGGCCAAATAGCGGCGCAGGCACAAAAAACAGCCTAGAAACGACATTTTGGGCCGCTAGCCCAACGGCGCTGAGTAAAACTAAGGCAATTCCGAGCGCAGCGGGGGCAGGCTGGGTCATTTGAAGTGATAGGTTGGGATAGTGGCAGAGCCGTGAGCATCAGCAAGAATACTTACAGGAACTTCATGTAAGTTTATAGCGCATAAGGGATAATACCCACATGGTGCCAAATGCTCTGTCCGTATATTCACTTTGACCGTTAGGTCATGACCGTATGAAATCCGGTATGAAATTAGTGAAGCATCCCGATCATCTGTCAGCGGTACTGGCAAGTTTTTGGGAAGAAATTTTTCCAAAGGTTGACGCCCACGCGATCCCAGAAATTCTTGAAAGAATTCAGGCATGGGTAGGTGAGCAGCCTTTTATGACGCAAGTGCTTTGCAGCTATGTGGTGGCGCAAGTCTCTGAGGTAGAAGCTTCAGACGCGGCTGCAATTGTCGATAAAATTGTTCAGCAGGACATTATTGGGAATTGGCAAAATAGTACAGCAGCCCCCCATTTGAGCGAAATCAGACAGATCTTGCTGGACTACGAGCAAAAGGATCTGCTTTTGCTTTTGTATATCAAAATCATTCAAAGAGATGAAGTCCCGACAGACAACAGCCCCGAGCAAGAAGTCTTGCTGCGCTCTGGCCTGGTGCATATCGAGCGCGGCAGCTTGAAAATTGCCTGCCCGCTGTATGCCAAGATTTTTGACCTGACCTGGGTAGAACAACAGCTTCCGGGCATCACTCGTCCGGTGACTGTGATTGGCCCGGCGTCAATCGGCAGCCTTAATGCCAAAAACAAAGCTTCTGCGCAAACTCAGCTACTGTCCAAAGTGGCAGTAGCGGCAGTCTGCCTGGCAGTTGTGATCGCTGCGGTCTCTGCTTATTTCCGAGATTCTGGCAGTCAGGCGATCGCAGATTCGAGCCTGGCTAGAAGGGATGAAGCAGTGAACGTAGTATCCGTAGAAGATGCAAAACTCGAAGCCGCTAGAGACCTGTTTGACAACGGCGTAGAACATGCGAAAAACGCAAGATGGCTCCCTATGTTAAGAGAGCTTTGCAGCCTGCCAGCAGCGTCTACTTACTACGGCCCAGCAGAAGGACAAATGACCCAGTGGGTAAAGCTGTACGGGGACGATATTCAAATTGCCCGAGATACTTTTGTCGATGAAGGCCATACTTCCTGCAAGGTTGTGGATGACGCTTTAGCGGCTAATACTGAGTAAGTAAGGCAAAAGCCCTATTTTTCGAGGGCTTTTATCATTCAGCGAACATGTACCTGAAGCCGAAGATCTAGAAGGCCATGGTGGCAATGCAAAATACAATCAGATTTTTGGCGAGGATGTTGACGGCATAGAGACTTGGGCATAGCGGCTCGGGCATCGCAACGAACTTGCAGCAACCGTCACAGAACAGTGGCCAAAAAACCTGTAAATTGCCAGGAAGGTGACGAAAGGAAAACAGCCATGAGCGGATTAGGCGGACTCAATAAAACTCCCCAGGGTGTCGTGCTTGGGATGGTGCAGCTACAGCTTCCTAACGTAGTAACGCCAGCAGATTTAGCGGCGCAGACTCAGCGCATTTGCGACCTGGTGGGCAAGGCAAGGCGCAACCTGCCGACGATGGATCTCGTCGTATTCCCTGAATATTCTTTGCACGGGCTGTCAATGGACACCAACCCCGACATTATGTGCCGCTTGGAGGGGCCAGAAGTCGAAGCCTTTCGCCAAGCCTGCATCCAGCACAAAATTTGGGGCTGCTTTTCAATTATGGAGGCCAACCCCAACGGCAATCCTTACAACAGCGGGCTGATTATCGACGATGCTGGCGAGCTAAAGCTGTATTACCGCAAGCTGCATCCCTGGGTGCCGGTAGAACCCTGGGAGCCTGGAAACATTGGCATTCCGGTATGCGATGGGCCAAACGGCAGCAAGCTAGCGCTGATTATTTGTCACGATGGCATGTTCCCAGAAATGGCGCGAGAATGCGCTTACAAGGGGGCGGAAATTATGATTCGTACGGCGGGCTATACCGCGCCGATTCGCAGTAGCTGGCGCATGACCAATCAAACCAACGCCTTTTGCAATTTGATGGTGACCGCTTCCGTCTGTATGTGCGGCAGCGACGGCACCTTTGACTCGATGGGCGAAGGCATGATTGTCAACTTTGACGGCGAGCCGCTGGTGATGGGTAGCCATCGGCCAGACGAGATTATCACCGCCGAAGTGCGGCCCGATTTGGTGCGCGAGGCCCGGCAGCACTGGGGGGTAGAAAACAATATTTATCAGTTTGGCCATCGCGGCTATGTGGCGGTAAAAGGCGGCGCGCAAGACTGCCCCTATACCTACATGCAGGATTTGGTAGCCGGGAATTATCGGCTGCCCTGGGAAGATCAGGTGGTGCATACCGATGGCACGTCTTGTGGGTTTGAGCTGCCGACGCGAAATTATATAGGCGAAGAGATGCCGAAGGCCCCCCAGCTTCCGGTTCTAGGGGAGCACGGCTGATCCAGTATATTGTTGTCGATGTGAGAGCTGCTAACAATGGGACGTACGGTAAAGTCAGAGCCTTATCCTTACCCGTTTAATGGCGATTTGAGGCCAGAAAATACGGTGCTGATAGTGATTGACATGCAGATTGATTTCTGCGGGGTGGGCGGCTATGTTGACAAGATGGGCTATGACCTTTCGCTGACGCGATCGCCCATAAAACCCCTCCAAAACCTCCTCAAGGTCATGCGAGAGCTGGGCTACCCAATCATGCATACGCGCGAAGGGCATCGACCCGATTTATCGGATTTGCCAGAGAATAAACGATGGCGATCGCAACAAATTGGCGCAGGCATTGGCGATCCTGGCCCCTGTGGCAGAATTTTGGTACGCGGTGAAGCAGGCTGGGAAATTATCCCCGAGCTAGCGCCAGTAGCAGGTGAAACGATCATCGACAAACCAGGGAAAGGGGCCTTTTTTGCAACAGATTTGGATTTGTTGCTGCGGCGCAAGGGCATCGCGAACATAGTGCTGACCGGAATTACCACCGATGTATGTGTGCATACGACTATGCGAGAGGCCAATGACCGAGGGTATGAATGTTTGATACTCTCAGACTGTACGGGCGCAACCGATTATGGCAACTACTTAGCGGCGCTGAAGATGATTAAAATGCAGGGCGGTGTATTTGGCGCAGTGGCAACCTCTGATGATTTTATTGACGCGATTACTGAAGCGGTTGAGGGTTAGCTTGTGGAGAGAGTGGTGGCGGGTAAGACGCCCATATTCCAAGAGTCTCCTATCCTTCCTGAGCGGCCTCCTCAGCTAGATATTGCGGAGATGACGAAGCGGTTTGGCCGCTTTACAGCGCTCGACAATGTCTCAATGACGCTAAAGCCGGGCAGCGTTCATGCTTTACTCGGAGAGAATGGGGCGGGCAAAAGCACGCTGGTAAAATGCGTCATGGGCTTTTATCAGCCAACGTCTGGGCAAGTGCTGATCGATGGGCAGTCAAAAGAGATTGCTAGCCCCAAAGACGCCCATGCAGCAGGCATCGGCATGGTGTATCAGCATTTTACCTCGGTGCCCGCGATGACGGTCGCCGAGAACCTTGTTTTAGCCCGCTATGACAACCGCAAAATTATCAACTGGAAGCAAGAATTCCAACAACTTGAAGCCTTTATCGAACAGTCTCCCTTTAAAATAAAGCTAAATGTACCCGTCGCAGAGCTAGCGGCAGGGCAAAAGCAAAAGCTAGAGATCCTCAAACAGCTTTATCTCAATAGCCGCATTTTAATACTGGATGAACCCACCTCAGTGCTGACCCCGGTAGAGGCAGATGAGGTGTTAGGCTTGCTGCGCTCGGAGGTGGTCAAAGGTCACTTGAGCGTTCTGTTGATTACGCACAAGTTTAAGGAAGTCCAGGCGTTTGCCGATGAAGTCACCATTTTGCGAAAAGGACGGCTTGCTGGGCAGGGGGCAGTCGCAGCTCTCTCGGTAGCGGAAATGGCGCAGATGATGCTAGGCGCAGCGCGTCAGGCGCAGTCGGCGCAAAAGTCTGAGGGTACGGCTGCAACCGTCGGCAAGCCTGTTTTAGAGATTGAAGGAATTTGCGCAAAAGGTGACAACGGTTTACCTGCCGTGAAGGGGGTGCATCTGAGCGTGCAGGCAGGCGAGATTGTTGGGATTGCCGGTGTTTCAGGAAACGGGCAGCGGGAACTCGTAGAAGTGTTGGCGGGGCAGCGATCGCACACAGCAGGCACCTTTCAAGTCAACGGCGAACCCTATGGCGCAACCCGCCAGGAAATGTTTCGCCATCAGGTGTATGCCCTGCCAGAAGAACCCCTGCGAAATGCCTGCGTACCAGAAATGAGCGTAGCGGAGAACATGGCCCTGCGGACGTTTGACAAACCGCCGCAGGCCAAGTGGGGCTGGCTGTTAAGCTTAAAGCATATTCGAGAAATGGCGCAGGGATTGGTGAAGACTTTTTCTGTCAAGACGCCTTCGGTAGAAACGCCCGTCAGTCACCTTTCGGGCGGAAATGTGCAGCGTACGGTTCTAGCTAGAGAGCTGTCTGCCGACTCCGTAAGACTGTTAATCGCGGCAAATCCTTGCTTTGGCTTAGACTTTTCGGCGGTCGATTTCATTCACGGTGAGATTTTGAATGCGCGAAATCGGGGCGTAGCCGTGCTGCTGGTGAGTGAAGATTTGGACGAGCTGATGGGACTGTGCGATCGCATCATCGTCATCAGTGATGGAAAGTTTGTTTATGAAAGCGAGATTGCCCATGCCGACCTCTCCCTTATCGGCCAGCGAATGGCCGGACAGTAACCCCATTGTTCTTCCCGATCTGCTCTCTCTCGCACAGCAGCCCAATCGCTTAGCCTGGGCACCTTTTCGACCAGGCGTAGAGATTCACCGACTCTATGGCGATGGGCGAAATGGGCCATCGGCAGCTTTGTTGAAGTATGCGCCGGGGGCCAGCGTGCCCGCCCACGACCATACCGGCTACGAACATATAATGGTGCTTTCGGGGGCGCAGCGCGACCATCGCGGTGATTATGCGGCGGGGACTTTGGTGATTAATCTGCCGGGGTCAGGACATGCGATCGCCAGTGACGAAGGCTGTATTGTGTTGATTATTTGGCAGCAGCCCGTGCGAATGAGAGAGGCAACCGACTAGTGGCTAAAATTTCAGCGTTGCCTTATGACTACGAGCTACCCAGCAGTGACCATATCGCCCTGGTGATTGTTGATATGCAGCGAGACTTTTTAGAGGCGGGAGGATTTGGCGAGTCGCTAGGCAATGAGGTCGCTCGATTGCAAACGATTGTGCCAGCCATTCAACAGCTTTTAGCTGCGTTCCGATCGCGGGGGCTAACGGTGATTCATACCAAAGAAGGGCATCGGGCAGATCTGTTGGACTGCCCTTTATCAAAGCTGTATCGGGGCAAAAGTGCGCTGACGATTGGCGATCAGGGGCCGATGGGTCGGATTTTGATTTTGGGCGAGCCGGGCAATGAGATTATTGCACCGCTTGCCCCCTTGCCGGATGAGTGGGTGATTGCCAAGCCAGGGAAAGGGGCGTTTTATCAAACGGGGCTAGATGATATGTTGCGATCGCGTCAAATCACTCACCTCATCTTCACTGGCGTCACCACAGAGGTCTGCGTGCAAAGCACCCTGCGCGAGGCCAACGATCGCGGCTATGAATGTTTGCTGGTAGAAGATGCAACCGAGAGTTATTTCCCCGAGTTTAAGCAGGCG
This sequence comes from Phormidesmis sp., assembly GCA_049791095.1. Classification (GTDB taxonomy): domain Bacteria; phylum Cyanobacteriota; class Cyanobacteriia; order Phormidesmidales; family Phormidesmidaceae; genus Phormidesmis. Next base: position 20,840 of record JBAQZP010000131.1, read on the forward strand.
ACGATAGAGATGGTTCGCGCCCAGGGCGGAATTGTAGGGTGGACAGCGATGCTAGAGCCGGTGTTGGCCGGAATAGAAGAGTACTAACTGCTAGATTTAAGGTTCCATAGCTTTGTGAGATAGCCATCGTGTGGTTAAACGTTCGACTTGTGATCGCAGCCAGCACAAGCAAGCAGTTTGCCACTTGCTTTAAAATCACCATGACTTCGCTGAGCCTGCCGATGAAGTCTATTGGAAATAGTTTCATCGGCATGGTTTTTGATAAACTACTCGATAGCAGATGAATAGGGATTAGCGAACATGAGCGAGGTGTTTTTTTTGGTAGAGGAAGATCCTGAAGAAGGCTATGTGGCAAGGGCTTTGGGAGAATCTATTTTTACTCAGGCCAATACGTTAAATGAGCTGAGAACTATGATTCTAGATGCTGTTCAGTGTCATTTTGAAGAAGCAGATCGCCCTAAAATTATTCGACTTCATATCGTTAGAGATGAGCTTGGTACGCTTACGGCAATTTTAAGAGATATCGCTGCTCACTTTCAGATAACGCGCGACGAATTGCTAGAAGTCCTTTTCGCGCGCAATTGAGTTCGTCTATATCTATGCCAGATCATGCACATGAATCAAACAAATGCCTTTGTGTTTAGCGCGATCGCTGCTAGTAAGTAGGTTGTCCCAATTATTTATAAAATGCCGACTAAAATGCCGACGCCCCCCAGCCCCCAATTTTGGGGGAGCCAGAACAAAAGCTGAAATAGCTGACTTTAGGAACATTCTCGCAGTACGTTCAGAGCCCCAGAATTGGGGACAGGGGCGTTTGATAACTATGCTATGTCCTGAGTTTAACTGCACTGATCTACTTAGAAGACGCCACTGAAAGTTGTTTTCCAGAATTTAAGCAGGCGACAGTAGAGATAATCCGCGCCCAGGGCAGGATTTTGGGATGGACAGCGATGATAGAGCCGATGCTGGCAGGTTTATCTGAGCTATAGAACACCGTAGGTGACAGAAAACTACCAGCGTGCAATAAAGGTCGATGCGAGATAAACTGCAATCGTCGTCAGGAGAGCAGCGTCAAAACTCCAAAACCAGGTCAAAAAAATCCACACCAACCAACAAACAGAAAGCCCTGCCAAAAATGACCACCCTCGCCATAACCGCCAGGAAGCTTCCGACTGCGCTCTTCCCCAAACCCATACACACGCGCCACCTGTCAAAAGAATAAAAGTTCCCAACCAAAACGTTGCAAAAGAAAATAAAGAAAAGCCAGTCATTATCAGAACTAGACCTAAAGCTGTACTTCCTAGCAGTATCCTTCGTCGAGCTGCTTTGGGGAGAGAGCCAGATGATTTTTTATTTGTAGCTGATGGAGTTTCAACAGACTGCTGAGCTGTACTTTTCGGTTGAGGAGAAGGCGTTGTTGAAATTCTAGCCGCACTTTGTGGGCGGCGAACTTCTTCTTGGCGATACTGCGACTGAACGGGCGGCGATGCAGTGCGTGAGGGTTGAGACGTATTTGGAGTTTGAGTTCCTCCTGTCAATTTCATCTCTATAGATTCTGCTTCACTACGGCTGAGCCCTAAATCTATCCGAAAAGAATTTAAATGTCTGCGAATCTGACTGTCATCCAGAGAAATTCCATGCTGAATCCACTGGGCGACTCCTAATTCATACTTTTGTGATGCCGATGGTGATTGATTTGCCTGTACATCTCCTTCAATAGTTTGAGACGTTGTCTGGGTTCCAGGCAAGGATCCGGTTGAAGCGACAGAGGGAGAAAATTGACTGCCTATCACTTGCAAAGCATCAGCCTGCTGGCTTTGGGCAATCACTTTTGCTTCAATCTGTGTAACGTCTGCATCGCTAAGTTCTAAAACTTGCTGAAAACGATTCAGCTCCTCGCGAGTGGCTTCACTGACGGGCAGCTCGAACTGAATGGAATCCGAGAATACCTGCTCATACTGCTGCAGCTTCTCTAAGCGATCTTCAAATGAAGCACTAAGCTGGCTTTCAATCGGCGCAATGTCTTCATCACTCAGGTTTAAGGCTGTTTGGCGCGATCGCAGCTCTGAGCGCTTTGCTTCACTGAGCGGATACTGCGCTTCTGTCGCATCTGCAAACGCTTGTTCGTACTGCTGTAAGTTGGCCTGATAGGTTTTGATTTTAGCCAAAATCGGCGCTTCAACGGTCTTGATATCAGCTTCCCTCAGCCCCAAGGTTTGCCAGGTTTGTTTCAACTGCGCAATAGTGGCTTCCCCTGGTAGGTTTTTACGCTGGGTAGCGCCCACAAAGGCATCTTCATACTGCTGTAGTTTCTGTTGATAGGTTTCAACCTGGGTGGTGACCTTGGCCTCAATCGGTGCGACCTCAACATCGCTTAGGTTTAGGCTTTGTTGGTGCTGCCTTAGCTCATCTCGCCGGGCCTTACTCAGCGGATATTCTTGCCGCGTCGCTGCCAAAAACGCCTGTTCATACTGCTGCAAGTTCCGTCGATAGGTTTCAACTTCAGCCGTCACCTGGGCTTCAATAGAAGCCACATCTGCATCACTCAAGGTGAGCTGTCGTTGCCTTTGCTGTAGCTGCAAGCGAGCCACATCGCTCAGCGGATACGCCTGCCGCAGGGCTTCTGAAAAGTCTGCTTGGTAGCTTTTCAGGTTTTGCTTTCGTGTTTTTAATCGGGCAACTACTTTTGCTTCAATCGGAATCGTGTCTTCATTCCTCAGCTCTAGAACCTGCTGAAGCTGTTGCAGTTCCTGGCGAGTGCTTTCCTTAATCGTTACGTCCTGATACAAGACTTTTACAACCGTTTGCTCATACTCCTGAAGCTTCTGCTGAAACGCCTTGCGATAAGGCTCTAAAATCTCATCTTCCAACGCTACGGCCTCATCGGGCGAAAGTCCTAACTTAGTTCTCCAGGTATTCAAAATGCTACGGCTAACGATCGTCAGTTCACCACGCTGACCGCAGCGGGCTACTTCCTTTTGATACCTTTGCCGGGGGTCGCCTTGCGGAACCCTAAACAAGCGGATTTTGAAGCCTTCACGCATGGCATACATTTCTGGCCTTAGCTCTGGCTTCACTTCTTGCACTTTGCGGCTAGCGTACTGATGCAGTTCGTCAATAGAGACCACATCATCGCCATCGCCATCGGCCTCTCCCGTTTTAATCCCTTCAATTAAAAAACGGGTATACATTGACAGATCTTCTCCCTCTTGCTCGAAGGAATATTGAGTAGAGCTGGAAGACGTCAGCACAGCGCGGCCTTCGCCCCCTAGCTGAGCGCGAATATCAATAGTGCCATCATCTTTAGCAGACAAACCTTCGGCAAAGGCCCCACTGAAGCAGCTATCTAAAATCACAACCTGCCGCTTGGAACGGCTGCGGCTCATGCGATCGTGAATATAGTTGGCAGAGACCGCTGTGAAACTAATAAGCTCTCCTTTCGATGATTTGCGAGTGCCGCGAGTGGCCAGGTAAAGGGTGCCACTGTCATCTTTAATACCATGTCCTGAAAAGAACAGTAGGACTAAATCATCTCGCTGCCGGTCGGCAAACAACATGTAGATAGCTTCTTCAACGGCCTGCCGATCAGGGTTCTTGAGCAGCGTCACATCTGTTTCAGCAAATCCCCCAATTTCTGAATCAATCAGCACCTCCCTCAGCGCGTCGAGGTCTTTCACCGCTGCGGGGAGTGGATTTAAGCCTGGTTCATACTCGCTCACACCAATCAGCAAGGCGACCTTTGCCATGTCTGCTTTCCTGTGTTCCTACGCTTAAATTTCCACATCATACCGGTCACTTCCGCTATAAAACATGTTTATTTACAGAAATTATCCGTCAGCAGTCGGACGGCTAAGCTGGCCATACCACCCGATTACGAAAACTTCATTGACTTCAGGCAATCAACTCAGCAAGCTCCATCCAGCGTTCGGTGGCAGCATCGATTTCTGTGGCGATCGCAGCAATCTCTGCCGACAGCTTCTGCAACTCCTCATAGTCATCTGGGGGCGTTGGATACAACAGTTTTTCTAGCTTAGCTTTTTTCGCTTCTAGCTTAGGAATGTTGCTTTCTAGCTGTTCATATTCTCTTTTATCTTTGTTGGAAACTTTCTTGGGCGGAGCCTTGACAACAGGTTTAGCCTCAGGTGGTTTCTCTTGCTTTGAGCGATTTTCTGTCTTCTGGGCTGTTTTCTCTGCCGCGTCTGCTTTCTTCTTGGTGTCTAAATAAACCGAATAGCTGCCAGGATAGCGGCGAATATTGCCACCGGGCTCTAGGGCGAAAATGTTCTGCACGGTTCGATCGAGAAAATAGCGATCGTGAGAGACCGTAATCACGCAGCCGTTAAAGCTTTCTAGATAGTCTTCTAAAACGGTGAGCGTTTGCACATCGAGGTCGTTGGTGGGCTCGTCGAGGATCAACACATTAGGGGCACTCAGCAAAACGCGCAGCAAAAAGAGACGGCGCTTTTCTCCACCGGAAAGCTTGTGTATGGGGGTGTATTGCTGATTGCTGGTAAACAAAAAGCGCTCTAGCATTTGAGATACGCTGATTTGGCTGCCGTCGGCGGTGGTGACAAACGCGCCTTCTTCTTGCAGGTATTCCATCACCCGCAAATTCTCGTTGAGCGCCTCTAAAAGTTCTTCGGAATGCTGGTTAAAGTAGCCAATGTGAATGGTTTGACCAATCTCGACGCTGCCGCTGTCGGGCTCGGTGCGACCGGTGATAATGTCCATCAGGGTTGATTTGCCTGCGCCGTTGCCGCCGATGATGCCAATGCGATCGCTCGCCGTAAATTCATACGTAAAGTCTTTAATTAAGGTGCGATCGCCATACCCCTTCGTCACCCCCTTCACCTCAATCACCTTCTTACCAATCCGCCGCCCCGCCGTATCAATCTCGACCTTGCCCTGAGCTTCTTTGAAGGTTTTATCCTTCATCTCTTCAATCCGACCAATCCGCGCATTTTGTTTGGTACTACGCGCCTTTGGCCCCTGGCGCAACCAGGCCAGCTCTCGCCGCAGCATCCCTTTAAACTTTTGCTGCGAGCTAGCCGCCGATGCCTCTTGGTCGGCTTTTTTCTCCAGGTAATAAGCGTAATTTCCTGCATAGGTGTACAGGTCAGCGCGGTCAATTTCGATAATGCGGTTGGTCACACTGTCCAAAAAGTAGCGATCGTGCGTAATCAGCACAATCGCCCCGCGAAAGCGACCCAAATACTCTTGCAGCCATTCCACCGACTCCGCATCCAGGTGGTTGGTCGGCTCATCCATCAGCAGCAAATCCGGGTCGCTCATCAGCGCTGTGGCCAACGCAATCCGCTTGCGATAGCCGCCCGACAGATCGCCCACTCTCGCTTCAAAATCTTCAATCCCGAGCTTACTCAAAATAATTTTGGCGTCCGTTTCCAAATCCCAAGCGCCTTCGGTCTCCATTTGTTCGCCCACGACCGCCAGCCGATTCATGAGCTGGTCAAGGTCTTGGCCGCTAGCGTGAGACATTTTATGAGAAAGCGCCTCATACTCGCGCACAAGCTGCATGCGATCGCCACAATCAGCAAATACCTGATCGAGCACGCTCAAATCTTCATTAATATCTGGCTGCTGCGGCAAATACACCAGCCGCGATCCTGATTTGGTCAGGCGCTGGCCGCTGTCAATCGGCTCCATGCCGCCCATCATTTTGAGCAGCGTAGACTTGCCAGAACCGTTGACACCAATGACGCCTACCTTGTCGTCGGGTTCAATGCTAAAAGAGCCATCGCGCAGCACTTCTTTGATGCCGAAGTCTTTATAGACAGATTGAAAGGTAATCAGGCTCATGGTTGCAAAAAAAGTTAGGCGTAAACCTTCATCGTATCGGAAATATCACGGAAATTCAGGCATTCAAACTACAAACTCGACGGCTATGCGCCCGCTGGGTGCTATAAAATGTAAAGGTTTTTGAAGCATTTTTGTTTGGGACAATATCCTGCCTTACAGGGTGCTTTTACTCGATTTCTAATGGAGTTTTGACTTTTGACTGCTACGACAGAAAGGTTTATTGCTGCTGATCTATTGCCCACCCAGGCACCTTTGCAGCTAAACGAAATTGTTAAAAGCCTTCCGAAGGCTTATTTTGAAAAAGATTCGGCTAAAGCCTGGAAGCATGTGTTCATTAGCCTGTCTGCGGCGATCGCAGGCTACTGCGCCATTATCTTTTTGCCCGCGTTTCTACTGCCCTTTAGCTGGTTTTTCACCGGTACAGCGCTCACCGGCTTCTTCGTCATTGGTCACGATGCCGGTCACCGCTCCTTCGCTAAGCGCCGCTGGGTAAATGATTTGGTCGGCCATATTGCCTTCTTGCCGCTGATCTATCCTTTTCATTCCTGGCGATTGCTGCACGACCACCATCATCTCCACACCAATAAAATGGAGATAGACAACGCCTGGTATCCCTGGTATGCCGATGATTTTGCCCAAACTCACCCGATTTTGCAAAAGCTGTATCAGCTCGTGCGGGGCTACTTTTGGTGGACAGGTTCTATCGGCCATTGGGCACTGCTGCATTTTGACTTGAGGAACTTTAAGCAACGCGATCGCGCCAAAGTCGTCTTCTCCTGCACAGTGGTGATTGTCTTTGCCGCTATCTTCTTCCCGGTGCTGATTGCCACCACCGGATTCTGGGGCTTCATCAAGTTCTGGCTAATGCCCTGGATGGTGTACCACTTCTGGATGAGCACCTTTACAATCGTGCATCACACCATTCCCGAAATTTCCTTTCAACCCGCTGAATTGTGGAATGCCGGAGACGCTCAGCTAGCGGGCACCGTTCACTGCACCTATCCCCGCTGGATTGAAATTCTTTGCCACGACATCAACGTCCATGTGCCTCACCATATTTCCACCGGCATTCCTTCGTACAACCTGCGCCAGGCCCATGCCAACCTCAAAGAAAACTGGGGCGAGCATATCATTGAGCGCAAGTTTAACTGGGCGCTGATGAAGTCAATCGCGACGGAGTGCCATCTGTACCATCCTGAAAAGCCTTACCAGTCTTTCAAAGAAGCGGGCTTCTAGCCACTCTTGGTTTATAGGCAGAAAAGGAGGTGAACTGTAAAGGTTCGCCTCCTTTTACGTCTTTACGTCTTAATTAAGGATCGGCTTTTCCACGGGCTTGTTATCCTTCCGCCGCTTCTTAAATGGAGGGCCGCTCCGTCGCCGCCGCTTACTCGGCCTGCCCTCACGCCAGCCCCCCTCATCGCGGGTTTTGCCCATGCTGGATATATTCATCGGGTTATCCAGTACAGAAACCTTTTTTAATAGTTTGAAGGTCTCTTCAGGAATGCCCGTTGGCAAATCTACCGTGCTGTAGTCTTCATAGATGCTAATGCGGCCAATAAATTTGTTGGCGAGGCCGGTCTCGTTCACGATCGCCCCGACAATATGCCCTGGCTTTACACTGTGGTTGCGGCCCACCTCTACGCGGAATCTCTCCATCTCAACGCTTTCGCGATCGCCCCGTTCTCTTCCTGACGAGGCCGGTTTTTCTTCCAGCAGCAGCGGTTCATCGCCCTGCAAAAGCTGAGCTAACGCGCCCGCAATTTCAATCGCCGGAACGTCATGCTCCTGCTCATACTGCTCTAGAATGCGCTTGAAGAAATCAGAGTCTTCCTCTGCTAGCTTGTCGCTAATCTTTTGCTTAAAGCGGGCAATCCTCTGGTCGTTCACCACCTCCGTAGAAGGCATCTCCATCCGATCAATCTTCTGTTTGGTCGAGCGCTCCAAAGAATTGAGCAAACGCTTTTCACGCGGCGTCACAAACAAAATCGCCTCCCCCGCTCGGCCCGCTCGGCCTGTGCGCCCAATTCGGTGTACGTAAGCTTCCGGATCGTAGGGCATGTCGTAGTTAATCACATGGCTAATGCGTTCTACGTCCAAGCCTCTGGCTGCCACATCGGTGGCCACCAAAATATCCAACTTGCCCTTTTTAAGCCTATCGACCGTGCGCTCTCGCTGGTTTTGCGGCACGTCACCACTCAGCGGCGCAGTGTTATAACCACGGGCTTCCAGCTTTTCAGAAAGTTCGACTGTGGCAACTTTAGTGCGCACAAATACAATCATGCCGTCAAAGGCTTCCACTTCTAAAATGCGGGTGAGCGCATCTAGCTTGTGGTACCCGCTGACTGACCAAAACCGCTGGCGAATGGTGTCAGCCGTTCTCGACTTGGTCTTGATCGAAATTTCGATGGGATTGTCCAGATGGCGCTGGGCAATTTTGCGAATCACCTGAGGCATCGTCGCCGAAAACAAGGCAATCTGTCGGCCTGCTGGGGTTCGGTCAATCACCCATTCCACATCGTCAATAAAGCCCATGCGCAGCATTTCATCGGCTTCATCCAGCACCAGGTATTTCAGGTGGCTCAAGTCGAGGGTGCCGCGCTTGATATGGTCGATGACGCGGCCTGGCGTGCCCACCACCACATGGGCAGCGCGACGAAGCTGCTTGAGCTGGATTTGGTAGCTTTGACCGCCGTAGATCGGCAGCACGTGAAAGTCGTCGATATGCTTACCATAGCCCTGAAAGGCTTCTGCCACCTGGAGGGCCAGCTCGCGGGTGGGGGCCAGTACCAGGGCCTGGGGCCGGTTGTTGTGAGTGTCAATATTACAAAGGATGGGTAGCGCAAAGGCGGCTGTTTTGCCGGTACCGGTTTGCGCCTGGCCAATGATATCTTTGCCTTGTAGCAAAGGCGGAATGGTTTTGGCCTGAATGGGGGTGGGGCTTTCGTAGCCAGCGTCGTTAAGCGACCGCAAAACGGGATCGCTCAAGGAAAGGTCTTGAAAAGACTGTACGGGTTCGGACATTAAAATTACCTGGAAGATTTAAGGCAGCGGAATATAGCGGCTATGGCAGCCGAGAAGATGACAGTTATAAAGTGACCTGTCTTTTAGACCTGTCTTTTATGTAAGGACGTTTGCAGATGTTTGTTTACGGGGTATCTATTGGCAGGGTGTTTTTTGCAAGGTGTCTGTTTGCAAGGTGTGCGATCGCAGCAGTAACGAAACAACGCAGCAATAGGGCTAACTAATAGGAAGCGCTCAATCGCGCTAGGGCCTATTGGCGTTGATTTGAGATCGCACTTATGCAAAAGCACTCGTACAGAGTTGGCCGAAGGGCGTAAGATGACTGACAGACATCTATTTGGACTCTATTCAAACCGCAATCATACCGTGTAATTGCTACTGTCAACCACCCATTTGTGACGACCTGTTTCTGTGATCTTGACAGAACGCTACGAAGTTATCAAGTTTTTGGCCCAAGGTGGCTTCGGCAAAACCGCTTAGCGCCTGTTTAACCTGGAAGCCGAAACCCTCTACCGGCTAGGCATCCATGCTAAAATAAGCAGCATTTGCCGTGAGTGACAGTCTTTTTAGCGTCGGCGATACGATTAAATCGTCGTTTTTACACTCGCACACCATTTGGTAAACGTCGCCTACAAGCTGGTATACCCTGACGTAATCGGCTAACGGATTGACAATCCAATATTCTTGGATACCGGCGCTGGCATACTCTGTTACCTTGTCGCCCAAATCTACACCGACGGTGCTAGGGCTACAGACCTCAACCACAAGATTAGGCATATTCCCTTGCAAAAAGACAGCCTTAGTCTGACTTGCTACCTTCTGCCACCGGGCGCGGGTAGCCACAATCAGATCGGGGTCGCGAACTCGATCTTGCTGGTTGGCTGGTGGGTTGGTTCGAGGAACCTGTACGCCAGGGCCACCATAGCATTCAAAATCTAGCTGCTGGTCTTTAAAATACTGATCGAATAGCGCGGTGAGATGTTTGATGATCCGAATGTGCAGCAGCGTAGGCTCAATCATTTTTACGATTCGTCCATCTACAAACTCACAGCGCTCTTCTGTGTGAGGCAGTAGTAAGTACTCTGCAAAGCTCATTTGAGCAGCCGATTGAGCAGAAGGAGCTGGTTGAGTTAGATTTTGTTGAGTAGAGTTAACGCCTACCATTGCGGGTGATGCCTACTGAACACGCTTTTCTGATTCTAATTCAATTCTCTACATCGAAAAGCTGCTGGGATCGCCCACGACTTCGAGGCCAATTGTTTCACCAGCGACCATGACAGAGGTGATTTCTACAGGGATGGGTAGATTTTGCAAGTCGGCGAGGGGATTGATCACATCAGACAGGCGGGGGGCGGCGATCGCACTCAAATCAAACCCGGCAGCGCTAACTTCACTCACATCAAACCGAAGCTGGTCTTGCTGGCCGATAAGCTGGCCGGTGACATCTACGGTTGTCCCGGCTGGTAGGGCGAACCCGCCAATTTCCGGCTGTACGCGAATGGTGGCCGTATTGGGCGATCGCAGCATCACTTCAGCCGAACGCACGTTGCGATAAGCCTCTAAAAACTCATCCAAATCATCAGTTTTAATCACCGCCGTTAGCCGGGCCGCATTCACTTGCGACAGCTTATTGGCGTCTTTGTCGTACACCACACCTTGCAAATCCAGCTCCAGACGATCAATCACCGGAGCCCCGTCTGGACGCACTCGCTCACCTACCGCAATCACGCTTTCAGCGCTACCCGACTGTACCGTCAGGCCATCAATCTTGACATCGTAGCTGTCAGCCGGGCCGACATATTTAGGCAGCTCGCGTTCAATCCCTTGAGCCACTAAATTAGCCGGACTACAGCCGCCCATCAACCCACTAGCCAAAATTCCAGCCGCAACGAGTATCGTTCGCTGTACGCTTTTCCCTAAAGTTGTGATCATGACCTTGCTCCAATTGCGTGCTACCCATCACCCCTCTCTTGCGATTCGGTCTTTGTACCGATGCCAGTCTGTGGGATGGCCATAAGCTACCCTCAAACTATGCGTAACGTGCTATCGGTTACTAACTATTAGCGCTATGTTGCTACGCTCTGAAAAACCGTTACAAAAGTACACTCTCGAACCGTTGTTTAACCGTTGTTCAGCATGTCATTAAATCTGAAGCCATGGGTGAAGCCGTGGGTAATAAGTGCAATGTGGAAGGCCGAACTCCGGGCAATTTTGAGGGGTGCGGCGGGCAGCTTTTTGTTTGGGATTCCGCTGCTGTATACGGTGGAAGTCTGGGCGATTGGCTCTTCTACGGGGGCTTTGCGGTTACTGGGGGTACAGGCAGTGACGTTTGTGGTGGTGGTGCTACTGACCCAAATTGAAGGCTTTCGGCGATCGCTCACCATCGACCCGGTAGAAACCGTGCTAGAAAGCATTGAGGCGTTGGGCATTGGGATTATTTGCGCTGCGATCGCCCTAATCTTACTGCGCCGCATCACGCTAGAAACCCCCCTTTCCGAAGCCCTGGGCAAGCTCATTTTTGAAGGCGTCCCCTTTTCACTGGGCGTCACCCTGGCTCGCTCTACCCTCGACCGCCGTCGCTCGGGTCAGCGCCGCACTCTGCTAGAAACTGAATCTATCCGATTACCAGCGGCGGCTGGGGGCTTTCGTGCCATCTTGCGCAATACGCTAGTCGATATTGACGTCACGCTGATCGGTGCGATTGTGATTGCCTTTAGCATTGCACCCACCGAGGAAATCGCGATCATCGCATCGGCGCTGCCCCCGCTGTGGCTGCTGCTGGTCATGGCCGCATCTTTGTTAGTCTCTTACGTAATTGTGTTTGCCTCTGGCTTTGCCGATCGCAGTAAGCGGGTGCAGCAGGGCCTGCTCCTCAGCCCCCTGACCGAGACACTGGTCGCTTATATTGTGGTATTGATTGCATCATCGCTAATGCTGGTTTTCTTTCAGCAGCTCAGCAGTAACGATCCCTGGCAGGAATGGCTTAGCAATATAATCGTTCTAGGGTTACCTGCTTCGGTAGGCGGGGCGGCTGGCAGAATTTTGGCATAGATGAGCAGCGGGTAGATGAGCAGCGGGTAGATGAGCGGGTATAAGAGGACAGGTGCTTAAAATAATGGGCGATGACAAATTGGCGAGCCTAGAGGCTGCGGAGCAGTTAGAAGCCGAGAAAACGCGATCGCTTGCTGAATGGGTTACCCTGGCCATTTCTGCCTTTGTACTCGCCCTCATTGTTGGCTTAGTCTTATACGACTGGCAAATTAGCAAAAACTTGCCCCCTGCCTTCCAAGTCGAAATTACTGAAGCGACTCGCCTGATTGAAGGCCGCTATTACGTGCCCTTTACTTTGCGCAATACCGGCGGCAAAATTGCTCGCACCGTGCAAGTTTTAGCCGAGCTAGATCTGCCCGACGGCAGCGACGAAACTGGCGAGCAGCAGTTTGATTTTCTCTCGGGCAACGAGCGCAAAAAAGGCGGCTTCGTTTTTGAGCACAACCCTCAAGAAGGAGCGTTGGTTGTCAGAGTCGCCAGTTTTGGCTTGCCCTAACTCATTGGACGTTTGATATATTGCCCCTGCGGGGTACCGACTACCTGCCCCCGATCGTAAATCAGTTGCCCGCGCAAAAAAGTACTTTTCACTTTTCCCGTCATTTCTTGTCCTTCCAGCGGCGTATAACCCTGCTGCGATTCCGATTCCGCCGCCCGCACCACAAAAGTCTCATTGGGATCTAACAATACCAAATCGGCATCATACCCTACTGCAATATCTCCTTTGCCAAACAAGCCAAATCGTTGAGCAGGGTTCCAGCTCAAAAGCTCGGCCATATGAGAATACGCCATGCCCCGCTTATTCCCTTCACTGAAAATTCCTGACAGCAAATATTCAGTGCCGCCAAAGCCAGATTTAGCCAGCCAAATATCCTCTGGATCGCTCAAGCTAGCTTTTTTCTCTGCTGAACAACAGGCATGATCGCTCACGATCCAATCAATTTGACGGTTCAGCACAGCTTGCCACAAGAACTCAACATCCTCTCTAGCGCGAATCGGCGGATTCACCTTTGCCCATTTACCCGTCGGCGCATCCACATCCAACAACAAATGTCCGACCGTGACTTCTCGACGAAAATTAATATGGGGAAAGGTGGCCTGCATCATCAGGGCGGCTTCAACGGCCTTACGAGAGCTGAGGTGAAGCAGGTTAATATTCACGCAGTCGGTTTCGTGAGCGAGATAGGAAGCAATGCAAATAGCCAACCCCTCCGAGTGGGGCGGGCGGGCGGCGCTGTAAGCTTTCAGCCCAGTAAGCGTCGTATCTTGTTTAACAATTTTGGTATAGGCATTGAGGATTTCGGCCACTTCGCAATGGAGACTGAGGCTGAGGGTTTCTTTGGCCTCGGGGTGAGCGGCTATGAGCTGGCTTAAGCCACGCATGATGAACTCGAAATGGGCAAAGTCGTATCGTTCTTCGGGCTGGATCATCAGGAACAGATTCTGTTGATCGGAGAGACCGTGAAGGCCATAGCCGCCGTAAAACATGAAAATTTTAAAAGAAGAGACGCCCTGTTGTTCGTATAGCCACTGCATTTCATCAATGTGCTGGGGGCTAATTGGGGCAATATGAAAGCCGTAATCCACAAAGAAATTGCCTGCCGACAGCGCTAGCACTTCTGGGAAAAATAGCTGATAAGGCCCGCCTTTATTCAGGTAATACTGCCCCGTGCGGATATAGTTCAAGCTGGTGGTGACGCCTCCCATGGCGGCGGCTTTGCTTTCGGTAATGGCGTCTTTGTCAAGGGATTGGTAGATGCCAATGTGCATGTGGGCATCTACCAGGCCAGGGAAGCCTAAAAGGTGCTGAGCGTCAAAGACTTCTGTGTCCCCATCGGAATCAATATTTGAGGCAATTTGAGCGAATTTTCCATCTTTAATCCCCAAATCGAGACGCTCGACGCTGGGGTGGTGAGGGCGCACAGCCCGGACGTTTTTGATGATTTTGTCTAGTGCCGCTGGCATAAAGCTAAGCCTCTCTTAACCTGCCATCCATTCTAATGAGTTTCCGTAGCCCCTAACTGTTCGCTATGATTAAGATACATTTATATTTGATGTGCTAAAAATCGACGTTTATGGAAAGTTTTAACGAGTATCACAAGGATCCGAGCCAATTTCCTTTTCTCAAAAGCTTTCAGACCCATTGGCAGCCCATAAGAGACGAATTTACGCATTTTATAAACAACGCTTCGCCAGCAGAGCGGCATCTGCAAACTCAGGTAATGGGGCCTAAAAGCAAAACCATCACTACTCGCGGTAAGTCCAAGTACCAGGCATTCGGAGTTTTGTTTCAAGGGTTGTTCATTGAAGACTACATTCGTACATATCAAATTAGCTATCCTGACTACGCGGCTTCAGAGGCGGCAGCGCATGTGCTAGCGCTAAGAGAAAAGTATTTCCCTCGGCTAACTGAGGCAATTAAACAGACGAACAACGCTCATAAAGATGTCATTAGAAATGTATACTTTGGCACTTTTCTGCCTGGATTGGATGTCAAGCTGCATGTGAACTACAACCCCCATATGAATCGTGGATACCTGGGATTGATTGTGCCAAAGGGAGATGTGGCGATGCAAATTTGCCATGAAACGCTGCACTGGCACGAAGGCAAGTTTATGGTGCTAGACCACAGCTATCCGCACTGCCCGCACAATCACACGCCTTATGACAGAACAGTGCTGATTGTAGATTTTTTTAGAACTGACAGACCGAGAGCAGAGGTGGCGGCGTTTGAGCGATCGCAAGTAACCCAGCGAATGCAAGATAACCCCTACAGTCTGGGCGTATTTGGTGAAAACGATCAGGCCAAAGCCGAAGACTTTATTAAATATGGGCTGGCCCATCAGTTAGCGTGGGACAAGGTGTTGAGTCGTTAGTTTGGAAAGCTTTTATGGGCCGCGTCGAAAAGTTTGATGCTAAATATTGGGTCAAAGTTCGGAACTCTACGAAGGGGGAGTCGGTTTTTCTCACTTGGACGGGCGGCATTTATGCGCTGATTCCCGATGAGCCTAAGGTACATTTGTTCAACATGGTGGGGATGAATGTAAGCCGCTCTGTGGACAAAGGCGATGGAAGCTGGGATTTTGCTTCGAGAGAACTGACATATTATCTCGATCCTGAAACAGATGAAATTTTGCACCGATGGGAAAATCCCTGGTCGGGCGAAGTTTTAACTGTAGTGCATGTGTCGAACAATCCGGTTCAAGGAAAGTTTGAAGGAGACTTGCCGGCGACGGTGGAAGGAGACTTTACGACCTTTGCTTTTGACTTATTTTCAAACTACGACAATCCGCTAGCAGGAGACGAGCGCTTTGTAGCCTACAGCCCCAACCCGATCTATCAGGCGGTAGAGTTGTTCAAGCTGACAGTGCCAACGAAGGCTTTGCGCGACCCGGAAATTGCTTCAGTGACGCCGCTGATTTTGAGCTGGGATCGGGTTGGGCCTTGGGTTCCGTGGATGAAGATGGGCGATCGCGCCGGTCAACTCATCTATAGCGGCATGGGTCATAAAGTGGCTCGCTTTGAGGAATTGCCACAAGTGCTTCAAGCCGAGATCAACACTCAGGTTCCCAGCTATCGGCAGGCTCCTAATGAAAAACGAGATATCGAAAGTGTGACCTCCTGGCGGTACTTTAAGCAGAACTTTGAGGCTTATTTGGCGGGCGATCGCTTTCCTATTGCAGATGAATAGAGGTTGGCCTCAAAATCCATTTTGGCTCATCGTTTTTGATAAGCTCTGGGTGTCATCCCTGTCATCTGACGGAAGACTTTTGTTAGATGAGTTTGATTTGCAAAGCCGCAATCTAGGGCAATGGTGCTAATTGCAATCGATTGCTTTTCTAGTAATTGCTTGGCTTGTTCTACACGTTGTTGCATCAAATACTGATAGGGCGGGATTCCCACTGACTGCTTGAAGGATCGGCTAAAGTGGGATTTGCTCATGCCAGTCAGGGTCGCCAAATCCAAAATTGATAAATCTTGGGTCAAATTCGCTTTCATGTAATCAATGACTCGCGCCAACTGTGACCGGGGCAAACCGTTGCTTTTGAACTCAAGCGAAGGTTTGCTAACTGCATAGTTCAGCGCCAAACGAGCAGCCAGTGCTGTTCCTAATGATTCGCCATACAACCTGCCAGACAGACAACCCGTTTGAATTTCCAGCTTGAGCGCGATCGCTAATTGTTGGATGACCGGGTCATTAATCGAAAACTGTGGAATCAATTCTATTTCAGGCGGCCTCGATTCCTGAGTAGTTCGATTTAGTAATGTTGGACAAATCGCAATCACCGAAAATTCGACTTCCCGATCCCAGTTTGTCGAATGGCTTAGGAAGGCTGGAATAACATCTACCAGGCCGTTGCCGTGAGCATAGCGCTTAAACTTGCCGTCCAAACGACGCTCTACCTGAAAGCAACTTTTGGGGGCTGCGATCACCAGTGAATGCTGTAAAAGGCGATGCTCTACCGTTTCATGGGGAGGATGGCGGTAGTGAATAAAGGTTAACCCTTTCCACCCAGTATGATAGCTAGCGACTAGGGGCGAGTGTGG
>JBAQZP010000132.1:0-11358 GCA_049791095.1 Phormidesmis sp.
GTCATTTTGATCACTGGCTGTCGTTTTACGCTGCCAGTCTTAATGTGAGCCTTGATAGTCTCTGTCAAATGTCAGCTAGCACGACAACCGCTGTCATTTACCCGCCTACCCCCCTTGACACTTGATATGCCTCGCTTTGTCGAGAGGTTTGTCGTAGTCAAATTGATGACACGCCCTAGTACTGACTGCCCGATTTTCGGTGCGCGATCGCAGTGACGCCCGTGGCTTCTAACACATCACCCGAATCAACTCTCGCATAAATCAACCGATGGTCACCGCAGTCAATCCAGTGCTGCACAGTGCATTCTAGATAAGCCAGCGCCTCTTCTAAAACCAAGCAGCCATTGTCAGCAGGCCGATGCGCCACCTGAGAAAACGGATCGCCCTCGGCATCGGGCGAGTTTTGAAAATGTCGCCGAACCGTACGGCCTTCTTTTAAAAGATTCAAGACAAACGGGGCGTCGGGCTGAAATAAAGTCTGTGTGGCCCGATTTGAGGCGACCGATATCATTAATCCCGGCGGGTGAAAAGTCGCCTGAGAAATCCAGCTAGTGAGCAGACCGCGATGGCGATCGCCTTGATCGGTGGTCTGGCAGGTCGTAAGTACGCTCATAGATCCCACCACTCGGCCCACTGCCTGCTCTGTCCGACCCGCCTGAACTTCATTTACCCCCTGTCTGGGCGTTTCTCGTTTCTTCAGCTTTCTAAGCTGCTGCGCAAACTGTTCGCCTGCCTGCTGACAAGCCGCTAAGGTATCTGCATCTGGGCTAAAGCGAACGCGAATGGTCTCAAAGCCAAAGCGATAGTTGTTGTCTTTGAGCTTTTGTTCAATTAGATCAATCGCTTCTCCGCTCCAGCCGTAGGAGCCAAAAACACCTGCCAGCTTAGTTTTGACCGCTGATGAAAGAATAATGCCCAAAGCCGTTTGCACCTGCACGGGGGCATGTCCAGCCAGGGTGGGAGAGCCGACAATGAAACCATCGCTGGCTTCGATAATTCTGGCGAGTTCAGCCGGATCGCTCGATTCACAGTTTACCGACTCGACCGCGATGCCTGCCTGGATTAAGCCTTGGGCGATCGCACCCGCCAAAACAGCCGTATTGCCATAGGCCGACGCATACAGCATTGCAACCTGTAAACTGTGATGGGTCTGCTGCTGGCACCATTGGCGATAGTCATCTCGCAGGCGGCTCAGGCTATAGCGTACCAGCGAGCCATGCCCTGGTGCGAAGCACTTCAGCGGCAGTTGTTCGATCTGATCGAGCGCGGCTTCTACCTGCCTGGTCTGAGCAGCGTGAAGACAATCGAAATAGTAGCGCCGATCGCCTTCTAGCTGTCGCCAATTTTCATCAAAGAGGGCATCGCCGCATACATGAGCGCCAAAAAACTTGTCACTAAAGAGAATTTGAGTGGCCGGGTCATACGTCCACAGTCCATCTGGCCAGCGGGGCGTCGGCACCGTGAGCAACTGCAAACAATGTCCCTGACCCAAATCCAAGTTGGACTGTAGCGGAGAGACTGCCTGAATGCGGTCGTCTTGCCATTGGGGAAAGGCTGCTTTTAGCGCCTGAGCTGCCGGACGAGAACAGAGAATAACGGCCTGTGGTGCCTGTGCTATCAGGGCCGCTAAAGTGGCCATCCGGTTGGGATTGGTGTGGCTAACAATGATGTAGTCGAGAGGTGTTTTCTCTAGATAAGGTTGAAGGGTTTGCAAATAAATATGCGTGAATGATTCACCGGGCGGGTCGATTAGGGCGGTGCGATCGCCCTGAATAAGGTAAGCATTGGCCGTCGTTCCCTGACGGCGGTTGTACTCTACTTCAAATTTGAGCCGTTCCCAGGTGCGCGATCGCATCGCGAGCGTATGGTCTCCGATGGGGGCGACTTGTACATCGCGATCGCGAGCAGGCGGCTTTGCGGCAGAGGTTGTTGTAGATGAAGAGGCGGGAAGGGGATTAGAAAGAGAATAAGCCATAGTAGTGGGAAGGGGGTTTGCTTGCGAATCTGCGCTGTTGATGAGGCGACTGCTGGCATTAGTAATGGTTGCTAGCCTTGCGATGGTGAACTGCCGTCAGGCCCTCTCTTTTAGACACGCGCCCAGTGTTCACCGTGGCATAAACAATCATGTGGTCGCTACATTCATATCTGCTGACAACCTCACATTCTAAGTAGGCCAGGGCTTTTGCCAAAATGGGAGAACCGTTGTTTGCCGGATGGGTTTCGATACCTGCAAAGCGATCCGCGCCGGGCTCAAAACGCTTCAAAAAGTGTTTCATCAGGGGTTGATAGTTGCCCTCTTCTAAAACATTCACCACAAAGCGATCGCCCCCTTGCAACAGCCGTTCAATTGCGCGATCTTTGGCTACCGAGATCGCAATTCCTAAAGGTTCTAAGCTGGCCTGCATTACCCAAGAGGCGATCATAGCACTGGATAAATCGCCTTTTTTCGCAGTCACAATGTACAAACCACCGCTAATTCGGCCTAAGGCCCGATCCAGGCTAGAATCTATTTGCTTGCTAGCTCGAACAGTTTTGTCTCTGGTGAGCCACTGCCCCATATCGAGGCCCGCTTCGTAGCAGAGCTGATCGGTAACTTTATTTGGCTCGCTTTTAATGGCAATTGGTGGAAACGCTTCTTTGAGACCAGTTGCCTGAAACCGATTTCGCAAGGGGTAAATGGGCTCATCTCGCCCCCCGCCAGTTTCAAACAATCCGACCGCTTGTTTGTGATTCACACCCATCAGCAGCGTACTCAAGGCAGGATGCATCGCCGCATTTTGATCTAACTGGGGCGGCATTCCCACGACAAGTCCAGCAGCGCTGATTGCCAGCTCTCGAATTTCATGAGAATCAGCCACAGACAAGTCTACTAGCTCGACGCCGACGCCTGTTTTGGCAATGCCGTCGGCAATAGCGCGCACAATGCGATCGCTGTAGCCATACTCTTCTACATAAAACAGCGCCACAAAGGTTTCAGCTTTTACCTGGTTTTGGCTCCACTGACGATACTTTTCTACCCAATCTTCTCGGTGATAGCGCAGCAAAGGCCCGTGCCCAGTGGCGATCAAATCCACCTCAAACTTGTCAATCCGCTTTAGCGCCATCAAAACAGAGCGAGCATTTGGCCCCATCAAACAGTCGTAGTAATAGCGAAACTCAGCTTCGAGCAGATGAGGGGTTTCGTCAAACAAAAAGTCGTCGCAGTAATGCATCCCAAACACATCGCAGGTGAACAGCACGCGCGTACCAGCATCGTAAGTAAAAATAGTATCTGGCCAGTGGAGGTTGGGCGCAGAGACAAACGATAGGTTATGCCCCCGGCCCAAATCCAGCTCATGTCCACTTTTGACCACAAGGCTGTCAAAAGGCTGATGGATCATATTTTCTAGAAACTGAATGGCCACTTTAGAGCCCACGACAACAATATGAGGAGCCCAGGCCAGAATGTCTTTGATCAGGCCGCTGTGATCGGGCTCGGTGTGGTTCACAATCAGGTAATCCAGTTCCAGCGGATTGATATTCTTATGCACATACGCCAAATACTGTTCACGAAATTTGCCATGTGAGGTATCGACCAGCGCTGTCTTTTCACCGCGAATGATAAAGGAGTTGTAGGTGGTGCCGTTTTTGAGATCGAATTCAATGTCGAAGCGATCGCGATCCCAATCCAGGCAGCGCAGCGCTGTGGTATCCGGGGCAATCTCGGCCTTCTGTAGCGTCAGGCGGCTTTGAGAATATAAGGCTTGGGGTGAGTCAGCCAATGCAACCATGGTTCTCCTGTGCGACGAAGCTATCGTGCGCTTATCTACCCCCTCATAATGGCGTGGCTGTAACAAAGTGTAAAATGTCAATTCCAAAATTGAATTATAAGCAATTTGTATAATACTTAGGGTGTCGGTTGCTTTTTTGTGATACGAACGGATTGCGCTCAATATGGCTACACGCAGCTCAGAGTGCGGGATGTCCTTAAGAAAAATGAAGCTATTCGTGTTACTTTTTAGACGTTTATAAAAACGACACGAATAGCTGCTATTGCGCAGATTTTTTTCGCGGCGGGGCCAACGCCCCGATCTACGCACTCACGTTCACACCTAAGTTTCTGATTCTTCAGCGCTTTGCCGCCTGCTGCGCCAAAGCAAAAGCGCCCATAATTCCTGACCGGTTGCCTAATCCCGGCGGCAGAATATAGTCTTCTATTTCATTCGTAATTTCAGGCACGGCTAAATAAGCATTTAGCTTGCTTTGCACCTGGGCGCGAACCAGTTCAAAAAGCTGTTTCTGTTCCATGACGCCACCACCAAGGATAATTCGCTCTGGTGAGAGCATGAGAATAAAATTCACTAACCCTGTCGATAAATAGTCAGCCTCTAAAGCCCAAGCGGGATGATTTGCGCGCAGGCCAACTGCTTTTTGGCCCCATCTTTTCTCTATGGCAAATCCAGAGGCAAGTCCTTCGAGGCAGTCTTGGTGAAAGGGACAAGCTCCTGGAAACGGGTCGGCAGCGCGATCGCGCGGAATCAAGATATGACCCATTTCGGGATGAAGCAGTCCATGAATGGGCTGTCCATTCACCATGCCACCGCCGCCAATGCCTGTGCCAATTGTGAGATATATAAAAGTCTCTAAGCCTTGAGCATTTCCCCATTTGTACTCGCCTAGCGCGGCGGCATTTACATCAGTATCGAAGCCAACCGGTACGTTCAGCTCGCGTTCTACCACGCCTGCGAAGTCAATTTGTTGCCAACCTGGCTTTGGCGTATCTAGAAACCACCCAAATGTAGATGATTTCAGGCGAACATCAACAGGGCCAAAGGCACCAATGCCAATCGCTTCTAAATTACCGGCTGGCGCTTTGTGCTGGGCAAAAAAGTCAATGACTTTAGGAATGGTTTCTTCAGGCGTGGTGGTGGGAATGCGAACTTCTGCGCGCAGGTCATCAGGCCCGGTTCCTACTGCGCAAACAAACTTTGTTCCGCCTGCTTCTATACCGCCAAAAAGTGACATTTCACGCTCCTCAAGAATACCCATTGCCTACGGCGTACTGTTGTACTGATGCCGATGATTCCGAGTGACGGCAAACCCAAAAAGAGAACAATTTCCGGCGGGCAGTTGCTATACGTCGCTAACTAGCTTGCTGCTCTAATGCGACTATGCGCTGTCTGTCGGCGCGAGTGTCATTTATCAAAACCTGCATACTTTGCAAGACTTCCCGGTGGAACGCCCGCAACTGATTCATTTCAGTTTTGCTTTCTGCCTGCTGCTGAGCATTAGCGGCTAACAGTTGGCGCGTGTCAGCTAGCTGATCGGCGTTGGCCTGCACAACTCGTCCCAAGTGAGTGATTTCCTCAGCATTGGCCGCAACAACGGCCTCAATTCTCTCTAGCCGCTCAAAATTTGCGACGGCCTGCTGTGCGGTCGGTCTGATGAACTCAGAAACGATAGTATTTAACGCCTGATTAATTTGGGCGATCGCATCAGTATTGGCCTCTATGGCGGCTTGCATTGCTTCAGGGGTCATAGGAAGCTCCTCGGCAGCCATCCTCAGTGACCATAGTATATCTTATCTGCTATTCAGCTTCATATCCTCGCCATATCCTCGCTTTGTAGACTAGAACATGCTAGTCTTTCAAATCTGTTTTAATGAGCTGTCAATTCGGACGTTGGCTTATTGCTTGAAAGACCTTGGCACGAGGATTGCGTTGGTATCTGGGCTTTCTTGTATGTGTCACTAGCTAATACTATGGCACGGCTACCTGTAGAACCTCAATGTTATGGCCCGAACCCAAAAAGCAAAATCCGCTAAAGAAGAACCGTTAGAAAAGCAGCTTTGGAAGGCGGCGGATACGCTGCGCAAAAACATCGATGCGGCTGAATATAAGCATGTGGTGCTGGGTCTGATTTTTCTCAAGTATATCTCGGATGCGTTTGTAGAGCTTTTTGATCGGCTAGAAGCCGGTGAAGGCGAGTACGCAGGCGCTGACCCAGAGGATAAAGACGAGTACAAAGCTGAGAATATCTTTTTTGTGCCGCCAGAGGCCCGCTGGTCTTTTTTGCAGCGTCAGGCGAAGCAGACTGATATTGGTAAGCTGGTTGACGCGGCGATGGATGCGATTGAGGCAAAGAATGCTTCGCTCAAGGGCGTGTTGCCCAAAGTGTTTGCACGGCAGAACCTCGATCCGACGAGCTTAGGTAGCTTGATTGATCTGGTCAGCAATATCGCGCTGGGTGATGCGAAGGCTCGCAGTGCGGATGTGCTGGGGCATGTGTTCGAGTATTTCTTGGGTGAGTTTGCCCTGGCAGAAGGTAAGCAGGGCGGGCAGTTCTATACGCCGCGTAGCATTGTCGAGCTGCTGGTGGCGATGTTGGAACCGTATAAAGGGCGGGTGTTCGATCCTTGCTGCGGGTCGGGTGGGATGTTTGTGGACCCCTGGCCGAGATACGTGTAATTCCGCTCACATCGGCTTGAAAGTATTGGTACGAAAGGGTTGTAAATCTGGCATCACGAGTAGTACAGCCTTTTCGGTTGCTGAAGCCACGGTTTACTGATGCAGAGAATAGATAAGACTCTGTAGTGGTAAACAAAGCCGCTAATATATAGGCCAAAAGCAGCCTCTATTGCAGCTTTTCTAGCGCCTGCTTAGCGATAGACTCTGCCCGTCTAGACGTTACCTTCTGATAGCGCAACGTTGTTTGAATACTCTCATGTCCCATCAAAGCTCTCAGCTCTTCAATACCCATTAATCCAACGCGCTCAGTGGCAAAGGTATGGCGCAAGTCGTGTAGCCTAGCGTCTTCGAGGTCAGGATAAGGTGCAGTAAGTGTCTCCCAGCACTGATGAATGCGACGGTAGCTGATGCGAGAGGTTTCTAAAGAGATCGGCTGCTGAGCAGTAAAGAGCGCGGTACTGCGAGCGTGTCGCCCGTCACGAATATATTCAGCGAGCGCGGTAGCGGTATCTAGTGAGAAAAAACACCAGCGTTGTTTATTTCCTTTTCCGAGCACTTGAAATCGTTGTTCTTTAAAGTCAACGTCATCAAGATCTAATTGCAGTACTTCTGAAATACGAGCACCGCTGCGATGCAACAAACTGATGATTGCTGTCATGCGAATGTCTAATTCAACCGCTCGATACAGGCACTTGAGCTGAGCCTCTGTAAGATAGCGAATCGTATCATCAGAAGTATGCTCGCCCTGCTGCGGGTCAGGCTTTGGCTGTTTCAAGCGAACAATTGGATTGTTTCTCAAGTAACCTTGCTCAACGGCAAAATTAAACAGTGCCTGCACCGTCGCCTGATGCTTTCGCCGGGTTGTATAGGCTAGGTGCGTCAGGCTCTGCAAGTACTCAACGACTTCGCCGCGTTCCAACAGATTAATTGGCCAACTACCGTATGCTGCCAGCAAAGGCATCAGCGTTGATTCGTAGGCTCTGAGCGTTCCCTTTGCTAGCCCTGGTCGTTGTAGAAATTGAGTTGCTACGGTCGCCAATGTAGAAGATGACATTAAGACAATCTGAAGGTATTAGGAGTTGCTTCTACCAGCTTTACGATAGCACCATTAGATATATCTGAAGGTAAACTTCATTGTCTACTGTAGATGCTCACCAGCTTCCAAAAGCCCAAGAATCACTAGCTGACTATGTGAACCGTCAACGAGAAGCGCTCGGTTTAAGCCGTGTTGCCATAGCTGAGCAAGCAGGCATCCATAAGCAAAGCCTGGGCAAAATCGAACGCGGCCAAACGCAAACGCTGAACCGTCGAACGCTCAGCAGTTTATCGAAAGCGCTTCAGGTGCCGATAGATTATTTGGAGGCGGTCACCCGAGGGCAAGCAGGGACGCTCGGCCCTTCACTTAAATTTTGTCCGCAGTGCTGGCAAGCAGGCACTGCGCCAGATCCCATCTGGACAGACGCTCGCTCCCAGTATTGCTTCATGTGCGGCAGCGGCTTGCAGGATGCCTGCGGCGTTTGTGGAGAGCCACTGCACTCACTGACTTTTCGGTTCTGCCCTCATTGCGGTCAGCCCTATAAACGGACGGTCGCTGCGGCTGAGTCTTAGCCGTCTTGCCATCTATTCTTGAAGCGTTCTCTACTTTGCCATGACTGCCCTAAACCGTACGGCATACCCCTATTTCAAACAATCTCCCAACCCCGAAGAACTCGCTGAGCTGTACACGCCTACAGAGGCTGAATTGGCTCTTGCTGCTCAGCGAGTACGTCAGGTGCCGAACCGTCTCAGCTTTTTGGTACTCCTGAAGTCATTTCAACGCCTGGGCTATTTTCCCCATCCTGAAGTTGTTCCGGAATCGGTGATCTCTCACATCCGCGAGCAGTTAGGATTTGATGCGACGGTATCTGCGTTTGCGCCAGAAGCTTCCCGCCGTCGCTACTATCAGGTCATTCGCAAATATCTCCAGGTTAAGCCCTATAGCAGTGTTGCCAAGCGGGTCGCCGCTAAAGCAATTGAAGCTGCCGTCGTCGTGATGGATCACCCCACTGACTTGATAAATGTGGCGGTCGAAACGCTGGTCAAAGAAAGCTACGAGCTGCCTGCTTTTAGCACTTTGGAACGACTGGCCAAGCATCTGCGAGCAACCAATCACACGGAGCTGTATCGGCAGGTTTCAAGCCAGCTAAATCAGGACGAGCGCGACTACCTGGACGGGTTGATTGCACAACCTGAGGCTGAGATAAAGGCGTTGCTCAACCGGCTTAAGGCCGCGCCGAAGAGCGAGAAGCTGAAGCACTTAGTTCAACTGCAACAGACCTTCGATGAGCTGATGTCATTTGGCGATGCGCAGCGCTTGCTGAAGGATATTAATTTGCTCAAGCTTAAGCATTTAGCCGCCTATGCCAAGACCTTAGATATCGCTGAGTTTCGAGATATCAACGTAGCCAAGCGGCGGACGTTATTGCTGTGCTTGCTCTATCGGGCGCAGGTAAAAATGCGAGATCATCTGGTCGAGATGCTGCTCAAGCGAATGAAAAAGATTGACGCCAGTGCCCGCAGGCGTCTGGTGGAACTGCGAGAGAAACATCTGGCCCGTACAGAGCGGTTGCTAGGACTTTTCAGCCAAACGCTGAGTGTCGCCAAAACAGAGACTAAACCCGTGCCGTTTCATCGGTCGATGCAGATGCTATTGAGTGCAGAGGGGGGAGCCGACGCGCTCTTGGTTGAGTGTGAGGAGGTTAGAGCCTACAACTCTGCGAATCATCTATCGCTGATGTGGCGGTTCTACTCATCATTTCGACGGCGGCTGTTTGACCTATTGCGTCTACTCGATATTCAATCAGCCAGTGAAGATGCCACACTCACCGAAGCAATGGCGTTCATCTTGGCCCATCAGCACCAGCGGTGTAAATACCTGCCAGTAGAGATCGATGTGAGTTTTATGAGTGCTGCGTGGCGTCAATTAGCGATCGCCGATGTGGACGGCCAACAGATGCTGGTGCGTCAGCATTTAGAGGTCTGCGTTTTTGCGGCGTTGGCCGTGGCGTTGAAGACGGGCGATGCCTACGTCACTGGCTCAGAAGAATATGCCGATTTTAGAGCGCAGCTATTGGCCTGGGAAGAGTGCGAGCAGTCAGTCGCAGAGTACTGCGAGCAGTTGGGCATTCCGGCAACGGCTGAGGGCTTTGTCGAACATCTCAAAGCCCTGCTGATAGAGCGCTCTGCCGAGGTGGATAGCAAACTGCAAGGTGACGACCAGCTCTCCTTTAATGAAGAGGGCGATCCGGTTCTCAAAAAGGTGCCCGCCGCGCTGATTCCCAAGAATGCCGATGAATTCGCTGCGGCCCTAGATGAGCAGATGCCTGAGCGCACGGTGCTGGATATTCTGTGTAACGTCGAGCATTGGCTCAACTGGACGCGGCACCTTGGCCCGCTCTCAGGCTCCGAGCCAAAAATTGAGGATGCCCCAGAGCGCTATATTTTGACGGCCTTTGCCTACGGCTGCAATTTGGGGCCGACTCAAACAGCTCGGCATGTGCGGGGCCACACGACCTATCACCAGCTCTCATACGTTAATCGGCGGCATGTCAGTGCAGACACCTTGCAGCGAGCGATCTGCGACATCCTCAACGCCTATCACAAGTTGGACTTACCCAAGTGCTGGGGAACGGGGGAGAAGGCTGCTGCCGATGGCAGTAAGTTTGAAACCTACGAGAACAATCTGCTCTGTGAATATCACATTCGCTATCAGGGCTATGGTGGCATTGCCTATCACCACGTTTCTGATCAGTACGTGGCGCTGTTCACACACTTCATTAGCTGCGGGATGTGGGAGGCGGTCTACATTCTTGATGGCCTGATTAAAAATAAGTCCGATATTCAGCCCGGTATCCTTCACGCGGATACGCAAGGTCAGTCATCGCCTGTCTTTGGCCTCTCCTATTTGATGGGCATTGACCTCAGACCGCGCATTCGTAACTGGAGCGATCTCAAGTTGCTCAAACCGACAGCGAGTAGTGCCTACGAGTTCATTGAGCCGTTGTTCAAAGGCGTCGCTGACTGGGCGATGATTAAGACCCACTGGAAGGATTTGATGCGGGTGATGCTCTCTGTTAAAGCCGGTAAGCTGATGCCCTCTACGCTGCTTAAAAAGCTCAACAGCTACAGCGGCAAGAGCCGTCTATACAAGGCGTTTCAAGCGTTGGGTAATGTCACTCGGACGCTGTTCCTTTTACGCTATGTTTCGGAGCCAGAGCTGCGGCAGGAAACGACCGCTTGCACCAACAAAGTGGAGCAGTTTAACCAGTTTGTTGACTGGGTGTTCTTTGCTAAAGCGGGGGTGATTACTGACAACGATCCACTGGAGCAGGAGAAGCGCTTGCACTATCTCGATCTAGTTGCTAATGCAATCATTTTGCAGAATACCGTTGATCTCTCTCAGGCGATTCAGGCCGTCAGCGATCAAGGCTTTCCGGTGACGCCGGAGCTACTCGCGGGTCTTAGTCCTTATCTCACCAGCAAAATCAAGCGCTATGGCGACTACATCCTCGATTTGTTAACCAAACCCTTACCGTTAGAGGAGATTATGGCTTGGCCGATGCGCTTCTCAACGCTTGGCATAGCTGAGTAGTACACCTTGGAATGACTGCTATGCAGGCATCTTAGGGAGATGTGAGCGGAATTACACGTATCTCGGCGTGCGATGTGTTCTTCTGAAACCAGCTTTGCCTGGGGGATAGAAGACAAGGAAAGAACCTTGATAACTGATATCTAGATAAGGGTGAAAGTCCCTTCCTCCAAGTGGTGGAGTGAAAGCATATTCCCCAGGTTCGCGACTAGCCATCAACGCCTGAAGCGGGAATAAACGGCGGTAACTGACAGCCTAAGTTGGAATCCCGTCTAGCAAGCTGTA